>OMYS01000025.1 GCA_900315305.1 uncultured Eubacteriales bacterium
AAGCTCCTTCGGGATTCCCTGCATGAAACCTGTCAGAATGAAGACAGAAATCGGAGTCGCAAACGCGACATTGACCGGAATCAGCGCCCAGATCGTATCATAAAGGCCCATGTTGATTGTCATGTTAAAGACCGGGATCAGCGTGACGTGCATCGGAACGGACATCGCTGCCACGATCGCACCGTAGATCGGGGCTCTCATTTTGAATTTAAAGCGTGAGAGCGGATACGCGGCACACGCGGAGATGAACAGAAGAAGCACAAGCGAAAGCACAAGAACGATGACGGAGTTCTTAAAATATGTCCAGAAGGCCGGATCCGTAAGAATCGAGATGTAATTGTCCGGATAGAACTTCTCCGGCATGTGGAATGCGTTGTACATGATCGTCTCAAGCTTCTGCTTGAAACCTGTAATGACCATGAACAGGAACGGAACAAACGTCACAAGGAGCCAGAAGACGGCAAGAATAATCGCGACAGTCCACTTGATGCGGCCGACCCGCTTCGAATGACTGATCGTTGCAACAGACGTATTAGCCATTATTCTTTATCCCCCTTTCTGTTCATCAGGAACATGAGAAGTCCGGCGATCGCCGTGATCAGTATGAACATGCCACCCGCGATTGCAGATCCATATCCCATGTTGTATTTTGAAAAAGACTCCTTGTACATGTAGGTCGCCATGAGTTCTGTTGAGCTTCCGGGACCGCCTCCCGTCATGACATAGACGAGATCAAAATATTTGAGTGAGCCCGTGACAGACAGGACAACCGCACTCTTGATCGTCGGAACGAGGAGCGGAAGCGCGATCTTGCGGACATACTGGCCTCTCGTCGCACCGTCGACAATAGCTGCCTCATAGAGCGACTCATCGATGCTGGAATATCCCGCCATGTAATAGACCATGTAAAATGGAATGAACTGCCAGCAGATGACGCCGATGACCGCGTAGAGCGCCGTCTTCTGATTTCCCAGAAGATCGATCTTTCCGCCTCCGAAGATCTGCGAAATGGATGTAAACAGTCCGCCGTTTGTCGCAAGTGCGTAGTGGAACAGATAGCCGACAGCAACCGAGCTCATGAGAAGTGGAAGGAACCAGATGATCTTGAAGAAATTCAACTTGCGTCCGCCCGCGTCGAGAAATGTCGCAAGCAGAATGCCGATCGGCATCTGAATCACGAGAGACAGAAGCATGACCTTGATGTTGTTGAGAAATGCCTGCCAGAACTTTGTGTCATGAATCAGCTTGTTCCAGTTGTAAAAGCCGATGAACTTCTTATTTGTCGAGATACCGTTCCACTGCGTGAAGCTGTTCACAAATGTCGCAATGATCGGATACAGAATATAGACGGCCATGAGAATAATAACCGGAATCAGAAAGACCGCCGCGCAGAGCGCTATTTTTCTCTGGCGGACAGCCGCGAGGGATGTCTTCTTAGTCACGTTCTCCCACTCCTTTCGGACCTGATAAGACCTGTGCGAAGCCAGATTCGCACGCAGTCTCCACGATTTTTCTTATACAGAAGGCTGCCTCATCGGCAGCCTCTGTATGGTTTGCATTTTGTTAATCATTCAGCACCCACTAAAGCGTTTCGAGTCTGAGTGCTGAATCGTTACGTATCTTTTACGATGCGGTAGATGCCGCAGTAGATGAGCCGTTCTCCTTGAAATACTCATCGAGAGCATCCTGCTGCTCCTGTGCGACCTTCGTCGGATCACCTGTTCCGTCGAACAGAGTCTGTGTCGCAGACTTGTGGACCTCAGCTACAGAGGACGGCAGGTACTGATCCCACCAGAGCTGTACGCTCGAAGCGCCCTTGATGATCGATGTGATATCCTGCCATGCCGGCTCGCTGGACGATGCGTCTACAAGAGGCGGAAGGTTGCCGCTGTCCTCATCGAGCTTCATCCATTCATCCGTCGTGTAATAAGCAGCCATCTTGACAGCTTCCTTCAGCTTCTCACCTGTGCAGTTGAAGGAAATGAAGTTATCACCGAGTGTTCCAAGGACAGTCGTCTGATCTGCGCTGGAATCTGTCATTGTCGGGAATGCGAATGCGCCGAGGTTCTTGTAGAAATCCGGGTTCTCAGACTTGATCGAAGCGACCTGCCAGGAGCCCTGGAGCATCATGCCGGCACCCTGATAAAGGAGTGCTCGGTCCTCGCCGTCATCTGCTGACAGAGAGTTGACGCCGTCCGGGAAGTATCCCTTGCTGACCCAGTCTTCAATCTTCTCGCCGGCGAACTTTGTCGCGTCATTTACAAGAGACCCTGTCTGGTTGTATGCATTTGTGATGATATCGGATCCGCCATAACGCGCGACCAGATAGCAGTAATACATGGAGCCTGTCCACTGTGAGCTGTTTGCGAGAGCAAACGGCGTAATTCCGTCGGACACCATC
This sequence comes from uncultured Eubacteriales bacterium, assembly GCA_900315305.1. Taxonomy (GTDB): domain Bacteria; phylum Bacillota; class Clostridia; order Lachnospirales; family Lachnospiraceae; genus Chordicoccus. The sequence continues at coordinate 2,402 of OMYS01000025.1, forward strand.
TTGTCGCAGAGAGTTTCAAGATCATCGAGCGTCTTCGGAACCTCATAGCCTTTTTCAGCCCAGAGGCTCTTGTCATAGAAGAAGACTGCAACGGACTGGTTCTTGACCGGCAGGGCGTAGATCTTGCCATCGACCGTGCACTGATCAAGTGCCGCCGGAAGGTACTTGTCACGAAGTCCGAGCTCATCAACGATATCCGTGATATCCTGCGCATAACCTGATTTGATGTACTCTCTCATCGGACCGCCGGTCCAGTGAATGTACATATCCGGGCACTGTCCCGCGCTCATCGCGACGGACAACTTCTGCTTGTACTGATCGTTCGCTGTTGCTACCTGATCGATCGTGTAGCCTGACGTCGGTGAATCATTCTTGTTGTACTGATCAACCGCGTAAGACCAGATCGTCTTATCCGGCTCATCCGTTGCGATGTTCCAGAATGTGATCGTTTTGTCGTCACCGGCCGCTGCCGTTGTCTCAGAGCCTGTTGATGTCACTGTAGAACCGCCCGCTGCTGTCGGGGTCTTGCCGCTGCAGCCTGCCAGCATACCGACTGTCATAGCTGCCGTAAGCGCTAACGCAATCTGTTTCTTCATAATTCTCATTCCTTCCTGAAAATCATTTCTGTGCGTATCTGCCATGTCCGAAAAATGAACTGTTCTCTGACAACCACTCACCTCCCGGATGCCCGTCATTGCGGTGACCGGAAAATGAACGACCCGCGCGCTGTCTTTCTTTCCGCTTCCCGCCTGCTGTACTTAAACTATATCGTCATGCAGCCAGCGCTTATATCAAATTTCTGCTATAATTATTACGTTTCTTTGAAACATACAAGTTGTACGTTGTACAGAATAAATTGTAGATGCATAACTGGTAATAATACCGTATACAGGCGGTTTTTACAGGATTCATTTGGCATAAATCTCAGTCTGTATTTTTATTTGCGGAGGAGACCCTATGGAAATTGACTACTCACTGATGCATATTTCTTATAATCTGCATACCTTCGTGCGATATGCGCGGGAAGCAGATCCGTCTGAGCTCCCGCCCGGCACAGAAAACCCACGTTCAGTCGTCATGGCCAGTCAGAAGACTCTGGCCTCACAGGATTCCATTGTCGACTTCACTGACGAGAAATTCATCAAACCAATCCTGTCCCAGACAGAGCTCTTCATGAGAGCCCGCCTCAGGCCTCTGATTTTTTCTATGGAAAATCAATTCGCGTATGCTCTCATCACGCTTAACACCGGAACTGTGATTATCGGACCGGTCCGTTTCAGCGCGCCAACATGGTTCCGGACTGTGTTTAAATTCAAAGATCTCGGCATATCGGTTGAATCAGAAAAATATACCTACTGGCTCCGCTCTGTGCCGGTCTGCGATCTGGACGCCTTTGCCACAGATATCCTGCTTCCTGTCAATCTCGAACGCGACGGGAGCGACGCAGAGCCCTATATTCTCCGCAAGGACGTCATCGACGAAAACTGCGTGGACAAGGAGCGCGTAACGGACGCGCAGAAGGAGCTCTCTAGGATGATTTTCGACCGCGTCGAGGACGGCGTCGTCCACAACCCGTACAATCATGAGCTGCGCGAGCGCCACTGCGTCATGACCGGCGACGTCGATGGACTGCACCGCGTTCTTGAGGAAGATTTCACCGGAAGATACGGAAAACTCGGCAGCGATCCGGTCCGCCAGGAGCGGAACATCGGCATTGTCGCTGTCACGATTGCAAGCCGCGCCGCGATTCAGGGAGGGCTTCATTTTGAGACCGCGTTCTCAATCAGTGATATCACAATTCAGCAGATGGAGAAATGCAATGACGTCGAAACCATCAAGCACATCTATCACAACGCAGAATACCAGTATGCATCACTCGTGCACGGCCTGAAGACAGAGGAAGCGAGACTTGCAGCAAAGACCCGGAAAGCAGAGGATGAAAAGGCAGAAGGTGCCGCGGAGCCTTTGCCGCAGACCGTCACAGATACATCAGCTCTGGACGTCTCTCATTTTCAGGCGAAGGTTCCGGAAAATGCACCGAAATTCACAGAGGATCTCCGCCGCGAGGAAGAGGAGAAGAAAAGACTCGCGAAGACGCAGAAAAAAGCGGGAGATCATGAGGTTCCAGAGAACCGTCACATCTCCCGCTGCAAAGATTATATTTTCACACACCTGCACGGCAAGATCACCGTACAGGAGATCGCGGAGGCAATCGGACTTGAGCCGAACTATCTCTCCGCCCTGTTCCGAAAAGAAGAGCACACGACGCTGAAAGCGTACATCATGCACGAAAAGGTCCATCTCATCAAGAACCTTCTCGTCTACTCACAGTATCCGTACGCAAAGATCGCGGCCTACCTCGGGTTCGCATCGCAGAGCCACATGTCAAAATGCTTCCGGCTCGAAACCGGGATGACACCCGGACAGTACCGAAATGCGTACCAGAGGGAGGATTTCATCCGGGAAAGTCTGGACGAGTGAGCTTAATGCACGCTCGTCCACATCTTCCACATAAGTTCCGGCGGCGTGCGCAGACAGCTTTTAAGCAATGCACACCGTCGAATGGTCTGATCTTCCAAAGACGTGGGCGTATCCTTAGAACAGCACCTTCCTGCTCTGCGCCGCGCCCTCAAACGGACCGCTCACCGGATTGACCGCGCGGTGGTCGCCGAAGTAATCCTGATTGAACGTGATCGGACTGCCGTCCGGGTTCTCGAACTTCTCTTCCGGCTCAAACGCCTCGCCAAGTACAGCTGTCGAGATCGTCTCATTTTTGCTTGCGGGCAGGAAATCATAGAGGTTCGTCTCAAGCTTCATATGCCCGTCCTCGGAAATGAGCTTCAGCATGACATGATCTGTCTCATCGACATAAGCGCCCTCCTCCGAATCGCAAGGCTCGGCGCCGTTGAAATAGACGTTTCCGCCCGTGTAGACCGGCATGTGATCGTAGAACTTGTCCTTAGATGATTCGTCCTCAATGTTCCACGGACCAAACTGCTCAAAATAAGCCTTCGCCGTCGGATAACCGTCATATGGCTTTGTGCCGCAGATGAAGTTATACTGCTTCTCTGTGCCGCACTCCTTCGCGTGCGCCACATACTCCTCATCGACCGGCTGCTGCACGAAAATGTTGTTGTAGAACCGGGCATCTCCGTGCTGGATCGTCATGAAGCCTGCGACCTCCGTGCGGTGCGGCACGTGGTACGGCGTGTAGCGCGGCGACGGCAGCCTGACAGAATTATTCATAACACCGTCACCAACCCAGGTGAACGAGCCCGCAATCAGGTTATGGACAAATGCAATTCCCTCTGTGCTGATACGTGAGGAGCACTTCGAGAGCAGCAGGTTGTTGTCAACAAGCGTCGGGCCGTGTGAAACCTCGATGAAAATATCTTCGCCGAGTCCGAGGAGCGGTGTGATATCCGTTCCGGCCGGCGGCGTATTGTCATGGAACAGGTTCTGTGTGACGCGCGTCCCCTGTGCCTGCCAGTCAAGCCACAAACCTCTCGTGCAGTGATGAATATGGTTCCGGCGGATCTGCACATCAATAGCCGCATGCATCTTGATGCCGCCGATCTCCGCGCCGGCCAGATCCTGCTTATTGTTGATGTGGTGGATCTCATTGTCCTCGATAATCGAGAACACGCCGCCCAGATGGCCGACAATGCCGGTCTGTCCGCAGTCGTGGATATTATTGCGGCGAATGATATGGGAGCCGATTCTCTCCTTCGTCCACCCCTCATTCTGTGCCTGCATGATGTTGTCACGCTCTGTCTGCGTACCGTCCTTTGTGTACTTCGTCGTCCACTTATTGTCATTGTTCGGCTGCAGATATTTGCCAAGCGTAATGCCGCTGCAGCGGGAATCCGAGATCTCGCAGTCCTCGATAATCCAGCCCTTCGACCAGTGCGGGCCGATCATGCCGTCCTGGTAAGCGGTCGGCGGGGCCCACTGTGTCGCAGCCTGACGAATAACAAAGCCGGAGACCGTAATATAGCCGATTCCTTCCTCGGACGGATAGAAAACATTTCTTCTGACGTTGATCTCTACATTTTCCTCATTCGGATTCTTTCCCCCGAAATTCGCGAAAATGAGAGTCGCTCCGTCCTCCTGCTTTGTATACCAGGTCTTCAACGTCGCCTCCGGATCCCAGGAGCGTCTGTAGACGACCGGATGGAGCACCTTTTCAAGGTCCAGGACCTCATACATGGCCTTTCCATTCAGATAAACCTCACCTGTATGGACCGGGTCCGGCGCAAAATACCAGTCGCCGCTGACCGGAACTGTGTACGGATTATAATCCCCGAAGATTCCATTCGGAATCCGGCTGACATATACGTCTCCCTGATACCTCTCCCAATTCTTGACCGGCTCCGCGCCTGTAATCACAGCGCCTCTCATTTCCTCAGAGCGGTAGGTGATGCGTGCATTTTCCGTACCTGCGTGCTTCGGGTTCACGTATTCACGGTATACGCCCGGAGCTACGATTACTTCGTCACCGGGCATCGCGATATTAGCAGCCTCCTGAATTGTCTTGAACGGGCTCTCCTTCGTCCCGCAGCCGCTGCGAAATGCAGAGGCCGATACATAGTAATTCATACCAGCAATCCTCCATATATATGTGTAATAATGTTGTAACTATCCGGCACCCTCGGGACTCGAGACACTTCGCTCCCTCGTTGTACCGAATAAATACATGTATTGCTAAAAGCTCTCGAATCGATATACACTGAATATTTCTCCCATCCCCGATTCCTGACTCTTCTCACTCGAGCTCACGGAACACGGGATCATAGATCTTCGCGCACAGAAAGCCCGGCAGCGAAAATCCATAGAGAAATACAAATGGCAGAAGCATCAGTCCGCCGAACATAGCCAGTGCAACCGGCACTATGCAAAGAAGCGTCATCAACAGTGTCCGCGGAAACCGCGCTGCTGCGAGCGTCATCGCAAGCTTCAGCGTGCCGGTGATATCATTTTTAAAATGAGCCTGCAGAGGAAAGACATATACGAGAAACATCATCATGAAAATCGCAACAACCGCCGCGATGATGACCATCGCTCTCGGAAGCACAGACGGATCGTACATGTACGCGAGAATCTCAATACCTGCAGGAAGAAGAATCGCAAGGAAGATCAGCCAGATCAGCGTCGCCTGCCTGAAGTTTTCACGAAAGGCAGCAAAAAACGGCTTCACAATATATCCGCCCTCGTGGCGGACCATTTTCTGAAGAACAGTGTGCATCGCTGTGATTGACGCACCGGCCGTAATGACCGGAAGGCAGCACAGGAGCGTCAGCATATTCAAAATGAACAGCTCTGAGATATACTCGATGATGCGGACAATCTTATTGTCCTCCCGCAGATTTGTATTCATTTTTCAGGCCTCCCTCCGCGAAAGACAGCATGATTCTTCTTGTCAGAATCACATCTTTATACAGAAGCATACACGAAGGAATGGCATTTCGATATCACAAATTCATGTGTTATGGCACAATTCTTTGATAACTATTCAGCCAGCTCAGAAAACTGATGAAATCCGGACGGAGAGCTTGTATACCAAATGGTTTTAGAAGTTTTCCCAAAGGCGAGCAAGGCCCGCTCACAGAAAAAATGAAGAGCATTCCGAGTCCGTGGTTGCTGAATCATTACCTACGAAAAATCAGTGTGCGCCTGCCTGTTGACACGAAGTATAACAAGATATAACATGAGGTTGCAGGTATAACAAGATATAACATCAGACGTGAGCTCTAAGAAATTTTCATAAAGAACATGGGATGACAAGTATCCCACATTCCAGAGCGTAACAAATGATTCTTCCTCAAAGGAGGCGCTTCCTATGAACAATCCTTTCACCCTCAGCTTCGGACTTGAGCCGGCCAGCTACATCGCAAGGCGTCAGCAGACGGACGAGGTCATCCGCAGCTTTTCATCCGATCCCTCCCCGTCTCATATGTACATGATCACCGGAATCCGCGGATCCGGAAAAACCGTTCTGCTCTCGGAGCTGGAGGATCATTTTCGCGATGACGGCTGGATCGTCTACGATCTCAGCATTGAGGCCGATCTGCTGCGCTCATTTGCGGCCAAGCTGTACAACGACGAGAAGCTGCATAGCCTCTTTGCGGGAGCGAAAATTAACCTTTCATTTTTCGGACTCGGCGTCGAAATACAGGGCGCGCCGCCGATTACAGACCTCGGCACAGCCATCGAGCGTATGCTCGCCATCGTGCAGAAGCAGGGGAAGAAGGTTCTGATCGCCATCGACGAGGCGGTCAATTCCGCGTCCATGCGTCAGTTTGCCAGTGAATTTCAGATTCTTCTCCGAAACCGGTACCCGGTTTACCTGCTGATGACCGGTCTGTACGAAAATCTGTATGAGCTCCAAAACGAAAAGACGCTGACGTTCCTGTACCGGGCCCCGAAAATCACCCTTGCCCCTCTGAATGCCACGGCAGTCACCGAGAGCTATCAGTCCATTTTCCACAATTCCATCCAGGATGCCCGCAGGATGGCGGCGCTGGCAAATGGCTATTCCTACGCGTATCAGGTCGTCGGGTATCTCTGCTGGGACATGCAGGTGACGACCGTCACAGACGAGGTTATCTCCCGGTTTGACACCTACATGGACGAATACGTCTACGGAAAAATCTGGGACGAGCAGTCGCCGGTCAAGCGGACTGTTCTGACCGCGATGGCCGACACGCCTTCCGGGCAGGTCACTGAGATTCGCGAGAAGATCCATATGAGCCCGCAGGAATTTTCCGTCTACCGCAGCCGCCTGATCCGTCAGGGGCTGATTCAGGCCGGCGGCTACGGAAAAATCATGTTTACACTGCCACGCTTCGGAAATTTCATTCAGAACCAGACGTACGGCCTGGACATGTGAAATGCAAAATTCTCCGCATTCTGCCAGAACGCCTCAGCCATACAATAAAAGGCCGGGGCGTTCTGCATTTTTCAATTATGTATCCGTCTCGACAATTGCCAATTCCCATCCGCCGAGCGTCAGTTTTTCATCCTTCTCCACATAGCGGCCGTCAAGGAGCTCCGTCCCGCTGCCGGCACAATCAGCTGTCACGTCATCCGGCGAGTAGTTGAGATAGTACGTCACGGTGTGTCCCGCGTCGTTCGTCCCTTTCCGCACAATCACCGGAAATGAGATGCCCTCCGGATAGTCGATGCCGGCTTCCTCCGCGGCGTGCGCAAGGAGTCTTCGCAGCAGCTTCTCCGGGAGCCCGCAGCCGATGTACATCGCCTTCCCACGGCCATACGCATTTTCCGTGACCGCGGCGTATTCTCCCCAGTACCTGTGGTCGTACGAGGCGAGCACCTCGCAGCCTGCATCCGGCATGAGGAGCTCCATGAAGAGGGAAGCCTGAAGGTCGTCTTCGCCCAGTGATTCCCCCATTCTCATATTCTCCTGTGCAAGAGCTGCGCCTTCATTTCGAGAATCCATAGACGCAGACATTGCTTCAGAAACTCCGACCTCTTCCTGCATCTTCGCAGATGATCCAGTCACGAAGTCATCCACTCCGGCATTGCCTCGTGCCTCATCAACCAGCTTCCCTCTCAGCCCGCAGTTCTTCGGAAATGTAAACTGCTGGTACGTGACGCCGACTGCCTCCCGCAGAACGTGCGGCTGCGCGTCGTGATACACCTTCACGTGCTCATCCGTAAAACCGCTCTTAAATGTCGTGACGAGATATCCGCCGTCACGGACGTAGCCATTCAGTCTCTCAAGCAGGTCCTCCGGCGCCGCGTAGAGGGCCGGCGCGACGATCATCTTATAGCGGTTCATGTCCGCAGCCGTGGCCTCCGGCGGGAGGAAATCGCACTCGATGTTCATTTTATAGAGCGCATCGTAGAGGAGACGTACGACATCGTTGTAGGCGAGCTGCCCCGGACCCTTCGCCGTCGCGTCGATCCGGAAATACTCGAGCGCCGTCAGCGCCTCATTGCTCACGAGGATGGCCGCCTGGTTGTGCTTCTTCAGGTTGACGAGATGGCTCCCGAGGCGCTTAAAGTCCGCGCCGATCGTCTCGCACTCGCGGTAAATGGCATTTTCCGCGAGGTCGTGGCTTAAGACGCCCTTCCAGTACGTTTCAAATGAATTGTGAATCGAGTGCCAGTGCCAGTACTCGACCATGTTCGCGCCGGACGCGAGGTGGCTGAACGCCTGCAGGCGAAGCTGCCCCGGGTAGGGCGTCCAGTCCGGGTAGCCCTGCGCCTCCGTCTCGAGGACGAGGTAATTCCGAGAGCTTGTCATGCCATTTCTGGAAACCGCGCGGCGATCTTCGGATGCCTCCGCATAAGATGTTTCGGAACTTGTCATCCCACTCCCGTCCGCGCCGTCTCCCTTGATGGACCGCGTGAGGTCCCCGCCAAATGCAATTTCCGCGCCCGTGAGCTCATCCTGCGTCGGGTGATAGATATCGCATCCCGCAAGAGTCACTGCATTTGCCGCATGAAAATGATTGACGGACGGCTGGACGCCAAATGAATACCCTCTCCAGTCGAAGTCGAAGTTGTGCGTGATAAACTGGTCCGGCCGCTTATATTCCTTTACGATATTTGCCTGCCACATAAGGAACTCATCGACGAGGCCGCGGCGGAACTTGTCAAACTCTGCCGCAAGCGACCCATTGATCGTGCCGCGCACGTCCGGGAAGTCCTCCCAGCGATTAATGCGGTTGCTCCAGTAGTCGAGACCGAACTCCCTGTTCATCGCCTCGATGTCGTCATGAAATTCATCTCGCAGGTAGCGGACGAAGGCCTTCTGCACGTTCGGACCCGCCGTGTCGTAATATTTCGTCTCGTTGTCGAGCTGATAGCCGATCACGCATTTCCTGCCCGCCGTCACCGCAAGGAGCTTTCGGATCAGCCGCTCCGCGTAGAACCGGTAGGCCGGACTCGTGATGTCCATGATCTGCCGCGCACCGTACATACCGGGGCCCTTGTGCGTCACCGCGAGGACCTCAGGGTGTGCATTTACTAGCCACGAGGGAACCGCGTACGTCGGCGTCCCGATAATCACGGAAATGTCATGCTTCTCCATCTCGTCAAGGACGCGCGTCACATGCGAAAAATCAAAGACGCCCGGCTGCAGCTCCTCCGTCGCCCACGTCGACTCCGCGATCCGCACAACATTCATGCCGGCCTTTTCGAGCATATCCGCATCCTTTTCGAGGCGCTCGCAGGGCATGTATTCATCATAGTAAGCCGCGCCGTAAAGTAAGTGATCCATCATGCATTTGTCCTTTCCTTCACCTCGAAGAAATCAAAGTCCGCGCATTTTCTGTGGAGGAGTGAGTCCCGGCAGAAGAGCCCCGCCATGGTCCCCGTGAATTCCCCGAATTTGCAGTATTCATCCGAGAAAATCGAAGTATCGAAGATGCCGCCGATCCTCGTCCAGTTCTCACCGTCAAGGCTCCACGTAAAGAACGTGTCGCGGTCCCTGACCGTGAGACGAAGCCAGACCGGCGCGCCCTTTGTCAGCGGCACTCTGCTCTCTGTATACTCCGTCTTGTGCCCGTTTTCAAGCTGCACGATCCCGAGGGCCTCGCCGCCTATCGTCTCGCTGTAATACTTTCGCAGATAGAGGTTGTTCATATTGTCGTAGTACAGCATGAGCCCCGCGTCCTGCTGGTAGACGTCCGGACTGAATTCGAGCTTCGTAGTAAATATACAGCCAAGATTCGTGAGCTTTCTTGCAAGCAGACTCACGCGGTTTAAGCTTGCCTGCGACTCGCAGCCCCGCATGCGGAGCCACCCCGGACGGCTTGTAAGATCGCAGAAGCGCTGCGGCATCTGGCGCGGCGCATAGTAAAAATTCCCGAGGCCGCTTTCGTTAAAATCATCACGTTCCGGAATTTTCTTCATTTTCACAGAAGGAAGCGCCGGCTCAGGCACAGCTTCCTGCGCGAGATTTCCGCCGTCTGCCATGCGGAGCCAGCCGTCCTCCGTCCAGTGCATTTTCTCAATGGCCGTCTCTCTGCCAAGCGTGCAGCGGAGATCAAGAATTCCATCCGGCATGTACCCATCAGGCCAGACCGGCGCATACGGGCTGAGACGCGCCCTCTCCTCCGGCGTATCACGGATCACTCGCGGGCGTGCTGTCAGATGAACAAGATACGTCTCGCCGTCCGGAAGGTCCACATAGCTCCCGTGGCCGGATTTCTGGAGGACAGACTCCGGATTATAGTATTTCGGCTTCAGGTGGTCCGCGTCTTTCCTCTCATTTGACGCAGCCGGCTGGGACGTGACGAGCGGCCCCGCGGGATCCGGCTCGTACGGGCCGAAGACATCCCTTGATCTCCCCATGGTGACCGCGTGATTGTAGCCTGTCCCTCCCTCGGCGCACATGAGGTAATAATACTCGTTTCGCTTCGTGAGGTGCGGCGCCTCGATGCAGCCGCGGTCGGTCGCGCCCCGCCAGATCCGCTTCGGATATCCGATGATCTGTTTCTTCAGCGGGTCATATTCCACGGCGCAGATTGCGCCCGGCTTCTCATAGCCGTCTCTCGTCTCCCACATGAGCGACACAATATATTTTCTGCCGTCCGTGTCGTGCAGTATCGACGCGTCAAAGCCTGCGGAGTGAAGGTAGACAGGCTCCGACCACGGACCTGTAATCGAGCGGGACGTGATCACGAAATTGTCGACATCGAAGAACCGCGCGTTCATTGAATTCATCACGCCGTACACGACATAGAAGAGGTCCTCCTCCGCGCAGTATGTCAGGCACGGGGCCCAGACTCCCTTCGCGGACGGCAGATTTTTCAGGTTCACCGCCGTATCGTCCGTCAGGACATGCGTCAGCAGCTCCCAGTGCGCAAGGTCTCTGGAGTGGTAAATTGGTATACCCGGCATCCACTCAAAAGAGGAGACGGCCAGATAATAGTCGTCTCCCTTTCTGCAGATGCACGGATCCGGATTAAAGCCCGGAAGAATCGGATTGTGCATCATAGTCAAGCCTCGCCCTTATGCTTTCCAGCCGCGAGATCCGCCGCGATCTTCGCATACTTCTTGTCCAGATCAAAGAAAATGAGTGACACGACCGCAACGCACATCGCAATCGTCGGGACCCAGATGAAGGACATGTTGATCGACGCAATGGCGCCTGCCGTCTGGGACGCGAGCTTCGCGTCAAAGCCGCCTGCTCCGAGAATCCAGCCGAGAGCAGCCGTTCCGATGCCGGAGCCGATCTTCATGCAGAAGGAGGAGGCTGCATTTCCCATACCTGCATTGTTGAAGCCCTGCTTCCACTCGCCGTAGGTGATCGCATCCTGCAGCATGCCGAACATCGTTGCTCCGCCAAAACCGAAGCCGATGCCCTTCACAACCGAAAGGGCCGTGACCGTTGTGACGGAATGCGCAAGACCGGTTGCCGCAAAGCCTGCCGCCGCGATAACCATACCGATGAGGGCCGTGTTCCGCTTCCCGATCCGCTTCATAATAAACGGTGCACAGAACAGAGTTGCGATCTGCGCGAGGGAGAGCGCATTTGAAATCGGCGTGTAGTAATCCGGATTGCCCAGCACATACTGTGCAAAATAGACAGCGGAGCCGAAGAACGTCGACATCATAAAGTACATCGAGAAAATGAGAAGCACCAGCATGACCCAGTATTTATTTGTCACGAGAGCCTTCAGGCCGCGGAGGAAGGAGACCTTCTGCTCCGGCTTGCTGTCGTCCCCCGACTCATAGGAATCGACTCTCTCGTGCGTGACTGCGAGCTGGAAGCAGGTGATGCCGATAAATGCAATCATCAGGACAACGGTCGTCAGTGTCCAGCCTCTCTGTGTGTACGGATCTCCGCCGCCGAAGAAGGTCGTCAGCTTCAGCGTGACTGTGTTGATCGTCATCGTGCCCGCTGTTGCGAGAAGATTGCGGAATGTGCCGAGAAGACCGCGCTCATACTGGTTTGTCGTCATGAGGCCCTGCATCGTGGCATACGGAACGTTGATGCCCGTGAAGAACACGGTCGATACCAGGTTGTAGGTCAGGAACATGTAGACCAGCTGTGCGGATGAAGCCCAGCCCGACGGTACTGAGAACATCAGCACCTGGCAGACGGCGAGCGGAATAAAGAGCCGCTGGATCCACGGCTTCGCCTTGCCGAGCTTTGTGTGCGTGTGGTCGATGATATATCCCATGATGAGGTCGGAAATGCCATCAAGGAATTTGGAGACTGCAATCACCGAGGCCGCAGCCGCTCCAGGAAAGAAAGCTTTACATTTGCGTCCTTCACCGCCGTGGCGGTATGAATTCTCTCTTTACTCAATGTCTTATCCTCCTCACATATCCTTCAGTGTATCAAGCGGGAACCACCCGAAATCCACGCAGCGGCCGAGGTCCCATGAATCCCAGCCGATCCAGCCCGGCGTATTGACCGTATCTGTCAGCAGCTTATAGCTCCAGTAGAAGAAGCCGCTGCCCTTGCCCCAGGCCTCAAGCTGCGCCTTCGCGATCGGCAGATAAATCTTCCGCTTCTCCTCCGGCGTAAATACCTCGCCTTCGCCGCTGCCTCCCTGCTCGCCGTTCAGAACGGACTGGCCGCCGTGCGTGTCCTTTCCGGTCGCAAGTGAATTGAAGAGGCACCACTCACCGCAGTACACATCCACGTACTGCTGAACCTCCTCCATGTCCTTCGCGTAGTGCTCACGAATATAATGAAGGTATCCATCCACCGTCTGCTCGCAACCGAACATTTCCGCCATCATCAGGTACTGGTGCGTATCGAGCGCGACGTTCTTCAGATCTGCATTTGCAAAGAAGTCCTTCCAGTGATGGATGTCAAAGCCGTCGTGGAAGAGGATGACCTTGTCCTCCGCGAGATGCGGGCGCATGCGCTCGTACGCGTCGAGATAAAACTGATACAGGAATTCCCAGGACACAGGCGCGTTGCCCTCAGCCATCTTCGGATCGACGGCCGGATATCTGTGCTCAAAATCGAAGAGCTTGTAGATTTCCGGCGTCGCCGGCTCATTGAGCGGCTGAATTCCCCAGAGTCCCGGGCGATGACCGTAGCGCTCCGCGAGCTTCTCCAGAAGATCAAGGACAAATGAAACCTCCTCCGGCTCCTGCGCCCATTTGCAGACGCCGCTTAAGCCCCCGTTGTCAGATCCGTTCTGTGAATCCGGAACTGAGTGAAGATCGATCAGGATCTTGATTCCGTATTTTTCGGCCCAGGCAAATGCTCTGTCCAGCTCCTCGATGCAGCCGATGAAGGGCTTTCTGTCTCCGAAAATGAAGTACGGGACCGGAATCCGGACGGTGTTGAAGCCCCAGGAGCTGATCGTGACAAAATCCCGCTCCGTGATATATTCGCTCCGGTGCATTCTGATTCTCGCCTCATAGACAGCCGGATCCAGTCTTCTCGGAAGCCAGTACTCATCCTCCGCGTCCGTCCCCGCAAAGAGGGCCGGGTTCATCCATTTTTCAAGGACAAGCCAGTTTCCGAGATTGACACCCTTTACCTTCATTGTGATACCTCCTCATTTGACCATGACGTTTCGCTCAGGGAACTGATGCCGCTGTCACTCTGAATGCGATGTTCTCCCGCCAAGGAGCTCTCTCCGTTCCCGTTTCTGAGAGTATTATATTGTCCATGAAGAGGCCAAATAAGGCGAAAAACTGTGGAATTTACAGGTCGATCCTGACTTTTTATGATATGCTGGATTTGTTCAGACGTCAGATGCAGGCTGAGACATGACTTGCCGCCCGTAAAAGTCTTCCCTGTATCAATCAAGGAGTATCAAATGGAACATAAAAATTCAGATAACTCGTCAGCACCGGCAACAAGAGAAGTTTCTTCTGCAGACCACATCGGCATTCCGCACGAGATTGTCCGCACGACCAAGGACCTCGACATCCTGTTCCGGACATATCATGACTCCCATGATATGTGCTACCGGCACTGGCACGGCGACGTGGAGATCCTCTATATCACCGGAGGCTGTCTGCATTTTACGATCAATAATCACCGGGACACACTGCGCGCCGGAGACCTGATTCTCGTGAATTCCCGGTTCGTACACTCCACCGACGGGTCTCCCGGAAATGACTCGATTCTTCTGCAGATACCGGCGGACCTGATGAGAAGGTATCTCCCGGATTTCGATTCTTCCTACTATGATTTCAACACGCATCTGCAGGAAATGCACCACCAGACGCATCTTGCGCAGGTAAAAGCGACGCTGGAGAAAATGGCCCTGCTCGAGGAGCTGAAGCCGGACGGATATCTCCTGCGCTTTCACAGCCTACTCTTTGAATTTCTGTACCTGGTGCATCACTATTTCCGGATTCCACTGAGAGAGGCTCCTGCCGCACGGAGCAGAGAGGAGCTTGAATCCATAAGCCCGGTCCTCGATTACACCAATACGCACTATGCAGAGGCAATCAGCACGGCGGACGCCGCCGCACTCACGCATCTGCAGACGGAATATTTCTGCCGGAAATTCCGGCGTCTGATGGGACAGACCTACCTCAGCTATCTGAATGATGTGCGGATGACGCATGTCTACGAGGACCTGATCCACACGGACGGCCATCTGAATGTCATTCTCGAGCGGCACGGCTTTACGAACTACAAGCTCTTCCGCCGTCTGTTCCGGGAGAAATTCGGCTGCACGCCGATGGAGCTGCGAAAGAGAGGAATTGAGGATAAGGACAGTGTATTTCTGAAGCAGGAAATCTATGCGGGGAGCAGCGATCCGGAGGCGCCGGACCACGATCAAAAGTAAGCGTTTCTGCTTCACCAGCCTCGAAGAATCGAAACAGACATCGGGTGAGCGAACTTTCCCTCCATCTTTTTTATTCTCCAAGAGATGCTGAATAAGTACAAAAAACAGGCATTTCTGCTCCGTCATATACTTTGGGTCAGCCGCACGAAATATCAGCTGTGAAAGAGCGTGCCGTCAATTATCCAGCTTGACCAGCCGCCCCCTCTGCACAATCCCCCGCACATTCATCTCCCGATCCATAAGCACCACATTGGCGTACCGCCCCGGCGCGATGGACCCGTAATCCTTCTCTATCCCGATCGACCGGGCCGGATTTTCCGCCGCGGCGCGGACGGCTGTCTCGAGTGGAACCTTCATGTCGAGCACTGCCGTCTTCATGCAGTCAAAGAGATTTGTCACGCTTCCGGCGATTGTGTCTGGATCAGACGCCAGCGCTGCCCTGCGCCCGCGCTTTATGACGGCCTGTCCGCCGAGGCTGTACGTGCCGTCCGGGAGGCCCGTCGCCTCCATACTGTCGGAAATGAGGATCATCCTCTCCTCCCCGAAGAGGCGGAAGGCAAGCCTCACTATCGACGGATGGATATGAACGCCGTCGGCGATCAGCTCTGCGTCGGCGCCGGCCTCGAGGGCCGCCGGAATCGGACCCGGTGCCCTGTGGTGAATTCCCGGCATCGCGTTAAATGTGTGCGTGAGATGCGAAGCTCCGCTTTTGAATGCCATCCGCGTCGTCTCGTAATCCGCGCAGGTGTGTGAGACGGAGATAACGATATCCTTTGAGATCTCCCGAATGAAGCCTTTCGCGCCAGGCAGCTCCGGCGCGATGTCCACGATCTTAAGAAGTCCATCTGCCGCCTCTGCAAGGCGCCGCACCATCGCGATGTCCGGTGCGTGTGCGAACGCAGGGTTCTGCGCACCGAGCTTCTTCGGGCTCACAAACGGTCCCTCCATGTGGATGCCGACGAGATCCGCGCCGCTGCCATTTTTATGCGCGGCTGCCGCCCGCATGACCTTCATGAGCTTCTCCTCCGAGAATGTCATCGTCGCCGGGCAGATCGCAAGCACGCCGTGCTTCGCCTCGTACCGCGCGATTCGATCGATGCTCTCCTCATTTCCGTCGCAGAAGTCACAACCGTCCGCCCCATGAAAATGCACATCGACAAGGCCGGGGATAGCATAAAGGCCGTGCGCGTCGAGTGCCGAGGCGTCTGCAGAAGCAGGTCCCGTCTCGCCCGAGCCGTTTGCGCAGCTGACGCCCTTGTCAAGCTGTACGACTACCGAAGCAGTTCCCGTCTCGCCCGAGCCGTTTGCGCAGCTTCCGCCCGAAGTTCGGGCAGCCCCGCCAGGATTCCCGCAATCCATTCTCGAAGAAGAGCTGATTTCACTTTCCGCCGTCCGCACGCGGCTGATCCGCTCCCCTTGAATCTCGATCGTTCCCTTCCTGAATTTGTGGTCCTCACAATACACAAGCGCGTTTCTTATTTCCATGGCTGATGCCTCCCGCATTCTTACTATACCTGATTCATGCCGCCGTGGGTAGCGCCCAAGCTCCAATCTCATTCACAAGCCCTATCCAAGTAGCGTCTCAGGCTTGATTTTCTCCCCAAGCCCTACGATTTTCTCCAGCCGTAGCGTCTCAGTCCCCCATCTTACCCACACGCCCTACCGCAGTAGTGTCTCTGGCTTGATTTTCCCTACCAAGCCCTACGGCTCGTTCCTCCCGTATCGTTTCAGCCCCAATCTCGCCCACACGCCCTACCACAGTAGCGCCTCTGGCTTGATTTTCCCTACCAAACCCTACGGCTCGTCTCTCTCGTATCGTTTCAGCCCCGATCTCACCCACACGCCCTACCACAGTAGCGCCTCTGGCTTGATTTTCCCTACCAAACCCTACGGCTCGTCTCTTCCGTATCGTTTCAGACCTGATCTCGCCTACGCGCCCTACTGCAGTAGAGTCTCTGGCTTGATTTTCGCTCCAAGCTCTACGGCTCGTCTCTTCCGTATCGTTTCAGCCCCAATCTCGCCCACACGCCCTACCGCAGTAGAATCTCTGGCTTGATTTTCCCTACCAACCCCTACGGCTCGTCTCTCCTGTATCGTTTCAGCCCCAATCTCGCCCACACGCCCTACCGCAGTAGCGCCTCTGGCTTGATTTCCTCTCCAGGCCCTATAACTCGAGACAGAATCAGGTCCGGAAGGCCCCAGACGATTGACATACGGCACCAACTGTATTAATCTAAATAATACAGTTGTTAGTATGCATGAGGTTGCCTTCCGTGGACTTAATCGATTATCAGGACAGTCGTCCGATCTATGAACAGATCTCCGAAAAATATAAAATATTGATTCTGAAGGGTGTGCTCGAGCCCGATGAGAAGATGCCGTCCGTGCGTCAGCTCGCGATGGACCTCTCGACGAACCCGAACACGGTCCAGCGCGCCTACTCGGAGCTTGAGCGGCAGGGCTTTCTCTACTCCGTCAAGGGCAAGGGCAACTTCGTAAGTCCCAATCCTCACCTGCGGGACTTGAAGAAGAAGGAGCTTCTGGAACGTCTTCGCGCGCTGCTGAAGGAATCGGAGGACAGCGGCATCCCGGCAAGTGAGCTCCTCAGTGAGCTCCGTTCATAACTCAGACACCAGGAACATACGCGATACAAACCGGTACAAGATATGGCCGGTTCCGACATAAAGCTTCAGGAGAAAAACCACAATGATCACGATTGACAAAGTCCGGAAGTCCTTCGGCGGCGACACCGCCGTCGCGGACCTCTCCCTCACCATACAAAAAGGCCAGGTCTTCGGCCTTGTCGGCACAAACGGGGCCGGCAAGAGCACGCTGCTGCGCATGACGGCCGGCGTTCTTGAGCCGGACAGCGGAAGTATCACCATTGACAACCTGCCCGTCTTCGACAACCCGGCCGCGAAATCGAAGGTGTATTTCATTTCCGATGAGCCGTACTTCTTTTCGAACAGCAGCGCGGCGGACATGCTCCGTTACATGTGCACAGCCTATCCGCATTTTGATGCGGACCGCTTCCGCGTGCTGCTCGGCGACTTCGGACTCGACCCGAAGCGGCCGATCTCACACTACTCGAAGGGCATGAAGAAGCAGCTCGCGGTCATCTGCGGAATTGCGGCGAATACGGATTACCTGCTCTGCGACGAGACATTTGACGGACTCGACCCCGTCATGCGCCAGGGCACGAAGAGCCTCTTCGCCCAGGAAATGACCGGACGCGGCCTTACGCCCGTCATCGCGTCGCACAATCTCCGCGAGCTCGAGGACATCTGCGACCACATCGGTCTTCTGCACCGCGGCGGTCTGCTTCTGTCCGAAGACCTCGCGGACATGAAGCTCGGCATCCAGAAGGTCCAGTGCGTCTTTAAGAATGAGCGGGAAATGAGATTCGCCCTCGCCGGCCTCCGCGTCGTTCACCGCGAGGACCGCGGGCGGCTGATCACGCTGATCGTGCGCGGCGAGCGCGACGAGATTATCCAGCATTTCAAGGGAGTTGACCCGGTCTTCTTCGAAATTCTTCCGCTCACGCTGGAGGAAATATTCATCTGTGAAACGGAGGTGGCAGGCTATGACGCAAGAAAACTCATCCTCGGGTAAGAAGCGCCCGGACTCTCTTTCTTCGGTCCACGAGAACGGGCCGGCGAAGGCGCGCACAGGCGCAGCCTCCTCAGACTCCTCTTCGGTCCACGAGAGCGGGCCGGTGAAGGCGCGCACAGGCGCAGCCTCCTCAGACTCCTCTTCGGTCCACGAGAGCGGGCCGGCGAAGGCGCGCACAGGCGCAGCCTCCCCGGTCTCCTTCTGGTCCCGCCAGAGAGAGCTGACAGGCCGGCGCTCGTGGACGCTTGCGCTCACGCTGCTCCTGTACGCGATCTTCCACATCATAGAGACTGTGCTCCTTCTTTCCGGCGCCATGGCCGCATACACGGCAGCATCCGAGAAGGCGAAGCACATCCAGAACCTGCACAGCACGGCAGTCAGTATCCTCGGGACGGAGAGCTGGAACTGGATCGTCACGATTATCTGCGGCCTGCTGCTCGCGATGCAGGGCTTCTCGTGGGTTGACTCGCGGCAGCGGCTCGACTTCTATGAGAGCCAGCCGGTCTCACGGAAGGCGCGCTTTATCAAAATCTCGCTGAACAGTCTGTTCATTTTCCTGACGGCCTATATAACAACAGGGGCTGTCGGCATGCTTATTATAACCGGCATGGGCGCAATGACCGGTTCTGTCTTCGCGTCCTGCATGATGCAGCTTCTGCGCTCGGTCATTCTGTTTGTGGACATCTACGCCCTGTCGGTGCTCGCTGTCATGCTGACCGGAAATATCATCGTCGCGCTGTTTCTTGACGGCGCCATGCTGCTCTATGAGCCGCTCATGCGCTATCTCATTCACGACTTCTGCGTCACATTTTTCCGGACGTACGTAACGAACGCCTCCTACGGACAGCAGGCGGATCACTCGCCGACCCTCTGGTTTGCCGTAAAGGCGGGCCCGCGTGCGCTCCTTATGGGCATTCTGCTTGGCATCCTCGCGATGGCGCTGGCATGGCTCGCATTCCGGAAGCGGAAAAATGAGATGGCCGGCCGCGCAGTCCTGTACAAGCCGGTCCGCATCATTCTGAAGATCGCGGTCTCATTTGCCGTCGCCATGATCGCGATTCCGGCCGTGTATTCCGTGACCCCGTCGACGCCGGTCTGCTGCGTGATCGCCGCGCTTGCCGCTCTGATCACGGGCTGCATCATGGAGGTCATCTACACCTTCGATTTCCGGCGCCTGACCATGCATCCCGCGGGATCCGTTGCCGCGGCGCTGCTCGCGGTCTGCGTGTTTCTCATTTTCCGGTACGACGCCTTCGGATACGACAGCTGGCTGCCGCGCGCGGAGGACACCGTGGACGCCTTCGTCGTCTATGACAACGGCTATATCACCGACCGCTATCTGGAGGACGGCACGGACGCGTCCTATAACGGAAAATACGAGGAGACATACATGCACCTCACGGATATCGACGCGGTAGACCGTCTGCTTGAGGCCGGCTACAACTGGACGAAGGCAAATGTCAAAAACGAATCGGGCAATATTGTCCTGACCGCACCTGACACCGACATCTCGTATCAGCTCGTCGTCGGCTTCCGCATGAGAGACGGCCGCCTTGTGACGCGCTCGGTGTACCTTCCGGACACGACAAATGCCGCCGTAATGGACGATGTCTTCGGGACGGACGCCTTCCGCGAGGGATATTTCCCGATCTACCACGACGGCGCGATCAGAAAAAAGCTTGACAAGATCCGCATTGAGTACACAGACGGAAAGAATATCTCGGACGATCTGCCGGCGGAGACATACTACGACGCGTTCAAAAATGCCTATGAGGCAGACCTGAAACAGTTCAGCTGGTCATTTGCCAAGAGCCGGGTCCCGGTCGGCAAGGTCAGCCTCATCTTCGGAAGCAGCGCCGACACGTCGTCCTCGTCGGTCAACTGCCCGGTCTACGCGGAGTTCACGCACTCGATCGCTTTCCTGAAGGAGAACGGCATCTATCTCGAGCCGCTTGACGATCTCGATGTCGATACGGCCTGGTCGCTGGCCGGACCGTTCTCCGAGACAGATCTAGACAAGGAAATGCAAAAGCTCGGGATGGAGTAAGCGCTGCGCCCTTGCCGTTTCAGCTCATACGCATCCAGAGCCGCATGCATTGCTGACACAGAGCATAAAACATAAGAAAGGGCCTGGCGTCCCGCCGGGCATAAGAAAATGCATACATACTCAGTTATACGTTCAAACCGCCGCAGCATCGCGCTGGAGATCCGTCCCGACCGGACGCTTCTCGTGCGGGCGCCGTACTTTGTGCCGTCCTCACAGATCCGCGGCTTCGTCATGAGCCGCGAGGACTGGATCAACAAGCACCTTTCGCGCATGGAGGAGAAAAATGAGGCCCGCCGGCTTCTGCCCTCGCTCACGCCGGATGACATTCAGAAGCTCACCAGAAGGGCGTGCACGGACATCCCCGCTCGCATCCGTCATTTCCTGCCCATCGTCGGCGTCACAGTCGGCCGCGTCACGATCCGAAACCAGCGGACGCGCTGGGGCAGCTGCTCCGCGAAGGGAAATCTCAACTTCAACTGCCTGCTCATGCTCTGCCCGGAAAATGTCCGCGACTACGTCGTCGTCCATGAGCTCTGCCACCGCCTTGAAATGAACCACTCACCAAGGTTCTGGGCCGATGTGGAGGCCGTGCTCCCGGATTACAGGGAGCCGAAGCGCTGGCTCCGGGAGCATGGCGGCGACCTCATCGCGCGGATGGAGGCAGGGATGATGGAAGGCGGCGCAGGGCGCTGAGGCCAGCGGGTTCTGTCCATGTCCGCGGGGCTCTTATTTCCCGCGGATCATCGTCACGATACCCTTCAGGCCATGACCGTTTGCCATCTCGAGAAGTCCCTGCATGATGCCGCCTTTGATGCCGCCGCTGATCTGCATGCTGCGGAGCGGGCTTCCCGCAGACGAGGCCATGAGCATGCGGAACTCCGGATTATTGTAGTCCTTCTTTCCGCCGAAGCCCTTCGCGACCGTGTTCTCCACAGCCTTGTACATGATCTTCATCACGAGTGAATCCTTCTTCATCTCAGAGACCGTGCTGTCCATTGTGTAGCTGCCCTTTGAAAGATGAACCGGCTCATAATGAATGCCGCTCATACGTTCAAAATCAGCGAGCATCGGAATGCCGCGGCAGGTTCTGTACCAGTCATCTGCCGGAGCGCCATCCCGTTCTGTCTGATTTTCTTCACGCGCGATGCGCACACCGCAGGTCTCCACAGCTTCCTTCCCTGCCGCCGATCTGTTCATTCCTTCGCTCATGACATGCGGACCGCAGTTTGACTCACTCATGCTTTCACGATCAGCATCTCTCATCTCATGGCTCGCAGTATTGGCATCAATCTTTATACTTGCCGTAAGCGGCAGCTCGCGCGAGGACGGGCCGACACTGATCTCATACTCGCCCTCCGGTACGATCCAGCCATCCTTCCAGATGGCAAAGTCCCTCATTTCCAGCGAAAAATGAACGGTCTTCTTCTCTCCGGCGCGAAGCTCCACTCTCTGAAAATGCTTCAGCTCGCGAATCGGCCGGTAAAGTCCCGTGCCCGTCTGCCCGATATAGAGCTCCGCGATCTCCGCCCCGTCTCTCTCTCCCGTATTTTCAACCGTAAATGAGATGTCCATCCCGTCACGCTTTATATCCGTATACACAAAATCCGTATAGCTTAAGCCATAGCCGAACGGATACCGCACCGCAAGATTTGCCTTGTCGTAATACCGGTACCCGACGTAGATGCCCTCCCGGTAGACGGCGTCCTTGTCCTTTCCGTACCACGAGGAGGAGACGCAGTCCTCATAGCGGACCGGCCAGCTCTCCGCGAGCTTCCCCGACGGGTTCACATCGCCGTAGAGAAGGCGGACGGCTGCACTTCCTCCGGCCTGTCCCGGAAGACCCATGTAGAGAATCGCGCGCACCTCGTCATTCCACGGAAGTTCCACCGCGCTTCCCGAAAAGAGCACAACAACCGTGTCCGGATTTGCTGCCGCAACCGCAGAGATCAGCTTATTTTCTCCCTCCGGAAGCTTCATGTCCGAGCGGTCAAAGCCCTCGGAATCACAGCTTGTCGGAAGGCCCGCGAAAATCACGGCCTTATCGCTCCTTTCTGCCGCGAGGACAGCCTCCGCGATCTGCTCCTTTGAGGCGCTCCCGTTCTCCGCGTATCCCTCTGCATAGACGCATGTTCCGGAAAAATAAGGAAGCGGCTCATCCGTGAGCGCCGCATGAATATGGCTTGAGCCTGCGCCCTGAAAATGCATGTCCTTCGCCATATAGCCGATGACAGCGATATGCTCCTCTCTGGCAAGCGGCAGGATGTGGTTTTCATTTTTAAGAAGGACAGCGCCCTCCTCCGCAGCCAGGCGCGCAAGCTCATGGTGACGGTTCGTCATGTCAGGGGCCACGGATATCCCGCCCTCCCTGTCAGCCGATGCAGACTGGCCGGTGACATTCGCTTCACCCGCAGCATGGGTCGCAACCGTTTCGCTTGCGACAAGGGTCTCAGCTGTTCCGTTTGCGGCAAGGGCCGCATCCGTTCCGCTTATGTCAGTTGCCGCGCCGAGCGTCTCCGCCGCCCGGAACACGACGCGCAGCACGCGCTCTGCCGAGCGGTTAATGTCCTCCTCCGAGAGCCGCCCATCCTTCACGGCCGCAAGACACTCATTTTCCATATAGGCGCTGCCTCCCGGCATATTGAGGTCGCAGCCCGCCTGAAAGCCCTTGATCCGGTCGTTCATCGCACCCCAGTCCGTCACGACCATGCCGTCAAAGCCCCAGTCCTTCCTTAAAATATCGGTCAGGAGCTTCCGGCTATCACTGCAGTGCACACCGTTCAGCTTCGGATACGCGCACATGACGGTCGACGGCTTTCCCTCCTTCACGGCGATCTCAAAGCCGCGCAGATAAATTTCCCGGAGCGTCCGCTCGTCCATGACGCTGTTGGACGAAAAGCGCATATACTCCTGTGAGTTGGCTGCGAAATGCTTGAGCGACGTGGAGACGCCTCTCCTCTCCATGCCACGGATATATCCCGCCGCCAGCTTTCCCGCCAGATACGGGTCCTCGCTGAAATACTCAAAGTTCCGTCCGCACAGCGGGTTCCGCTTGATATTCTCCCCGGGGCCGAGGACCATGCCGACATGCTGCGAGACGGCCTCCTCCGCAATCGCATGTCCGATTTTCTCAAGCAGCTCCGGATCCCAGCTCCCCGATGTCGTCACCTCGGCCGGAAAGCAGGTCGCCGGATTCGATTCATTGACGCCGAGCATATCCGCGCCGCCCTCGCGCTCCTGCTTCCTTAAGCCGTGAGATCCGTCACTCATGAAGAGAGACGGAATACCATACTTCGGGAACGCCTTCGTCTCCCAGAAAGTCTTTCCGGAGCAGAGCGCGATCCGCTCCTCCAGCGTCATCGACTGTACAATCTTTCTGATCTCAGCATCACTCTTCATAGCTGCTCCTTCCATGCGTATTCTCTCGTCCCGGCCGTCTGTCTGACCGCCCTTCCGTCCGGAAGAACGACCTCCGCCTCGCAGTTCGCCGGAACCGTGACAAGAAATGAAATCCCTTCATCCGTTTTCTTCCAGCCGGACACGACCGTCCCGTACACGCTCCGGTAGGACGCGCGCGCCTGCTTAAAATGGCCGCCCGGCCTCGGCTCGATCCGGAACTGATTTTCTCCGGCCACATGGATCCCGCACATGCCATCGAACAGCCAGCGGACCACGGCGCCCTTTGAGTAGTGGTCGAGAGAGCCGATGCCGCTGTCTCCTGACGCAGGGCCCTCCCAGGCCTCCCAGACCGTCGTCGCGCCGTTCTTCGGCATAGAAAGCCAGCCAGGCAGCTCTTCATTTTCAAGAAGACGATAGGCCGCCTCAAGGTCGTACGCGGAGAGGACATCCATAATAAGCGGCGTCGAAAGGAACCCCGTGCCGACGCGGAAGCCATAGTGCCGGAGCGCCTCAAGGAGCCGCTTCCTTGCGTATTCGGTCTGCTGCTCATTAAGAAGCCCGAACGCGAGCGGCCGCACGAGGCGCGCCTGCCGGTCCGTATCAAGCGTAAACTCCTTTGTCTCCGAAAGCGCCTCATAGCTCTTCACGCAGTGCCTGCGGAAATCCGCTGCCGCCTTCGCTTTATCCGTATGCCCGAGCGCTGTCTCAATCTCACTCATAAGCCCCGCAATATATGCGGTGTAGGCCGTCGCGACCTCCGGGTGCGGAACCGCGCAGTCCTTCCATGTCATGGCGTGAATATCCGCCGGCTCCGCCCACTCGCCGTAGGCCTGTCCGAAATTCGAGATGTATTTATTCTCCTCATGAGAAAGACCCGTCCTCTGCGCGGTCGGATACCATTTCCCGCAGCGTCTCTGCATAAAATGAAAATATCGTCTCATCCCCGGCAGGAATTCCTTCAGAATCCGCGCGTCGCCGTACTGCTTCCAGAGCACATACGGGATGATAACGCCCGCGTCCGCCCAGCCGACGGAGCCGTCCATCGCCTTCATGTAGAAGTCGACGCCGCCCGGCGGCGCGATCTGCGGAAGGCAGCCGTTTCTCTTCTGCTGATCATACATGTCGCGCAGAAATTTTCTCTCAAACGGATACGCCTCAAAGAGGAAGCACTCCGTCGGCGCGAAAATCTGCGCGTCGCCCGTCCATCCGTGACGCTCTCTCGTCGGGCAGTCCGTCGGGATATCGAGAGAGTTGTTCCTTGCGCTCCAGATCGTATTCTTCACGAACTGATTCAGCAGCTCATTGTCGCAGGAAAACTCGCCCGTCTCCTCAAGATCAGAGCGGACAGAGACCGCCTCGAAATCATCGGGATTAACATCGTCAAGGCCCTCCACAAGCACGTACTGAAAGCCGAAGACCGCAAATCTTGTCCGGTAGTCATTTCTCCCCGCTCTGCACGTATAAATGACGCGCTGCAGGGGCGTCGTGACGTGCTTGTTTTTACACTGGATATTTCTCTGCGTAAATTCTCCGTTCTCATCCAACATTTCCCCGAAGCGAAAGATAATTGTCTTCCCCTCCTCCGCCTCGATGGAAAATGCAAGAATCCCCGCGATATTCTGATGAAAATCAAGCACCTTCTTCCCGGACGGCGTGACAAGGAGCGTCGCACGCAGGTGCTCCTTCGCGCGGACCGGCACATTGTCGCCCGCCGACGGGATTACAGAGCGCCTCGTCACCTTCGCGCGCCCGCGGTAGGACGGCACACGTCCCGCCTCAATGATCTCGCCGTCCTTATTGTCCGCAAAGCGGACCGGTCCGTCGCAGCTCCACTCCCAGGACCCGTTCGTGGAGACGATGCGCTCCGTCCCGTCCTTAAGATAGAGCT
The DNA here is from genome assembly GCA_900315305.1 of uncultured Eubacteriales bacterium. Classification (GTDB taxonomy): domain Bacteria; phylum Bacillota; class Clostridia; order Lachnospirales; family Lachnospiraceae; genus Chordicoccus. The sequence goes on from OMYS01000025.1 coordinate 28,092, forward strand.
TCAGCATGGCAAGAAGCGCCGTCTCCTTTCCGTACTGGTTCTTCCGTCCCCAGGCGCCGCAGCTTCCTCTGTACCAGCCGTCTGCAAGCTCCGCCTCGATCACGTTCATTCCGCCGCGCACAAGCCCTGTCACATCGATCGTCTGATATGCGATCCGCTTCCGGTAGTCCGTAATGCCCGGCGTCATCATAAGATCGCCGGCCTTTTTCCCATTGATCCTTGCCTCATAGAGACCGCAGGCCGTGATATAGAGGCGGGCCTTCACGATTCCCTCCTCCGGCACACGGAAGGTCTTCTGGAAGCAGTCCGCCGGATAGCGCTTCTTCG
>OMYS01000047.1 GCA_900315305.1 uncultured Eubacteriales bacterium
CCGTGCCGTTGTCAGAAGAGGTCTTGCGAAGGGTCTCAAGGTCTACGGCATCCACAGAGGCTATGACGGTCTCATGGAGGAGGACCTTGTCGAGATGCATGCCCAGGATGTATCTGATACAATCGAGCGCGGCGGCACGATCCTCTATACGGCGCGCTGTGCGGAAATGAGAACAGAGGAAGGCCAGAAGCACGCGGCTGATACCTGCAATAAGTACGGTATCGAGGGCCTTGTCATTATCGGCGGCGACGGCTCCTACCGCGGCGCTGAGAAGCTCGCGGCACACGGCATCAACGTCATCGGACTTCCGGGCACCATCGATCTTGATATCGCCTGCACGGAGTACACGATCGGATTTGATACGGCTGTTAACACAGCGATGGAAGCGATCGATAAGGTCCGCGATACATCTACATCTCATGAGAGATGCTCGATCATCGAGGTTATGGGCCGCAGCGCCGGCTACCTCGCTCTGTGGCGTCAACGCAGAGGGTGTCGGCCATTCCGCATCCATGGCGAGACGAATTGAGGCCGCAACAGGCATCGAGACGCGTGCGACGATTCTCGGCCACATGCAGCGTGGCGGTTCTCCGACAGCGAAGGACCGTGTCTATGCGTCCATCATGGGCTGCATGGCAGTCGATCTTCTGTGCGAAGGCAAGACAAAGCGTGTCGTCGGCTACAGAAACGGCCAGTTCCAGGATTTCGACATCGAGGAGGCTCTCGCTATGACGAAGGGCATCGATGAGTATCAGTGGGAGGTCTGCCAGTCTCTGTCCCACAACTACACGAAGGATGACAAGAAGAAGGCCCTCAAGGACGAGAGTCTGTAAAGGAAATGTCACTTCGGGTACTGCCTGACATAGGAGACAGCCGTTGTTATCATTTAAAGAAATCAGACAATTAGAGAAACAAAAAAAGGCCCGCGATTCGCTGGGCCTTTTTGTTACAGAAGGAAGAAAGCTGTTCGAGGAGGCACCGCGGGAGCTGGTCCGCGAGGTGCTTGTCTCGCGCCGGTATGAACAGCAGCATCCGGAGGTCCGGGAGCAGATCCCGGAGGGCGCGGACGCGGTGTTTGACATCGAGGACAGCCGCTTCGCGTCGGTCTCCGACACGAAGACTCCACAGGGGATTCTGACGGTCGTCGAGAAGCCGTCCTTCAGCAATCCGGAGGCAGATGCCTTCCGGACGGCAGGGGCGTCATCGCCGCTCTATCTCATCCTTGAGAACCTGCAGGATCCGGGAAATGCGGGGACCATCATCCGGACGGCGGAGGCTGCGGGCGTCACGGCGGTCTTCATCACGGAGGGGTCCGTCGATCTCTACGCGCCGAAGACGATCCGCTCGACCATGGGCTCGATCTACCGGGTTCCTCATTTTCTGACGGGAGACGCGGTCGCGCTGATCAAGAAAATGCATGAAAACGGCGTGACGAGCTTCGCGGCGCATCTGCGCGGGGACAGGGCCTATACGGCGTGCGATTTCCGCGCTCCGGCGGCGATCGTGATCGGAAATGAGGGAAACGGCATCACGGACGAGACGGCGGACGCCTGCGGCGTGCTCATGAAGATCCCGATGAAGGGGAGAGTTGAGTCATTGAACGCGGCGATGGCCGCGGGCATACTGATGTACGAGGCCGCGCGGCAGCGGGGATGAGCCTCATAAGGCCGTCGGTCCTGCGCAGGAACAGATTGCAGCGAGGCCGGGCCTCGCGGAGGCAAGTGCATGGCCGTCAGCCTTGTGCGAGAACAGATGACAGACAGAATGTATGCATTACACACAGACAGGAAGAACAGGGAGAGCATATGGGAATCAAAGAAGAATTAGTCGGACGCGATTTTCTCACACTGAAGGACTTCACGGCGGAAGAGATCACCTATTTTCTTGATCTCGCCGAGGAGCTGAAGCAGAAGAAGCATAGCCACGTGCTGCATGACACACTGAGAGGCCGCAACGTGGCCCTCATTTTCGAAAAGACGAGCACAAGGACGCGCTGCTCCTTCGAGGTGGCCGCTCACGATCTCGGCATGGGCACGACCTTCCTTGATCCGAAGGCCTCCCAGATCGGCAAGAAGGAGAGCATCGAGGACACGGCCCGCGTGCTGACCCGCATGTTCGACGGCATCGAGTACCGCGGCTTCGGCCAGGAGATCGTCGAGGAGCTCGCAAAGAATGCGACCGTCCCGGTCTGGAACGGTCTGACAAATGAATACCACCCGACGCAGATGCTTGCCGATGCGCTGACGATCCGCGAGCACTTCGGAAAGCTGAAGGGCCTCACGCTCGCGTACATGGGCGATGCCCGCTACAACATGGGTAACTCCTACATGGTCCTCTGCTCAAAGCTCGGCATGCACTATGTCGCCTGCACAAACAAGGAATATTTCCCGAATCAGGAGCTTGTCGATCAGTGCGAGGCGTGGGCAAAGGAGAGCGGCGGCTCCATCACGCTGACAGAGGACGCGATGGCCGGCACAAAGAACGCCGATGTCGTCTGCACGGATGTCTGGGTCTCGATGGGTGAGCCGGACGAGGTCTGGGACAAGCGAATCAAGGATCTGACGCCGTACCGCGTCACCTCGGACATCATGAGGAACGCGGGTGAGCAGGCGATCTTCCTGCACTGCCTGCCGTCCTACCATGATCTCGGCACGGGCATCGGCCGTGAGATCGCTAAGAAGTACGGCATCACGGAGATGGAGGTCACGGACGAGGTCTTCGAGTCGAAGCAGTCGCTCGTCTTCGATGAGGCGGAGAACCGGATGCACACAATCAAGGCTGTCATGGCCGCGACGCTGGGAGCCTGACATGTGGATCGATGATTTCCGCTCCATCATGAAGGACACGGGCGAGGATAAATTCTACGATACGCACTACTTCGGCCGTGTCGACTCGACAAATGAAGTGATCAAGCGCGCCTTCCGCACGGGAAGGCTCACGCTTTCTCCCGACGAAGGTGACATTGTGCAGGGAGAGCATGACTCGGACAGAAATTCTGCTCCGGCGTCTCCGAAGGAGGGCTTTCTTGTCATCGGCGAGGAGCAGACGGCCGGAAAGGGCAGAATCGGCAGAAAATGGGTCTCCCCGGCCGGCGAGTCGGTGTATTTTTCATTTCTGCTGCAGCCGAAGGTGGATCCGGAGCACGTCTCAGCGCTCACGCTCGTCATGGGCCTCTCGGTCGCGCAGGCAGTCCGCAGCGTTCTCGCGCAGACGGCCCGCATCAAGTGGCCGAATGACATCGTGATCCACGGGAAGAAGATCTGCGGCATCCTCACAGAGGCGCAGGCGGGGCCGGAGGGCCTCGACTACGTCGTGATCGGGACCGGCATCAATGTCAACAACCGGCAGTTTCCGCCGGAGCTGAAGGACGCGACGTCGCTTGCGATCGAGGAGGGCAAGAAGGTCCCGCGGGCACTGATCCTCGCGGCTGTTCTGAAGGCATTTCACTCCAATTACAGGAAATTCTGCGAGGCGGGCGACATGTCGACACTCGTGAGTGATTACGATTTCCTGCTGGTCGACAAGGACGAGAAGGTCCGGATCGAGGACCCGCGGGTGCCGTATGTGGCTGTATCGCGGGGCATCGACGAATACGGACGGCTGAACGTCGAGCGTGAGGACGGCACGAAGGAGAAGATCGCGACCGGCGAGGTCTCGGTCCGCGGCATCTACGGGTATGTATAATATAATTATTCAGCACCCATTGGAAAACTGATGAAATTCGGACGGAGAGCTTGCTCGCCGGACGATTTCAGAAGTTTTTCAATGGGCGGACAAGCGGCAAAGCCGCTCTGTCCGCCTACAACGAGGAACGCGGAGCGTTCCGAGTCTGGGGGCTGCATCTGAATACTGACCGCTCATGGGGCGCTCTGCCCTGTGGATGGTCAGTCTGTTTTTCTTCAGGAGGTTTTTGACAAATGAGTACAACTCTGTGCGGCGCAAGCAGCTACACGAAAAAATATTATCTGGACCCGCAGTTCGACCGGCTCCCGCAGGATGTGAAGGACGAGCTCAAGATCATGTGCGTGACCTTCACCGAGGATGTCGGCGGCATCTTGACCGTCGAATTCGGCGATGACAAGCGCCCGAAATTCGTCGTCCGCGCCGCAGACAATGACGATGCGTTTAAAGAGCAGGACGTCGACGGCGCGATCAGTAAGCTTCAGGAGGACAAGGAGTCGCTCATGGAGAAGCTGAGCATCTTCTACCGCGTGTTCGTTCTCGGCGAGAAGGCGGAGGATGTCCTCACGGAAGTCGAGAATGAGATTGAATCCTGAGTGAACCGAAAAGGAGAAGCGCTCTATGACATATTTCACATGCTTTTTTCTCGACAGCGAAAAGGATATTATCGTCAATCTCTATCAGGACCTTGACCATCTCTACTATAAGCTCGTCACACCGAACCACAAGTCCGGCAATCTGATCCGGAACCTCGCGAAGCTCTGCGGTCTCCCGCTCAGCCATGACACGGATGGGGACCATGTGCGATTTTCGAAGAATGGAGCCGGAGAGATCGGTGGGGCCTCTGCAGAAGGTGCGGCAGCGGACCATCTCTGCATCCGCGGCGAGGTGCCGTGCTATATCGACGGAAATAACGAGGAGGTGTTCATTTTCCGGCTCGGCGACACGAAGGTCGCGAACATCTACCCGGACGGGCGCGTGGAAATGAAGGCCTCGATCCCGTCCATCGCGAAGACGCTGATGAGCCAGACGACGGACTACCGCCTCCCTGTGGCAAAGACCATTTTCAAGACCTATATTCCGCGCGAGCTCAAGTTCCGCGCCGATCTGCACACGCACATGAACGGCAACCTCTCGCCGGACATTCTGATCGCGCTCGGCATCTATCATCAGATCCGCTATCCGCTCTACTACGTGCGGAAGCTCGACTTAAAGCTCACGGACGCGCAGGAGGCGGTGCTTATGCGCCGCAGAGAGAAGGTCGCGCGTCAGTTCGTGGACTCGGGCCTCAAGGGAAAATATCTCGACCGCCGGATCAATGACAACACCTTCATCAACTTCGCGGACCTCATTTTGCGGAACCTGGACAACGCGGAGGAAAATATCGTGAAGATCCGCATTTCCCTCGCGATCCTGAAGGACGGACAGGCCGTCTTCACAAATCTCGAGAAGGTGTACCTCTACCGCTACGTCTTCACGAAGGGGACGGAGAGCGAGGAGAAAATCCCGATCGAGGGCATTTCGCGGATCCCGGACCCGGACGTCGCGGGCGCGCTCCGGCAGATGCTGAAGGACGGCGAGACGCCGGAGTATCACGGCAACTCGGTCTTCCAGGACTGCCTCCTGTGGATCGCGCGCAGCTATCAGAGACAGGGCATCCGCTATGCGGAGATCAGCGACACGACGCTCGTCAAGAAATACGAGTCACTCCAGATGCTGCATGAGGTGCACGCGGTCATGCCGAAGATTTACCGGGAGACGGGCGTTTCGATTCGCTTCCTGGCCGCGCTCCGCCGGATTCCGCTCACGATCATCAAGGACCGCGTCACGCCGGAAAATTATCTGATCCAGAACCTCAACGTGCTGCAGGCCGTCGCGCTCGACCCCTACGTCGCGGGCTGTGACTTTGTCGGCGAGGAATTAAACGATATTATCACGCTGAAGCCGCTCTTCAAGGAGATCGTGAAGATCGCAAAGCGCGATCCCGACTTCGTCATCCGCATTCACGCGGGTGAAAATGACAGTCTGAAGGACAACGTCCGCCACAGCATCGAGTGCGTCCGCGACTCGCTGGAGCCGGGACAGGCGATGCCGCACGTGCGCCTCGGCCACGGGCTCTACACCTACAGCCTGAAATCGGGCAAGGGCAAAAAGACGCTGAAGGAGATCCTGGACGGAAATGTTGTCCTCGAGTTCCAGCTCTCGTCAAATGTCCGCCTGAACAACCTGAATTCTCTCGAGAACCATCCGCTCCGGGAGTACCTTGCGGCCGGCATCCGCTGCGTCCAGGGAACGGACGGCGCCGCGCTTTACGGGACAAATCCGATCGATGAGCAGCTCTCGCTCGAGAAGCTTCTCGGTCTCACACACGATGAGATGCTGCAAATGAAGCGCGCGGAGTCGGAGATCATCCGCGAGGGCCAGGCCGCGTACTCGCGCAAGAAGAAGGAATTTCTCCGCATGCTCGACGGCCGCTCGCTCGAGGACGCGCTCCTTGCGAAAATGAACGAAAGCCCGATCGGGAACGGGCTCGAGCTGCGCCGCTCGCGGAGACTCGATGCCAACACGGAGCTGAAGGACGCGGTGCGCGAGCTCCCGTGGGACCGCATGCCGGTCGTCCTCATGGGCGGAAGCTTCAACTCCGAGAAGCGCGCGACGCGGATCACGAGCGAGGGCGTCCGCGAGCTCGATGCGCTTCTCGAGCACCTCGACCCGGACGATGTGTTCTTCGTCATCGGCCACCGGATCAGCGGCTACGAGAAATATCTCGTCGAGCACAACAAGAAACATTTCGGAATATTTGCATTTGTTCCGTCAATGATCACGAGAGAGGAGAAGCGGCGGCTACTTGCGGCTGGCGTCGGCATCCGCGTCTCGACGGAGACGGAGGGCGTCGCGATCTACAAGAGCATCAACTATGAAATTTTCGAGAGACGTCCGTCAGTGGTTCTTGCATTTGATGGAAATTCGGCGGGCGCGAACCTGATCCAGGAGGCCAGAAACGGCAAGGGACGCTCGGCGATCTTCGTCTGGGAGCGCTCGTCGGTGCTCCGCGAGAAGGCCATGTCGCTCGAGGGGTACGTCCATCTCTTCGGCAAGGAGAACCCGCTTCTTCCGCAGCTGGAGCCGATCCCGGCGGATCCCGGGAGCCGCATTCACTGAACCGGATCCGGGCAGGGAAAGTCGCATCCATAGTCCGAGTCTGTCAGGAAATGATGGCCCCGGCAGAACAGAGTATGGGAACCAGGGTGACCGCATATCTATGTATTCCCCTGCACCTTACGGTTATCTCAAATACGAAAGAGAACGCTATGTACACGAATGAAATCAGTATCGGCGGCGTCCGCATCCCGAACCGGCTCGTCCTCGGCCCGATGGCCGGCGTGACGGACCGGCCGTTCCGGACGATCTGTCATGAGCTCGGCGCAGGACTCGTTTCGATGGAGATGGTCAGCGCGAACGCCGTCAAATACGGAAATAAGAAGACCTTTGATCTCATCCACATCGATCCGGATGAGCATCCCATCTCGATGCAGCTGTTCGGGCCGGACCCCGACACGATGGTGCTCGCGGCAAAGGCTCTCGATGCTGTTCCGTATGACATCCTCGATGTGAACATGGGCTGCCCGATGCCGAAGATCGTCAACAACGGCGAGGGCTCGGCGCTCATGAAGGACCCGGAGACGGCAGCAGCCATCATCCGCGAGCTCGTGCATTTTCAGAGCGGAAAGAGCCGCCCTGCAGACGTAAGTCAGACCGGGACAGGCGGCACCGTACCATCTGACGAAAGCAAGACCGGGACAGGCGGTATCGCACTATCTGACGAAAGCCGGACCGGGACAGGTGGCCCCGCGCCATCTGACGAAAGCCGAACCAAGACAGGCGCATCCTTCGGCCCGCGGCCCGTCACAGTGAAGATTCGAGCCGGCTTTGACAGAAGCCACCTGAACGCGGTGGAGCTCGCGGAAAAGCTCGCGGAGGCGGGGGCAGCGGCCATCGCGGTCCACGGGCGGACGCGCGAGCAGTATTACACGGGACAGGCCGACTGGGACGTGATCCGGCAGGTAAAGGAGGCCGTCCCTGTCCCAGTCATCGGAAATGGAGATGTGACGTCGCCGGAGAAGGCGGTCGCCATGTTCCAGCAGACGGGCTGCGATCTCGTCATGATCGCGCGCGGCGCGCGCGGAAACCCGTGGCTGTTCCGGGACATTGACTATTTCATCCGGACAGGCCGGAAGCGACTGATTAAAGACAGCGTGATCGATGCGGATACTTCATTTTCTGACATGATGCGTGTCACGGCGGAGATGAGCCGGAAGGAAGGCAGACTCTTCTGGCCGGGCGAGCACTGGAAGTATCGGACAGGCGATGAGGATGAGGACTCGTCAGCTGTCTCGCTGAGGGACGCAGCCGGGTCGGCGGCTTCGGCGGATGAGGACTCGTCAGCTGTTTCGCTGTCGGCTGCCCCGGCAGGCGGGAAAAATTCCATCCGCCCGTCTGCCCGCGAGGTCTACGACATGATGCTGCGGCACGCGCGGATGCAGCTTGAGGAGAAGGGTGACTACCTCGGCATCTGCCAGATGCGCAAGCACATCGCGTGGTACACGACCGGGCTTCCGGGATCGGCCGCCCTCCGCGCGAAAATCAACGCGTGCAATACGCTGGACGCGCTGGAGGAGACGCTCGACGCCTGGCTTGCATCGACAACGCCTTGACAGCTGCGACCGCAATTGTGAAGGGTGTGTGGAGGGTGTCAGGTTCCGATTAACAAATCATAAACATTTGTCCCGATTTATTTATAGAATTTTTATGGGAACCTGACACCCGAGTGGACACCCGAGTGGAGACACCCGTGGCGCGTGTGCCCTGCATCTGCCAGCGGGCATTGACATTTTGAGGCTCCTTGCGTATAATACGACAGTATATGCGTGGCAGTAGTCACGTGATTTTTTTCGCTCATAAGAGCATATGAATTTTAGCGCTTGGAGGTACAAGTCCAATGGCAGAGGAGCAGGCAGTAAAGAAGAATATTATGACCTACGCAGGTCTCAAGAAGCTCGAGGACGAGCTGAACGACCTCAAGGTCAATAAGAGACAGGAAATTTCCAAGAAGATCGGTGAGGCCCGCGAGCAGGGCGACCTCTCCGAGAACGCCGAGTACGACGCGGCGAAGGACGAGCAGCGTGATATCGAGGCCCGTATCGAGGAGATCGAGAACATCCTGAAGCACGCAGAGGTCGTCGATGAGGACGAGGCTGACACAGACAAGGTCAACGTCGGCTGCTACGTCAAGGTCCATGACGAGGATTACGATGAGGACCTCGACTTCTACATCGTCGGATCCACAGAGGCGAACAGCCTCGAGGGCAAGATTTCCAACGAGTCCCCGGTCGGTCACGCTCTGATCGGCGCGCGCGTCGGCGATGTCGTCGATGTCGAGCTCGCGGACGAGACGGATCACTACAAGGTTCTTGCGATCTCCAAGAACGCATAAGAAGCAGTAACCACGCCTGACAAATGAAGACACCTCATTTGCAGGCAGCAGTACAGAATTGAGGGAAGACATGCCGCAGAGAGAATCAAAGCCACAGGATTTAAATCAGCTGCGCAAGGTCCGCCGCGAGAAGCTGAAGGAGCTGATCGACGCGGGCGAGAACCCGTATGAGATCGTCACGTACGACCAGACGGAGCACACACAGCAGATCAAGGACAACTACGCACAGTACGAGGGAAAAGAGGTCTCCATCGCCGGAAGGCTGATGGCGAAGCGCGTCATGGGCAAGGCGTCATTTGCCAATGTCCAGGACCGCGATGGCAACATCCAGATCTACGTCTCCCGCGATGATCTCGGTGAGGACTACAAGAAATTCAAGCGCCTCGACGTCGGCGATATCGTCGGTGTCAAGGGAACCGTCTTCACGACGAAGATGGGCGAGATTTCCGTCCACACGAAGGAGCTCACACTTCTCTCCAAATCTCTGCAGATTCTTCCGGAGAAGTTCCACGGCCTGACGGACACGGACATCCGCTACCGCCAGAGATATGTCGACCTCATCATGAACCCGGAGGTCAAGACGACATTCATCAAGCGCTCGAAGATCATTTCCAGCATCCGCCGCTATCTCGATGCGAGGGATTTCATGGAAGTCGAGACGCCGATGCTTGTCGACAACGCGGGCGGCGCGTCCGCGCGTCCGTTCGTCACGCATTTTAATGCGCTCGACGAGGACAAGAAGCTCCGCATTTCCCTGGAGCTCTACCTGAAGAGACTGATCGTCGGCGGACTTGAGAGAGTCTACGAGATCGGCCGCGTCTTCAGAAATGAAGGCCTCGACATGAAGCACAATCCGGAGTTCACGCTGATGGAGCTCTATCAGGCGTACACGGATTACAACGGCATGATGGAGCTTACTGAGGACATGTACCGCACGGTCTGCCAGGAGGTCAACGGCACGACGAAGATCGTCTACAAGGGAAATGAAATCGACCTCGGCAAGCCGTTCGCGAAGATGACGATGACAGAGGCCGTAAAGAAGTACAGCGGCGTCGACTTCGATCAGATCAAGACGCTCGATGAGGCGCGCGCCGTGGCGAAGGAGCACAATGTCGAGTTCGAGGAGAGACACAAGATCGGCGACATCCTGAACCTGTTCTTCGACGCATTTGTCGAGGACAAGCTGATTCAGCCGACATTTATCACAGGTCATCCGATCGAGATCTCCCCGCTCACGAAGAAGGATCCGGAGCATCCGGGCAAGGTTCTCCGCTTCGAGATGTACGTGAACGGCTGGGAAATGTGCAACGCGTACTCCGAGCTCAATGACCCGATCGATCAGAGAGAGCGCTTCAAGGCGCAGGAAGAGGCATTTGCCGCGGGCGACGAGGAGGCGAACCACACCGATGAGGACTTCCTCAACGCGCTCGAGATCGGCATGCCGCCGACGGGCGGTATCGGCTACGGCATCGACCGCATGTGCATGCTTCTGACAGGCGCGGAGACGATCCGCGACGTCCTGCTCTTCCCGACAATGAAGACCCTCAAGTCTGAAAACAATGAAGCACATGCGGACGAAAAGGCCGGCGAAGAGAAGAGTTCCGAGGCTGTTTCCGATCAGTCCGGGTTCTTCACCCCGAACGAAAAGATCGATTTTACCGGTGTGAAGATCGAGCCGCTGTTTGCGGATCAGGTCGATTTCGACACCTTCAGCAAGTCCGATTTCCGGGCGGTGAAGGTAAAAGAATGCTCGGCCGTTCCGAAGAGTAAGAAGCTCTTAAAGTTCGTTCTGGACGACGGTACGGGCACGGATCGCGTGATTTTAAGCGGTATTCACGCCTATTATGAGCCGGAAGAGCTGGTCGGAAAGACCCTGATTGCCATCACAAATCTCCCGCCGAGAGCGATGATGGGAATCGACTCCTGCGGCATGCTCCTGTCCGCGGTGAACGAGAGAAACGGCGAGGAAGAACTGCATCTTCTGATGGTGGACAACCACATCCCGGCCGGCGCGAAGCTGTATTGATCCGGGGAAAAACACAGGCGGAAAACCTGCGGATTTTTACAACAAATCCAAGCCGATTTTTTGCAGTGACACCGGATTTACAACATTTGTACAACAAAAAGTCAAATGACGGTACATCGTAACAGTTGACAGCATAAAGTCTGACGTACGTCCCAGTTCCAAAAACATTAAAGGCACTCCTTTTCAGAATCAATCTGAGAGGGGGTGCCTTTTTGCGTGCAAACAGCAGGAAAAGAGGCTGAAAAGCCTTTCATCCCTGTTTGAATAGCAGTCCGATGACGCAGATGCCTGTTATCCGGGCATCTGCCCACAAATCCACAAGGAGGAAATGTATGGAACAGGAGTATCAGGACATCACAAGACCAAGAGAGGTCCGGGAAGAGGTGAAGAAGCTGCGTAAAAAGTTTCTTCGCTATCAGGAAGCGGAGGTCGTGTACAGCATCTCGCACCGCAAGCTCATCGAGCTCGCGGATCGGGCTGGAGCGCTTTACAGGATGGAAGGTACGGTGCTGATCAACCGCGATATTTTCGATGCCTATCTCGAGAATTTTCATGAGAAGACCAGGGGAATCGGTAAGCGCGGTTTGAGCAAAGAAGAGAGGCGGCGGAAGGAGGAGAAGCAGTGAGCGGGAAACTCTGGATGTTCTCGGATCAGCTGGACGATGAGGATCTGGAATTTGCAAGACACAGCTTCTTCCGCTATGCAGATGGAATCACGTACTACAGACTGACAGAGAAGAAGATTACCCGACTGGCAAAAGAAGCGGAAGCCATCTACAAGATTGACGGAAAGATGGTTCTTGTCCGGCGTGATCTCTTTGAGTCGTATCTCAGAAAACAGTACAGGAAAACCGGAAGAGGACCGGGATTGGAGGAAAAGGATGAAAGCAGCAGATAAGGAAAAAGCGATGGCTAAAATGGAACGAAGGCTGGCGCCTGGAATGAAACCGGCAGCTTATGCGGCATCAGAGGAAAAACCGATCAGCAGAAAAACCGGGAGAGGCAGAACAGGAAACGGCAAAACGCAAGAGAAGAAAACCGGGAAAGAAGCCGTGAGGGAAACGCTGGCAGCGAGAAAAAAGATTTACGTCAGGTACAAGGAAGGAGCGGCACTATACAGCATGGGGCTGTCCAAGTTTCAACAGATGGCGCATGCTGCCGGAGCGGTTTATAAGGCAGACAAAGCCTGCTTTGTAAATCTGGAAATATTTGATGCATACTTTCAGACCTTCCGGCTTGATGAAGGAGGCAGATGATGGACAAGGAGAAAACGATGAACGCACAGGATAAAAGTGCAGCGACGCAGATTTCCATTCGTCAGATTCATCCCTTTCGGAATCATCCTTTCAAGGTGCTCGATGATGACCGGATGAAAGATCTTGTTCAGAGCATCAAGGACAATGGGATCCTGAATCCGGTTCTGGTGCGTCCTGATGAACAGGACGGATTTGAAATGATTTCCGGTCATCGGAGAATGCACGCGGCAAAGCTGGCGGGTCTGACTACTGTTCCGGCGATCATCAAGGAGATGACGGATGATGAAGCCGTCATCGCGATGGTTGACTCCAATATGCAGCGGGAGGAGATCCTTCCGAGTGAGCGGGCATTTTCCCTGAAGATGAAGATGGACGCGATGCGCAGACAGGGGAAAAGAACGGATTTGAGTCAGGATGCGGCATCAGAGTCAATGAAAAGGATGACTGAGAAAACTTCTGGAACTGAGTTCCAGAAGTTGGAGGACTCTTGGAGTCGGGAAGAGGTTGGACAACAGGCAGGGATAAGTGGCCGCCAGGTGCAAAAATATCTTCGACTTACAGAGCTTACAGAGGACCTCCTGAATCTTGTTGACCAGAAAAAGCTCTCTATTGTATTAGGTTACGTCTGTATAATGGTGTAAATTGAAAAATTAAAAAGAGCCAAGTGCTCATCTCTTAGGTATAATGAAAATCGACCAAAATCAACATAATACCAA
>OMYS01000060.1 GCA_900315305.1 uncultured Eubacteriales bacterium
CCCGTCACGCAGACGGCTGAGGTTGCCGTAAACAGCGAGGTCCCGAAGCTCGCGCTCCGGCCGTCGGCTGAGGCCGCCGGGATCATGAGCAGCAGCGTTCCCGCAAGAATAACGGTCAGGAACCCGAATATAATCACCTGAAATGAAGACATCTTCTTCATGTGTAGGCGTTTCATATCATCACCTGGAGAACGTCCTGCGGGCGCTCTCCGCTCCTTTCATTTGTCTATATTATCGCAGGGGAGGCATAAAACTCCCGTTAAGATTCGCCGGGCGGTATTAAGATTGTATAAAGATCCCCGGTATTCCCGCCGAAAGCCCCGGATTGCATTTATCGCGGGACGTGTTATTATGGTAGGGTAACTGCCCTGAGGTACCCGGTTCGGTACCGACGGGCGAAACAAGATAGAGGGATATGTAATTATACAGCATTTCGCGGAGAACGCGCAGCATTCCGAGTCCGAAAAATGCCGAATAATTACAAGGATAAAAACGCTATGGAAGATACCAGAAAGCATAAGAGGAGTGTCCGCCGCAGGGTAAAGAAAGAAACACCCACAGGCAGGAAGACCTCACCTGACGAACAGGCCGAGATCGACGCCCTCCTCGCGAAGAAGGAGGCAAAATGGCGCCGGCAGAATACGCCGGAGCGCCGCGCCAGAAGGAAGAGACGCAATCGGATCCTTCTTGCCCTTCTCGCCATCATTATCGCTGTATGCGCCTTTCTCTATATCAAGATTCATCCGCTCTACGTGGAAGCGCAGAGCCAGATGTACGATATCCTGTCGGAAATGAACTACGGCACGTTCAAGCGAGCCTCGAACACGACCGTTTACGACAAGGATGGAAATCTGATAGGCAAGGTCGGATACGAAAATTATGAATACGTCGATATCTCCAAAATTTCCGAATATATTCAGAAGGGATATATCGACGTGGAGGACCAGCGGTTCGAGACGCACCACGGCGTCGACTGGATCGGTACACTCCGTGCGGCGCTGATGTACATCAAAAACCGAGGACGGATCACCCAGGGCGGCAGCACAATCACGCAGCAGGTCGTCAAGAACAATGTCCTGACGCAGCAGAAGACCTTCAGCCGGAAAGTTCTCGAGATCATGCTCGCGCTTGAGATCGAGAAGAAATACAACAAGGCCGAGATCATGGAATTCTACTGCAACAGCAACTACTACGGCAACGGCTGCTACGGCGTACAGGGCGCGGCGAAGTACTACTTCGGCAAGGACGCAAAGAGCGTCGACATCGCCGAGGCCGCGATGCTTGTCGGCATTTCCAACCGCCCGAGCGCCTACGATCCGGTCGCGCACTACGACGCGTGCATGAAGAAGAAGAATTCCGTCCTCAAGAAAATGTACGACGCCGGCACAATCACAAAGGACGAATACACGGCAGCGGTCGCCGAGCAGCCGGCCATCGTGCAGCAGTCAAGCAGCGTCGGCAGCCAGAACTACATGACAACGTACGCCGTCCACTGCGCAACACTGAAGCTCATGGCATATGACGGCTTCCAGTTCCAGTACACGTTCGACTCGAAGGACACGTACGATGCCTATGAGGCGAGCTACAAGGAAGCCTACGATACAGCCTACAACGCGATTGAAAGCGGCGGCTACGAGATCGACACTTCTCTTGATCAGAACGCGCAGTCGGAACTCGAGGATTCGATCAACGAGGTTCTCGCCGGCGAGACCGATCTTCAGGACGACGGGCGCTACGACATGCAGAGCGCAGCCGTCTGCATCGACAACTCGACCGGTCTTGTCGTCGCGGCCGTCGGCGGCCGTGGAGGCACGGACTCCTACAACCGTGTCTTCCAGGCGAACCGTCCGGCGGGTTCCTCGATCAAGCCGCTTCTCGTGTACGGACCGGGCCTCAACGAGGGCGTTGTCACGCCCGCTACGGTCATGACCGATCAGCCGATCGATATCAACGGCTACTCCCCGTCAAACGCCGACGGTCAGTACATCGGCGATGTGACAGTCCGCGAGGCGCTCGCGCGCTCGATCAACACGATCGCGGTCCAGCTGTTTAACCAGGTCGGCGACACGACGGCTCTTTCCTATCTCGGAAAGCTGAATTTCTCGACGCTGTCCTACGCGGATAATTACGACACGGCGGCCGCTCTCGGATCGCTGACCAATGGCGTCACGGTCGAGGATATGACGCGCGGCTACGCAACGATTGAGAATCAGGGTCAGATGCGGGACAACACCTGCATCCAGAAGCTCGTCTCCGAGAAGAACGGGACGATTTATTCTTATGATAAAGACTCCGCGACGAAGGTCTACACGAAGGACACAGCCTACATGCTGACCAGCATGATGGAGGGCACGTTCCGCGAGGATTACGGAACCGCCCACGCCTATGAGGACGACTCCCAGATCTACGCCGGCAAGACCGGTACGACAAATGACAACCACGACGCGTGGTTCGGCGGCTTCAGCACCTATTACACGACGGTCGTCTGGACCGGCTGCGATACGCCGAAGTCAAATGAGAATCTCGTCGGTAACGGCTATCCGCTCGCGATCTGGTCCTCCTTCATGTCTAAGCTTCACAGCGGACTCACGAAGACGGACTTCACGATGCCTGACACGATTCTGCTGCAGGACAGCTCAGGCAATCAGAAGACGCAGGATTCGTCCGATGACTACTGGGCAACCCGCCCGGACGGCTGGGACTACGTCTCGAAGGAGCTCGAGCAGACCGTTGAGGAAAAGCAGCGCCAAATTCGCGTCGAGCAGGAGAAGGAGGCAGCGGAGTCGGCAGTCAGCGATTTCGAGAGCTTCCAGATCACAAGCGTCGACGACGCGGAGGCACTCGACTCGAAGTACCAGTCCGTACTGAGCACGATCTCGGCGATCGAGGACGCGAGCGAGCAGTCCACCTATCAGGAGCGCGCGGCCTACAAGTACCAGCTTCTGAGCGGTGATGTCGCCGACAAGTGGGAATCGGTCATCGAGGAGCAGGCGAAGGAGCAGCAGGCCAAGACCGACAGCGACAACGCGGCGGCGGCACAGAGCTCCGCAAGTGAGGCTGAGTCTGAGGTCAAATCACTCCGCATCTCGGCGGTTCAGTCCTATATCGATGCGCTGAACTCGATTGAGGTCTACATTTCCAGTGTCGAGACGCTGTACACGAACGGCAAGGCGGCGCTTGAGAACTGCAGCGATTACTCAGAATACAGCACACTCTCGAGTGAGCTTACCGACGCGTACAACTCCGCGAAATCGAAGCCGACGCAGGCCGATTACCAGAGCCAGCAGGCCGCGGCCCAGTCCGCGGCGGCGAAGGCGGCCAGCGACGCGGCGGCAGCCCAGGCGGCTCAGAACAGCGCGAAGGGGTCGACAACAACCGGCGGGACAACCGGCGGAACGACCGCGAACAACACGACCAAGGCGACGACGCCCAACAACGCGGCGACGAACTGAGCGGATAATACAGGAACTCTCAGAAGAAAGAAGGAGGTGCGGCACATATAAACGTGCCCACCTCCTTTTCTCTGGTCAGACGGATATTTTGCCGCCTTCCCTGTAAAATTGGAGAATTTTCTATGGAAAAAGAATTATTATACGTGGAGCTTAAAACCGGTTATTCCGACAACGGTCCGGCATGGATCGGATATGTGAAGCGGTCGAAGTCCGGAAAAACCCTGTACTTCAATGATCACGCATTTCAAAAGCAGACCGGTTACTACTCCAACTATGTCGATATAGAAAATGGAGATGCCTACTGGATCTCCGGCGTGAAACGGTATGAGACCAACCGGCACTGGGACGGTCACGGTGCCATTATGATCGACAAGCGGGCTGTCGGTGATTTTCTGCAGCTGATCGGTGAAAATAAGCTTCCGCACGGCTATGAGCCGGTTGATATTGAGGATAACTATCCTGTCGAGCGGATCAGGGATCTCTGCAACTGACAGTGCGGAAGGAGCCATCGGCTGCCTGATGTGATGTGTAAGTCCCGACAGATTGCTTCGCTACTTGATTCTGTAGTAGTGGGTATTTCTGCCGCTTCCCTCACGTTTCAGTTCGCCGGAAGCTACCAGTTTACGCAGCGCTCCTTCTACAGAGCTTACGCTGAGAGACGGACACAGTTCCCGGATGTCTTGTTTATTGAAACGTCCTATTTTGTTTTGTGTTGCGAGCCGTACTGTTTCAAGTGCGGATCTCTTAGTTTCTATAAGCGCAAATCGATCCTCAAAATCTTTATAAGCCGCAAGAACCGTCCCCAGCAGATATTTGATAAAAGGAACCGGATTATCTGTGCCTTCATGCCATCCACCTTGAGATGCGTACAGCGCCTCATAATACAAATCCTTATTCTTTGCGATCTTTGCTTCCAGGGAGATATATTTCCCGACATAAAATCCATTTCTATAAAGAAGAAGCGTTGTAAGCAGTCTGCTCATTCGTCCGTTCCCATCATTAAACGGATGGATACAAAGGAAATCATGAATAAAAACAGAGATCGCAATCAACGGCTCAAGTTCCATATTTCCGATAACCCGATTATATTCCTCACATATCCTATCTAACGCATCCGGAGTCTCATAAGGTGCAAGAGGAGTAAATAAAATTGCCGTCCGCCCATCCGGATAAGTCGCACTGATATAATTTTGCACCGTCTTTGTTCTGCCTGCCACCGGATTATTCATGTGACTATAAAGGATTTTATGCAGTTGCAAAATGTAATTCTGCGTAATTGGAATCGCATCAAAGCTCTCATGAATAATATTCAGCACATCTCTGTAACCGGCGATTTCCTGCTCGTCACGGTTCTTCGGCGTCGTTTTTTCCTCGACCAGCTGTCTGATACGTGTGTTTGTAGTAACAATGCCTTCGATGGCATTTGAAGCTTCCGTACTCTGCACCTTGGCTACTTCCACCAGCTTATTCAGATCCTCCGGTCTCTGCTTCAAATACAGCTCCTGCTTTCCAGCCTCTTTGTATATAGCGGCAATAAGCTCCAGCAGTTCGGTGTCCCACTTCCACTCTCTAATCAGCGAATAATTGAATTCTCTCATTCCCTTATCTCCCGATGGTTTCCCTTAAATTCTAGCATCTTTTAAGGGATGTCTCAAGCACTTAAGGGATTTTTGACATGTCTCTTCTTCCACTTGAAACAAAAATCCCTATGCCGTAGACTTGAAGTCAGCCGGAAAGCAAGGCCGGCATCCTGCAAAACTCACAAAGGACAACGACTCATGATTAAAATGACAAGAATCAACGATCTTCAGGCCCCCTGCCTGAAGCCTTATACGATAAAAAATGAAAAGCAGCTGCTGCACTACTATGAGCCGGAGCCGGGTCTCCTTATCGCGGAAAGCCCCAAGGTCATCAGCCGCGCTCTGAACGCAGGCTATGAGCCCTTGTCCCTTCTGATCGAAACGGCCGGGATGCCTGCCGGATCTGATTCAGGTGTTGGCTCGCATGGCACAGCTGCAGGGCATGCGACTGTTTCAGCAGGAGAGACCGCAGCACTTCTTGAGCGAATGGAAGCATTGAAGCTGCAGATTCCGGTCTATGCCGCTCCTCCTGAGGTTCTGCGGCACCTGACCGGCTTTCAGCTGACCCGGGGCGCTCTCTGCGCCATGCGGAGAAAACCGCTGCCGCCCGCGCGGGAGCTGCTGACCGGGAAGAAATCTGCGTCTGCTCCTTCCGGCATCGCAGCCTCTTGCTCATGTGATGCAGATGCTCCCGCAGTTTCTCGTAATATGAGCATCAGCCGCATCGCCATCCTTGAAAATGTAGTAAACCCGACAAATGTAGGTGCTATCTTCCGCTCCGCCGCTGCCATGGGAATGGATGCCGTTCTTCTCACAGAGGGCTGCAGCAATCCCCTCTATCGGCGCGCCGCCAGAGTCAGCATGGGCACTGTATTTCAGATCCCATGGACATTTATTCCTGACTGGCCGCATCCGGCCATGGAGAGACTCCGTGAGCTCGGCTTTCAGACCGCATCCATGGCGCTTTCTCATGACACTGTGTCGATCGATGACCCGGCCCTTCGTAAAGCTAAAAAGCTTGCCGTCATCCTGGGTACGGAAGGCGACGGTCTGTCGCAGGCAACGATAGCCGCCAGCGATTACACGATCCGCATTCCTATGACGCCTGGGATTGACTCCCTCAATGTAGCCGCCGCCAGCGCGGTGGCCTTCTGGGAGCTGGGGAACTTGAAGAGACAATAAGCTGCCCGGTCATTGAATGGCTGGGTCTTCCCGCTTAGAAGGCATAAATCGGGCAGGAGGCACTGCAATTTCCTCCTGCCCGATCTTACCGGTATGCCTCAGATACCTGGCTCTGACGCACTATTTTCATCATTCGATTCAATGTCTACATACATCTCAACGTCCTTGCTGCACCTTGAGAATTTCGACTCAGCACTATTTACCTCGTTCGAATAAGTACTGAGACTCCCCGTCGGATCTGTCGCGCAATCCTGCAAATCAAGATACGCATTGTAGAGAGCCTTGACTGAAGTACAGGCTTCCCGGTACTCCTTCGGAGGGTTCTTCAGTGCCTTCATTTCCCTCTGAATCTTCTTCCTGTCCGTCTCAAGCTGGCTCGTCTTCTTCTCAAAATCATCGTCATACATCAGCGACGCAAGCGCGTCATTGAAGTCATCATAGAAGTATCCGTAGCTGTCTTTTGTGTACCGATCAGTCAGAATGTCATCTTCTTCATATATACAATTATACCATACGCTGTAAATAAGATCTGCGGCATATTCCGCATCATTCCCACTTTGAATGATATCGTCAGCCGCAGTCTGAAGAGCCTCCTCATACTGCTTTTCCTGCGCGATGGCCTGCATATGCCGCATGCCAGAGACTGCCAATATCAAAATGAGCACCGCTGCGCCGGTGCAGGCAGCAATCAGGATGGCCAGCTTTTTATGGCTCCATCCGGCGAAGTGATGTTTTTCTTCTTTCTCAGCCTGGCTGAAGTTCGCCTGCGCCAAGTCAGATTGACTATCGTCCGCCTGACCGCCCGCGGATGTGCATTCCTCTGCATCCACATCCGGAGAGGCCGCTTCAATGCCGTCTTGCGAAATATTCTCAGGTCTGCCTTCTTCACAAGACTCGCCGTTCATGCTTGTAATCAGACACGGACAGCCGCAGTTCGGACATACCGTCACGGAATCTTCAAGCTCCATCCCGCAGTCCGGACAAGTCCGCTTCTTTCTATTCTCCACATTTTCTGTCTGATACTCTACAAGCTTACAGCCACACGCCGGGCATGTCTCCGCCCTGTCACTTACTTCTTTTCCGCATTTCGGGCAATGGATCAGTGCCATATCTGTCTCCTCCCTCATCGGACTGATTCCGTCTCCCGCCAGAGCCGTTTTCCTATCCGATGGATCCATAGTAACAGGTTTTCCTGCACAAATGGTCGCCCGGGAAGCGACAAATATGGTTGGAAGCAGGTATCCGGATCCTGTTTGCTCGCCTCGCACCCTACCGGAGTTTCATTTCGCCGCGACAGATGGGTGCGAGCTCCTACGCAGCCGACAGTTCGTAGGGCTTCACGATGAAATCTTGTCTCGCGCCCTACCGAAGTTTCGTTTCACTATGATTGATAGGCGCGAACCCCTACGCAGCCGACACTTCGTAGGGCTTCACGATGAAATCTTGCCTCGCGCCCTACGGAAGTTTCGTTTCGCCGCAATAGATATGCGCGAACCCCTACGCAGCCGACACTTTGTAGGGCTTCACGATGAAATCTCACCTCGCGCCCTACGGAAGTATCGTTTCGCCGCAATTGATGGCTATAAAACTCTACTTGCCAGACAGTTCGTAGGGCTTCACGATGAGATCTTGCCTCGCGCCCTACAAAAGTTTCGTTTCGCCACGACTGATAGGCGCGAGCCCTACGGTGCCAACAATTCATAGGGCTTCACGATGAAATCTCACCTCGCGCCCTACTCAAGTATCATCTCGTCCCACTTTGATTTGACGACTCGCGGTATTCCGGCTATACTGTATACAACGTGCGAGGGCGCAGAGAAGTCAATCTTCACCGCGCCCTCATTTTTACATTTCGGAGGTGACCCTTATGAAAACGATCCAGCCATATTTTGCGCTGTCCAGCACTCACTATTTCAAGCGGGTAATCGGCCGCTACGGCATCACGCACCTCTACGAATATGTCAATAATACCGAC
>OMYS01000018.1 GCA_900315305.1 uncultured Eubacteriales bacterium
TGCTCAAGGACCGTGTCACGTTCGACCTCATAGGTGAAATCTGTATCCTTCGCGTCTCGTACATTTTCGCCGAGGAAGAACCGGTAGGTCCCCGCCTCGAGCACCCACGCCGACCGGCAGACCTTCCCCGTGTCATCGTAGGACGCAAGCTGCGGCGCCGCGGCCGTCAGCGTCACGGTCTCCGTCTCCCCTGGCTTCAGCACCTTTGTCTTGGCAAATGCAAGGAGTACCCGCGCGGGATTTCCGAGCTTTCCCTGCGGCGCGCTTCCATAGAGCTGTGCGACGGCGCGGCCCGGAACGGAGCCCGTGTTCTTCACCTCGGCCTCAAACTTAAAGCAGGTATCTTCGTCAGGCGCCTCTTTTGCGTCATCCGCCTGATCCACGTCCTCCTCGATCGTGACCGACACGGGCTTCATGTCAAAGGTCGTATACGACAGGCCGAAGCCGAACGGATAGCCGACCTTCTCCTTCGCGCCCGGAATTGTCTCAAAATACCGGTAGCCGACGTAGATGTCCTCCGTATAATTCACATAGTCATCCGACTCATGGAAGCCCTCCGTCGACGGATAATCCGTGAGCTCCGCGGCGAATGTATCCGCGAGATGCCCGGACGGATTGACCTCTCCGCACAGCACATCGGCAGCCGCGAGGCCTCCCTCCATGCCGCCCTGCCACGCCATGAGCACAGCGGAAATCTTATCGTTGTCGCGGAACCAGCGCGTCGAGACCATACCGCCGACGTTCATGACGACGATGACGTGCGCAAAATGCTCCGTAACGGTCTTCACCATGGCGTGCTCCGCATTTGTCAGGTAGAAATCGCCGTTTTCAAAGAGCTCTGCCGAGAGCGCCTTCTCGTGCTCCTCATGCAGGTCCTGCGCATACTGCTCATTTCCGGTCTTTACGGAGCGGTCCCAGCCCTCACCGGAGAAGCGGCTGATTGTGATGATCGCTGTGTCCGTAAACTCCGCCGCGCGCTGAACGAGGTCATCCGGGAGCGCCGGCTCCACCGTCATGCCGGGGACGCGGCCCATCGCGTACTGCTTCTTGATATCCTCCTCATAGAAATCAGCAAGCTCATCGAAAATGCGGACATCGCCCTCGATTTCCTTCATTTTCATGCCGTCAAGGAGCGTGCGGATGTACGCGACCGTCACATCGCCGCTGCCTCCGCCGCCCTTCACATAGTCGACGCAGCCCTTGCCGAAGAGCGCGAGCTTCGTGCCCTTCCTGATCGGGAGAGTCTGGTTCTCATTTTTCAGAAGGACCATGCCCTCGCCTGCTGCCTTTCGGGAGAGCTCGATGTGCTCCCGGCACCCCGTCACGCGCTTCCCATCCCTGCCAAGAGGGAGGCACGGCTGAAAATTCATGCGCTGCCATTTTCCCATAAGTCTTATTCCTCCATGTCATAGCTTGCGATTTTGACAACTGTTCTGCACCCCGGACTCGGAACGCTGAGTCACTGGTAACGGTTCTGCACCCCAGACTCGGAACGCTTCGCGTTCCTCGTTTCGGGCGGACAGAGCGGCTTCGCCGCTTGTCCGCCCCACGAAATGCTTCAGAAATCTCTCAATGAGCAAGCTCCCGTTCGATTTCTGAAGCATTTCGTGGGGTGCTGATCATTATAAAAATTGTACCACACCGGCAAGCCGCGCGGCACATGAAATAGCCCTTCTGTGCTACACTGGTGTCAGGAGGATTATACATTTATGACAGAATTATTTTCTCTCTTGATCGGATATCTGTGCGGCTGTTTTCTCACGGCCGACGTCGTCGCGCGCGCCTTTGCGCACAAGTCAGTTTTTCAGATTGGAACCGGAAATCCGGGCATGGCCAATGTCATGGCAAGGGTCGGAAAAAAGGCCGGCTTTCTCGTGCTCGCGGGCGATATCATAAAGACGCTCCTTGCATTTCTCATCACATGACTCCTGTACGGCAGAAGTATAAGCGACTCCATTCTCTGGAGCGGACTCGGCGTCCTTCTCGGCCACAACTGGCCGTTCTGGCACGGCTTTAAGGGAGGCAAGGGCGTGACCGTGACATGCACGTGGCTTATCATCGCGATCCCCGTCTGGGGAGCGCTCTCCTGCATCGCAGGCGGCGCCGTCGTTCTGATCTCCGGATATCTGCCGCTCGGAGCGATCGTACTCGCCTGGCTCGGGACCGTCTCCGCCTTTGTCACAAGGGGCGCTGAGGCCGGCATCTTCTTTGCGGCAGCGGCGCTCATCATGACCGTTCGCCACTTCCCCGGTCTTCGCGGCATGGCGCGCGGAACAGAGCCGCGGCACTTCCGGCAGTGAGACCTGTACACCCGTCGTCAGGCCATGGAATCAAGTGCTGCCGTTAATGCGCGCCCGGAATCACGTACGGCCGCAGGCACCAGAGCAAGGCGGCAGCGGACAGACTCGCGGTTGACACCTGTCAAGTCGGTCGGTATGATAGGGAACGGACACTGACCATCGCACAAAAGGAGGAATTGTGGACCTTCAATTTCATAAGCCGGAGCCGTCTGAGGCCCGGCAGATCTCACCCTATTATTCCATGCGCCCCAACAAGACATGTGATTCCGGCATGCTTGATACCTATCTCTGGGCGGGCTATTACAACACACAGATTGCAACGCCCGACGACAGGGCGCTTCTCATTTTAATGAAGGACGGCGGTGAATTCTTCGCCTCGATGCCGTGGTGCCGGGAGGAGGACCTCGCGCACTACTTCGACGTGCTGAAAGCATATTTCAACGAAGTACTGAAGAAGCCGCTCAAGATCTATCTCGCGGACGAGGAGGCCGTCACGGCGCTTCATCTCACGAAAAATCCCGATTTTATTGTCAAAGAGGAGTTCGACCTCAAGGATTATCTCTACGACGGCGAGAAAATGCGTACCCTCGCGGGCCGCAAATACCATCAGAAGCGCAATCAGGTCAACAAGTTCAGCCGTGAGTACGACGGCCGCTGGGAGTACAAATCGCTCCACAGCCTTGATCACGACAATGTGACTGCATTTCTCGATGACTGGTTCTCGCGCCGCATTCTCGAGGAAAATAACGCGCTCGACTCACTCGAGGCGGAGCTTCTCGGCCTCAAGCTGATCTCCGATCACAGCGACGAGATGCCGTTCAAGGCCGGCTGCATCAAGATCGACGGAAAGATCGAGGCCGTCACAATTGGCTCCTTCAACAAGCTTGAGAAGATGGCCATCATCTCAGTCGAAAAGGGAAATCCGGACATCGACGGCATTTACCAGGTCATCAACCAGCAGTTCCTGATTCACGAGTTCCCGGACGCGGTCATTGTAAACCGCGAGGACGATGTCGGTCTGCCGGGCCTTCGTCAGGCAAAGGAGAGCTACAATCCGATCGGCTACGCGAGAAAATACATGGTCCTGCAGAAGAATTTCGCGGGCTATGAGAAGGAGCTGACCGACCAGTACGAGAAGGAAATTCATGAGTACAGCGAAGACTGACAGCACATCTGGGAAGGCAGCCGCAGAACGGCTTTCCGGAGAAGAAGCTCATCATAAAGATAGAAATACCGAAGGGCAGCCCTCGGGGAAAGCGGTCTCACGGCCGCTCCCTGCGGGCTGCTCGCTCCGCATCCTGACCGATTTTGCGGAAAAGCAGAAGACGCGGCCGCTCTACGAAGAGGCCTTCGGCGACCCGGAGGATTTCACGGATTACTATTATGCCGACAAATGCAGGGACAACACGATTGTCGCTGTGACGGACGCCTCCGGCGCCGTCCTTTCGATGGCCCATCTGAATCCGTACACGCTTTCCATCTGCGGACATGAGACGAAGAGCTATTACATCGTCGCCGTTGCGACCGATGTTCATTTCCGTCACAGGGGACTCATGACAGCAGTCCTTCAGGAGATCTTCCGGATCGCCGCCGACGAGCACCTGCCGCTTATCTGGCTGCTCCCTGTAGACCCCGCGATCTACACGCCCTCGGGATTCGAGGTGATCTGTGACTTTCAGACACCCGGCAGCACGCTTTCTGTCGAAGGTCAGGCAGATGAAGTGACGCGTTCCCTCAAAGAAGATTTCGAGCTGTCCTGTAAAAGCCCGACAGATGAAGTGCCTCGTTCTGTCAATGCAGACGCGGATGTTCTATCCCTGATCAATCGCACGCTTAAGGAGGATTACGACATCTTCTGCGTCCGCGACGAGACCTATCTCCGGCGCGAAAGAATCGAAGCCGCGCTAGACGCCGGCGAGGAGGATTCCGGCCTTCCCGATGATCCGAAGATCATGGTGAAGGTGACCGATGAAGCCGCGCTCCGCTCCATGCTCTCGGAAAGGCTCCGCGAAAAGAACCCATATGACGCCCTGCGCTCTCTACGCTGTCTTTTCACGGAGGAAGTCTGACGCGCAGGCTGCCCTATTGCCGGTCCTAAATCAAAAAAAGAGGCCATGAAAAAACATAAACACGTTTTTTCATGGCCTCTTTCTTGCCTTTATGACAGCTTATTCTTTTGTCTGTTCCTTACTCTCCCAAAAACCTCTGATACAGAATATCGGACAGTAGATTGTTCCGCCGCATCATCCGCTTCATCGAGTTTCTGTTCGATATTATCGGTGAGCTCAGAGTAACGTTCAGCACTCACCTCAGTTCACCTGGTACACATCCGCGTACTGAAGTCCGAACTGAAGCGCCTCACTGTGTGAGTTCATGAAAATGTCAACATGACCGTACGGCGTTCCGCGGTCCTCGACCGTGTAAACGACGCCGTTGATGCGGAGCTTTGTTCCGAACGGAACACCCGCCATCGCGATCGTGTGGCCAGCCGTCGGCATCACGCCGCTCGCGGTCGCCTTGCCTGCTGTTCCGCAGCAGATCGCGCATCCGCAGTAAGCCGTGATCTTGAATTTTCCAAGATATGTGCCCTGGCTCTGCTGGGCTGCCGCTGCCTGTGCCGCTGCCGCCTGTGCTGCAGCCTGCTGCTCGGCCTCTGCCTGAGCCTGCGCTGCTGCCTGCTGCGCTGCCGCCTCGGCCGCTGCCTGCTGAGCTGCCGCAAGCTCTGCCTGGCGCTGTGCCTCGGCCTGAGCTGCCGCTTCCGCCGCTGCCTGGGCTGCCGCCTGCTGAGCTGCCTGTGCCTGTGCCGCTGCCTCTGCCTGACGCTGTGCCTCGGCCTGTGCCTCAGCTGCCGCCTGAGCCTGGGCTGCCGCCTGCGCCGCTGCCGCTGCATCGCCGCTTGCCTGCGCCTGTGCCTGTGCATCCGCTGCCGCCTGAGCCTGCGCATCCGCATCGCTCTGTGCCTGCGCTGCCTGCGCATTTGCCGTATCAGCCTGTGCCTGCGCCGCCTGTGCCTGTGCGTCCGCATCGGCCTGTGCCTGCTGCTGGGCCGCAAGAGCCTCAGCCTGTGCCTCGGCCTGCGCCTGCTGCTCACGAGCCGCTTGCTCTGCCTGAGCCTGTGCCGTGAGAGACGCGACCTTGTTCTTCTGCTCATCGATCTGCGCCTGAAGGTTCGACGCGTTCATCTGCTCAGCGGAAATATTAGCTGTATATTCCTGGATCTTTCCGTCCACCTCAGACGCAACCGTCTGAACCTGGTTAAACGTATCCTGCTGATTCTGCTTGAGCTCCGTCAGCTCCTGCTGTTCATTTTCAAGAGCAGCTTCCTGATCGGAAATTGTCTGAACGGTCTGCTCGAGGTCCTGGAGAGACTCGCGGTCATACTTCGTGAGCTCCTCCATCTCGTCCGCCTTATTCAAAAATGAATCCAGGTTCTTCGACTCGAGGAGGGCCACGACAAGGCTCTCATCTCCGTTCTCATAGTAGTACTGGATGCGGGACTTCATCGCCGCGTACTGATTGTCACGGTCAAGCTTCGCGCGCTCCACAGATCCCTTCGTGATCTCAATCTCAGAGCTCTTGTCCGAAATCTTCGTATCCAGGTCACTCAGACTCTGGGACAGACTGTCGAGCTGAGAATTCAGATCTGTCAGATACGACTGAAGATCCGACTGCTCTGACTGCATCGAAGCGATCTGGCTCTCGGACGCGTCATAAGCTGACTGGGCCTGATCCTGCGCGGACTGCGCCGCGGCGAGATCCGCCTCTGTGTCCGCGAAAGCCGGCGTTGCCAGAGTTGAGGCAAACACAGCCGCCAGGGCTACGCTGATCAGTTTCTTTCTCACCATGTGCATTCATCCCCTTAATCTTGGTAAATCCGTCCGCTCCCGGCTGCCGGAAATTTGCAAAATTTCTGTAACAGTCTTCACTTGGAGCAGCGGTGGTTATCTGCAATACCTCGCCAGTATACCACACATCGGGGAAGAATGAAAGGGTTCTGTTACATCCTGTAACATTTTAGTAACATTTTAACCGCTCAGCACCCCAAGAAATACTTCAGCAATCGAATGAGGAGCTTGCTCATCAAGAGATTGCTGAATAAACAAAAAGAAAGAGGACCTTCGCCCCCTTGCAAAGGTCCTCTCTACCAAGTCTATAACCGGCTTTGCTCTGCATTACCGACGAGCTCACGCCTCCGGGTTCTCAGCCTCTTCCTCGGCCACCGTCTCTTCATACTTCGTCAGGATTAGATTCTGAAGCTCGTTTCTCGTCTGTGAGTTGATCGGATGCGCGATGTCGCGGTACTCGCCGTCTGCAGCCTTTCTGGACGGCATCGCGATAAACAGTCCCTTCTCACCCTCGATGACCTTGATGTCGTGAACGGCAAATTCGTTATCGATTGTGATAGACACAACAGCCTTCATCTTTCCCTCTTTGGAAACTCTTCTGACTCTGACGTCGGTAATATTCATTGTTGCTCCTCCCTCTTTGACGGTCCGCCGGCACAGGCGGGAATCTGCGACCCTCCTCCCGTGCCTTCTACTGTCCGCCCTGATGTCAAATACTATATCTCTCGTTCTTTTCGATCACGATCTTGATGCCGTTTTCCCCGCAGTGATATGAATTTGCCCTGATCGTGTCGCGGCTCTCCACAACGCAGTTTTCAATGTGCGTGTTATCGCCGATGTACACATCATTCAAAATGATGGAATTCCTGATGTAACAGTTATTGCCCACGAAGACCTTCTTGAAAATGACGGAATTCTCGACCGTCCCGTTGATGATGCAGCCCGATGCGACGAGCGAGTTCTTCACGGAGCAGCCCGGATTGAACTTCGCCGGCGGATTGTCGTCGATCTTCGTGTAAATCGTGGATCCCTGATGGAAGAAGTAATCCCTCACCTCCGGCTTCAGGAAATCCATATTTGTGTTGAAATACGATTCAACCGTCGAAATGTTGCTCCAGTACGTGTTGATCTTGTACCCGTAGATGCGCTTTAAGTCCTTGTAGCGGATCAGGATATCCTTGACGAAATCCCACCGCTCCTCCTGCTCACACCGCTCGATCATCTCGATCAGCTGCCGTCTCCGGATCACGTAGATGCCCGTGGAAATGACATTCGACTTCGAGATCATCGGTTTCTCATCAAACTCCTCGATCCTGCAGTCCTCATTCATTTTCAGGACACCGAAGCGGCTCACGTCGTCGTCCCTGCACTCCGTGCACACGACCGTGACGTCCGCGCGCTTCTTGATGTGGTACTCAAGAACCTTGTTGTAGTCGAGCTTGTAGATGCCGTCGCCGGAGGCGATGACAACATACGGCTCGTGGCTCTGCCGGAGCCATGACAGGTTCTGATAAATCGCGTCGGCCGTTCCTCTGTACCACCAGCTGTTCTGCGCCGTAATGGTCGGCGGGAACAGGAAGAGGCCGCCCTGCTTGCGCCCGAAATCCCACCACTTGGATGAGCTCAGGTGCTCATTTAACGAGCGTGCGTTGTACTGCGTCAGAACGGCGACCTTCTGAATATGAGAGTTGGTCATATTCGAGAGCGCGAAATCAATCGCGCGGTAGCTGCCCGCCATCGGCATCGCCGCGATGGCGCGTTTATTGGAAAGTTCTCTCATGCGGTTGTTGTTGCCGCCCGCCAGTATGATTCCCACTGCCCTCATGAGCTCTCACCGTCCTTTTCGCCGTGCTTGATAATTGCGTCTCCGGATGCAAGCTCACCGTTCGGATAATCATCCCGTGTCGTCTCGCCCAGGATCGCTGTGTTGCGCCCGATCCGGACGCCGGACGGAATCACAGAATTTTCTCCGACCGTGACGAGTCCGAACGCGTACACCTTCTTATTGTAGACATTTGGCGCATCCTCGCCGACTCCGAGCACCGCGTGATCGCCGACAGCGACATTCTGCGCGAGAATTGAGCGGTTCACCTGCGCGCCCCGCCCGACAAATGACTCCTGCATGACAATCGAGTCACGGACGACCGCGCCCTCCTCGATCCGAACCGCAGGCCCGATGACCGAGTTGTAAACCTCGCCGTAGATCTCCGCGCCCTCTCCGATGATGCATTTGCTGACGACAGCGCTGTCCGCGATATAATCAGGCGGAATAATGTCGCCGCGCGTGTAGATCTTCCAGAACTCCTCATAGAGGTTGAACTCCGGAATGACGTCGATCAGCTCCATATTTGCCTGCCAGTAGGAGCCGAGCGTTCCAACATCCTTCCAGTAGCCGTTGAACTCATACGCAAAGAGGCGCTTTCCCTGCTCGCGGCAGTACGGAAGCACATGCTTGCCGAAGTCAAGCCCTGACTGGTCCTTCAGCTTCTCAAGCGTGTTCTTCAGGACCGGCCAGCTGAAAATGTAAATGCCCATGGACGCCAGATTGCTGGCCGGATGCTCCGGCTTCTCCTGGAAGTCAGTGATCCGCCCCGTGTCGTCCGTCACCATGATGCCGAACCGCGACGCCTCCTCCATCGGAACAGGCATGACCGCGATCGTCACATCCGCATTGTTTGCCTTGTGGTAGTCGAGCATGACCTCATAATCCATCTTGTAGATGTGGTCGCCCGAGAGAATCAGTACATAATCAGGGTTATACTGCTCCATGTATTCAAGGTTCTGGTAAATGGCATTTGCCGTTCCGGTGTACCAATCCGTATTCCCGATCTTCTCGTACGGAGGGAGAATCGTGACACCTCCGACGTTCCGGTCCAGATCCCACGGAATACCGATGCCGATATGCGTGTTCAGCCTGAGCGGACGGTACTGCGTGAGAACACCAACCGTATCAATACCTGAATTGATACAGTTGCTCAAGGGAAAATCGATGATCCGGTACTTGCCGCCGAATGATACGGCAGGCTTTGCCACATTATCCGTGAGAACCCCAAGCCGGCTTCCCTGACCGCCGGCGAGCAGCATGGCTATCATTTCTTTCTTAATCATAGGCCCACCTCACGATGCAAATTTTTAGTGCAATAATTATATCACACACGCCGTTTCATGAAAACAAATATCACAAACGCAGACCTTCATTCGTCCCTGTTTTAGTCAAAATGAACATATATCACATCATACCTATCATTTCAGTAAGAAATCCGCACTCATTTTCCGACATTCCGTATCTCTTTTTATGCAATCCTGTGATCCGGGTGCGGCATCCTGTCTGCCCGATACAGCCCTGATACTCACGGGCACATGCGATTTCGGGTACGTCCGCCCGGGTGTCGCCCGGGTGTCAGGTTCCCATAAAAATTCTATAAAAAATCGGGACGAATGTTTATGATTTTTTAATCGGAACCTGACACCCTCCCAGGACATCCTTCCAGAGACACCCTCCCACACTCCACCTAGTACACGCGGGCTGTCTGTGTTATAATAAGGTACAGACTGTGCCGGGACACGGCGTAGCTCACCTTATAAAACCTCACATGAACAAGGATGGTAAATATATGTATCAGATAGATTTCAAAAAGCCTCTTCATCTTCATTTCATCGGCATCGGCGGCATCAGCATGAGCGGTCTCGCAGAGATCCTTCTCGGCGAGGGCTTCCACATCTCCGGCTCAGACGCGCACGAGTCAGCCCTCACGGACCGGCTTGAGAAAAAGGGCGCAAAGATTGTCTACGGCCAGAAGGCTGAGAACATCACGGACGGCATCGACTGCGTCATCTACACAGCCGCCATTCATCCGGACAACCCGGAATTTGCGGCCGCGAAAAATGCAGGCATTCCGATGCTGACACGCGCGCAGCTCCTCGGTGAGATCATGAAGAACTACGATCTTCCGATCGCTGTCTCCGGCACGCACGGCAAGACCACGACGACCTCGATGTGCGCCCACATCCTGATGCGCGCAAACATGGACCCGACAGTCTCCGTCGGCGGCATCCTGCCCGCAATCCACGGAAACATCCGCGTCGGCGAGTCCGAGACCTTCCTCACGGAGGCCTGCGAGTACACGGACAGCTTCCTGTCCCTCTATCCGAAGATCGAGATCATCCTCAATGTCGACGCGGACCATCTCGACTACTTCAAGAATATCGACAACATCGCAAAGTCCTTCCACACCTACGCGAAGCTCCTTCCGGAGGACGGAACGCTCATCATCAATAAGGATTTCGAGAAATATCCGGTCGTCACGGAGGGCGTCACCTGCGAGATGCTGACAACCTCGATGAAGGAGGACGCGGACTACACGCCGGCAAATATCTCCTACAATGAGTACGGCTGCGGTTCATTTGACGTGCTCGAGAGAGGCCGGGACATCGGCCGCGTATCGCTCAACGTCCCGGGCGTCCACAACATCTCCAATGCACTTGCGGCCATCGCGCTCGGCAGAAAGCTCGGCCTTGGCATGGATACGATCGCCGAGGGACTCGAGGACTTCCGCGGAACGAACCGCCGCTTCGAGTACAAGGGGAAAATGAACGGCGCCACGATCATCGACGACTACGCGCATCATCCGACGGAGATCAAGGCAACGCTCCGCGCCGCGCACAACTACCCGCACAGAGAGCTCTGGGTCGCTTTCCAGCCGCATACCTACACGAGAACAAAGGCCCTGATGCCGGAGTTTGCCGAGGCACTCTCAAGCGCCGACCACGTTGTCCTCGCTGACATCTTCGCCGCGCGCGAGACCGATACGCTCGGTATCTCCTCCGACACGCTCCGCGGTGAGATCGCGAAGCTCGGCACGGACGCGCACTATTTCAAGTCATTTGCAGAGATCGAGGACTTCCTCCGCGCAAACGTAAAGGAAGGCGATCTCCTGATCACGATGGGTGCCGGCAACATTAACCAGGTCGGCGAGGACCTGCTGAAAAAATAAGCAGGGCAGTAAGGGACAGCTATGAGCAGCATCAGAATCCGTTCCTGCTTTCCACAGGACGTCACGGTAATTTCAAATGATTTTCTCGACCGGTTTCTCCCGGAGGCCAACGGAGATTTTCTGCGCGTCTATCTCTGGCTGCTCCGGGCGGTCGGCGATGACGCGGCGACCATCACGCTCGGCTCAGTCGCGGACCGTCTGAACTGCACGGAGGCCGACGTCCGGCGCGCGCTGCGCTACTGGCAGCGCGAGGGCGTCCTTTCCGTCACGCAGGACGAGGACGGGACCATCACGGAAATTGCATTTACCGGTTCAGAGGGACGGACAGACAGCAGGGAAGAGCCCGAGGAGCCGCCGAAGTCCTCCGACATCACGAGCGAGCGCATGGCTGAGCTCGGCGAGCGCGAGGACATCCGGGAGCTCTTCTTTATCGCGCAGAACTATCTCGGCAAGCCGCTCTCCCGCTCGGAAATGCAGAAAATCTGCTTCTTCTACGACGGGCTTCATTTTTCGCCGGACCTCATCGACTACCTGATTGACTACTGTGTGAGCAGAAACCACAAGAGCTTCTATTACATCGAGAAGGTCGCGCTGAACTGGAAGGAGCAGGGAATCCGCACCGTCCACGAGGCGAGAGTCCAGGCCGGCAGCTACCACAGGGAGTACTACGACATCCTGAAGGCGCTCGGCATCGACAACCATCACCCGGTGGACGCGGAGGTGAAGATCATGAAGAAGTGGCTCGAGAAATACCATTTCTCCATGGACATCATCCGGGAGGCCTGCACGAGGACCGTCATGAACGCGTCGAAGCCGTCGCTGAATTACGCGGACAGCATCCTCTCGCGCTGGAACACAAATGGCGTAAAGACGCTGGAGGACATCGCCGCGCTCGACGCAGCACACGAGCAGGACCTGCAGGCGAAGGCGGCCGCGAAGAAGCCGTCGCCTTCTCAGGGAAAGACGGCGCCGAAGAAGAACGCATTCACGGATTTCAGCGACAGCACCTTCGACTACTCGTCGATCGAGAAGCAGCTGCTGGACAGCTGAGAGGAGGCACAGTTTGGCACTTGGCAATTCACAGTACGATGCCGTCATGCGCCGCTACGACGAGATCCGCGAGCGGCACCGCCATGAGCAGAGCGACCGCATCGAGGAGATCAGCCGCGTCATCCCGGAGATCAAGCAGCTGAATGACGAGGCCGCCGACGCATCGCTCGCGGCCGCAAGGGCGAGGATCACGAATAAAAGCGCGAATCTCGACCAGTACCACGCGGAAATGAGCCGCATCACGGAAAGGCGCGCTTCTCTCCTCCGCACGCACGGTTACCCGGCGGATTATCTCGATATGCACTACGACTGCCCGGTCTGTCACGACACCGGACTCGTGGACGGAAAGCACTGCGCCTGCTTCCGGAAAATCGCGGCGGAGATCGTCTATGGGAAATACAGTCTCGGAAAAATTCTCGAGACCGAAAATTTTGAGCACTTTTCATTTGCATACTATTCTGATACAATAAGGGACGATTCCACGGGCAGAACAGCCCGCGAGCTTGCGGAACGCGCGTATCAGGCGGCGAAGGCGCTGGTGCCCGCGATCGGAACGGATGGGAGCAGCCTCTATATTTTCGGCACCGCGGGGACAGGCAAGACCTTCCTCACGCACTGCATCGCGAAGGAGGCGATCGACGCCGGGAATTCCGTGCTGTACTTTTCAGCCGGAGATTTCTTCAATGTGCTGGCCGATTCGGCCTTCCGGCACGGAGAAAATTCAGGCGCGCGTCTCATTTCCGACTGCGATCTGCTCGTCATCGACGATCTGGGAACAGAAGTGAACAATTCATTTGTCTCATCGAGCCTGTTCCGCGTCGTCAATGAGCGCATCACGCGCGCGAAATCGACGATCATTTCCACGAACCTGTCGCTGACCGACCTGTCGGAAAAATATTCGGTGCGCGTTTCCTCGAGAATCACAAGCAACTATAAAATTATCAAGCTGATCGGAACAGATATCCGTATACTGAAAAAGCTGAACGGAGGCATGGCATGAACAACGCGGACAAAAACGAGATCACGGACTTTCATTCAATTCCGGAAGGAAGACTCGCGATTATTCCGTTAAAGAGCACGAAGACCATTGGAGAAAAGGTCAACAATTACCTTGTGGACTGGCGCAGAAAGCGCGTCGAGCTGGGATACAACACCGCGGACAACGGTTACTCCCGGGACACGTTTATTCTTGAGGCCGACACGCCGAGATTCGGCTCCGGCGAGGGCAAGGGAACCATCCGCGACTCCGTCCGCGGCGACGACATCTATATCATGGTCGATGTCATGAACTACTCCATCACCTATAAAATGAACGGCTTCGAGAACGTCATGTCGCCGGACGACCATTTTGCTGACCTGAAGCGCGTGATCGCAGCTGCCGGCAAGAAGGCCCGCCGCGTCAACGTCATCATGCCCTACCTCTACGAGGGACGGCAGATCAAGCAGAATGGCCGCGAGTCGATGGACTGCGCGAACGCACTGCAGGAGCTCACAGAGCTCGGCGTCGCGAACATCATTACATTTGACGCGCATGACGCCCGCGTACAGAACGCGATCCCGATGGACGGCTTCGAGACGGTCTCCCCGACCTACCAGTTCATCAAGAACATTCTCCGCTGCGCCGACGATCTGAAGATCGACAACAAGCATCTCATGGTCGTGAGCCCGGACGAGGGCGGCATGAGCCGCGCGATCTACATGGCGAATGTCCTCGGCGTCGACATGGGCATGTTCTTCAAGCGCTACGACTACACAACAATCATCAACGGCAGCAACCCGGTCCTCGCGCATGAGTTCCTCGGAACAGACGTCGAGGGCAAGGACATTATCATCATCGACGACATGATCTCCTCGGGCGACGGCGTCCTCGAGACAGCTGAGCTCCTGAAGAAGAAAAAAGCGAACCGCATTTTCATCTGCTCGACCTTCGGTGTCTTCACACAGGGACTTGCGCCGTTTGACAGCGCATACAAGCGCGGCATCTTCGACTATCTGATCACGACAAACCTGATCTATCAGCCGGAGGAGCTTCTGACGCGCAAATATTACAGAAACTGCGACATGAGCAAATACATCGCGCTCATCATCGACACGCTGAACCACGATACGTCCCTGTCCGGACTTCTGAACCCGGCGGACCGCATCAACAAGGTGCTCGCAAGATACGAAAAGGGCGAGAAAATCTGAGACAAAAAAAGATGGGGTGTAAAAACGGATACCGTTTTTACACCCCGTCTTTTTTTGCTATTTACATCTCTTCCAGCTCGTCGATCCAGATCCGGACCGCCGCGTCCGACGGCATCCGGAGATCACCGCGCGGGCTCACCGCGACAGAACCGACCTTCGGTCCGTCCGGCAGGCAGCTGCGCTTGAACTGCTGCGAGAAGAACCTCCAGTAGAACTTCTTCAGCCATTTGAAAATCGTCTCCGTATCGTAGACGCCCTCAAATGTCTTCCGCGCGATCCGGTAAATCTTCGCGGGCCCGAAGCCGACGCGGAGCATATAGTACAGGAAGAAATCATGAAGCTCATAGGGGCCGACAAGATCCTCCGTCTTCTGGGAGATCGTCCCGTTCTCCGTCGGCGGAAGAAGCTCAGGCGAGACCGGCGTGTCGAGCACGTCGAGCAGCACCTTTGTGAGACCCTCATCCCCGCAGGTGTCCGCGAAATAGCGGACGAGATGGCGCACCAGCGTCTTCGGGACAGACGCATTCACAGCGTACATCGACATATGATCGCCGTTGTACGTCGCCCAGCCGAGCGCGAGCTCCGAGAGATCGCCCGTGCCGATGACGAGGCCATTTGACTGGTTCGCGAGATTCATGAGGATCATCGTGCGCTCTCTGGCCTGGCTGTTCTCATACGTCACATCGTGGACCTCCGGATCATGTCCGATGTCCTCAAAATGCTGCATGACCGCCTTCTTGATATTGACCTCCTTCAGCGTCGCGCCGAGCGTCCTCGTGAGCCCGCAGGCGTTGTTGTATGTCCGGTCTGTCGTCCCGAAGCACGGCATTGTGACCGACAGGATATTCTCCCTCGGAATC
The DNA here is from genome assembly GCA_900315305.1 of uncultured Eubacteriales bacterium. Lineage (GTDB taxonomy): Bacteria > Bacillota > Clostridia > Lachnospirales > Lachnospiraceae > Chordicoccus. Next base: position 15,237 of record OMYS01000018.1, read on the forward strand.
CCAAGCATATCGAACGCGCGCGCCGTCACAAGAAGCGCAAGCGTCGAGTCGAGACCTCCGGAGATGCCGACGACCGCCGAGCGGCAGTGTGTGTGCTCGAGTCTCTTCTTGAGGCCCATCGCCTGAATCGTCAGGATCTCATCGCAGCGCTTGTCGCGGTCTCTCTTGGATGACGGAACGAACGGGTGCGGATCAAATGCGCGGATGAGCTCCGTCTCCTCTCTCCGCACCGCAAACGGCACGACCGTGTAGCCCTCGCTGCTCTGCGCCGGAAATGAAGTCATCCTCCGTCTCTCCGACACGATTCTGTCCACATCGAGGTCGCTGTAGATCGTCTCATTCTGGAAGCGCTTCGCCTCCTTCAGAATCGATCCGTTCTCCGCAATGATGTTGTGGCCGCCGAACACGAGGTCCGTCGTCGACTCACCGTCACCTGCACTCGCGTAAACATAGCCGCAGATGCAGCTCGCGGAGTGGCTCGACACCAGCTGTCTGCGGTAGGTGTCCTTTCCGACCAGCTCATCCGATGCGGAGAGGTTCACGACAACCGTCGCGCCGGCGAGCGTGTGCCGAAGAGAGGGCGGCGCCGGGACCCAGAGGTCCTCGCAGATTTCCGCCGCCACCGTGAGGTGCGGCATTCCCTCCGCGCGGAACAGGATGTCCGTCCCGAAGGGCACCTCATTTTCCCCGAGCATAACGGATGTAACGCCGCCGGATGCCGGCTCAAAGTTTCTCATCTCGTAGAACTCATTATAGTTCGGGAGATTCGTCTTCGGCACAAGTCCGAGCACCCTCCCGTGGTTCAGGGCCGCCGCGACATTATAGAGCTTGCCCTTCGCCTCAAAGGGAAGACCCACGAAAATGAGAGCATCCACGCCCTTCGTGTCCTCCGCGAGCGCAAGCAGCTCTTCCTTTGCCGAGTCGATCAGCTTCTGCTGCCAGAAGAGATCGCGGCACTCATAGCCCGTGAGGCAGAGCTCCGGAAGCACCATAATTTTCGCGCGCTTCTCCGCCATCTCCCCGATCAGTCTCTCTATCTCTTCCCTGTTCGCCTTCGGGTCGGCGACCGTCGTCTTCGGCGTACCGGCCGCGACGCAGACAAAACCCTGGTTCATACTGTCCTCCTAAATTGTTATGATCCAGCGACCCACGAAATGATCCGGAAATCGAACAAGGAACATGCTCATTGATAGATCTCCGAGTCTTGGGGTGCTGACATTGTTTTTAACCATTGTATCGCGCAGAAAATGAGGAGTCCACCCCGTAAGAGCAGAAAAAGGCCGGGCGGCAGATGCCGCCCGGCCTCAAACTGATCATTTATGTTACTGCGCATTTACCGTCTGCGCAAGACTTCCTTCAAGCTTCCCGTTCTTCACATCGATGACGATCGTCGTGCCCTCGTGGATCTCACCGCCGAGGATGATTCTCGCCGCGATATTCTCAACCGTCGACTGCAGATATCTTCTCAGCGGACGAGCTCCGTAGACCGGATCGTAGCCGTGATCGATGATGAACTGCTTTGCAGCGCCCGTAAGGACGATCGAAAGCTGACGGTCCGCGAGACGCTCATTGAGGCTCTTCATCATCAGATCGACGATACCGCTGATGTTGTCCTTCGTGAGCGGCTTAAACATGATGATCTCATCGAGACGGTTCAGGAACTCAGGACGGAAGTGTGAACGAAGTGCTTCCTTGACTTCCTCACGAGCCTTGTCCGAGATCTCGCCGTCCGGCGTGATGCCGTCCAGCAGGAACTGCGAGCCGATATTCGATGTCAGGATGATGATCGTGTTCTTGAAGTCCACGGTGCGTCCCTGACTGTCCGTGATACGGCCGTCATCGAGTACCTGCAGAAGAATGTTGAAGACATCCGGATGTGCCTTCTCGATCTCATCGAAGAGCACAACCGAGAACGGCTTCCTTCTCACAGCCTCGGTCAGCTGACCGCCTTCCTCATAGCCGACATAACCCGGAGCCGCACCGATCAGTCTTGACACGGAGTATTTCTCCATGTACTCACTCATATCGATACGGACCATATTGTTCTCATCGTCGAAGAGATAATCAGCCAGCGTCTTCGCAAGCTCTGTCTTGCCGACACCGGTAGGACCAAGGAACAGGAACGAACCGATCGGACGGTTCGGGTTCTTGATGCCTGCCTTCGACCGGAGAATTGCGTCCGCGACCTTCTTGACAGCCTCGTTCTGGCCGACAACCCGCTCATGCAGCTTGTCCTCGAGGTGAAGCAGCTTCTCGCGCTCGCCCTCGTTCAGCTTCGTGACCGGAATTCCCGTCCACTTCGAGACGATCTTCGCGATCTGGTCCTCGGTGACCTCCTCATGGACCATCGACAGGTCCTTGCCCTTTACGGTCTTCTCTGCGTCCGCGAGAGCCTTCTGGACCTTCGGCAGCTCGCCGTACTGCAGCTCTGCGGCCTTGTTGAGGTCGTAGTTCTGCTTTGCAACCTCGATCTGCTTATTGAGATCATCGATCTGCTCACGGTACTTCTTCAGTCCGTCGACAGCGTTCTTCTCATTTTCCCACTGAGCCTTCTCCGTATTGAACTTATCGGAGAGCTCGCCGAGCTCCTTCTCAAGGTCAGCAAGACGCTCCTTGCTGAGCGTGTCCTTCTCCTTCTTGAGCGCGGTCTCCTCGATCTTCATCTGCGTGATCTTCCGCTGCATCTCATCGAGCTCCGCCGGAAGGGAATTCATTTCCGTCTTGATCATCGCGCAAGCCTCATCGACAAGGTCGATGGCCTTATCCGGCAGGAACCGGTCGGTGATGTACCGCTGCGAAAGCGTAGCCGCAGCAACCAGCGCGTTATCCGTAATCTTGACGCCATGATAAACCTCATAGCGCTCCTTGAGTCCACGGAGAATCGAGATCGTATCCTCGACAGACGGCTCATTGATCATGACCGGCTGGAACCGGCGCTCAAGAGCCTTATCCTTCTCGATATACTCTCTGTACTCATCCAGTGTTGTCGCGCCGATGCAGTGCAGCTCACCTCTCGCCAGCATAGGCTTCAGCATGTTGCCTGCGTCCATCGCGCCCTCTGTCTTGCCGGCGCCGACGATCAGATGAAGCTCATCGATGAAGAGGATGATCTTGCCCTCGGACTTTCTGACTTCCTCAAGAACAGCCTTCAGTCTCTCCTCAAATTCACCTCTGTACTTCGCACCTGCGACCAGCGCGCCCATATCCAGCGCGAAAATGTGCTTATCCTTCAGGTTGTCCGGCACATCGCCCTTGACGATCCGCTGTGCCAGTCCCTCGACCGCTGCCGTCTTGCCGACACCAGGCTCACCGATCAGCACCGGGTTGTTCTTCGTCTTTCTCGAAAGAATCAGAATAACCTGACGGATCTCATCATCACGTCCGATGACCGGATCGAGCTTCTGCTTCTTCGCCTTCTCAACCAGGTCCTCGCCGTATTTGTTGAGCGAATCATATGTGACCTCCGGGTTGTCCGTCGTGACGCGCTGATTGCCGCGCACCTGTGCGAGTGCCTTGAGGAAGCCTTCCTTCGTGATGCTAAACTCACGGAAGAGCTCCTTCACGCCTCTGTTCGGATGCTTCAGCATGGCGAGGAAGAGATGCTCGACGGATGTATACTCGTCTCCCATCGCCTTCGCCTCGTCCGGCGCTGTGAGCAGGACCTTGTTCAGGTCACTGCCGATATACGGCTGACCGCCCTGGACCTTGACGCGGGCCTCGAGCGCGCGGTTCAGCGCGTTCTTGAATTCACCCTCGTCGACTCCCATTTTCTCGAGGAGCTTTAAGATCAGGCTGTCCTCCATGTTGACAAGGTTATAGAGGAGATGCTCCTCCTCGACCTCCTGGTTTCCAAAATCCATGGCCGTTTTCTCAAGGCCGGCCAGGGCCTCCTTAGACTTCTGTGTAAATTTATCAATATTCATAATCGGTACCTCCCCCGCTTGTGGATATAGTCGTCACTGCTGGCTCAGCACTTGTCCGAGCGAAGCAGCAACTGTACGCCGGCCTTTGCCGGCGGCATGTATCGCACTTTGTGTCATACTCTCTATAACACTAAAATGAATATAGCATCACTTGTTAGCACTGTCAAGTATCGAGTGCTAATTTTTTGCACTTACTCAGCACCCCCCCTCAGAGAATTGGAAATGACGAAAAGAGAGCCTGCTCGCCGTCCGGATTTCATCTGTTTTTCTGAGGCTGAACAGCATAAAAAAGGTACCAGCCGCGGCGGGGCAGAGACTGCCTTGCCGCACTGATACCCATAGTTTGCTTAATCGTCTGTATTTTTCTGAAAGCTGCAGTGTCTGCCTCGATTTTAGAAATGAAAGGAAGACGATTACCCTCTGCCACTCTGTCAGTCACATCTGCATGCAGTTCTGTCTGACTGGTGAACAGCCAGTCCTGTCACGCCGACACAAATGCAAATCCTTTCATATCGAGCGTTCCCTGCCCCTTGAAATAGAAGTAGAGCGCGTGCTTCCCGCTCATCGGCTTGATCGGCAGGATCTGCGTGTCCCACTCGGACGTGTTAACCTGCACCTCGTACTCCGCGATCTTCTGCCTTCCCTCCTCGTCATGCGCGACGAGAATCTTTCCGAAGAACTTTCCGCGGAGCTCGATCGTCATGATATCGGCGTCCATAAAATTGAAGTACTTGTAGCCGATCTTCGTGCGGTCCTTGATATTTGTGATAAATGTGACGTTCTGCCGCATCGTGACCTGCGCGAGGTCCTTCATCAGGTTCTCGTCGAGCGTCGCCTCCGACGGCATGTGGCGGTCAGTCAGATGGCACGCGATCGCCGCCGGATAGCTGCCCGTCGCGATGAGCGGAGAGCCGTTGAGGCCGCAGCTCGTCATTTCTACCTGCGGGATGCTGCCGTCCTCTTTGATCTCGATCGGCTCCGCGCAGCCCTGCCGCGAGAACTGGTTGCTGCCCGTCTGGCGATGGTAGAAGACATACCACTGGTCCTTCACCTTCACGATGCTGCCGTGCGTATTTCCGATCCGCTGAACCGGCTTCGTCCGCCCCTCATAGCCGATGTCGCCGTTTGAAATGAGTGTCCCGCCGAACGTAAAGTCCCCGTCCGGCCGGCTACTCGTTGCGTAGCAGAGCTCATGGCTTAAGAGTGAGGAATAAATGAAATAATACCTGTCTCCGTCCTTCCGGATCGAGGACGCCTCGAAGAACGGGTGCTTTTCAAATGAAGTGCCCTTCGCCTTCTCCTCACCCGGAACCAGCGGGCGCGGCTCTTCATTTGCCGTCAGCATGTCGTCCGCGAGCTTCACGACTGAGGAGAAGCCGCCGCTTCTCGGATCGTGGCCGCCGATCACCTGCCCGTAGTAGAGGTAGATCTGTCCGTCGTCATCCACAAGAACAGCCGGATCAAACGGAAAATGCTCCGTGAGCGTGCGGCCGTCCGCATAATGGACATGGCCGTAGAACGCAAACGGTCCCGCCGGCTTATCCGATACAGCGACCCCGATCTCCTGCATGCCGGAGAGGCAGTAATAGAGATAATATCTCCCGTCCTTTCCCTGCGCCGCGTCCGGGGCCCAGAGCTGGTAGATGTCATTTGCATTTGACGGGTCCTGCGTGCGGAGGTAGCTCACGCCCTCATATCTCCAGTCGCGGAGATCGTCAACCGGTGCCGACCACACCGCGTAGTTGTCCTCGCAGAACGACTTCCCGCAGGCAAGGTCATGCGAGCCGTAGATGTAGAGCCGGTCACCGAAGACATGCGGCTCCCCGTCCGGGATATGCTCATAGAGCGGTAAATACGGATTATAGATCTGTTCCATAGTGATTACTCCTGTTTTAAAATTTATCTCTTGTCCGTTTGGAGGCGTGTGTACAGGGCACAACACGCCTCCTGAAGGTTATCTTCTTTTACTAGTCCGGAGGCGTGTGTACAAGGCACGACACGCCGTCTGAATGTTATCTGCTCTTGTCCGTTTGAAGGCGTGTGTACAAGACTCAGATCTCCGGTAAGATTTCCTTCAGCATGTAGACCCGGTTGAACGGGATCGAGAAGTAATATCCGTCCACGAAATCGCGCGTCATGCGGATCACGTTCCGCACGACGTCCTCGCCGACAGCCTCGCCCTCGGCGCGCGTCATGTCCGTGCGGTACCGGTCCACGATGTCGTCCGTGACATTGATGCCCGACATCTCGTTCTGGATGAACAGCGCGTTCTTCCGGGAAATGAGAGGCATCAGCCCGCAGAGGAGCTTTGCTTTTTCTCCTCCTGCCGGCGCCGCCGCATCGATCACAGCCTTAAAGCGCCGGAGCTTCTCCGCATCCTCCGCCGTGAAGACCGGCTGTGTCAGGAAAAATGAAGCCCCCGCCTCAATCTTCTTCCGGACCCTCGAAAATTCAACCTCGATATTTCTCCGATTATAGTTGATCGCGCCGCCGTAGAAAATCGGGTCATCCGGGAACTGCTCGGCGTTCATTTCCCGGATGATGCGCATGAGACCGACCGAGTCGAAGTTGAACACGCTCTTCGCCTCCTGGCGCATCATCGTCGGCACCGGATCGCCCGTGATGACGAGCAGATTCCGGATGCCGTTCATATGCGCGCCCATGAGCGCCGACCGGACCGCGATGATATTCCGGTCACGGCAGCAGATATGCGGCATCACCGTGATGCCCGTCTCCCGGCCGACCTTGAGGCCCGTCAGAATCGAGTCCGCGCGCGTGCGGCCGCTCGGCGAATCGGGCAGTGTGATCACATCGACCGGCAGGCGCAGAAGGCCGTTCGCCGCGTCCATGAGCTTCCGGTCGTCCGCAAGATACGGCGGCGCAAGCTCGACCGCGATATACTTCGAGCAGGTGCCGCGCCTCTGGGCCGCCGCGTGGTTTTCCTCAGAGAAGAAGCTGCCGTCGTGCTTTTCACCTGCACTCTTTCCCGCCTCGTCCGGAACCGGAAAATGATGCCCGGCCGCTGTCAAATCAATGTCCCTCGCCATGCGCCGGATCACGGACGGATTTGTGCCGCAGCAGCCGCCGATGATGTCCGCGCCCGCCGCGGCGATGTCCTTCATTTTCAGGGCGAAATATTCATCGTTGCTCCGGAATACCATACGCCCTGCCGCGCTCTGAGGGAAGCCTGCATTCGGCATGACCGACACAAATTTCGGAATATTCATGTCAATCCGGTCCATGACCTGCTTCATGTACCCCGGACCGATGCCGCAGTTAAAGCCGACCGCATCGATGTCCGGACATTTCGCGAGGCTTCCGATCAGCTTCGAGGCACCGAGGCCCGTATTTGTGTAGCCGTGCATGTTGACGCAGATCTCCACAAGGATAAACGGGTTCTCCTCGCGATATGTCTCCCGGCAGTACCGGATCGCGGGCAGAATCTCATCCGTCTCGGAAAATGTCTCAAAGACCAGGATGCGGATGCCTGCGGCAAGGAACGTGTCGATAATGAAGCGGTACTCGTCCGTCATCATTTTCCCGCTCTCGGGGCCGGTCATCGGAATCGGGCCGATGTCGCCCGCGATGAAGCACTCCTGCGCCGCACCGGACAGCACATTCTCAGCCCGCTCAGAGGCCGCTGCCGGCTCAGAAGATGCCACCGACCCGGACAGCACGTTCTCAGCCCGCTCGGAGGCTGCTGCCTGATTTGTATCAGGGTCTGTCGCCTCCTGCGCCGCACGCCTTGCATTTTCACAGGCAGCGAGGATATTCTCCCGAAGCTCATCTCTCCCGCACTGAAGGCTCTCCGTATTTGCGGCAAATGTATTCGTTCGGATGAGGCGGCTGCCCGCCTCGATGTACGCCCTGTGGACAGCGGTGACCTTCTCCGGGTCCTCTGTGTTGAAGAGCTCCGGCAGTCTGTCCGTGCCGTACCGGGCCGCAAAATATGTGCCGAACGCGCCGTCCGCCAGTATCTTTTTCGTCTTCAGATGCTCCCGCAGGCGCTCCGCATCGTTCCGGATTTCTGTCATTTTTCAGTCCCCTTCTCGCATTTCTTGATCTGAAGTGCATCCGCCGTGATCTCTCTGTCCTCATCGGAATTCTTCGTGACACGGCAGTACTCGTTGTAGAGCACGTCCACGATGAACATCTGTGAAATCTTGATGTACATCGATCCCGACTGCCTCGGGTCCTCAATCGGCCCGCACAGAATCACGACATCCGCCGACTCCGCCGCCGGCGAATTTGGAAAATGAGTGACCAGTATCAGCTTCGCCCGTCTCTTCCTCGCGATCTCGAGATTATCAAGGGCCTCGCGGGTTGCGCCGGAGTAGGAGAAATAGACGATCGCGTCGTCCTCGCTCAGGAGAGCCGCCGTCATCGCCTGCATGTGTGAATCCTGAATGCACTGGAATTTCGGTGTGACCGTCGCAAATCTCGTCCACATGGACATCGCGGCGACAAGACTTCCGCCCTGCCCCATGCAGAGCACGCGGTTTGCCGACGCGAGGATATCCACCGCCCGTCGCACGTCTCTTCCATTCAGCTTGGCCATGGTCTGCGCGATCGCCGACGTGTGTCGGGAGTAGAGCCTGTTTAACAAGTCCTCAAATGTGCTGTCCTCCGCCTCGGCCTCCTTCGCGTACTCCTCGACGTGGCCCTCGTCCGTGAGCCCGGACTTGGCCAGGGCAAGCTTGAACGTGTTGTATCCGCCGAAGCCGAGGTCACGGCAGAACCTCGTGACCGTCGCGACCGCGACGCCGCACTCCTCGGCAAGTGAAGTGATCGAGAGATACTGCGCCTGCAGTCTGTGATTAAAAATGTAATCCGCTATTTTTTTATTCGAACGGGTCATGCTGTTGTATCTGGCAGTCATCCGCTCGAGAACATTGTCAGATGCCAAATCATTCTCCTCCGTTTAAATCAAATCCGGCTGCCGCGCCGGTTCATATATCCTTTCCCTTCGTTTCATAGAACTTGTGCCGGATGCTCCGAGTTTCCTGTCACGGGGCCGGCGTGGCTTCCCGGGTCTCCGTGCCGGCGCTGTCTGTCCCGCCTGCGTGCGTTTTATCGCGCTGACGGCGTGACCTCCTGCGCCGCGATCTCGGAGCCGGTACTGCCCGTCCCTCCTGCGTGCGTTTCATCTCGCTGACGGCGTCACCTCCTGCGCCGCAATCTCGGAGCCGGTACTGTCTGTCCCGCTCGAAGACTCCGATGCCGCATTGCCTTTCGCTGTCCCGGAAGTTCCAGAGCTCACCGTCTCCTCATCTGAAGAATCCGCCGCACTCTCCGCCGAGCTGTCCGCCGCGAGGTCAGTCTCCGCCTCCGGGTCCGGTGTCACCGGCGAGACAACCTCCACGCTCACCTGCGCATTGCCCTCCGAGACCGAGTTGAGACCCGTATTCTTTCCCTTGCTCGTGAGCTGCTGCGCGTCCTTTGCATAATCGAGCGTGATGCTCCCGGCCGCCATCGAGGAAATGATCGTATTCAGCGCATCCTGTGAAAATGAGCCCATCCTCGCGTAGTCCGTCGAAAGGCTGACCGCACCCTGCGCCGCGCCGACATTGATGACAGAGCCGCCCTTGAAGCCGTTCGTCGTGAGCGATCCGAGCACAGCGACCGCTCCCTGGTTCCGGTCCGTGACTGAGGCAAACAGCACACTGTCCGAGGAACCGGTTCGGTCGAAGCCGATGTCCGCGACATACGTCCCCGCAAGAGACGCGCTGCTCTCAATCGCCTTCGAGAGGTTCTCGCCGTCCGTCACAATGAGCGTGTCGCCGTCCGCGTAGAGATTATTCGCGTCCGTCATCCGCAGCGGCGTGAGAAGATCAGATTCCTCAAAAATAATACTGATCATAACGCCCTTGCTGCTCAGGCCATTTTCCATGGCCGCCCGCTCACAGCCCTGTACAAACCCGGTGAAGTATTCATTTTCCGAATCCTTGCTCTCCTGCGTCATATAGCCGATCTTCCGGTATCCGGCCGAAACTGCGGCGTAGCCTGCGATATACCCGACATCCTCCTCATTAAAATGCACGCAGACCACATTGTCGGGGATCGCGTCATCGCCGCCCTCCTCCTTCCGCGTCACGCCGTCAAAGAGCACAAAATCCGCTCCCGTCTCAGCCTTTGCTGCCTCGTACACGGGCACCTCAAGGTCCGTGCCGTCGGCGATCACGAAGGTGGAATCTGCATTTGCCGCCTTCTTCAGCGCCTTCACATACGCACTTAATGAGCTCTTCTCAGCCTTGTAGGTCTTGACCGTCACAGACTGCTGGTCCGCAAACGACTGCACGCCGAGAAGAAGATCGCTCACTGCCGACGAGGCAGACGTTCCTGTGATGACCCCGTAGGACGCAGCTGTCTTGTCCGCCGTCTTACTGCTCCCGCAGGCGGCAAGGGACAGGGCCACCACGCCCGCGGTCAGCACCGCAATCAATTTTTTTACCATGTCTTCTCTCCTGTTCGTCATTCATGACAAACCCGCGTCCCTTTTTAAGGGGACATTCATGAAAATTATACGACACAGATACAGGAGCCGCAAGCCCCGGAGGCGCCGTCACACTCTCCCCGTGAGCAGGTCCGTGAGGGCCTTCTGCGGCCGGTACGGGTTCTTCACGTAGATATCGATCCCGTACGGAAGCGCGCATCTGTCCGAAAATGCAGGGAAGAGAAATCCGTATTCCGGCGCTCCCATGTCATACTCGCCCTTCAGCGGGCAGACAGCCCCGATGATGAAATCATAGACCTCGTCAGAATCCTCGAGGACCTCCCCGTCCGCTGCCTTGGCCGGCACATCGTACGTCCCGTGGAACACCGCGATCGAATAGCTCCCCGTCGGCTGATAGTACTTCCCGATCTGCTCGTAGAGGACCTCCATGAGAAGATCGTTCTTGAGGCCGCACGCGTGGATGCCGTTTAAGAGCTGCCACATGCTGCCGGCGCCGGTGTGCCTTCTGTCAAACATATGCTCCGTCAGCTCTTCATTTGTCTTCGAAAATGGAATCGCCTTCGCGATCGCAAGGTTTGCGAGCTTGTCCTTGTGTGTCAGGTTCAGAAAATTCACATTAAATGTATTATCGATCTCCCCGTCGCGGTCCATATAGGCGCCGGCGATGCGCGTAAAGCAGGTGCGCTTCGGCGTCATCCGGCGGGTGAGCTCAAGCATATCGTCTCTGTTGATCATATAGTCTCCTTACTAAATTATGTACCGTGCGCTGTAAGCCCGTGAATCATAAGCGGTCCTGAGCGCCACATCCGGATTTATTCCTCATGTCTTCCGGCTTCGAACTCTTGTCAGCGCCCTTCGCGTCAAGGCTGAGCGCCGCATCCTAATTCATTCCTCATGTCTTCCGGACGCAAGTATTCCCTTCAGCCTTGCGAAAAATGTCCCCGTCGTCACCGCGGCGGCCGTCGCGTCACTGACCGGCTCCGCGAGGAAGACGCCGAACACCGGGTCACTCGTCACATGCGGCAGGATCAGGATCAGCGGAATCAGAAGGATCAGCTTCCGCAGGCACGCGAGGAACAGGCTGATCTTCGCCTGCCCGAGCGCGACAAAGGACTGCTGGCACGCGCACTGGAACCCGAAGCAGAAGATCGCTGCAAAATAAATGCGCATCGACCGCGACGTATACCGGATCAAAGATGCGTCCGTCGTAAATATCCCCGCAACAGCTCCCGGCGCCGCCATGACGATGGCCCAGCAAAGAAGCGCGTACCCGGCACTCGTCCCGAGCAGAAGGTAAAAGGTCTTCCGCACGCGGTCTCCCTTCCCCGCGCCGTAGTTGTAGCTGATGAGCGGCGCGCCTCCCTGCGCGAGACCGTTCAACGGCATATTGACGAGCGACATCACACTCGTGATAATCGTCATCGCGCCGACCGCGACATCGCCGCCGTAGTACGCGAGGCTGTGGTTGTACGTGATCGAGAGCAGGCTCTCCGTCGCCAGCATGACAAATGTAGACACCCCGAGTCCGAGGCACGGCAGCACAATTCTCCGGTCCAGGGAGAGGCCGCCGCGCGTAAGGCGGATCGTCGATTTCTCCGACATGAGAAAACGAAGCGTCCACACACAGCTCACGGCCTGGCTGATGACTGTCGCGATCGCGGCGCCTCTCACACCCATGCCCACACCGAAAATGAGAACCGGGTCGAGCACAATGTTGATGACGGCCCCGATGACCGTCGTGAGCATGCTCGTCTTCGCAAAGCCCTGCCCCGAGATAAACAGGTTCATCCCGAGCGTCAGCGCCACGAAGATCGTCCCCAGAATATAAATCCGCGCGTATGCAATCGCGTACGGATACGTGACGGACGACGCGCCGAAAAACTTAAGAAGCGCCGGCGCCAGAAGATACAGCACAAGCGTGAGCGCCACGGAAATGAGGACCAACACCGTGAAGCTGTTCCCGAGAATTTTCTCCGCCCGCTCCCGGTCTCCCTTTCCGAGATTGATGGACGCCATCGGCGCGCCGCCGCTCCCGACGAGCATCGCAAATGCGTTGATGAGTGTCAGGATCGGCACAAAGAGGCCGGCCCCCGTGAGCGCGGCCGCACCGACATCCGCCATGTGGCCGATATAAATTCTGTCTACAATATTATAAAGAAGACTCACGACCTGCGCGACGACGGCAGGCAGCGCGAGCTTCAGGAAGAGAGACCGGATTGATCCCTCACCGAGCTGATCAGTTGCTGTCATGTTTTCTTCTCCTTTGTCCTCCATTATACACAAGACGATACACGATCTGTTGCATTTCATGAGCAATTAGCAGTACAATCGAAATCGCATATAATGATTTAGCACTCAGACTCGGAACGCTGTGCGTTCCTGGGTGTGCTGAATCATTACAAATAAGGAGGGTGTTATGTCCGATCATAAGAAAGAAAATAAATTCCGCCTCATCGCGGCCGCTGTTGTGAGTGCCATTGTCGCTCCGGTCCTGTATCTTGGTCTCAAGACCGTCAAAAAGAAAAAGGTTCCGAACTGCGGCGGATGTCTGAAAAACTGCTCTCTCGAGGCACCGACCTGCCGGATCGGCCGTGAGAAGGCCGAGGCATGGAAGGCAGAGAACTCATGAATGCCGACATCCGCATCCTGCGGACGCTCCGCGTCCAGCCGGACCTTGACAAGACGTTGCGGCTGCTCGGCATGGGCGGCGCGAAGGGAAATGCATCCGACAGGGTCCGTGACACCTTCGAGGATCTTCTCCCGGAGGTCCGCCGCGCGATCGTACCGAAGGCCGCCTGCGTATTTACGGATGCGCTCACTGCCGGCGAAGCAGGTTCCGCCGTGGATTCAGAGTCAGTGCGCGCCGGTGAAGCTGGTTCTGCCGGAACGGAGTCAGAGCGTTCCGGTGAAGCTGCTTCCGCCGGAAAAGTGCCCGGCCGGCTCGTCGTCCTCGCGACGATCGGCCCCGGCATCACCCGCCTCATCGAGAAGAGCTTTCGGGAGGGAGATTCGTACAACGCGCTCGTGATCGACGCGATGGCCGGCAGCGCGATGTTTGCATTTGAAAATGCATTGAGCCAGCCTCTGATGCAGATCTGCCGCGGAAAGGGCGTCGGCATCAGCGGCACGGTTCCCGCCGGGCCGGACATGATCCGGAGGGCCTGCCGCGCCGTGGACTCGGAGCGGACGGTCGGTGTCCGCGTGACGGACGCGGGCCTCATGCTCCCCGAGAAGACGATCTGCACCATCTACTCGCTGACCGATGATGTTTCCATATTCCGTGCGGGCCATGACTGCAGCCACTGCCCGAGCACAACGTGCATGATGCGCCAGAGCCGCCGCGTCATCGTTCCCGCGGGGCACAAGGTTCTTGACTTTCTCCGGGAGAGAAAGATCGCCATCGCATCGCCCTGCAACGGGGCCGGCGTCTGCGGCGGCTGCGAGGTCCGCCTGATCGAAGGGACGCTCCCCGTAACACCAGAGGACAGCCGGCTCATCACGGCAAAGGACATTAAGGACGGCTGGCGGCTCGCATGCCGGGCCGTGCCTCAGCAGGACATTGTGGTGGAGGTTCCGGACGCACCGGCCGCCGAGGAGCACATCGTGTCCGTCGGGACTGAAAAGGGTTCTGATAATAAGCTCATTTCCCCAGCATCTGCACCAGATTCCGGAGTGAGCCACAAAGACAAACAGCAGCATGGCAATCCGCTGTCTGCAGAGGCCGCACAGCCGGATACAAATAATAGAGGTACGACCACTGCTGAAAGGATCTTCTCTAAGACTTCCGAAGACAGCCGCTTCGGTATCGCCGTCGACATCGGCACAACGACGCTCGCCGCGTCGCTCGTCGGCCTGTCCTCAGGCCGGGTCCTTAAGACAGAGACCGCGGTCAATCACCAGCGCGCCTTCGGCTCCGATGTCGTGAGCCGCGTGCAGGCCGCGATGAATGGCCATGCGGACGAGCTCCGTGACATGATCCGCGCAGACCTTCGGAAGCTCGCAGAGAGACTCATCCGGAGCGTTCCAGCCGCCGGCGCAGCGGAAGACACGGCGGCTCCCCACGCAGAAATCAACGACCGGCCTGATCATTCAGCCGTCATTTCCCGGATCGTCATCGCCGCGAACACGACGATGCTGCATCTCCTCATGGGCTGGGACACGTCCGGCCTCACCGCCTATCCGTTCCGCCCGGTGTCTCTCGGCGGAAAGACTTACCCGGCAGGAGAGGTGCTCGGCGCCGGCCTTCCGGCAGCCTTTGATGGCTGCACGGTCACACTGGTTCCGGGCATCAGCACCTACGTGGGAGGCGACATCACGGCCGGCCTTCTCGCCTCTGACTTCGACAAGAAAAGCGCCCCCGCCTTCTTCCTCGATCTCGGAACGAACGGCGAGATGGCCGTGGGAAATAAGGACCATCTCACAGTTGCGTCCGCTGCCGCAGGCCCCGCGCTCGAGGGCGGCAATATCAGCCGCGGCGTCAGCAGCGTGCCCGGCGCAATCTGCGACGTGTCGATCCATACGCAGGCTGCGGACACAGGTACGGAAAGCATTCACAAGGCCAGTCCCGGTTCAGGCACGTCTGAGACGAGCTTAGCGTCAGCAGGTGATGTCTCCGCCAGGACATTCAGCCCGGAACCGGACGTCTTTGTGAATATCCGCACAATCGCAGGCGCTGCCCCCATCGGCGTCTGCGGGACAGGCGTGATCGCGGCCGTGGCAGAGCTCTTAAAAAGCGGCATCATCGACCGCACCGGAAAGCTCCGGGAGCCGTATTTTAAAGAGGGCTTCCCGCTCACAGAGGACGGAGCGGTCCGCTTCACGCAGCAGGACATCCGCGAGGTGCAGCTCGCCAAGGGCGCGATCCGCGCGGGAATCGCCTGCCTGCTCGAGGCCTTTGAGACAGACAAAGCCGGTGATAGGAAAAAGCTATCGCAGGGCATCAATAATTTCGAGGATCCGATTCCGGCCGGACGTCTTGTACTCGCCGGCGGTTTCGGGTATTATCTGAATCCGGAGAAGGCCGCCGCGATCGGCCTTATTCCCGTGGAATACGCGAGGGACCACAGAACCGAGAGCGCGGGCAATACGGCCCTTGCAGGGGCTGTTCGCTGCCTCACAGACCCGGACGCTCCGGAGCGCCTCCGGCATATCATCGATATCTCGGAGGAAGACGTACTCGGAAATGATCCTCATTTTCAGGAACTGTATATAAAATATATGAATATTTAACGATTCAGCACCCCTCGGAACGCAAAGCGTTCCGAGGGGTGCGAACCCGATCGAAAGGAGGACGGTGCGGCACGCACCGCTTAAGCATGACAAGACAGGAATTCAGGGAACTGACAGAAAAGGGAATTCTGATTCTCGACGGCGCCACCGGCACCAATCTCCAGCGCGCGGGCATGCCCGTCGGCGTGTGCCCGGAGGCGTGGATTCTCGAGCACCCGGAGCACATCAAAAAGCTGCAGCGGGACTTCGTCGAGGCAGGCTCAAATATTGTGTACGCGCCGACATTTACCGCAAACCGGATCAAGCTCGCGGAGTACGGCCTGGACAACAAACTCGCGCAGATGAACACGGACCTCGTCCGCCTCTCCCGCGAGGCAGTCGGCGGCCGTGCATTTGTCGCGGGCGACATGACGATGACCGGCCGCCAGCTCTACCCGATGGGCGATCTCGGCTTTGAGGAGCTCGTCGATGTCTACAAGGAGCAGGCGAAGGTCCTCGAGGAGGCAGGCGTCGACATGTACGTCGTCGAAACGATGATGAGCCTCCAGGAGTGCCGCGCCGCCGTGCTCGCGATCCGTGAGACAAATGACCTGCCCATCCTCGTGACGATGACCTTCGAGGAGGACGGCCGGTCCCTCTACGGCACGCCGCCGGAATGCGTCCCGGTCGTTCTGCAGGGTATGGGCGTCGATGCCATCGGCGTCAACTGCTCGACCGGTCCGGAGAAAATGGCCGCCGTCGTGAAGACCATGTACGAATATTCTAATATCCCGGTCATCGCAAAGCCGAACAACGGTCTGCCGGAACTCGTCGACGGACAGACTGTCTACAGCACGACGCCGGAGCAGTTCGCGGAGGAGGCAAAGCAGCTCATCACGGCCGGCGCCCGCATCGTCGGCGGCTGCTGCGGCACGACGCCCGCGCACATCCGCGCACTCACGGATGCGGTCGCGGACATGGAGCCGCTGCCCGTCCTCACAAGGAAGCGCCGCGTGCTCGCGTCCGAGCGGATGGTCCACGAGATCATCCCGAATGAGACCTTCAGCATCATCGGCGAGCGCATCAACCCGACCGGCAAGAAGAAGCTGCAGGCGGAGCTCCGCGCGGGCAGTCTCAAGCTCGTCCGTCAGATGGCGAAGGACCAGACGAAGAACGGCGCTTCGATTCTCGATGTCAACATGGGCACAAACGGCATCGACGAGAAGCAGATGATGCTCGACGCGATCTATGAAATCACCGGCGTCACGGATCTCCCGCTCTGCATCGACTCCTCATTTCCGGAGGTACTCGAGGCGGCGCTCCGCATTTACCCGGGGCGCGCGCTGATCAACTCGATCTCCTTTGAGTCGAAGAAGTTCCGCGAGCTCATTCCCGTCGCGAAAAAATACGGCGCGATGTTCATTTTCCTGCCGGTGACAGACGACGGCATCCCGAAGACAAATGAGATCAAGCACGAGACGATCCGCCGCGCGCTCGCAGGCGCTGAGGAAGCCGGCCTCGCAAGAGAGGACATGGTCGTCGACGCGATCGTCGGAACGATCGGCGCGGACCCGGAGGCGGCCCTCAAGTGCAAGGGGACATTTGAATACTGCTCGAGGGAGCTCGGCCTGCCGACCGTCTGCGGCCTCTCTAATATCTCGTTCGGCCTCCCGGACCGCATCTTCGTCAACACGGCATTTCTCACGATGGCGATCACGAGCGGCCTCACGATGGCGATCGCAAACCCGTCTCAGGATATGCTGATGAACGCCGCGGCCGCAAGCCACATGCTGATGGCAAGAAAGGGAAGCGACATAAACTATATCCGCCGGATGAAGATCTACGACGAGCACGAGAAGGCTAGGAAGGAGGCCGCAGCTGCCGCGCTCGCGGAGGCGCCTGCAGGAGCAGGAAGGGCCTCTGAGCCTTCCTCCGCAAAGGCAGAGCCCGAGTCCGACAAGTCCGATCCGAACCGGCCCGGCGCGGGCCTTGAGCAGACCTATCAGGCCGTCCTTGACGGAGAGAAGGACACGATCGTAAATCTTGCGAAGGCTGAGCTCTCCGCGGGCGCCGCTCCGAGTGAGATCATCAACAAGTCACTCATTCCCGCAATCAACAGGGTCGGTGACCTGTTCAACGCGAAGGAATACTTTCTTCCGCAGCTGATCGCAAGCGCAAATGCAATGCAGACCTGCATTTCCTATCTCGAGCCGATGCTCGAGAAGGACAGGACGGACGGTCCCGGCGAGACGGTTGTCATCGCGACAGTCGAGGGGGATGTCCACGACATCGGGAAGAACCTCGTCGCACTGATGCTGAAAAATTACGGCTACAACGTCATCGATCTCGGAAAGGACGTCCCTGCCGACACAATCGTCAGCACAGCCATGGAAGAGCACGCGTCCATTATCGGGCTCTCCGCTCTGATGACGACAACGATGATGCGCATGAAGGACGTCGTAAACCTCGCGAAGGAAAAAGGGTGCACCGCAAAGATCGTGATCGGCGGCGCCGCCGTCACGCCGAGCTTCGCGGATGAAATCGGCGCGGACGGCTACTCGAAGGACGCCGCGGAGTGCGTGACGCTGGTAGGGAAGCTGCTGGCATAACTATTCAGCCCCAAGACTCGGAACGTTTCGCGTTCCTCCCGGATTTCATCAGTTTTCGTTACTGTTCACACCGAATCGGAACTTTGGAAGCCATAAGCGATATCAGATACGTTGGAGGGCGTTAAGTGGAGGAGCCCGAAAATCACCCTGAGCTGCTGAACAGTAACCAGTTTTCCAATGGGTGCTGAATATATTCAAAAAAATGCTTGCAATCGGCCGCCGCGCATGGTAATATAATCAACGGCCGGTTGGTCAAGCGGTTAAGACGCCGCCCTCTCACGGCGGAATCAAGGGTTCGATTCCCTTACCGGCTACTACATGAAAAGCTCTGTCAAATGACAGAGCTTTTTCTTTGCGCAGATTTTTCTTTGATAATAGGGTACTCTGTCTTAATAGACAAAGCACAGATGTATCCGCTCTACATTTTCAGATCATCAGCTTATGTTCCGTTTCCGAACAGACTGAAATATGACCTGCGAATTTCCTCTGTGAATGGAACAAGCTTCTTATTCAGAATGATGTATAGCTCATCGCAGACCTTTTCCAGAAAATCCTGCTGATGAGACGTGAGTAGAATGGTCTTTTTCTCCTCTTTCAGTTGCTTCAGTATAGAGAAAATCTCTGCATTGGTCTGAAAATCGAGTGCGTTGAAAGGCTCATCCAGCAGTATAATCGTTTGGTTCTCCATGACAGCCTGTGCAATTCCCAGCTTCTGCTTCATTCCTGCGGAGTAATTTTTTACCTTTGTGTGATCGTCCGGATTCAGGCCAAGCCGTCTCATACAATCTCTGATCTGCTGATCTGAAATGACATGCCTGACCTCTGCCAGAAGCTTCAGATTTGTGAAACCGTCATAGAATTCTATATAGCCCGGCTGGTTGACGAAGATACCGATATTCTCTGGAAAATCCTGGTCCTTACCAACCGCTTTTCCTCTCACAAGAATCTCCCCGCCGTCGGCATATTCAAGGCCGGCAATGAGTCTGAAAAGAACGCTCTTTCCGGTTCCATTCGCGCCGATAATACCAACCGTATGTCCTTCTCCGACCGTCAGGCTGGCATCCTCATAGAGAACATGTTCCTTGTATTTCTTATAAAGGTTTCTGATTTCGATTGCGTTCATAATCCACCTTCTTTTTCTGAATTGCAAAAATAAGGCTCGCCATAAAGGCCGCATAGGCAAGGCATGTAAATGCAAGGCGCCCCGCATTCTCATGGATGAGATTTGTGATTCCCGGATTTATCCACAAAAGATCAAAATCCGGCAGAAAATACAGAACAAATTTCAGAACGAGATCTGCGATAAGAACTGTGGCCGGCTGGATTCGCCTTGAAAGCAGCTGGAACAAAAGATATGCGCCTGTCATTTTCAAAAGCCAAAGCAGCATATAGGCATTCCACAGAACAAAATCGAATCTGTCCATGCGGCTGGCACCTTCCATCATTCCGAAAAGCAGAAGAATATTTCCAACCGCCCAGATTATAGCGGCATACTCTGCCAGATAATGGAGGTGCACGCTGCATATTCTGAATTCCAGCTCCAGCCGGTTTCTGTGACGCACAATGAGCGGGAGCATTTCATTTTCCATAAGTCTGCTGTCTGACGCCCCTGCAATAAACAGGGGAGCCAGGCTAAGTATCGTTAATGTAAGCCAGTTTATAAAGGACGGTTCCGACGCGCTGCTCCCGTAAAAAATACGGAATGGCACATCAGAGAGTTCGGTTGCGCCGGATATCATACCTTCCATGGCAAAAATCCCTGCGGGTACAGTCATTGAGAGAACCCATTCTTTCCTTGTGATAATCAGTTCCCTTAATCCAAACTGATGCATGGACCGCGTCATTTGCTTCTTCAACACATATTCGCCGCCGCAGGCAAACCAGACTGCACAGGCTCCGACGATTAAAAGCAACGCCAGAACCGATGGCCCGTTCATAAAAAGTGCGTGATGCAAAATGATATAATTACTGAAAAACAGAAGCGGCAGTTTCGTTTTCAGATCCGTCTTAAAGCCCACAAACATGAGGACATACACGACAAGGAGCATTTTCCATGTCGCTGTAAAACCATACTTAATATGTACCCGTTCCGTCACAGCCACCAGGCAGGTGAAACCGAACAGAAAGTAACCGGCTATGCACAGAATTGCAAGCTGCGGATAGTGGAAGTTCTTCATATACAACATACATACCCGCATATTGTCGCTGTCCGTTAATGCGTACTGATCAACAGACTTTGAAAATCCAAGCGCCGCACCTCCGATTAGAAGCAGGATCAGAATCACCGCAAGGAAATACACAGCAAGCCATGTCGTAAAGGCAAGCGTCTTCACCCATATCATTTGAGCATAATTCCGATAGCGGACAATCTCACTGTCCGATACACCTCTGATATATCCGCTGATGACCAGAAACAGGACCGGGCACAAAAAATAAAGAATGTAGTAATGATTCGTCAGAACAAGAATGATATACTCCCCTGTCCCGAGTCCATACGCCTTTGCCTCTCTTACCTGTGCTCCTCCAAGGAAGCAAAGAACCATGAAGTTAAGGGACAAGACAGTTCTTGACTGTCTGAACGTTTTGATGACAGTATCTTTATTCATACTCTTTCTTCATCCAGAAATGTCCGCCAAGAATAACGCACGCAAAAACAGCAATTCCGATCATCTGCAGAGACAGATCAGCCGGAGACGGCTGAAGCCGGTCCACCACAATTGATGATGTCAAACTGATACGTGGAATTCCCAGTATGGCCGTTACAAAGTTTTCGAGAATGACATATATGTATGGAATAAGCATAGCCAGAAAGAAATTTCTGACATGCCACGCGATATCTGCAGAAAATATACAGATCATCACACCCAGCAGTGCTTTTTTTGCCGCCCAGAGAAGACCAAAAAGGATCGGGTTTCTCATTTGCATCTGTCCCAGAACATATGCAGCCAGTGACATTTTCTCATGTCCATCGTTCGGAATATTCAAAGAAACAGAAAAGATAACTGCGCCAAGGTTTGCTGCAAATACAAACAGAAAGCAAGCCGCAAATGTCAGCGCAAAATATCCTGCTATGTATTTTCTGCCGCCATATCTTGCAAGGACATTCTCTGTGAAATTATTCTTGCGCATAAAATATGTCATCCACGCAAACGGAACTGATACAAACAATGGAAAGAAAAAATCAATCGGTTCCGACCCGATGATATACGGCGTAATTTTATAATCAATCAAGCTGTTCTGACTGGCGGCATATATTGACAAACAAAGAATGATGAAATAAGTCAGGCCGGAAACCAGGGCCGCCAGTCCCTGGTTTCTGGCTAATTTTGAATTCATTTTCATAGGCGGTCAGAGTCTCTATTTTTAATGGAGGCATAGTTGTATAATGCATGATCTGTCAATTGCTACGCCACGATCCTGTGACCTGAACATTCACTGGCGTATTCCAGTCATTGGAAAACTGAACTCTGACACGGTCTCCTGACGTGTGTTTTACATTACCATCAAGCACATAGTTGCCGTTATCACCTATGTTCCTCGTCCAACTGCCAACATGTCCTGCAGAATCTATCATTCGCGCATCAACCACATAGCTTCCGCCAACACTCCCGGAACGCAAATCACCATTTGCACCGGATACGGACTTGCTCTGATAGCCAGTGTACCCACTACCATTCAATCTGCCAACAGTAGTGTTATAACTCACATAAGCTGTGCCAGCATATGTCACGACTGATCCCAAAACCGCAACTGCCATTGCAACAAGCAACACCTTGACTTTTTTCATGCTACTCTCCTTTCAAATTTTTTGCGAATGTTACTAATATCTCTTCGAAATCATGGTCTCCATTGGTCTCACCTCCTCCCGTTCTGCTTTTCTTTCGCTCTGATGCCATAATAGCACCTTCAAGCCCTCATAAATCTGAAGAATTCTGAAGATTGATAGAACAGACTGTTCGGGCAGCACGATATGTCGTTCACCGCAGATTTTATTCTGAGGTTCTCACTATCCGCTTTCATATCATCGACATTCCGCACTATGATTGTATTATATTTTCGTTCAGTTCTATGCATATTTCACATATTTTATTTTTCACTTGCCATGGGACTTCCGTCGTGGTAATATAATTAACGGCCGGTTGGTCAAGCGGTTAAGACGCCGCCCTCTCACGGCGGAATCAAGGGTTCGATTCCCTTACCGGCTACTACATGAAAAGCTCTGTCATATGACAGAGCTTTTTCTTTGCACAGATTTTTTTGATGATAAGATAATGGGTACTTTGTTTTAATAGCCAAAGCACAGATGTATCCGTTCTGCATGAAGATTGCAGAACAACAGCAGGGTCCGCACTTTTCAGTGCGGGCCCTGCCCCATCATCTGTCCATCTTTGTGGATCACTTATTTGATTGCATTCCAGCCAATGCCTTCATACTTCCAGCCGGCCTTCACAAGCGCGTCTTTTTCTTCCTTTGACCGTGTGAAGAAATGCGCACCGGACTTCGCGTTCGGGTTGTACAGACGATAGATCGCTGTCCCTTCTGCGGAGCCATACCAGCCGATCCCCTCGTACTTCCAGCCTGCCTTCACGAGTAAGTCGCGCTCTGCAGCGCTCGTCGTGTAGTGGTGGTCACACGCGTTCGGGTTATAGAGGCGGTAAACCGGGGTGGAGGACTTCGCCGGGGATGTCCAGGAGATGCCCTCGTACTTCCAGCCGACGCTCACAAGATGAGCCTTCTCAGATGCATTGACTGTGTAGAAATGCTCACCTGAATTCGGATTGTACAGGCGGTACAGGTTCTGTGTCTGCTTCTCAGACGGAGCTTCCGTCGGAGTCGGGGTCGCTGTCGGAGTCGGTGTTGCTGTCGGTTCCGGTGTCGCTGTCGGTTCCGGCGCCTTCGTCGGTTCCGGTGTCGCCGTCGGCTCTGTGCTGCCAACCGTGATTGTTCCTGTCGCAGTCGGATAGCCGGCCGACTCAACTGTCACCTCATAGGTTCCGTCCTCGCTGAAGATCAGTTTGCCCTTCATCGATGCCTGTGTATTCACCGTGCCGTCAGAATTGAACAGAGCCGGCTTTACTCTTGATGCCGAGTAGGACTTTCCGTTGACCGTGACCGTCGTAATGTTGGCAACATAGGCCGCAATATCAACGCCGTCTGTTCCCACCAGCTGATTGTTCTCAAGCGTTACGGAGCCGTCTGCAAGGCCTGATGTCAGCGTAAAGGAAGCGCTGACGTCCTCATACTTGTCATCGGAATAGAGGGCCGTGTATGTGCCGATTCCGGTGTTGTCAGTCTTGTTGATCGTAAATGTTCCGTCAGCGTATGTATAATCTGTTCCCTCTGTCAGAGCTGTTGATCCCTTGCTGAGAGAGACAAGCTGGTAATTTGAATCAGACGGTGCATTTTCCCATGTCACAGCTGTCTGCACGCCGTCCGCGAACTCCTTGTCTTCCGCTGAAGCTGTTGTGCTGACAAGGTTCTTCACCTTCAGGCTGCAGGAAATGATCACATCCGCTCCGTTTCGGACCATATATGTGATCTTGTCGATCGTCTTGCCCTGCATGTCCGCATACCGGCCGTAATCGATCGTGCTGCCGTGCGAGACGACACCGCTCTCCGCTGCAAATGCAAGCTCAGCCGGCTTCAGCCAGATATTCTCGAGATGCTCGAGTCCGTACTTCGCGCCGTCTGTCGTCTCAAGGACAACACCTTCGATCTCAGAGACATCCGGGACCGTTCCGTTCACATCGATCTGATAGTTGCCGTACTTTGTATTTGTCGTGATTGTGGCTGTCGCATCGCTCGCCGTCGTCTCCGTCACCATCGCGCCGAGCGTTCCGTCGCCGTTCAGAACCTTGTACTCTGTGAGCGGCGTGTCACTGACCGTCATGCTGCCGATGATCGTAAGGAGCTGGTTATTGCACGCCTTGCCGTTTGCAATTGCCTCCTTGGCCTGGTCATACAGAGACTTGCTGACACGGATGCCGACGTCCTTGACGCCTTCAATCAATGTGCCCGTGGTGCCGTCGTTCTCCCAGTATGTCAGGGCATACCCATGCGACTTTCTGTCGCTGTTCGTCGCGCTCGAGACCGCGTCGTACTGGCCGCTCTCACGCATGCCTGCTGCCGCGACCTTGTCCTCTGCCGCAAGGTCCATCGTATCGGACTCTGCCACATCATTGAGTTCTCCGTAGTAGAAATCCGCGTAGGAGAGATTTGCCGTGCCATAGACATACTCGTCTTCTTCAGGCGTCGGTGTTGCTGTCGGCTCAGGTGTTGCTGTCGGAGCCGGTGTTGCCGTCGGCTCGGGTGTTGCTGTCGGAACAGTCGTCGGTTCCGGCGTCGCTGTCGGAGCTGCTGCCTCCGGTGCGGAATTAAGCGCTGCAGCCGCCGCACTCTTCACAGCAGCTGAGGCAATTGTCGCCCCGCTGACCGCATCCCAGGAATTAACCGTGTCTTCCGTCGCCTCCTGGCCTGTCAGAAGCGTGCTGATGCCCTTCTTCTTTGAAACAGCCTTCGCAAGATACGAGGCACTGTCAGCCGGCGCGTCCGTCGCAGTAATGCCCGCAATTTTTCCTCCCGAGACCGTAACTGCGACGTCTACGGAATAGTCGTCCCATTCATCCTCGTCCGGAGCCGGGTTTACAACATTCGCGGTCGCGGTATACGTACCGTCCGCGGCGACCTGGCTTCCCGTCACCGCAAATGCGGAGGCCGGCGTAAGTCCGCAGGTCATCGCCACAGCCATCATCGCGGCTGCAGCTTTCATGCCACCTTTCTTCACCTTCTCTTGTCTCCTTTCTTTGTGTAAGAAGAGATTTTAGTATCTATAATATAAGTTAGTTTAGTCTAACTAATAGTCAGACCATGAGCCATCTTCCCTAACATATATCCTTTAGAACATGCGCTTTGCCACGCGCATGACCCATTTGCAGAGCATGCCCATGCACACGCCGGTGATCGTCCCCGCGATCACGAGGACCGGCAGATACCAGGCAAGGCTGATATTCTGCACGACAAGACAGGCCACGATGAGCTGTCCCATGTTGTGGGTCACGCCGCCCGCCGCACTGATTCCGATCACGGAAAATGAACCGACCTTCCGCAGACCCAGCATAACCAGAAAGCTCAGAAGTCCTCCCGCCAGTGAGTACAGGATCGTCGCCCCGCTGCCGAAAAGGAACCCCGCAAGAAGGATTCTCGAGATCGAGACGGCCAGCACCTCGCCCGGCGCAAGAAACTCAAAGCCCATCAGCACGACGAGATTCGCAAGTCCGAGCTTGACGCCCGGAATCCCGATCTGGATCGGAAGAATCGCCTCCACATAGCTGAAAATCAGCGCGAGAGCCGTGAGCATGCCGCAGTAGGCCACCTTCCTGCCGCCGGACAGGCCGGACTTTTTCCTGTTCTCTTTCTTTTCAGATTCTTTATCCATAAACAATTGTCCTGTCATGCGCCTCTCTCCATGTTCTGCAATCTATGCCGGTAAGGCTCGCCCTCAGTTTATAATCCATTCTTTTTCTCGCCAAGCCGCCTCTCTGTCTTACCTCGCGACCGTATCGATATCAAGGTCTGAGCTGCTATCATCCGATGCTGAAGACGTAATTTCTATCACCAGCTTATGCGGCAGACAGACGATCGTATCGCCCGTATGTGTCGCCTTCCCCATCTGGATGCAGTACTTGTCCGGACAGTCGGCATCGGTCATGTACGCGGCGCCATCCTTGATCGTGAGCTCATTGTGCCCGTAGTCGGTGTCGATCTCAATCACCCGGTCCTTGTCAAGGCTCCAGGAGCCCCATTCCTTCCCGTCGACCTCCGCAGTGACCGTGAGAGACGAGCTCTTCTCATTTTTCACGGCGGACTCGCGCGAGATATGCCGGACCAGAAGAAAGAGACAGGCAACAAGAACCATGCCAAAGATCAGCAGAAGGTCCATGCGCCATTTGCCGGAAGCCTTCGTCTCCGGGGTTTCATTTTTCATATGCTTCATGCGCCAAACCTCCTCTGAAAAGCCGCGTCATTAGGAATCTGCCTTCTTTACAACGGTCACGTCATAGCTGCCCTCGAAGTCGTCCGCAATTCCCTCCGTCACATACAGATGGTTGTCGTCATCCATGAGGATCATATCGAACTCATCGCTGTGCGCCCTCCAGTACGTCTCCGCGTCGTCGACGCCCATAATGAAAAGTGATGTCGAGAGGCCGTCGGCCGTCGTTCCGTCGCTGCTGACGACTGTCGCGGACTTGATCCCGCTCTCAGCCGGATAGCCCGTTCTCGGATCGATAATGTGGTGGTAGGTCTTGCCATCCTGCTCGAAGTACCGCTCATAGCCGCCCGACGTGATCACAGCCTTGTCGGCAATCGAAATGACGCCGAGGTACTTGCTCTCGTCGTCCGGGTCGCGGATCGCAATGCGCCAGCTGCTGCCGTCCGGCTTCGTGCCGAGTGCCTGCACATTTCCGCCGAGATTCGCAAGACCGCTTGTCACGCCGTCCTGCTTGAAGATCTCCATAACGCGCGACGATGTATATCCCTTTGCGATGCCGCCGAAATCAATCTCCATGCCCTTCTGAGCAAATGAAACCTGCCCCGTCGTCTCGTCGTACTCAATCTTTGACGCGTCGACCAGCTTCAGTGTATTCGCGATCTCATCCTTGTCCGGGACCTTGTAGTCCTTCGTCGGAAAGCCCCAGAGCTGCATGACCGGATAAATGGAAATATCGAAGAGTCCGCCCGTGCTCTTATAGAGCGCAAGCGAGGTTTTCATGAGGTACTGGCCATCGGATGAGAGCGTCCCTCCGCCGTTTTCGTTGATCTCTGCAACCTCGCTGGTGTCGCTCCCGGTAGACAGGAGCTTATCAAGGCGGTTGATTTCATTTTCCGCATCGTCAACGGCCTGATCCGCATTTGCGCCATAGGCCTTTACCGTCATATAGGTGTCCATCGCGAAGACGTCGCGGCTCGCAGAGGTGGAATCGCCTGTCTCAACGGATCCGGAAGTATTCACAGCGCTTGCGGCAGAGCTGCTTGCTGTACTGCTCCCGCTCGTTCCGCACGCAGTCATAAGACATGTCAGTGTGAGGCCTGCAATGGCAATTCCCGCCCACCGGTTCTTCCAATGATTCATACTATTGATTCTTCTCCTTGTTATATCAGAATGTAGTCTCCCGCAAGAGCTTACCTCATAGTTTGTAACTATTCAGCACCCCAGACTCGGAACGCTTCGCGTTCCTCGTTGTGGGCGGACAGAGCGGCTTCGCCGCTTGTCCGCCCCTTGGAAAACTGATGAAACCGTCCGGCGAACAAGTTCTCCATCCGGATTTCATCAGTTTTCCAAGGGGTGCTGAATAATTACCATAGTTTTATGTACCAGTATACAACAAAACAGCCGGGCCGTGGGCGTATAGTACCTTCCGGTAAAGTATGTTACATTTTCTTATGGTAAGTCTCATTTAACAACTAGATATTTTACGGGATGCCTCCCCCTCTGTCAATAAGATTTTATCTCAGACAGCATCTCTGATCCTCATCAGATGTGAAAGCTTGTGCCTGGTCAGACCTGCATACCGAACATCCAGAAGCAAAAGAAAAGAGGCAGCTCAAAAATGAACTGCCCCACGTGACGTTTCTCATTTCACAACCTTCCAGCTGATGCCTTCATATCTCCAGCCCTTCTTCACAAGTATGTCTTTTTCCTCCTTTGACCGCGTGAAGAAATGAGCTCCCGACTTCGCGTTCGGGTTATAGAGCCTATAGATAGAGGCTCCCTTCGCGGAGCCGTACCAGCCGATGCCCTCGTACTTCCAGCCCTTCTGCATGAGCCAGTCGCGCTCCTTCTTGCTCGTCGTGTAATGGTGATCCCCTGCATTCGGATTGTACAGGCGGTACACCGGGACATCCGATTTCTTCGGAGAGGTCCACGCGATGCCCTCGTATCTCCAGCCGACGCTGACGAGATGTGCCTTTTCGGACGCGTCCGCCGTGTAAAAATGCTCGCCTGAATTCGGGTTGTACAGCCGGTACATGTCCTGCGTCTTCTGCTCAGCCGGCTTCGGCGCCGCGGTCGGTGTCGGCGTTTCCGTCGGTTTCGGAGTTGTGGTCGGCGTCGGCGCCTCTGTCGGTGCCGGTGTCGCAGTAGGTGCTGCTGTCGGCGTCTCGCCGCCGATTTTTTCAAATGAAGGGCTCGCCGTATCCGTCTTCACCGCTGTAATCCCGTCGTAGTAGATCGTGCCGCTCACTGTTCCGCTTGAGGCTGCATCCGTACCGTCGATCTCATTGACCCAGAGCCCGAACGAGGTAACAGATGACGCATCAGCAGTAAGACCGCCCTTTGGATTGCCGGCCGTGTCTCTCTGGCAGAACTCGCTGAACGGAATTGTGACCTTCATCGGGTCCTTTGAGTCGCGGTACGCCTCATAATTCTGCAGATACGCCTCATATACCGTCCCATTTGCAGTGATCTGGATGACGACCTTCTGGTTATTTCCGTCCGGGACCGTATAGAACTGCAGCGCGTTGCAGTCGGACCAGTCGACATTTCTGGAGATCGTTGCTCCTGCCCAGCCGCCCGACGGCTCCTCGTAGCTGAATTTCGGTCGCCTTATTCGTCGACCAGCTCGAGGTAAGGAGACTGTCGACGCCGTAGTAATTCTCAAATCCATCGATCTCGTGCGGATCCTGCTCTGCCTGCTTCATGTTAAAGAGCCCGCTGATCGTATCGACCGTCTTCCCGGAAATGACAAGCGCGATCGTGCCGACGCCTTCTCCAAGCGATGCAAGGTCAGCGTCCGTCAGCTCCGCCGATGCAGATGAGCCGTTCATTTTCCCGGGAAGCGTGACAGAGCCGTCCTTGCTCTTGCAGATAAAGCTTACATTGTCACTGCCCGATGCACCGCTCACATTGGCAGTGATCGAAAGCCCCTCAAGGATCCTTGAGCCCGATACCGGGCTCGTGATGTAACCGTCCGCCCCCTCTGCGGCGCTCTTTGCGGCAACATCCGGAAGAGAGGCCAGTGCGGACTTCTGGTTTGCCGCGAAAATGCTCCGCGGATCATTGTAATACTTGATAAATGCATCGAGCATCTCGTGACCATGAAGCGAGCCGTCCGCGTTCACGCTATCTACGTACGGTGTGTAATATGCGCTGTTCTTTCCCCAGTTTGCCCAGGTCATGATATAGGATGCTCCGGACGCAGACGTCGCGTCGAGCATCTTCGAATACCAGTCAAGCTGTGCATTTCCCGTCGCGTGCAGCGCTGTCTGACTCGAGCCCGTATCCGGCGTCGATGTTGCCATGCCTGTCTCCGTCACAGCCATGAGCTTCCCGTGCTTTCCGGCAAATGAATCGACGAGGCCAAGCTCTGTCTTGAACGAGTCAAACCAGCTGTCATTTTCCGTGATGTCAGTGTGGTACATGTCAAAGCCGACAAGATCCACATACGCATCGCCCGGATAGCGCGCCGCGTACTCATCCTCCGTGGAGGCCTCAGATCCCGGGCTGTACACATAGAGAAGGTTGTGGACGCCCTTGACGTCACGGAGATACGTGACCGTATAGCGGTATACATTTTTATATGTCGCCGCGTCGCAGAATGCCGCGCCCCACCAGAACCAGCTGCCCGTATTTTCATGGAACGGCCGGAAGAGGATTGCCCCGTCAACCTGTCCGGCAAAATCGGCGATCATGTCGAGGTAGGCATTGAAGGCCGCATTGTATTTGCCACCCGGCAGGAGGTTGTTCATGACATCCCCCGTCAGGTTGTTCGGCGAATAGCCCGAGAAATCATAGCTTGCGTAAGAGGCGTCACCATCACCGCCCGTCTCCTTCACCACAGAGAAATTCGGCATGTGTGCGGACAGCGTGACAATGGCCCCCTGCGCGATATCCTGATTCACTGCGTACGCCGCGGCCTGAACCCTTCCTTCCGCCGTGTTGGAAAATGAAGTGCCATACTGCTTTGAAGTGCCATACTGCTTGTTGCATTTGTCTGCGTCGTACTCATCCCCTGTCAGGGAGAGCGCGTCAATTCCGACAAGGCCTGCCGACGAACCCGTCACGTCGAAGACGTCCGAGTGGTTTGCCGTCGTGTCGGCAAGCGTGCCCGCCTTGTTGCGCGTATCATTCTGATGGCCGAAAATGACGCTGTCCGACTGTCCGACTGCCTGCAGATAGCTGTAGAGCTGCTTTGCTGAAGCTGTCGCGTCCGCATCGACCATCGTGACATCCGTCGGAAGCGCGGTTGTCTCTGCATTTCCCGAGGAATCCTTTGTCTCAAGCGTCGTCCCGCTGACCGCGACGTCCTGTCCGTCCGCGATTTTCACAGTCGAATCGACGTCCGTATCCTCTGCTTCCTTGTCTGTCGAAAATGAAATGTTGTCGAGATAAACGGCTCCCTTATAAGCCGTCATATTTCCGATGATGCCGAGCGCAACG
>OMYS01000052.1 GCA_900315305.1 uncultured Eubacteriales bacterium
GCGACGATCTTCATGCCGCTGCTCCTGTGATGGATGTCCCGGAATGCAGTGTTACGCTTCACGTTTCTCTTGCATATTTCGGGAAACGGGCCTATAATAGCAGTAATTTAATACGGCAGTGAGCTAAAATAAACCGGTGAAGCGGAGAAAAGCAGCGGGTGCGCCATGAGAGAGTCCGGATGGTGAGAGCGGACGGAAGGCATGCTGTCATATGGACCGCGGAGGGCACAGGCAAATCTGTGACGAGAGGCAGCGCGTCAGGCTGCAGGAGATATGATGGTATCTCCGTGAGAGCGCATGACAAATGCGAAACAGGGTGGCACCGCGAATAGATTCGTCCCTGGCAGAACATCGTTCTGTCAGGGATTTTTTTAGTGTATAAGTCCCGGTCGCAGTGCACAGGACGCGGCGTGCTTGCACGCCAGCGGATATGTGCACTAGCGACGACAACAGGTATGAGCATGGAATGACGCGTAAGCGGCATGGAAATGCGAATGCCTGTAGGATTGTGAGAGCTGCGAAGCAGCGGAGCAATCCGTCGGGACTTATACACTCTGGTAAAGTCCCGGTCGCAGTGCACAGACCACAAAACCTGCCGTAAGATAAGAAAGGAGTTCTCTATGATCAAAGAAGCCATTCAGAAAATTGTCAATAAGGAAGACCTTACGTATGACGAGGCGTATACCGTCATGAATGAAATTATGAGCGGCGAGACGACGCCGACTCAGAACGCCGCATTTCTTGCGGCCCTCAGCACAAAGAGCACGAAGGCGGAGACGATCGACGAGATCTCCGGCTGCGCGGAGGCCATGCGGAGCCATGCGACACCGGTCGAGCATCCGGGCATGAAGACGCTTGAGATCGTCGGAACCGGCGGAGACGGCGCGCACTCCTTCAATATCTCGACGACGGCGGCTCTTGTCATCGCGGCATCCGGCATCAAGGTCACAAAGCACGGCAACCGCGCGGCATCCTCCCTCTCCGGTACAGCTGACTGCCTCGAGGCACTCGGCGTCAACATCCAGGAATCTCCTGAAAAATGCCTGGAGCTTCTGAATACGGCCGGCATCTGCTTCCTGTTCGCGCAGAAATACCACGCATCGATGAAATATGTCGGCGCGATCCGCAGGGAGCTCGGCTTCCGCACCGTCTTCAATATTCTCGGACCGCTGACGAACCCGGCGAAGCCGTCCTACTACGTCCTCGGCGTCTATGATGAATACCTCGTCGAGCCGATCGCGAAGGTTCTCGCAAAGATGGGTGTCGAGCGCGCGCTTGTCGTCTACGGCCAGGAGAAGCTCGATGAAATCTCCGCGTGCGGCCCGACCTCCGTCTGCGAGCTGAAGAACGGCTATTACCGGACAACCGTGATCCGTCCGGAGGACTTCGGCTTAAAGAGCGGCACGAAGGACGAGCTCGTCGGCGGCACACCGGCAGAGAACGCGCAGATCACGCGCGATATTCTCTCCGGAAAGACGCAGGGCACGAAGAGAAATGCGGTGCTCCTCAATGCGGCAGCCGGTCTCTATGTCGGCGGTAAGGCGGAGAGCCTCGCGGACGGCGTGAAGCTCGCTGCGGAGCTGATCGACAGCGGAAAGGCTGCAGAGGTACTTGATACCTTCATCCGCGTATCGAATGAGTGAGACTGTCTGTCATGCACACGTCATACGATTCTGAGAGGCGTGTGCATAATAGCCTTGACAGGGCTTCTCCAGAGTAATATGATAAAGCAGTTATCGCATTTATTTCTCTGGAGAGTTCCAACAAGGACGCCGAAGGTGTAAGGCAGGAAAGCAGGCTGCCGATCTCTCAGGCAAACGGACAGAGCATAGTCATATGCATATAACCGTTTTTACTCTTTGGAGAGCTGGACATCGTACCAGCTCTTTTTTGTGTCCCGGAAATGTCGTCCCGGGAGGCAGAGTGGATGCATAACAGTCGTCTGCTTTTACTCATTCTTATAAAAAAGGGGAGAAATGGTTCATGACTGCATTCAACAACTTTCTTTCAAATCTCGACAATATGATCTGGGGTCTGCCCCTCATCATCGCGATCCTGGCGACCGGCCTCTTTCTCACGGTCCGGCTGAAGGGTCTGCAGTTCCGCAAGCTTCCGACTGCAATCAAGGAAATCTTTACAAATGAAGTCAGCGGCGAGCACGGCGACGTGACGAGCTTCCAGGCTCTGTGCACGGCGCTCTCCGCGACAATCGGAACCGGCAATATCGTCGGTGTCGCGACCGCAATCGCGGCCGGCGGTCCGGGCGCTCTGTTCTGGATGTGGCTCGCAGCCCTCGTCGGAACAGCGACAAAGTTCTCTGAGTGCATGCTGGCCGTCAAGTACCGCCAGGTCGCGGAGGACGGCCATATCGTCGGCGGCCCGTTCTACTACATTGAGAAGGGCATGGGTGAGAACTGGAAATGGCTTGCGAAAATCTTCGCGGTCTTCGGTCTTCTTGTCGGTCTCTGGGGAATCGGAACATTTTCCCAGATCAACGGTATCACAAGCGCGGTCAAGACATTCTTTGATCCGAACACCGTACAGGCAGTCCATCTCTTCGGCAAGACCTATTCACTCAGTGTTGTCATTTCCGGACTGATCCTCACATTCTTCGTCGCTCTGGTTATCATCGGCGGTATCCACAGAATCTCGGCTGTTGCTGAGAAGGTCGTTCCGTTCATGGCGATTATGTATGTCGCGATCTGCCTGATTGTCCTCTTCACACATGTGACGAGCATTCCGGCTGCATTTGTGACGATTGTCCAGAGTGCGTTCGGTCTCCGCGCGGCGGCCGGCGGCGCGATGGGCGCCATGATCGTCGCGATGCAGAAGGGTATTGCGCGAGGCATCTTCTCAAATGAGGCGGGCCTCGGCTCCGCGCCGATTGCGGCAGCGGCTGCCCAGACCGATGAGCCGGTTCGTCAGGGCCTTGTCTCCATGATGGGAACGTTCATCGATACGATCATCATCTGCACGATGACAGGTCTCACGATTGTCATCACGGGCGCAAATAATATCAGCGGTCTCGAGGGCGTTCAGATCACGACGAAGGCCATGCAGATCGGACTTCCGTTCCCGGAGCAGGTCTCCGCATTCCTGCTCATGCTCTCGCTGGTGTTCTTTGCATTTACGACGATTCTCGGCTGGGATTACTACAGCGAGAAGTGCCTTGAGTATCTGACACACAACAACCAGAAGGCGGTCCGCGTATACCGCTTCCTCTATATCCTCTGCGTCTTCATCGGACCGTACATGAGTGTATCGGCTGTCTGGACGATCGCGGATATCGTGAACGGTCTCATGGCGATCCCGAACCTCATTGCCCTCTGGGCTTTGAACGGCGTCGTCGTCGCGGAGGTGAACGACTACTTCAAGCGCATGAAGGAAATGAACCGCTATAGATGAGTCTCTGCTTTGCTTCCCCTGAGCATGCAGTGCTCCGGCGCCGAGGGACGCAAAGTGTCCCCGGTATGGGGTGCTGAATAGCCGCGGATGTGCTATGATGAAACAAAGCGAAGACATTGAGTCTGCGCTGACATGGCACAAAAAAGGGGGAAGCGGCATTGAAATTCAAGGGCATCAAAAAGACCGGAGATGGCACGCATATCTTCCGGTATGATCTTGACTATATCGCGGAGGACGGCAGGAACAAGAAGTATGAGATTGTGAGCCGCGATCCGAACATCACAAGGCTCGAGGAGCTGCAGAACTGGCACAGCAAGACCGTGACGCTGATCTGCATTTCCACGGACAACACAAGGATTCTTCTGAGCCGGGAGTACCGTATGGCTGTCGGGGACTGGATCTATAATTTTCCGTCCGGCATCATCGATCCCGGTGAGCTTCCGACGCAGGCTGCGGCGCGCGAGCTGAAGGAGGAGACGGGACTTACGCTCGTAAAGCGAATCGTCCGTCTCCGGAGCAGCTACAATGCGCCCGGTCTCACAAATGAGACCACGTCTGTTGTGATCGGTCTCGCGGACGGCGAGATCGGAAAGAGCACATCGAGCTTCGAGGAGATTCGCGCGCGGTGGTTCACGAAGGACGAGGTCAGACAGATCCTGAAGAAACAGAAAATGTCGGCGAGAGCGCAGCTCTTCTGCTTTACCTGGGCCTACGGCGACATGTCCATCGAAAAGCTCGCAGAAGAGTCGGACGATTATGATGAGGGGCATCTGTGGTGAAACCTGAACAGGAGGTCCGGGCCGCGAGGCAGGACCTGTACAATCTGATCGCAGAGCTCTGTTCATTTATTACAAAGAAGGATTCGGACAATTATCTGGTCAGCTACAGCTGCCTGTCCGAGGAGGAAGAGCTCAGGATCGAAGAAAGAATTGAAAAGAACACACCTCTCGCCGTTTCGTCGGGAGGTGCGTTTGTTGTTATCCGGGATACTGATCTGACGGAGGAGTTTCTGAAGAACCTCCGTCTGTTTTCGACTGCGCTCGTGCTGGATGATGACAGGAACTGTATCATGAAGCTCCTGCAGACGCTCGACGGCGCGCTGTATCTCATTCTTCAGGATGAGATGGAGCGGATGAGCATCCATCCCGGTCATATGACGGAAAATGCAGATCCGGCGGATTATGATGACATGGAGATTCCGGCGGACTCGGGACTTGACGCGCTCAATACCAACGAGGACGAGATGGGCATCCGGCTGATCCCGAGATGTCAGTGCGTCTGGGCCAGAAAGAGCCGCCAGTACTTCTCCGAGAGACGGCTCGATATTTACCTGAAATATCTGATCGTGGTGGAGAAGAGACGAACGTCAGACATCAGGGACCGTCATATCTTTCTGCCGGATGGCTTCTTTAAGTCCTTCGATGAGACGAAGGAGCTT
Organism: uncultured Eubacteriales bacterium; assembly: GCA_900315305.1. Taxonomy (GTDB): domain Bacteria; phylum Bacillota; class Clostridia; order Lachnospirales; family Lachnospiraceae; genus Chordicoccus. The sequence continues at coordinate 4,844 of OMYS01000052.1, forward strand.
GTGATCGCGACGACGCCGCTCACGCTTCAGTCGGACTTCTCCATTCATTTTCACAGGCACCAGAACATCCAGAGCTTCACGCTCGACTACAACCGGCCGGCGGCCGCTGCCGTCAACCATCTGGTGTGGGAGAAGATCACGGAAGCGGGTGAAAAGGGCGCTGAGATGATCGTATTTCCGGAAATGATGGGCACCGAGACGATGGAGGCTGCGATCCGGGAGAAGCTTACGGGCCTTCCGGCAAAGGAGCAGGAGAAGATCCCGGCGATGATTATCCTTCCGAGCCTCTTTGTGCGGGGCCATAATTTCACGTCGATTATCGACCGGAGGGGAAATCTCCTTGCAAGGCAGTACAAGCAGAACCCGTATGTCATGCGCTGCCGGCACGGCAACTATATGGAGGGCATCGAGGGGTCCGATGAGGTTGTCATTTTCCACTACCCGGGAATCGGCCGGTTTGCGGTGATGATCTGCAAGGACTTTCTCACGACGCGCTACATGGAGCGGATCATGCGGAGCTTCAAGCTCACGCTGATTATCGTGCCCGCCTACTCGACGGGGGCCTACGATTTCCAGACGTCATTTGAGACGTGCGCGCACGACTACTGCAATGTGGTCTGGATCAACAGCTGCGCGGCGCTGATCCCGGGCAAGGAGAAGAATTTCCGCTACATCGGCTATACGCGCCGCCGGATCAGCCGCTATCAGACGCAGGAGGATGCCTGTCATGAGATGACACCCTGTGTCGGTCTCTTCTCCGGAAAATGCAGACACGACTGCCTGTACCTCGATACGGTCGGGAAGGTCTGAGGGGGGGTGAATACATGATTCAGGAAAATGAGATCTTGAAAATTTATGGGACGGATTTTGCCGATATGACGTATGAGCTCCTTGCGCGCGCGGACCTTACGTCTCTCATCGGTGACAAAAACATGCGGATCGGCATCAAGCCGAATCTTGTCTGTCCGTCGCCGGCGGAGTTCGGCGCGACGACGCACCCGCAGGTTGTCGAGGGCATGATCCGTTATCTGCGTGACAATGGCTTTGAAAATATTATAATTGCCGAGGGCTCCTGGGTCGGAGACCGGACGAGTGACGCATACGAGTACTGCGGATACCGCGAGCTCTGTGAGCGGCTTCATGTTCCGTTTATTGACACGCAGAAGCAGGGCTCTCACCCTGTCAAATGCGGGGACATGGAGCTCCGGGTGTCGGACGTCGTCGATGACATTGACTTTCTGATCAATGTGCCGGTTCTCAAGGGCCACTGCCAGACGCATATGACGTGTGCCCTGAAGAACCTGAAGGGACTGATTCCGAATACGGAGAAGCGGCGCTTCCATCGTCTGGGACTGCACAGGCCGATCGCGCATTTGCAGAAGGCGATCCATCAGGATTTTATTGTGGTCGATCATATTTGCGGCGATCCGGACTTTGAGGAGGGCGGTCATCCGCTCGTGCGGAACTGCGTCATGGCGGCGCTCGATCCGGTCCTTACGGACAGCTACGCCTGCAGTCTTCTCGGTGTCGACGTGCACGACGTGCCCTATGTCCTGCTTTCTGAGGAGCTCGGCATTGGACATGCGGACATTTCAAATGCGAAGATTATCGATCTGAACGGAAGCGGTGCCGAGCAGGCGATTCCGGCGGAGAAGAAGCATCTCGCGGTATCGTATGCCGTGGACGAGGTGGATTCGTGCAGTGCCTGCTATGCAAATCTTGTCCCGGCGCTTGACCGGCTTGAGAAGGAGGGGCTTCTTGCGAAGCTCCACACGAGGATCGCGATCGGGCAGGGACACCAGGGCGAGAAGGGTGAGCTTGGCATCGGAAAATGCACGAAGGACTTCTCATTTTGCGTGATGGGATGTCCGCCGGATGAGGAGAAAATCTATCGGGAGCTCAGGCGCTACATCGAGGAGCGCGAAGGATTTTGACGCAGGACACACAGCAGCTGTATACTGAATAGGTGGAACATACCACATCATAGATAAGGAGGATTTACGGCTATGGTACAGATGGAAGAACTGAATATCAAGGGTACCGGCGCTATGGGTACGATGCTTGTCGCTCCGGGCGGTGAGGGCCATCCGAATATGATTGTTGTCCAGTGCAAGAAGGGCTATCTTATGTGCGGCTATCTGAATCTCGCGGCCGCGGAGAAGTTCGGTGACGCGGCGGTTCTTGTCGGCGGCGCTGATTTTGCGGCGGTTCTGAAGAACCCGATCAAGGGCATGACGGAGGCGGCTAAGCTTGCAGGTGTCAAGGAAGGCATGACGGGCGAGGAGGCTGCGGCTGTCCTTAACGCGTGAACAACTTGGCCATGGAATGGCAGAGAATCCTCGCCTGGCTGTTTTAAAAGTAAGGCATTTAAGGGTACAACGCGAAGCAGGCGGTCTTCAATGCATAAGATCAGTAAAACGCGTCCGGTTCTGCCCGGAAAACTGTAACGATGCAGTTCTCCGGATCAAGAAACGGCCGCGTTTTTATTGACATCCGGAATTAGCCACGCTAAACTATAAGAAGTTTAGAAAAACTAATTATACTTAGGCACTTAAACTACAGGAAGAGACAGGATACTTAAGGACCGGATGGTGAAGATGAATGAAAGCTGAAATGGATGACGGATGTTCCGAAAAAACGGAAACTCCGACTTCTGTGACGGATTCCATGCAGGATTATCTGTACGCAATTTTTGAGATTGTCGAAGAAAAGGGAAGCGTTCGCGCGGTTGACATCGCAAAGCGGATGAATTTTTCGAAGCCGAGTGTTCACAATATGATCCGCCAGCTGGAGAGCGGAGGATATCTTGTGATCACCGGCGAGAAGAGAATCGTGCTGACAAAGAGCGGCAGCGATGTCGCAGAAAGACTCGGCCGGAGAGTTGCTTTTTTTGAGAGTAAGCTGGTTGAGGCTGGTGTTGGCGAGAGCACCGCTCGGCGGGAAGCGCTTCTTATGAGCCACGGACTGAGCGATGATTCTTATCAGGCGCTTGTGAAATATGAGCGCGGAAGATGCAGTCATTCGGAGTAGTCTGATTAAAATAAAATAAGAGTTGACTAATTTGCCTTGAAATGCGTAATGTAAAGATAAAGTAAAATCTGTCGGACGAGGAATCATTGGATTCCTCTTTCGGCAGGTTTTTCATTTTAAGGATGAGTTAGTCCAAACTAACTTGTAATTATTCAGCGCTCCGAGTCTGGGTGATGAATACTTACGCGATTTTTCTCATTTTATTATAAGGAGGTACTAGATTTATGAGCTGGAATTGGGGAAAATTCGGATTACTTGCGGGTGGTTTTCTTCTTGGAACCTATGGTGTCAAGATTCTTGGCAGCCGCGACATGAAAAATACGTACACGCACACAACGGCAGCTGTTCTCCGCATGAAGGATGAGGTCGTCAAGGACTTCACGACAATCGGAGAGAACTGCAGCGACATCGCCGCAGCAGCGAAGGACATCAACGAGAAGCGTGAGGAAGCCTATGAGGCGGAGATGATCGAGAACGCGAAGGCGGTCCTCGCGGAAGCGGAAGCAAAGAAAGCCGACAAGACAGACAAGGAGTAATTCTACCGGACACGGCTGCGCTTCTGCGCGGCCGCGTTTTCGCGGGATGAATTCAGACAGCAGAAAGAGGCGGGCGATCGATGAGATGCCGTATTTTACATGAATCAAACGGGCGCATGCGTGTACATGCCATGCAGTACCGCATGACACCAGGGCAGGCAGATATTCTGCAGTATTATCTGCAGGACATCGCCGGCATCGATCGCGTCACCGTGCATGAGCGCACGGCAGATGCGATCATTTTTTATAACAAGGGATGCCGCGAGACAGTGATCCGAAGTCTTGCGGAATTTCAGTATGAGACCTGTGCGGTCTCCGTTCCGGAGCACACGGGGCGGGAGCTGCAGCGCGACTTTGAGGACAAGCTGTTTTTCCTTATTGTCCGGAGATGCATCACGCGGTTTATCCTTCCGGCCCCGATCAGCATGATTGTCACAGCGATCAAGGCGGTTCCGTTCATTTTCCGGGGAATCAGGACGCTGGCGCAGAAGAAGCTTGAGGTTCCGGTTCTTGATGCGACGTCCATCACGGTGGCGATGCTGCACGGCGACTTCAATACGGCCGGCGACATCATGTTCCTTCTGAACATCGGAGCGCTGCTTGAGGACTGGACACACAAGAAGAGCGTCGATGATCTGGCGCAGCGCATGTACCTGAATGTCGACAAGGTCTGGATGAAGTCCGGCGGCACGGAGGTGCTCATGCCTGTCGACAAGATCCGTCCGGGTGATGAGATCGTCGTCCGCACGGGCAACGTCATCCCGCTTGACGGCGTTGTCACAAGCGGCGAGGCGAGCATCAACCAGGCGTCGATGACAGGCGAATCGCTTCCGGTTCATCGCACAGAGGGCGGCTTTGTCTATGCGGGAACGGTCATGGAGGACGGCGAGATCACGATCCGCGTGAAAAATGCGCTCGGGACCGGACGCTACGACAAGATTGTCAGCATGATCGAGGACTCCGAGAAGCTGAAGTCCGCATCCGAGAGCCGCGCGGAGCATCTGGCGGACAAGCTGGTGCCGTGGTCGCTCGGAGGTACGCTGCTCACCTGGGCGCTGACGCGGAATGTCCAGCGCACGCTGTCGATCCTCATGGTCGATTACTCATGCGCGCTGAAGCTGGCCATGCCGATCGCGGTTATGTCTGCGATGCGCGAGTGCAGCGACAGACACATCGAGGTGAAGGGCGGCAAGTTCCTGGAGGCTGTGTCTGACGCGAAGACGATTGTATTTGATAAGACCGGAACACTGACCTACGCGACGCCGCGCGTGCGGAAGCTCGTTGTATTTGACGGAAATGACGAGACAGAGATGCTGCGTCTTGCGGCCTGCCTTGAGGAGCATTTCCCGCACTCAATTGCAAATGCGGTTGTCGAAGAGGCGAAGAGAAGAGGCATTTCCCATGAGGAGAAGCACGCGAAGGTCGAGTATGTCGTCGCGCACGGCATCGTAAGCTCGATCGACGGCGAGCGCGTCGTCATCGGAAGCCATCACTTTGTCCTCGAGGACGAGAAGTGCGTGATTCCGGAGAATGGTCAGGAAATATACGACGCTCTGCCGGACGAGTGCTCGCTTCTCTATATGGCGATCGGCGGACGGCTTGCCTGCGTGATCTGCATCGAGGATCCGGTCCGCGAGGAGGCTCCGGCGGTGGTCCGCGAGCTGCACAGACTCGGGATTGACAAGGTTGTGATGATGACAGGCGACAGCGAGCGCACGGCGCGGGCCGTTGCGGCGAAGATCGGCGTGGATGAATATCATGCCGAGGTGCTGCCGGAGGACAAGGCGGCATTTGTGAAGCATGAGCATGAGCTGGGACGCAAGGTCATCATGATCGGCGACGGAATCAACGACTCACCGGCCCTCTCTGAGGCGGATGCGGGAGTTGCTATTTCTGCCGGCGCCGCGATCGCGAAGGAGATATCCGATATCACGATTTCAGCGGCAGACCTCAGGGAACTGATTGATCTCCGCAAGGTCGCGGACGCGTTGATGAAGCGGATTTCGTCCAATTACCGGATTATTCTCTCATTTAACTCGTTCCTGATTCTGATGGGCGTGACGGGAGTTATGCTTCCGGCGACGACAGCGCTGCTGCACAACATGTCGACAATTGTGATCGGTCTTAAGAGCATGACAAATCTGCTTCCGGAGGAACAGCACTAATGGTATATACGATCTGCAACGAGACAAGAAATCGGATGAGGATCCGCACGGCGGCGGGGCACATTTCGGAAAATGAAGAGGAGGTCCTGCGGTACGCACTCGGCAATATTCACTGCGTGACAGCAGTCAGAATCTACCGGGCGACCGGCGGCATCGAGATCCGTTACCAGGATGACCGCGAGGCTGTCGTAAAGAGACTGGACGCGCTCCGCTATCAGAATGTCACATTATTTGCAAGAGAGCTTGAGACACAGATCAGCTCCGAGGAGGTGGAAAGGCGCCATCTGACGCCGGAGCTCAAGCGCAAGCTGCGCACGAGAACTCTCATCGAGTGCGCGGCAGACGTGTTCCTCCCGATGCCGGTGCAGGTCGCGTACCACGTGTACCAGCTCCTCACGCTGAAGGAGCTGTTCTGAGAGTGATTAGGAAGGCAGGTGCTTCTTTTTCTGAGGCACGTGCCTTTCATTTTCGGACATTTTCTGCGGATTGTGCTCCGCAAGCTTTTCGACAAAGTCGCAGAACCTGTTCATAGCGTCGATTCTGCTTCGTATGACCTTACGCATATAAACATCTCCTTAATTTCGTAATTATTCAGCACCCATAACGAGGCACGCAAAGCGTTCCGAGCCTGGGTGCTGAATTGTTACCATTTTGTCAGGCGTTCTCCTCGAGAATTCTGCCGAGAGATGCGATGGAGCTCGTGTGAGAGCGGATAACCTTTGTGCAGGGAGCCGTCTCGTTCAGTGCGTACTGCACCATTTTGTGAGAAACCGTGTGTGTAAAGAGAATCATGAGGTCCGGTGAGCCGATGCGGCTCTTCATACCGGTGTTGAACTTGCAGAAAACCTTCGCGTCACAGCCGTGCCTCTTGCACAGGTCCTTATAACGACGCTCCATACACTCATTTCCTCCGATAATCACGACACTCATGGCTGTTCCTCCTGATGTGGCAACTATTCAGCATCCATCTGAAAAAATGATGAAATCCGGACAGCTCAGAGGCTTTCCGAGTCTGGGATACTGAAGAATCACATTAATCCTGAATTATTCACCGCGTTGCGGTGCCAGCGGCTGAAAGCCGCATAGTTACTTTGATTGCCGGTTTTATTGCCTTCATCTGAAAAGTGAACAT
>OMYS01000088.1 GCA_900315305.1 uncultured Eubacteriales bacterium
GATGACAGGATACGGGAAATCTGTGGCGGAAATGTGGCGAGAATCTAACCAAATCATAAAAATGAGGAATCTTCTTCCGGGTTCGAGTTGGGATTCCTGGTAGCCGAGATCCCGGCAAAATCATGCGCTTTTCTTCGCGCTGTGCTTCTTCTGCATTTTCCGGTAGACAAGAGTGCCGCCCGCGCAGAAGATCCCGATCAGCACGAGAACGAGCAGCGCATCCATATACCGCTGTTCGCCGATCGCATTTCCGCCGAGCGTCGACATCAGGATCGCCGGGAAGCGGCCGACAAATGTAATGATCAGCATGGTCGTCCATTTCATGTCGGTGAGCCCGAGAAAGTACGTGATCAGATCCTTCGGTGTCCCCGGAATGACATAGAGGAAAAATGCAATCAGGTTGAAGCGGTCCGTTGTCTTAAGGAAGCTCACGGAGTCGATCTGCTCTTTCGAGAAGAACACCTCGACGACGTCCCTGCCGTATTTTTTCACAATGAGAAATACAAGCATACTGCCCGTCGTCGTCCCGATATCCGAGATCAGTGCCCCGCGGAAGGCGCCGAAGGCGTACCCGGCCGCGATCTCGAACGGGCCGCCAGGGATAATCGCTGCGACGACCTGCAGAATCGTCGCCCCGATAAATGCAAGGATTCCCGGGAGCCCCTTCGCTTTCATGTACGCGCGGAACATGTCCGGGTCATTCGCCATGCGGATCATCGGCTTTGCGAGCCACCAACAGAATAGCCCGATCAGGACCAGGGCGATGAGAAGAATCACGAGGGCGATAATCTTCTTCTTCGTCCAGTGGAATTCAAATTTTTTCAGCTTTTCAGATAATTTCTTACCGGTTAATTTCATAAAAAACACCTCACGCACAGTATACACCATGCGTGAGGCGTGTGACAAAACGGGTCTTCCGTTATCGATACAGCTGCGTTGACATGTATCAGCTACTGCCATATTTTTTCACCGCGGCGCGCTTCCATGCGCCTTCTTCTGTTTCTCTAAAGGATGAATTCGCATGTCTGGATAGAGCTCCTCGCAAGCTTTCATTTTGACCTTCACTTCAATGGCCAGCATAGTTGGTACTCCTTTGTTTCGACAATCTACAGTTTCAGGCCGCCACAGCAACTATCAGCGCAATGACACCGACAACCAGGATGACCGGCAGGACCGCCATCGCGGCACCAAACAGCGTCACCGCTAGTCCGGCGAGAATAATCCATCCGATCACACCGAGGATGACGCCGAACAGGCGTCCCACAATGTGCAGCACGAATCCCGTGAGCTTAAACAGACCGATCATGCACGCAATAACCAGGATAAGACTCAGCATGAATCACACCTCTTTTCTGTGTAGTACATACAGTATACTTATTTTTACGGCAAATGAAAAGCCGGAGCACAGCGGTTTGCGGTACAATGGGTTACCCCTCGCTGTGAACCTCTGTAATAGCAAGCCGGTATCTCGGGTGTTCTGCGATACATGGCTGTTACCCATCGCTGTATGCTTTCATAATAGCGAGAGCCACATCCGTCCCCTGCAGGTTCCAGCTGAGGGAACTCCGATCGACAAGCCCGTAGCTCTCCGATGTCCCGGCCACGCCTCCATTATCCCAGAAGAATTTTTGTTTTTCTCGGGCAGACCTTCACAGGTTTTCTCCATTCGATGCGATCACGTCTCGGTACCAGTACGCGGAGTCCTTGAGCACGCGCTTCTCCGTCGGATAATCGACGTAAATGAGCCCGAACCGCTTGTCGTACCCAAACGCCCACTCAAAATTGTCCATGATCGACCAGTACATGTAGCCGATCACTGGAACCCCCTCCGAGACCGCGCGGTGAAGTCCCGTGAGATATCTCCCGAGGAACTCGATTCTCTGCGGATCGTGGACCTTACCGTCGCGGAAGAGCATATCGCAGTTCGCCATGCCATTTTCCGTGAACATGATCGGAAGACCATACCGCTCATAGCAGAATTTCGCCGCCCAGTACAGCGCATCATCCGTAACCGGCCAGTTCATCGCCGTACGCGGCATACCCGGGATTTCGTGGCTGTTCGGCTTGTCCGGCGCGTCGTCATAATTGGAGGAACTGTAGCAATTGATCCCGAAGAAGTCAAATGGCTGACGGATTACCGCGAGGTCCTGCTCCGAGATCACCTTTTTCAGAATCGGATGAAGCTCTCCTCCCAGCACCGGATTGGCCCAGAAGTCAAATGAAAATACCGACCGCTCCTGCGAGAACATGTCGGCCTTCGCCGCCTCAATATCTTCTTCGCTCTCGCTCCACGGCGTAATCACGCTTCCATTCAGCGCCATGCCGATCTTCGACGTCTTCTTCGCGTATTTCCGGATGACAGCTGCCGACTTGCCGTGCGAGAGCAGTACATTTCTCGAGGTTCTGCCAACAACATCCTCCATCTCAGCCTGATCGTCCATGTGACGCTCAAATGGCGCATGGATTCCAAGCATATATCCGAGACCGATCATGCACGCCGGCTCATTGAACGTCATCCAGTACTGCACCTTGTCGGAAAGCGCGTCGATCACAAGCTTCGTATATTCCGCAAAGTAGTCGCTGACCGCCTCGCATTTCCAGCCGCCCTCATCATAGATCCACATCGGGAGGTCCCAGTGATAGAGAGTGACGCAGGGCTCGATCCCCGCCTTCACAAGCTCATCGACCAGCTCCCTGTAAAATGCAAGTCCCTTCGCGTTCACGACGCCTTTCTTCGGAACGATGCGCGGCCAGCTCACGGAAAAACGGTAAGCCTTGATGCCGATCTGCTTCATGAGCGCAATGTCTTCTTTAAAATGATGATAGTGGTCGCACGCCTTGTTCCCGTTGTCGCCGTGCTCGACGTGCCCTGCGCTGAGCGAGTCCCAGATACTCATGCCGCGGCCATCCTCGTTATAGGCGCCTTCTACCTGATACGCGGCGCTCGCCGCACCCCACATGAAATTCTTCGGAAATCCCATAATTTTCTCTCCCCTTTGAAAAATCAATATGATAAACAGTATAAAGGTATTTAGTGAGAGCGCAAGGGGGTGGAAATAAATTTATATGCAGGAAAATTTGGAGCTCTCGGCGATACGATTCTGATCGGACGTAGTGTTTCTCGACCCGGTCTTGCTCTCACACGATACTGTTGTAGGTTTTCTGGCAGGATTTGGGGCTCAAGCACTACGACTCACTAAAGCCATGTGTTTACTGTTTTAACGCGCTAAAGTGTAGGTATCGAAAAAAGAGCTCTCAGCTGAGAGCCCTTGTGTAACAAACACACCTTCAAAACCGCATATACGAACTTGTTGAGGTCTTGTTTAAGAGCGGCTCACATTCGCAGCTTCGCTGCTCATGTCATTTGCTTCGCAAATGTCCGTCAGC
>OMYS01000054.1 GCA_900315305.1 uncultured Eubacteriales bacterium
GCTGCGCCACCTCTCATCGAGAAGCTCAAGAGAGCGCACGCGCCGAAAGAGCTCCTTGTCCTCCTCAAGCCCCGGAAGCCATCCCTGCGTGTCCGCGCCTGTCAGGGCCTGCCCGACCGCGGCCAGTCTCTCTCTCCAGGTTCCGTCTCCGTCCTGCATGACGGAGACAGCCTCGTTCCGAAACTGAAGGATGCTGCGCAGATACTCCGCATCCTCCTCATCCATCTCATCGCCGGCGACCTCCCGCTCCGTGCGGATGAGGTGCATCGGCCCGGCCGCAAAGAAAATCCGTCCGTATTCCATGCAGGAGAGGCTCATGTCCATCTGCTCGTAGCCGCCGATCTGCACGAAATAGCGCGGATACTCGGTACACACGCGGCTGATCGCCGCCTCCCCGAGCTCTGTGATGATGTCGCATAGACCGGTCTTTGAAAGGAACGGACAGGCCCTTTCCTCTGTCAGAGGGAAATACGTGCTCCCGTCCTCCTCCGAGACAGAGAGCGCATGCCGGAGCCTTTCGCCGAGAGGTCCCGGCACGCTGCGGTAGTACTGCTCCGTCTCGCTGTCGATGTCGACCTCCCAGCCCCTGCAGCAGGTGTCCGGACACCGGTCCGCGATGCACGTAAAGGACCGGACAAGATCAGGATACTCAAAGATCATATCGCCGGCTCCTTTACCTCCATCGGGATATCAGCCTTCATCTCGTCGGTCAGTATCTCAAGCGTATGGTGGAAATCCGCCCACTCCTTGTCCGTCATCCGCTCGCGGACGCGCTTCATGACATCGTCGACATAGGAATTGCTGACATTGCAGTAATCGATATAGCGCTGCGTGACCTCGAGATAGTATTCTCTGTGGTCCTTTTCCGAGCGCACGCGCCGGAGGTATCCCTTTCTCACGAGATTATTGACCTTATAGGCCGCATTCGGCGAAGACATGCGCAGAAAAGACGCAAATTCATTGATCGTCGGACGGCCCATCGCATGAATCACTTCCATGCAGAAGGTCTCGACAGTCGTCAGTGTCGCCTCGCGGTTCTCGAAATTCCGGAATACCGCCCGGTAAAAATGCATTTTAAACTGAGTATAGACTTTAGCGAACAGCTCTTCGGTTGTCACGGTTCCGCCTCCCAAGTAATGTGATATGGAATACTATATCACGGAGAGGGGAAAAACTCAAACCGGATCGGAGATGGCAAATGAAAGCTCCGCTGTCACCGCCGTCTTTCCATCGACCGTCGCGACGGCCTTCCCGAACCCGATCGGTCCGCGTCTTGCGATGATCTCACAGTGCAGGGAGAGCACATCTCCCGGTACGACCTGCTTTCTGAACCTCGCGTTCTTGACTCCTCCGAAGAAGACGAGCTTTCCCTTCTGGTCCGGCTCCGTGAGGAGAGCGACGGCGCCTGTCTGCGCGAGCGCCTCGAGGATGAGGACGCCCGGCATGACATGATATTCCGGAAAATGGCCGCAGAACTGCAGCTCATTTGCGGAGACACACCGGATGGCATCGGCATACTGTCCGGGTTCGCACGCAGTGACCTTGTCGATCATGAGGAACGGCCAGCGGTGCGGAAGGATTTTCTGAATTTCATTTGAATTAAGTGTCATAGATATCCGTCTTTCTTTTTCAATGATTTGGCCAAAAGTGATTACGCGCGGCTGCGCTGCTACGCAGCTCCCAACGCGCTCCCCGCCATTCGCAATCCGTGGGCCCCCACCCCACTACTTGCTCATGTCGGTGCGTGTCATAAAGTCTTTCCCCCACTGGCAAGCAAGCTTGCCGTGGGCTCAGACTTTTGACACTGCAATCATTCCACATCCGGCGCCCGGAATACAAGCGTCGCGTTATGACCGCCAAAGCCCAGGGAGTTAGAGGCCGCATAGCGCATGGCAAGGCTCTCTCCCTGATTCGGCACGATATCAAGATCGCAGGCAGGGTCCGGAACCTTATATCCGACCGTCGGCGGCACAAAGTGGTTCTTCAGCGCAAGGACCGTGATCACAGCCTCAACGGCCGCGCTCGCCCCGAGGAGATGACCGGTCATCGATTTTGTTGAGCTCACCTTGAGACGGTCCGCATCCTCACCGAACAGCTTCCGGATTGCCTTCGTCTCTCCTGCGTCATTCAGCTTCGTCGATGTCCCGTGCGCATTGATGTAGTCGATATCCTCTGTACTGATCCCGGCGTCCTCGATCGCCATCTGCATGCATTTCGCGGCGCCCGTTCCCTCCGGGTCCGGAGCCGTGATGTGATAGGCATCGCAGTTTGCGCCGTAGCCGGCGATCTCACCGATGATGGAGGCGCCGCGCTTTTTTGCATGCTCATACTCCTCGAGGACAAGCACAGCGGCGCCCTCTCCCATGACGAAGCCGCTTCTCTCCGCATCAAACGGGATGGATGCTCTCGCCGGATCCGTTGATTTCGACAGGGCCTTAAGCGCCGTGAAGCCGCCGATGCAGAGCGGTGTGATCGCGGCCTCCGCGCCGCCTGCCAGCATCACATCGCCGTATCCGTCGCGGATATAGTGGAATGCGTCGCCGATGCCGTTCGCCGCTGACGCGCACGCTGTGACGCTGCAGCTCGTCAGGCCGTGGAGGCCGAAGCGGATGGCAATGTTGCCGGCCGCCATATTCGCGATCGCCATCGGGATAAAGTACGGAGAGACACGGTCAAATCCGCGCTCCTGCCCTCTCGTGTGCTCCTCCTCAATGGTTCCGATCCCGCCGATGCCGGTTGAGAGAATGCAGCCCCAGCGGTCCCGGCTCTCATTTTCTACCTTGCCAAGACCGGAGTCATCCCAGGCCTGCTGCGCCGCAACAAGCGCGTACTGCGAATAGAGGTCAAGCTTTCTTCGCTCTCTCGGCTCTATATACCGGTCAAAGTCAAGGTTCTTCACTTCTCCGGCGAGCGTGACCTTCCGGCCCTCCGTATCATACCGCGTGATCGGCGCAATTCCGCAGCGCGCATTTGTCACGCTGTCCCACACTTCTTCCTTTGTATTGCCGATCGGGCACACAATGCCGAGACCGGTGACTGCTACTCTTCGTTTCATGGTCAATCCTTTCCGTATGCTTTACACCGCGAGACCGCCGTCTACCGCCAGCACCTGTCCGGTGATGTAGGATGCCTGCTCCGATGCAAAGAACGCCACGGCGTCCGCGACATCCTCCGGCCGGCCGATCCGCCCCGCCGGAATGCCGCTCTTCATCGCCTCGTGTGCATTCTCCGGCATGGCGCGCGTCATATCTGTCTCAATCATTCCGGGAGCGACCGCATTGACTGTGATCTGTTTTGCGGCGAGCTCCTTCGCGGCCGATTTCGTCATGCCGATCACGCCGGCCTTCGACGCGGCGTAATTGACCTGTCCCGCATTTCCCCGGAGGCCGACGACAGAGCTCATATTGATGATCCGCCCGTACTTTGCGCGGAGCATATATCTTGCGGCCTGCTTCATGCAAAGAAACGAGCCCCTGAGATTCGTCGCGATGACCGCGTCAAAATCCTCCGGCTTCATGCGGAGCAGAAGTCCATCGCGCGTGATCCCCGCGTTATTGACGAGCACATCGACACGGCCGAAGGCCGCAATCGTCTCGTCAAACAACTTCTTCGCGCCGTCTTGATCCGAGACATCCGCCCTGACGACAAGCGCGCGGACTCCGTATGCTTCACAGACCGAAGCCGTCTCACGGGCCGCGTCCTCACTATGCGCACAGTTAACAACGACATCAAAGCCATCCTTTGCAAGCCGGACGGCGACTGCGCGGCCGATTCCCCGGCCCGCACCCGTCACAATGGCGCACCGTCTTTCATTTTCACTCATTGGTTTTCCTCAACTCTTCAACAACCGTCTCTATATCATCCGCCTCATCGAGCACAATGCCCTCCGTTCCGCGGATTGTCCTTCTCACAAAGCCCGTAAGCACGTGTCCCGGTCCGATCTCGACCGTTCTTGTGACGCCGTGGTCCGCAAGACAGCGGAGACTCTGCGACATATGGACGGGCGACACGACCTGCTTTTCAAGAAGCTCCCTGACAGTTTCGCCCGGGCGAAGCTCTGTCCCTGTCGCATTGAAAATGACAGGCATCTTCATCTCGCCGAGCTGAAGGCCTTCAAGATAAGGTCCGAGGCTCCTCGCGGCCTCCGCCATGAACGGTGTGTGGAACGCAGACGACGTCGCAAGCTCCATGCATTTTCTGGCGCCGGCATCGAGCGCGAGCTCCTCCGCGCGCCGCACAGCCGGAAGAAGTCCGGAGATGACGACCTGGCCCGTCGCATTATAGTTTGAAATATAGACAGGCTTTCCTGTCTCTAAGGCCGCTCTCTCTGCGCATGATGCGGCCTTCTCATCACTGAGGCCGAGCAGCGCACACATCTTTGTATCAAGACCCTCGCCGGCCTTCTGCATGGCCGCGCCGCGGAAGGCTGTCGCCCTGATGAGCTGCTCCTCCGTGAACACACCGGCCGCATAGAGCGCACTGTACTCGCCGAGCGAGAGACCTGCGGCCGCATCGGCCGTAAATCCCTCGCTGCGGAGGACATTCGTGACGCCCGCCGCGAATGCGGCGAGACACGGCTGTGTATATCTTGTCTCGTTCAGTGTCTCCTGCGGGCCCTCGAACATCACTTTTTTCAGATCAAAATCAACATAGTCCGCGGCGCGGTCGATCGTGTCCCGGAAGACGGAGAATTCCTCATAGAAGGATTTTCCCATTCCGGGCACCTGACTGCCCTGCCCCGCATATAAAACCGCTGTCTTCATGTAAGCCTTCCTCTCAAATCTTGTCCGCTTCCGTGCCCAGAGAACTCATAACCTTCCGGCAGCCCTCGTACATATCTTCAAAGATGTCCGCCACCGGCCGGATTTCTGTCAGCTGGCCGCAGTCCTGCCCCGCCATCAGAGATCCTGTCTTCGTATCTCCGTCGAATACGGCGCGGCGGAGAGACCCGAGCGTATATTTCTCGAGCTCCATGCGCTCTGCGCCCTCGCGCTCTCTCTTTATGTACTCGCGTGCCATCTGGTTCTTGATGATGCGGGTCGGCGCATCGACGGAGCGGCCGGTCACAACCGTCGCGTTGTCATGCGCCTTGATGAGTGCCTCCTTGTAGTTGGCATGAATCGGGCACTCACTGCTCACAAGAAGGCAGGTACCGACCTGGACGCCGCAGGCTCCGAGCGCAATCGCAGCGGCCATCTGTCTGCCGTCCGCAATGCCACCGGCCGCAATGACCGGCACATCGAGCGCGTCCACCATCTCCGGAACGAGCGTCATCGTCGTCATCTCGCCGACATGACCGCCGGACTCCGTTCCCTCGGCAATGATCGCATCTGCGCCCGCACGCACGAGACGCTTTGCAAGGGCAACGGACGCGGACACCGGAATCACCTTAATGCCAGCCGCCTTCCATTTGTCCATATAAATGCCCGGATTTCCGGCGCCTGTCGTGACGACCTTCACGCCGGAGCGCGCGACGACATCAGCCATCGCCTCCGTGTCCGGATTCATCAGCATGAGATTGACACCGAACGGCTTGTCCGTCAGGCGCTTCGCCTTCTCTATGTTCTCCTCGAGACGCTCCGCGTTCATGCCGCCGGAGCCGATGATCCCGAGAGCTCCCGCATTCGAGCACGCGGCTGCGAATTCACCCGTCGCAATATTGGCCATGCCGCCCTGAATAATCGGATAGCGTGTGCCGATCAGTTCCTGTAAATATGTCATGATATATGCCTTTCATTGAAACTCAAGGTAAAGTCCGCCCCACGCGAGCCCCGCGCCGAAGCCGACGCAGAAGATGCGTGTTCCCGGACCCAGAAGTCCCTGTTCCTTCATTTCCGTCAGCGCGACCGGTATGGACGCCGCGCATGTATTGCCATAGTGCTGAAGGTTCCGGAAAAATTTCTCCTCAGGCAGCGCAAGCTTTCTTCGGATATGCTCGATGATCCGGTCATTTGCCTGGTGCAGCACGATCTGATCGATATCACCGAGACTCCTGCCCGTCTCCTTCTCAAGCTCCTCAAGCACACGCGGAACGACTGTGACAGCAAAGCGGAAGACGTCCCGCCCGTCCATCAGCATGTGCCCGCCGACCGGTATGCTGAGCGCCGAGCGCTTCCCTTCCGCACCGAGTATCCCGGCAAATGAGCATCCCTCGTCCTTTCTCACGACCGCTGCCCCTGCGCCGTCTCCGAACAGGACGCACGTTCCGCGATCCGTAAAGTCGATAAGGCTCGTGACCGCATCTGCTCCGATCACAAGCGCGCAGCCGATGCTCATTTGCTGCATCATCGCATTCGCGACCGTCATCGCATAGACAAAGCCGCTGCAGGCCGCGTTCACATCGAAGGCAGGAATCCCTGACGGAAGTCCCAGCAGCTCCTGCACGGAGCAGGCGACGGACGGAGAGAAGAAATCGGGCGACATCGTCGCCGCAATCACAAGGCCAATCTCGGGCGGCTTAGTCCCCGCATCCTGCAGGGCACGCCTTGCAGCCTCCGCGGCAAGCGCCGTACAGGTCTCCGCCCTCTCCGGTGCACTCTGAGCAGCCCCGGGCACCTGTTCATTCTTCAGTGCCTCCGGAAGGTTTCCCCGCGCGATCCGGCGCTCCCGGATCCCGGTTCTCGTCCGGATCCACTCATCAGACGTATCGACAATACGGCTCATGTCGTCATTTGTAACAATCCGGTCCGGAAGTGCCTTCCCGAGACCTGTGATTCTGATTCCGCTCATTCAGGCCTCCCGTCCGGGGCCGGCGCCATGCGGCCCTCAAAATGTCTGTATTTCCCGTAGCGCCTCTCTGTCAGCTCGTCAGGAGACAGCTTCATGAGATCAATCATGCGGTTTGTCAGCTCCTCGCGGAGAGACGCGCCGAACTCTCTCATGGCCTCTTTGTCCTCTGTCTTAAGACCGCCGCGAGGCTCCGCGATCACCCGGTCGCAGAGACCCTGCGCATAGAGCTCTCCGGCTGTCATTTTCATAACACGGCAGGCCTCCTCCGTTCGCTTTTCATCCTTCCAGAGAATCGTCGCGAAGCCCTCCGGTGACAGAACGGAATACACTGCGTTCTCCAGCATCCACACATCATCGGCGACACCGATGCCGAGCGCGCCTCCGCTCGAGCCCTCTCCGGTGACAACCGCTATGACAGGCACACGGAGCGTACTCATTCTGGCTATATTTTCCGCAATCGCCGCGCTCTGGCCGTGCTCCTCAGCCTCTTTCCCCGGATACGCTCCCGGCGTATCAATAAATGAAATAACCGGCCGTCCGAACTTTTCCGCCTCCAGCATCAGGCGCAGCGCCTTCCGGTAGCCCTCGGGCTCCGGCATGCCGAAGCGGCAGCGGATATTCTCCTTCAGGTCTCTGCCCTTGCGGTGACCGATGACCGTGACCGGTATGCCGCCGAGCGTCGCGATGCCGCCCAGAATCGCCGGGTCCTCACCGCCGAGCCTGTCGCCGCACAGCTCCATAAAATGATCGAAGATAAGCGGGATCAGGTCTGTAACCTTCGGGCGGTCTTTCGAGCGCGCCGCAAGCACGCGCTTCCACGGGTCGGTCTCCTCAAGACTGATCGCAGATATGCTGCCTGCCTCCTGCTGTCCCTCAGCGGCCGGACCTTCCTGCCTGATGGAAGCCGTCTTTGAAAATCCGGCCTCATCCCGGAAGACCGGTGCCTTCCGGTGGAGCTTCAGAATCCGCACAATCGTCTTCTTCATATCCTCCAGCCTGACAATTTTGTCGACAAAGCCATGCTCCAGCTGAAACTCAGAGCGCTGAAAGCCCTTCGGAAGCTTCTCTCCAATCGTCTTCTCGATGACGCGCGGACCGGCAAATCCGATCAGCGCGTTCGGCTCCGCGAGGATCACGTCCCCGAGAAATGCGAAGCTCGCGCTGACGCCGCCCGTCGTCGGATGAGTAAGAACGGAGATATACAGCCCGCCGCGGTCACGGAACCGGCGGACCGCCGCCGATGTCTTCACCATCTGCAGCAGGGAATACATACCCTCCTGCATGCGGGCGCCTCCGCTCGCGCAGAACACGATGAGCGGCAGGCGGCGCCTGTCTGCCTCCTCGCAGGCCATCGTCAGCTTCTCCCCAACGACGGTTCCCATGCTGCCCATCAGGAAATCCGGATCAAGCTCGCAGGCAATCGCGGACATGCCGCCGATTGTTCCGATTCCGCAGACCAGCGCGTCCTCAGACTCCGTTCTCTTCCGGCATTCACCGAGCTTTTCTCTGTACCCCGGAAATGACAGCGGATCACGCGTCGTGACGTCCTCGAACAGTCTCGTCCACCCGTCATCGAACAGCGCCTCCAGCCGCTTTCCGGCAGGCTTCAGCGCCGCCTCGTTCTCCCGGAGCATCCGGTAGGCCATAATTGTCTTCCGTTTTGATTCAAATGCGTTCATGCCCTGTCCTTCCGCTCTGCCTTCCGGCCGAACTTCTTTCTGCTCTCCTCATCCCACCGCACCAGCGTGCCGGTGTCTCTCGCGAGAAATGAGGTGTCAAAATTGCCCATCATATAATCGCGGTTGAACATGAGCAGATACAGAAAATTGATATTCGTGTCGATTCCCTCGACCGTCATCTCCTCGAGCGCGACTCTCATTTTCCGGATCGCAGCAAGCCGCCCCGGCGCGTGCACAATGAGCTTTGCGATCATCGAGTCATAATACGGGCTCACGCGGCACCCCGGAAAGAGCGCATTCTCGACGCGGACTCCGAAGCCGGCCGGCATGTGCAGGAACGAAATCGTTCCCGGGCACGGGGCGAAATTCTTCTCCGGATTCTCCGCGTTAATCCGGCACTCAATGGCGTGTCCCTGAAGTCTCACATCGCTCTGCTTAAATGAGAGCGGAAGACCGGATGCGACACGAATCTGCTCGCGGATCAGATCGATTCCGGTGACCATCTCCGTCACGGAGTGCTCGACCTGGATTCTTGTGTTCATTTCAATGAAATAAAACTGACCGGAATGGTCCAGAACAAATTCAACCGTCCCCGCGCTCACATAATGTGCGGCCTTCGCGGCGCGCAGGGCTGCCTTGTAGAGTGCCGTCCGCTGCCTCTGGTTAAGGCACCTCGCCGGCGATTCCTCGATCAGCTTCTGGTTTCTTCGCTGCATCGAGCAGTCACGCTCACCGAGCGTACAGATATGTCCCTGACTGTCACCCATAATCTGCACCTCAATGTGCCGCGGATTGACAATCAGCTTCTCGAGATAGAGAGATCCGTCGCCGAATGCAGACTCAGCCTCAGACGATGCCTCGCGGAACGCGTCCTCAAGCTCATCTGCGTCCTGCGCGACCCGCATGCCGCGTCCGCCGCCTCCGGCCGTTGCCTTAAGAAGCACAGGATATCCGACCTTCTCTGCGACAAGCGCCGCCTCCTTCGGATCGGCAACCAGGCCGTCCGAGCCGGGAACGACCGGAACGCCGTTCTTCTTCATGAGCGACCTTGCGGACTGCTTGTCGCCCATCTGGCGGATCATATCCGCTGCCGGCCCGATCCAGACGAGGCCATTCTTCTCACACGCCTCGGCAAAATCCGCATTTTCGGAGAGAAATCCGTATCCCGGATGGACGGCCTCGCAGTGATACGCCTTCGCGGCCGCGATCAGCGCGTCCTGATTCAGGTAGCTGCGGGCAGCCGGCGCCGGACCGATACACACCGCCTCTGTGGAGAATGAAACGGCCATCGAATCCCTGTCCTCCCAGGAATATGCGAGCACCGTATCGATTCCCATCTCGTGGCAGCAGCGGATGATACGCATCGCGATCTCTCCGCGGTTTGCAATCAGAATTTTCCTGAACATAGCCTCTCCCGTCCGTCAGTCCCTGACAATCGTCATGAGGACATCATTATAGCCGGCAAATACGCCGTCCTCTGCCCTGATCTCCTTCACTGTTCCAGCATAGGGAGCCGGGACCTCGCTCATCATCTTCATCGCCTCGATGAGACCGATGATGTCGCCCTTCTCCACATGTTTCCCCGGCTCGACATACGGAGCCGCCCCCGGCTTCGATGCCCGGTAGAAAACGCCCGCGAGCGGTGCCCGGACAGCTTCGTCCAAGGAGCCGTCCTTCTCTTCGGAAGGACGGGCAGCCTTCGGGGACGCTGCGTCCGGACCCGGATGCGCCGGCGCCTGCTGCACAGCGGGTGCGGATATGACGCGCTCCGTCTTCCGCTTCAGCTCAAACGTCGTCCCCTCGTCCGTTATCTTCATTTCACTCAGATCCGACTCGCCGAACTCGCGGATCAGATAAGAAATATCGTCCCTTGTCAGATTCATGTGTCTGTCCCTCAGGCCTTGTGAGCCTCAATGTACTTTGTGATATTCTCGACCGTGTTCATCTTCGGAAGCTCCTCATCCGGGATCTGCACACCGAACGCCTCCTCGAGTGCCATGACTAGCTCGACTGCGTCGAGAGAATCCACACCGAGGTCCTTGAACAGGTCCATCTGGGGTGTAATCTCCTTGTCGTCAAACTTCAGTGTGTCCTTGATGATATCGATCACTTTCTCCTGTGTATTCATAGGTATCCTCCTTACATTTGCAGTGGCTGGTTTCTGTTTCTTTAGATAAATTTGTTTAGCTAAATGATTCGAGCTAATGATAGGAGTCAAAGGCCGCTTTGTCAAGGTAAAGCAGCCGTACAATTTTCGATAAACTGTTCAACTGAAATCACATTTTTTAATGACA
>OMYS01000073.1 GCA_900315305.1 uncultured Eubacteriales bacterium
AGGAACATCCACCGGCACATATTCTCGACAAAGCCGTTCATGATGACACCGGTCGTCGTCGTGAGCGCGCAGATCGTGAAGATTCCGGCGAGGATATACTGAAGGACCTTGTTCTTCCGGCCGCACTTCATTTTCGGGATGATAAACAGATACTGAATAAAAATCAAAATGAAGAGCGACGAGAAGAAGAGGCACGGCCCCTCATAATAATTCATGTACCCGTCATAGCTTGTGACGCCGAACATCGTCGTCGAAAACAGGCGGCCGAGCAGCGTCGGATAGTAGGCCGGCGACCAGCTGCTCCCGAACAGTCTCGTGATGAGCGAACTCTCCTTGCCGAGCCGCGAGCTCACATCGGAGATCGCGAGATACTGCGGGATGAGTGAAAAGCATCCGAGGCACACGCCGAGCAGCATGACGCGGAGAACCGACCACACGTCACTGATATAAGCTCCCAGACTCTTGAGCTTTCTCTGCAGGAATCTCCACAGAACATAAAAGCCCGTGAAGATCAGCGCCATGTACGACGTGTACATGCTGTTTGCGCAGAGAACAGCCGTCATGACAGCAAGGCCTGCCCATTTCCGTCTTGTCCGGATGCACCGCTCCGTCATGAGGAGCTCAAGCGGCAGGAACACGCAGACGGACGCAAACGCGTAGTGCTGTCCCCAGACCATCATGAACCCGTTAAATGAAAACAGGTACGATGCGAGAAGCTTTCCGTACTCCGAGAGCTCAAAGAGGTTCAGGTACAGGTAGAAAAAGACTCCCGCGAGCCAGATCTCCGCAATGTAGGTCCAAAGGAGAGCCTGCGGAATCGCGGCCGTTCCCTTCAGGTACCCGACGAGATAAACCACATCGAGAAACGGACTGGTCAGGTTCAGCTGGAACAGATTGATGCCGAAGCCGTTCGTCGAGTCCCAGAGAGACAGCTGCCCGCTTCTCAGCTTCCGGACGATGGAGATATACTGCGAGAGATAGAGATTCGCCGTATCCGACCCGATATCGGTAAAGGCCAGAAGCTTCCGGCCGAAAATATATGGTCGAAACACAAGCAGCGCCGTCAGTCCCGTCAGGATTGTAAGCAGCAGCAAGGTTCGTATATTTCTTTTCAGCTTCAGGTTCCGGCCCATATCTACTCCAGTCAGTCAGTTTCACCCTGCTTCTTCAGGATGTCAAGATAGCGCGCAAGTGCGTCCTTCCAGTCCGGAAGCGGCTTAAAGCCGTTCTCCGTGATCTTCGAGCGGTTCATGCGGCTGTTGTACGGCCGCTTTGCCGCCGCCCCATACTCCTCAGAGGTCACCGGGATGACCTTCACATTGGTGATTCCGGCCTGGCGGAAAATCTCGCAGGTGAAATCATACCAGGAAATGTACCCACCCTCATTGGTGACATGATACTTGCCATATTTGTCCGTCTGAATCATATCGACGACGAGACGCGCAAGGTCATAGGTGTACGTCGGTGTTCCGATCTGATCGGACACAACGCGGAGCGTATCGTGCGTCTTCGCAAGCTTCAGCATCGTCTTGATGAAATTGTGTCCGTTGGTTCCGAACACCCACGCGATGCGGAGAATGAAGAACTTCTTCACATGGGCGATGACAGCCTCCTCGCCCTCGGCCTTCGTCTTCCCGTAGACATCGAGCGGAGCGTACGGGTCATCCGGCTCCCACGGGCGCGTGCCGTTGCCGTCGAAGACGTAGTCGGTCGAGAAGTACATCATCGGGATGTCAAGCTCCTCGCAGACCTTCGCGATGTTCTCCGTGCCGCCCGCGTTGACGAGCCTGCATTTATCCGGGAACTCCTCCGCCTTGTCGACTGCCGTCCATGCGGCGCAGTGAATGCAGACATCCGGCTTCACCTCGTTCATGACCTTCCGGACCTGGTCCGGATCCGTGATATCGAGCTGGACATACGGCATGGACACGACGCTCGTGCCATCCTGGATACCGCTGTATTCCGGCGCGAGGTCCGTTCCTACTCCCTCAAACCCGCGCTTTGCAAG
Organism: uncultured Eubacteriales bacterium; assembly: GCA_900315305.1. Taxonomy (GTDB): domain Bacteria; phylum Bacillota; class Clostridia; order Lachnospirales; family Lachnospiraceae; genus Chordicoccus. Next base: position 2,009 of record OMYS01000073.1, read on the forward strand.
CTCGTTCATGACATCATGGCCCAGTTGGCCGCCGACACCTGTGACAAATGCTTTCATCTTCAGTTCTCCTTTCCATTCTGCTCCTTCGCGGAGCTCAGTTCCTTTTCTCTTGCAGAGATTCAGCACCCGGACTCGGAACACTTCGCGTTCCTCATTGTATTATTTCATCATATTCCTTCAGCTCATAGCCCGCGTGACGAAGCGTCATATTCGGATTATAGCACGGATCGCCGTTCTTCAGAATATCCGGCCACTTCTTTTCGAAGGTATGCACCTCATTTTCAAAGCGCTTCTGCTTCTCCGGCGTGTCCTCAAAGCCGCGAGACTTGGACTCATAGTGATAGAGCTCCGCATACGGACTGTAGACGATCCGGTAGCCGGCCGCCGTCACCTTCATGCAGAAGTCGATATCGTTGAACGCGACAGCGAGCTCCTCACTGAAGCCGCCGGTCTCGTCAAAGACGGACCTTCTGACCATCATGCAGGCGGCTGTGACCGCGCTCATATCCATCGCCGTGATCATGCGGTTCATGTATCCGGTTGACTCCCGCGGCGCCCTTGAAAATGCGTGGCCCGCGATCCCTCCGAGGCCTACGATGACGCCCGCGTGCTGCACGGTGTCATCGTCATAGAAGAGGCGCGTACCGACAGCGCCTACATCAGGACGGAGCGCAAAGCCGAGCATCTCGTCGAGGCAGCTGTCACCTATCATCTCCGTGTCGTTGTTGAGGAAGAGCAGGTACTCTCCCTTCGCTTCCTTCACGCCGAAGTTGTTGATCGCCGAGTAATTAAAGCCTCCCTCGTAGGTGACAATGCGGACATTATCATACCTTTTCTTCAGCTCGTCATAATAGACAAACGTCGCATGCTCGTCCGAGTTGTTCTCGATGACAATGATCTCGAAATTTCTGTATGCGCTCTTCTCCTCGATCGATCGGATACATTTCTCAAGGTCCGCCCGGTGGTCCTTGTTCGGGATCAGGATCGAGACGAGCGGCTTCTCCTTCCACAGGAAGTGGGTCCGGTAGAGCCCGAGGCGCTCGCCGTCCTCCGTCATCGCCGGAATCCCGACGCGGTCCCAGTGCGCCTGAACGGCCCGCCGCCCCGCGTCAAAGGCATACCGCTTCGAGTCCTGATTCATCGCCGTCGAGTTCTCGGATATTCTCCAGTGATAGAGGACCTTCGGGATGTGGACGATATGGTCCGTCTTCTCGATGCAGCGGAGAACAAAGTCATAGTCCTGCGCGCCGTTATAGCGGGAGTCGAGCATGCCGGCCTCATCGATGAGGGAGCGGCGAACAACGTTCAGATGACAGATATAATTGTTCGTCATCAGAAGGTCGTAGTTAAAGTCCGGCTTGAAATGAGGCTCCGAATAAATATGGTCGTCGCTGATCTTATCCTCATCCGAGTACAGCATTAAGACGTCCGGATGCTCATTAATCGCCTTCGCATTTTCAAAGAGTGCATCGCTCGTCACAAGATCGTCGTGATCGCAGAAGACGATGAAATCTCCCTTCGCCGCGCGGATCGCCTCATTTGTATTCTCGGAAATATGGAGCTGCTTTCCGCTCCTCACAGAGCGGATTCTCGGGTCCTTCGCCTCGAGCTCATCGAGAAGTCCCGTGAGAGGCGAGTCCGGGCCGCTCCCGTCGCTTAAGACGAGCTCCCAGTTTGCGTACGACTGCCCGATGAACGAGTCCGCGAGCTCCCGGAGATATTTCTCCGGCGTCTTATAGAGCGGGACGACCACAGAGAAGAGCGGCATATACGGAAATACAGTCTTCCGCTCCTCCGGCAGCTTCTTCTCCATCTCATCGAGACGGACAAGTCTCGTCCAGTCGTTGTAGTCGATGTCGACGATAATCCCGTTTTCTCCCATCTTCTTCCAGCTCTCGACGCGCTTCTCGTAGCTCATCTCGAGCTTCAGCGGGATCTGAAAAAAGTGCCGGCCCTGCTTCACGACGAGGCGCAGCGGGAGGTTCTTCGCGTCATCATAGCGGATCTCGACGCGGAAGCCGGGAAGCGCGCTCTCTGGGAGGCGCTGCGCGGCGATGACGTCATTTCTCGAATACCGCGTGACACTTGCGCGGATCTTCTCATTTGCTGCGTCATAGACGCGGATCACACAGTCCTCTCCGGTTTTCGAGGCGATCCAGCCCTCGATGATCGCGCTGTATTTTCCGTAAAATGTGTGGTCAATAAAATATGTAAACCCGAGCCGGCCGTAGATGATCCGGAGATAATCGGCGCGGCTCCGCTTTTTAAATACTTTCCTGCAGACTGTCTTTATATCCATCATTCGTCCTCGTCCTTCAGCTCGTAGCCGCCGCGGCGGAGCGTCAGATTCGGGTTGTAATACGGGTCCCCGTTCTTCAGAATGTCCGGCCACCTCTCCGCGAACATCGCAACCTCGTGCTCGAAGCGCTTCTTCTTCTCCGGTGTGTCCTCCTGGCCTCTCGACTTTGACTCGTAGTGGTACAGCTCCGCGAACGGATTGTACACGACGCGGTAGCCGGCCCGGGTCACCTTCATGCAGAAATCGACATCGTTAAAGGCAACGGCGAGACCCTCGTAGAAGCCGCCGACCTTCTCAAACACGGACTTCTTCACCATCATGCAGGCAGCCGTGACAGCCGAGAGGTCCTGGGCCACGACCATCCGGTTCATGTACCCGGTCGCATTTCTCGGGAATCTCGAGAACGGATGGCCCGCGATGCCGCCGAGTCCGATCAATACGCCGGCGTGCTGGACCGTATCGTCATCGTAGTAGAGTCTTGCGCCGACAGCGCCGACATCCGGTCTCTGGCAGAAGCCGAGCATCTCAGTGAGACACGTCTTGTTGATGATCTCCGTGTCGTTGTTGAGGAACAGGAGATAATCGCCCTTCGCCGACTTCACACCGAGGTTGTTGATGGCCGAGTAATTAAAGCTGCCCTTGTAGGTCACCATGTGAATATCATCCGGGAATTCCTTCTTAAGCTTCTCGTAATACTCAAAGGTCTTCGGATCGGTGCTGTTGTTCTCGACAATAATAAATTCAAAGTTCCGGTAGCTACTCTTCGTCTCGATGGCGCGCACGCATTTGTCAAGATCATCGGTGTGGTCCTTGTTCGGGATGATGATCGAGATCAGCGGCTCACCCTCGATCCGGTAAATCGAGCGGTAGATTCCGAGGCTCGATCCGTCGATGACCTTCGCGTGAATGCCGGTCCGGCGGTAATGAGCCTCGACCGCGCGTCTCCCCGCGTCAAATGCATACCGCTTCGACTCCGGGTTTTCCGCCGTCGAATTTCCGGACACCCTCCAGTGATAGAGGACCTTCGGAATGTGGCGGATATTCTTCGTCGCCTCCGAGCATCTGAGCACGAAGTCAAAATCCTGCGCCCCGTCAAACTTCGG
>OMYS01000095.1 GCA_900315305.1 uncultured Eubacteriales bacterium
CACGAGGAGGTCAATAAGGCGGACCTCGCGGCGAGCTTCCAGAAGGCAGTCGTCGATGTCCTCTGCAGCCACACGATTGAGGCCGCAAAGCACTACGGAATCCGCGAGGTCGCGATGGCGGGCGGCGTGTCGGCAAATTCCGCGCTCCGCGCCGGAATGGCGGAGGCGTGTGAGAAGGCCGGCTGTAAGCTCTTTGTCCCGTCGCCCATCTACTGCACGGACAACGCGGCGATGATCGGCGTCGCGGCGTACCACGAGTACATGGCGGGCACAAGATCAGGCTGGGACCTCAACGCGGTGCCGGGGCTTAAGCTCGGCGAGCGCTGAAGGAGCAGGCGGCGAGGCCGGCTCACAGGAAGAGAAAGTGAGGCGCCGGAAAACGGCGCCGCTTCGCGGGAGAGAATGTGTGCGCATAAAACAGCGTCCGGCCCGCGGAAGTATAGTGAAGTTCTGTTTGGAAGGAGACCGATATGACGACAGGAATTATTCTTGCGGCAGGAAAAGGGACCCGCATGGGGACGGACACACCGAAGCAGTTTCTCCCATACAGGGACCGCCCGCTCGTCTGCGCCTCCCTCAGCGTTTTTAACGAAAGCCCCGAGATCGACGATATCGTCCTTGTGACATCGGAGGAGTACATCGATTACTGCAGGGCGGAGATCGTCGGGCGGTATGCATTTTCGAAGGTAAGGACAATTGTGGCCGGAGGAAAAGAGCGGTACGACTCGGTCTGGAATGCGCTTCGGGCGTGCCCGGGCGCGGACTATGTGCTGATCCACGACAGCGCGCGGCCATTTGTCACGGAGGACATCATAAGGCGCGCAGCAGAAGCTGCGAAAGTGTACGGGGCGGCTGCGGTCGGCATGCCATCGAAGGACACGGTCAAGATCGCGGACGATGAGGACTTTGCGGCATCGACTCCGCAAAGAAGCCGCGTGTGGACGATCCAGACGCCGCAGGCATTTTCGCGCCCGCTTCTCGTCTCGGCAAATGAGATGCTGATGAAGAGAGGGCAGATGGCTGGCGTGACCGACGACGCGATGATCGTGGAGACGAGCGGCCTCGCGAAGGTGAAGCTCGTCGAGGGTTCTTACGAGAATGTGAAAATCACGACGCCGGAGGACCTGAAGCGTCTTTCGTGAGCAGGAACGGAGGAGAGACTTATGACCGTAAAACTGAATGATTATTTATACTCCGGTGATACGGTCCTCCGTATCATCCAGAAGTATGCCGGCGACCTTGAGAAGGAGGCGAAAAGGTCGGGAAATGAGATCGATATGACGCACAGCGAGTTTCTGCGCGGCATGGCTTCATTTCTTGTGCACAATGACTTTCTTACGTCGCAGTCGCAGAGGATCCGCGAGTTCTACATGTATATGGCGAAGAAGTACCCGTACCTCGCGTTCACGTTCAAGGGACGCATCAAGTCGCTGATCCGCGCGGAAGAGAAGTTCAACGGCTATATCGTGACGAATATCTACGACGGCTATGTGCGGAACGGGAAGGCGCCGTCCGTTGAGGAGCTGCAGGCAGACGTCGCGCGCTTAAAGGACCTGATCGCGTACAGGATTGTCATTTCCATGCCGAAATGCCACATTAAGCCGGGACAGAACAGGGAGCTGGTCGAGACGCAGTATCTCTATCAGATCGCAAATGCGCTGCCTGCTTTTCTCGAGGAGAGAGGCTTCACGCCGATGCTCTCGGGAATCGCGCAGGAGCACTACTCGACGAGGCTCGATAAGCCGCTCCGGCCCTACTACCGCGACTATCTCGTCAATGTCAAGGACTTCGGCTACCGGTCGCTGCACATCACGCTCTACGACAATATGGCCGGCTGCTATGTCGAGGTCCAGCTCCGCACGAAGGACATGGACGACTACGCGGAGATCGGAAATGCGAACCACGTCGACTATGAGAAGCGGCAGAACCGCGAGCGGGAGCAGCGGGACATGGTGCCGGAGGGCGCAAATGTCTATTTTGATGACGCGTACGAGCGGAACAGGGCGCTGACGAGTCTTGACCTGTCGAAGGTCGATGTCAATATGTTCGCGGCCATCAATAATCACCTGGTCAACGACGGCTGCGGGCTCTACCGCGGGCGGCTGATCCTGCCGTATGAGCATTTGTCCAGATTCCAGAACGATGAGGTGGAGTGAGCTGGATCTGGTGGGTAGGCTGCTGTTCACACGCACCAAGAATCGCAAGCGGTCGCGAATATCAGGGCGGTATCGGGCAGACTCCGTCCTCCTCAGCTTCCCTTCGCCGCTGACACAGCGGCTCAGGGTGATCTTCGGACTCCTCCGCGTGTGAACTGTAACGTGTATGGGAGTCTTGCGGTTCATACGTGAAGAGTCATGACAGCGTATAGTATACGTGGTATGATAGAATTCAGTATAGCTCGGGAAGTGAAGCTTTCCGAGTCTGGGGGATGAATAATTATTAAAATATAATGTGCAGCGCGGCGGCTGCCAGGGAGGAACATATGGGATTTTTTGATAAGTTCAGAAAAAAGCATGGTCACGAGGAGGAAAAGGCCGCTCCGGAGACGGAGAAGGCGGCGTCTTCTTCTGAGGACTCCGCAGAGCCGTCTGCTCCGGCCGGAGACTTGGCGCAGGGAGAGATGACGCCGGAGGAAGAGGCCCGGATCATGAATGAGGCCGAGTCGGACAGCACGGTCGATGAGGAGCTTTCAAAGCGCGGGGATGCCGGCGAGGCAGAGGAAGCTTCCGAAGAGGGCACATCTGAGGAAGCGTCCGCGGAGGCCGGATCTGACGGGAAGGACGGAGAGCAGGCAAATTCCACAGAGGCTGTGTCCGGCGGGGATGCCGGAACGGAACCTGCGCCCTCGAAGGAGGACGGAGCAGTTTCTGACGAAGAGAGCGACGGCGCGGAGGCCGAGACGAAGGTCACGAAAATCGGATCCGGGAGTGAGGATGACAAGCCTTCAGCGAACGAGGAGGATGGTGCGGATGCGCAGACCTCCGATGAAAACGGACAGGCGGAAGGACAGAGTGCATCCGGCGAGGAGTCAGACAAGGTCCGCCGCATCGGTCAGGACGAAAATGGCATGATCCACATCCGGATTTCACGCTACACGATGGTTGCTGAGCAGGTCCTTCAGTTCAAGAGCGACGAGGCGGTCATCACCGGCATGCTGCAGGGACGGGTTGAGAAGAGCTACCCGGTCTTCGTGTATTTTCCGGGGAAGCCGATGGCTGCCGCTATCGTTACCCGTATCGAGACGGCTCCCGGTGTGACCGGAAAGTTTGCCGAGAACCAGCACTGCTCACTCACGATCCACAATCCGCAGGGACTCCGCGATATCGACAAATATTCTGTCATTTCCGATATCCGCACGCCGAGCAAGCTCAATCCGAAGATTCCGATCGAGAATCCGTATCTTCTGGGCCTCACAAATGTCTATGAGGCGAACATGAAGGACAACGCGTTTATGGGGCTCTTCATTTTCGCGCTGACGCACTCGGTATTCGTTGTTCCGGTGGCTGTCGACGACGGCTCCGTCCACGAGGACGCGCAGGGCCATAAGTCCGCAAACATCCGGCTTCATTTTATTGCAAATAAGGACCACCCGGAGAATAAGACGCTGCCGATCTTCACGGACCTTGCGTCGCTCGTCCTCTGGAAGGGCGTCGTTGACCCGAAGAACCCGCCGAAGACGATGGTGCTTCGCTTCCAGGACGCGGCGGACATCGCGACGAGGGACTTCAATGGACTCGCGCTCAATGCGTTCGGCCCGAAGCCGCTGTTCATTTCCAATAAGTTTATCGACAAGATCCGCAGCCTCGACGCCTATGTCAGGGAGTTCGGAAAGCAGGGCCATGCATCGATCAAGCCGGTGGAGGAGCCTGCCGGACATGACGGAAAGGTTGACGATTCGCTTCTGAAGCACTGAGACAATCAGCACCCCAGACATGGAACGCTTTGCGTTCCTCGTCATCCGTTTTCCAAGGGGGTGCTGAATAAAATAAGATTAAAATCCGGGCATGTTCTGTCCGGATTTTTCGAACTGACTGCGCAGGTGCGGCAAGCGATCTGTCCGGTCCGAACCGGGCAGCGAATAAACGGACGTGTGTGACATGCTGAACAGATATGGGAGAATGCCATGAATTATGGGGAGATTAAGGAGTTTGATATAGCGAACGGTGAGGGCGTCCGCGTGACGCTCTTTGTGTCCGGATGCACGAATCACTGTGAGGGATGTTTTCAGCCGCAGACATGGGATTTTGGCTACGGGCGGAGATTTGACAGCGCCGCGGAGAAGAAAATTCTCGATTTTCTCGATTTTCCGTACGCGGACGGCGTCACGTTCCTCGGCGGAGAGCCGATGGAGCCGGACAACCAGCGGGAGCTCGTGAAGCTCGCGCGGAAGATCCGGGAGACGCATCCGGACAAGACGATCTGGTGCTTCACAGGCTTTGTATACGACAGAGACCTTGTGCCGGGCGGAAAGCGCTACACCGAGGTGACGGACGAGCTTCTGGGGCTCATCGATGTGCTCGTGGACGGCCCGTTCATCCTCGCGCAGAGGAATATCGCGCTCACGTTCCGCGGCTCTGAGAATCAGCGCGTCATTGACATGAAGAAGACGCTTGCGGAGGGAAAGGTCGTCCTGTATCTGACGGATTGAGTAGAGGCGGGACGAAAGACAAGCTTCGACAAAGCGGGTCCGGCTGGAGCGCTGCCTGATGAGTCAGTGGTACATGAGAGGAGAATAATGCTGGCACTTGTTACCGGGGCGAGCTCCGGAATTGGCTGGGAAACGGCCCTGTATCTTGCGGAAAAGGGATATGATCTGATTCTTACAGCGAGAAATGAGGAGCGTCTTCGCGAGCTTGCGGAGCGCATTGAAAGCAGCACGAAAGCATGCAGGGTCCGCGTCATTCCCGCCGATCTCTCAAAACGGGAGGAATGCCTCCGACTCTGG
>OMYS01000051.1 GCA_900315305.1 uncultured Eubacteriales bacterium
TGAAAACAAACTATTGATAAGAGCGCTTGAAAACGCTATGATATGCTTGACAGATGATTTCAAAAGTTAAGTTACATTGCATTTTTGAAAGCGGATATGAAAATGAAACTGATAGCCAGAACGCATTATCTGAATAGGATGATTGGATTAAAAGACACGCCAGACATCAAAATTATTACGGGGATTCGTCGCTGCGGAAAATCAAAATTGATGCAGGCATATATTTCATACTTGAAGGAGCATGAGAAAAACATCAATGTCATCTATGTTGATTTCATGGATCTTCGGTTTGAGAGTTTGAAGGAGTACCATGCTCTGCACAGCTATGTCGAGGAACATTATCTTGCTGGCAAAATGAATTATCTTTTTATTGATGAAGTGCAGTTGTGTCCTCATTTTGAGCTTACCGTTAATAGTCTCTATTCAAAGTTAAAATATGATATTTACCTGACCGGCTCCAATGCGTTTCTTTTAAGTGCTGATCTTGCGACACTGTTTACTGGCCGTTACATAGAGATCCCAGTATTTCCATTCAGCTTTCGGGAATATTGCCAATACTATGATGAAATTTCTGATCAGGATAAGTTGTTCGAAAGTTATACTATGCAGGGAGGACTTGCCGGGGCCTATGTGTACAAAAATGAAAGGGACCGGGTAAACTATATCAAAGAGGTATACGAGACGATTGTTACCAGAGATCTGGTACAGAAGTATTCATTGCCGGACACTCTTGTCTTGCAGCGACTTTCCGAATTTCTCATGGATAACATCAGCAATCTGACATCGCCGAATAAAGTGAGCCAGCAGCTTACTGTAAATCAGACACCAACGAATCATGTGACAATTGGAAAGTATATCAAATATCTTTGTAATGCATTTGTATTTTATGACATCAAGCGTTATGACGTTAGAGGAAAGAAGTATCTGGAAAGTTTGGATAAGTTCTATCTATGCGATATAGGAATCAGATATGCTGTGCTAGGCAGCAGAAATCTGGATTATGGGAGAGTCTATGAGAATATGGTGTGCATCGAACTGCTGCGGCGCGGATATGACGTTTATGTAGGTAAACTTTACCAGAAAGAAATTGATTTTGTTGTGCAGAAAGGAAATGAAAAGATATATATCCAGGTAAGTGACAATATATCGAATGATGAGACATTTAGACGCGAATATACGCCGCTCCTTCAGATTCATGATGCTTATCCCAAAATGATTATTGCCAGAACCAGACATCCGAGGTACAGCTATGAAGGAATTGAGATATATGATATTGCGGACTGGCTGCTGAATGATGCAAAAAGCGCAAAGTAATGCCTAAATCGATCAGTGAAATTACGGGCGAAGTTCCGTTTGCAAGGTCAAAGGCTGCTGCTTTGTTAAAGGAACTCGCTGAGAAGAAGTATGTAATTGTGGTCGGCCGCGGAAGAGGTACGAAATAAAGGTATACATAGATGGATGATTTTTCTTCTGATGAATTAAAGAACGGTCTTTTGCGCGGCTACGCGGATGCCTCCATTGAGGTGAACCTTGCCCTCCGCCCGCAGTTCATTTCCAATGATCCGGCGGCGGGACGGAAGGTCCTTGCCGATCTGGAAAATGAGCTGCGCCGCTGCGACCAGTTTGCGATGAGCGTAGCATTTGTCACGATGGGCGGCATCACGCCTCTTCTGCAGACGCTGAAGGAGCTCGAGGAAAGAAATATTCCGGGAAAGATCCTGACGACGGACTACCTGACATTTGTTGTGACCATCATTGGCGGAGTCTACGGGTTTATTCATAGCCTTTTCTGGGGAATCATGGTGCTTGCCATTATCCTGGCGGCGTGTTTTGGCATGTGGCATCAAGTGATTGGATTCGCCGTATTTATGGCTATGAGCATGGTGATTGTTGCTCTGCTCGAAGTACTGCGCTCGAAGTACTGCATGTATTCCTTGGTGGAGCAATGGAAAATGTAGCCGTGCGGCTAACTGCATAAGCAAAAAACGGAACACTATGAAGATGTCATCTGTGGTTAATCAACGTCTCTTATTCGGTTTTCTGACAAGATAGAATGTGACATGAGCCTCATTGTCAGTCAGAGGGATATTGATCCGATCCGGATAGCCATCCTGAAGCTGTCCGTAGTCTGTGGTGAAGCAAGGCAGCGAGGACGCCCGCACCAGTTCGTCGAACACCGACACGTCTGTCTGTACCAGAAACCTGGAGGATGGCATTTTCTCCCGACAGAGGGAATCCCAAAAGCCCAGCTCCGTGCGCAGTAAAAAGTTAAAGCCGTTGATGTCCGCAAAAGTCAGGGATTTGTGCTTTGTGAGTTCATGGTCCTCCGGGACGCAGACAAACAGGTTTTCCTGCATGAACGGCTTTGCACCGTCAATTGGAAAAGGAAGAATGGCGACATCACATAAGCCGTCCTGCCATGCGGAAAGAACTTCATCGTTCTGACAGATCGCAGAGGATACCATCATGCCGGGTTTCTGGGTACTCAATTTAGGCAGCAGTTCCCAAAGCGGAGCGGGCGCACAGGATTTCACAACGATCGTATGCTGCCTCTGGTCGAAAGCGCGCACTTGCAAAACGGCCTCCTCCGCTTCAGAGAGGAGTTTTCGCGCATGATCCACGGCGAGGCGGCCAGTTTCGTTCAGCTCGATCTTATTCTTGCTACGCGTGAAAAGCGGCACGCCGAAGTATTGCTCCAAATGCTGCATCGCACGCGTGATGGATGGTGTGGAAATATGGAATTCTTCGGCGACCTTGCTCAATGTACCGAGATCGGCGAAGGCTACAAGTTGTTTCATTTCATCAAGGTCTATCATGCTACATCTCTTTTACATTTCATTTTCTGAAAAGCACTTTGCAATATAAATAGTGTACAACATCAGAAAATTGCCGTAAAGTCTGTGTCAGAAAAGAATATTACATTTCAAATCATTGGAGGTAACAGCATGGAATATGTAACGTTAAATAACGGAATCAAAATGCCCAGGCTGGGTTACGGCGTGTACCAGACACCGCCTGAGGACACCAGGCGCTGCGTACTGGAAGCCATTGATGTGGGCTACCGCAGCATTGATACGGCGCAGGCCTACGCTAATGAGGAAGGCGTGGGCGCGGCTCTGGCTGAAAGTGGCCTGCCCCGCGAGGAGTTTTTCCTGACCACCAAGGTATGGATCACCAACGCAGGATACGAAAAAGCCAAGGCGTCCATCGAGGAATCCATGCGTAAGCTGCACACGGATTACCTCGATTTGCTGCTGATCCATCAGCCCTTCGGCGATTACTACGGCACCTATCGGGCCATGGAGGAAATGTACAAGGCTGGCAAGATCCGCGCCATCGGCGTTTCCAACTTTGGTCCTGACCGCTATCTGGACATTCAACACTTTGCGGAGATCAAGCCTGCGGTCAATCAGATCGAGACCCATGTGTTCCAGCAGCAGAAGCTGGCCAAAGCATATCTCAAGAAGTATAATTGCCAGATCGAATCCTGGGGCCCCTTTGCGGAGGGCCGCAAGGATATGTTTACCAACCCAGTGCTGACGAAGATCGGCAAGAAGTACGGCAAGACCGCAGCTCAGACCGCCCTGCGTTTCCTGCTTCAAAGCGATGTGGTCATTATTCCGAAATCCACCCACAAGGATCGGATGCAGCAGAACTTCGATCTGTTTGACTTCGCCTTGACGGCGGAGGATATGGCGACAATCGAAGCTCTCGACGGTGGTGAGAGTCTATTCTTCTCTCACTACGATCCAAAGACTGTGGAGTGGTTCATGTCCATCCTGTAAAAAGCAGTAGCGGCAGAGCTGTCAAAAACGACTCTGCTGCTGATTCTATTCGTTGATCCTATCCAAAAGACGCGCCTGGCGCGGATGTCACAATAGGATTGGCTATCTACGGAAGCAGCGCAGACGGAGCAAAGTCCGTGCTTGAAAACTGGATGTGGGAGGTTCATAAATGAAAAAACTGTTAATCATATATTATTCGTGGTCAAATGGCAATACGGAGTGGATTGCCAAATTACTGCAAAGCACTGCGGGCGGCGAACTTCTGAAAATCGACACCGCCATGCCCTATACCGGAAGCTACAATGATGTAGTGGAACAGGGACATCGCGAGGTCAATCAGGGCTATGAACCGGAGTTGAAGCCGGTAAACGTGGATATTTCTGACTATGATGTAATCGCCGTCGGTACGCCGACATGGTGGTACACAATGGCTCCCGCTGTCAAGACATTTCTACACCAAAACAATTTTGCAGGGAAAACTGTCGTGCCGTTCATGACCAACGGTGGCTGGCCGGGTCATGTCATTAAGGACATGAAGAGTACCTGCTCTGGCGCGGAATTTGCCTGTGAAATGCAGGTAAAGTTTGATTCCAATGGCGGTGACCATCTGGAAACGCCTGAGAACAAGATTGAGGCTTGGGCGCAAAACGTCAAAGCTCTGCTGTAATAAAATGAGTATACTAGATTATTGATTTTCAAATTTTATCATTCACTTCTTTAAGATTTTAAGACTCTGGTTTCATTTATTGAGACAGAGTCTTTTTTCATTTCGTAACTGTTCAGGACCCCTGTTCAGACAGGATCCGGAGTCCCTGATAATGCATATGATGCTAGTATGTCTTGCTGAGGATGTCAAAAGACATCTGAAGAGAATGGAGCTGTGCAGTAAGTTCGTCAATCTGCTTTTTCTGTTGAATGATAAGCTTATCAGCGGTCATATGCGTAGCTCCCTTCCAGTGAATTTCTGATACTTCTATTGTACAGAAATCGCCGAAAAATAGCGAACGCAGGGGATCAGCATCATAAAAAAATGACTGTTGATAACTTCGGAAATCAAAGAGAAAACCGTCAACAAAAACGCTGAAAATCTTCCAGAAACCATGTGTTTTTGATAAACTGGCTGTTTTACATATGCATTTGTCAATGTGCAAGGATACATGGAAAAAGTATCCTAAAAAATAATGGAACCTGAGTATTGCGGTTGCTGTCATCGGCGGAATCTACGGAGTGATCCATGGATTGTTCTGGGCGCTGATGATCTTTGCCGTGATTTTAGCGGCACTCTTCGGAATGTGGCTGCAGGCCATTGCGTTTGCCATCTTCATGGGACTGAGCCTGGGCGTGGTCCTGGCGCTTAAAGGTCTGACGGTTCTTCTTGGAGGAGCAATGGGAACGGTGGCGGCGATGATAACTGCATAATCGAACAAGTGGCACAAAATGATTTCCTGTTGGCACCTGGTGATGTTCCTTCACCGGGTGTTTTTTTGTATTCTATGCCTGTCAGATGGAACAAGATAAACAAGCAGAAATCAATACAGATAAAGAAAAAGCAGATTGCGGGAGGAAATCAAAATGGCAAACACAGCACTCATTACAGGATCTTACGGCGGACTTGGCACATGCTTCGTAAACATTCACGCGGAAAAGGGCGGCGACCTGATTCTGGTCGGCAGAAGCCAGGCGAAGCTCGACGCGCAGGCTAAGGAGATGGAAGAGAAGTACAATGTGACAGCCCATACGATTGCGGCGGACCTGTCCGCTCCGGAGGCAGCACAGCACATCTATGATACATGCAAAAACAACGGCTGGACGGTGGATATTCTGATTAACAACGCAGGATTCGGCGGACAGGGTGATTTCACGAGAGAGCGTACGATGGAGCAGGACATGTCCATGATCGCCGTCAACATCGAGACGCCGACAAGACTCATGAAGCTTTTCCTTCCGGATATGGTAAAGCGCGGCAGCGGAAAGGTGCTGAATGTCAGCTCCACGGCGGCCGTGATGCCGGGACCGCTTCAGGCAGTCTATTACGCGACCAAGGCCTATGTCACCAGCGTGTCAAATGCGATCTGGAGAGAGCTGAAAGATACAGGCGTGACGGTTACGGCCCTGATGCCGGGCGCTATGCAGACCGGATTTGCGAATGCAGGCGGCCTCTCTGATACAAAGCTTTTCTCACACGCCGTCGATCCGAAGCAGGTGGCGCTTGATGGCTACAACGGCATGATGAAGGGCGAGCTGAATGTCATCAGTGGCCTTCCGGGAATGCAGAAGCCGATGATTTCCCTGGCACCGATGTTTCCGAAGAAGCCGATGCTCGACTTCGTCTATAACCAGCAGATTGCGGGAAGTGCAAATAAGTAATAGAGTGATAACAGGAACTATATGATTATGGGGTCTGTGCAGGACGTTATCGAATGAATTGCCACTGACTCTCCCAATTAACGGAAACGTGGTAATCGTGGCGAAAAGCTGCCATGAGATAGGGAAAGGAATAACGGATTGAATCACTTTATTGTCGACGGAAAATATAAGGATCTGCTGCAGGGAGCAGGTCTGGATGTGACAGAGATTCTCAGAAAGGCAGGCCTGCCTGAGGATATCCTGAACCATAAGACGATTACCATGCAGGAGGAGCAGTACTACCGCTTTATGCAGGCAATCGGTGACAGTATGCAGGATGACAAAGCAATGATTGCCCTCGCCACAGGGGATCAGATTGAAGCTTTTTCACCGCCGATCTTTGCGGCATGGTGCAGCCGTAATGGTCTGGTATGCATTCAGCGGCTGGCAGCTTATAAGAAACTGATCGGCCCCTTGACGTGGACATTAAAGCAGGATGAGGACACAGAAACCGTTCTGATCGAACCCGGTGATAGTTCTTTGACGGTCCCTCCTTATCTTGTGCAGTCTGATATGGCCTTTTTGATAGGGATGATCCGAAAAGCTACAAAGGAAGAAATTGTTCCGGCTAAAATTACGCTTATGGAAGTGACAGGCGATGCGCTTTCTGACTATGCCGGCGTTACTGTGACCAAAGGAAATGAAAATTCTATCACATTTACCGGCAGTGATCTGAACAAGCCTTTTGTCAGCTTCAATCCGGCCATGTGGGACTATTTTGAGCCGGAGATGAACAAACGGCTCGGGGATCTGGATGTAGATGATTCCATGGCAGCAAGAGTAAGAAGTGCCTTGTCAGAGCTGTTGCCATCGGGGGCCTGCAGTATTGAAGATGTGGCAGGAAAGCTGGGACTTTC
Organism: uncultured Eubacteriales bacterium; assembly: GCA_900315305.1. Classification (GTDB taxonomy): domain Bacteria; phylum Bacillota; class Clostridia; order Lachnospirales; family Lachnospiraceae; genus Chordicoccus. The sequence goes on from OMYS01000051.1 coordinate 7,049, forward strand.
CAAGCGTACCTTACAGCGCAAGCTGAGCGAGGAAAAGACAACGTTTCAGAAGCAGCTGAACAGTGCCAGGGAAACGCTTGCAATTCATTACGTCCGCAATACAGATATGTCCACGGCGGATATTGCCTATCTGCTTGGGTATGCGGAGCTGAACTCCTTCCTGCGGGCGTTTACCGTATGGACAGGGAAAAGCATTTCGGCATACAGACAGGATTTGTTGAACTAAGAATTAAGGCGCGAGGCCCACCTGGGGTGTGGGAAGGTTTAATTCCCAGCCGAGAGTGATCTGGCCACCAGAACACAGAAAGGGATAAAGATATGGTTCTGTTTTCGACGAAGCGCTGCAATATCCGTTTCTTTCAGGCAAAGGATATTGAGCGATTCATGTCATACCGGAATGATCCGGTGTGGATGAAATATCAGGGCTTCAAAGGCCTTTCACGGACAGAATATAAAAAAGCACTGCTTTCCACATCGAATTGGAAACAGGGTGTCCAGCTGGCGGTGACGGAGAAAGAGGACTTCCTGATCGGCGATCTGTATGTCCGGGAGGACCCGGACCAGGTGGAAATGTATTTACAACCGCAATCATAAAAATTTTCAATCAAAAATGCGATTGAATTCAAGCGCAAATGTGAAACGAGATATGCCACAAACACAATCATAAATTTTTACGATTGAAAATATGGGCGAAAACAATTAGAATGAAATCGTATTTATGATTAGGAGGTCGCCATGAAGGAATCCAGGCAGCTTGAATTCAAATCGGATGTTACAAATACTTTTTTAAAGACAGTTAGTGCTTACGCAAATTATGATGGCGGCCAGGTCATTTTTGGATTGGACGATGATGGAAATGTTGTTGGCTTGCAGGATCCGGTGCAGGCTTGTCTGGATATTGAAAACAGGATCAACGATACGATCCATCCGCAGCCTTTGTATGAATTGACAGTTCAGTATGCTGAGAAAACTGTTACGCTCAAGGTTGAGCCTGGCATGAATAAACCGTATACCTATAAGTCCAAGGCATACAGGAGAAATGATACGGCAACTATTCAGGTGGATAACCTTGAGTTAAACAGGCTGATTATGCAGGGAAAGAATATCAAGTTCGATGAGCTTGCGGCTGATAGCCAGGATCTTACATTTCATACGCTTGAAGAGCAAGCAAAAAAAGAAATCGGCGTGAATGCTTTGAGCAGGGACGTACTCAAAACACTGAATCTTTACAGCGATGCAAGTGGATACAACCATGCGGCGGAGCTTTTGGCAGATCAGAATGATTTCCCTGGAATTGACATAGCGAGGTTTGGTGAAAATATCAGCCAGATTTTGAAAAGGGTCACTTTTCAGCATGAGTCGATATTGACTGAGCTGGAAAAGACTGTTTCTGTATACAGGGATTTTTATCAATATGAAGAAATACGCGGGATAGAGAGACAGAAAATTGAGAAAATTCCCGAGGAGGCATTCCGTGAGACGATCGCAAATGCACTCATTCATAGGACTTGGGACGTGAACGCGCAGATCCGGGTGATGATGTTTAATGATAGAATCGAAATTACATCTCCGGGAGGACTGCCATCCGGGATCTCCAAGGAAGAATATCTAAGAGGAAATGTCTCGATTTTGAGAAATCCTATTATCGGAAATGTGTTTTTTCGGCTGCATATAGTGGAGATACTTGGGACAGGAGTTATCAGGATCAAAGAGGCGTATCGGGACAGTGCCAAAAAGCCTTTGTTTGAGATCTACGAGAATTCGACCAAAGTGGTTCTGCCGGTGGTGAACTCGATCAATCTTACGGATGATGAAGCTGTTGTGTATGGTGTCTTGAGCAAGGTAATGCCTAAATCGATCAGTGAAATTACGGGCGAAGTTCCGTTTGGAAGGTCAAAGACTGCTGCTTTGTTAAAGGAACTCGCTGAGAAGAAGTATGTAATTGTGGTCGGCCGCGGAAGAGGTACGAAATATAAGGTATGATACAAACGGATGAATTGTCTCCTGAATTAAAGAACGGTCTTCTGCGCGGCTACGCGGATGCCTCCATAGAGGCGAACCTTGCCCTCCGCCCGCAGTTCATTTCCAATGATCCGGCGGCGGGGCGGAAGGTTCTTGTCGATCTGGAAAATGAGCTGCGCCACTGCGATCAGTTTGCGATGAGCGTGGCATTTGTCACGATGGGCGGTATCACGCCTCTTCTGCAGACGCTGAAGGAGCTTGAGGAAAGAAAGATTCCGGGAAAGATACTGACGACGGACTACCTGACATTTTCCGACCCGAAGGCGCTTGAGAAGCTCGCGTCTCTTAAGAACCTTGAGGTGCGGATGTACCGGATCCGCGAGAAAGATGGCTTCCACACAAAGGGATATCTTTTCCGTGAGGGAGAGATCTACCGCATGATCATCGGCAGTTCAAATATGACGCAGTCGGCGATCACGACCAATAAAGAGTGGAACACGAAGCTTGTGGGCCTTAAGGACGGCGAGGTCATCGCCGATGTCCTGCGTGAATTTCAGGTGCTCTGGGACGCGCCGGAGACGATGCGGTACGAAGATTTTATTGAGGTATATCGCAGACAGTATAAAGAGGCAAAGCTCATCCGCCTGAAGCAGAAGGAGATCCTCAGGCAGCATGAGATCGCAGCCGGCGAGGATATTGTGAGCCTTGCCGGATACCGGCTCGAGCCGAATTCCATGCAGCTTCAGTTTATCGATGCGCTGAAGGAGCTGAAGAAGGCCGGGAAACGAAAGGCGCTTCTCATTTCCGCGACAGGAACCGGCAAGACATATGCGGCAGCCTTTGCGATGCGCGAGCTTCACCAGAAGCGCGTGCTTTTTCTGGTGCACAGAGAGCAGATTGACGCGCAGGCGATGGAAAGCTTCCGGCGTGTGCTCGGGAGCGGTGTCTCCTATGGAATTCTGTCCGGGAACCGGAAGGATACCGATGCGGATTACATTTTCGCGACCGTGCAGACAATGGCGAGAGATGAGACCCTGCGGGCGTTTGATCCGCATGCTTTCGACACGATCGTTATTGACGAGGTGCACCGCGCGGGCGCGCCGTCGTATCAGAAAATCGTCGACTATTTTGAGCCGGGCCTGCTTCTTGGCATGACAGCGACGCCGGAGCGGACAGACGGGTTCGATATCTACCAGATGTTTGACCACAATATCGCGGCGGAGATCCGCCTGCAGCAGGCGATGGAGGATGATCTTCTGTGTCCGTTCCATTATTTCGGCATCACGGATCTGGAAATTGACGGCCGCACGGCAGATGACGATCAGACTGACAAGGAACTGTCACTGGAGGATTTCCAGTACCTGACCAGTGACGAGCGCGTCCGCTATATCATGGAGAAGGCAGATTATTATGGATACAGCGGAGACCGCGTAAAGGGAATTATGTTTGTGAGCCGCCGAAGCGTCGGCGAGGAGCTGTCGCGGAAGTTCAACGAGAAGGGGCTTCGGACTGTCTTTCTGTCCGGCGATGCCTCGCAGGAGTACAGAGAGGCGTGCATTGACCGGCTTGTCAGTGACGACCGCGATGACTGCCTGGATTACATTCTGACGGTTGATATCTTCAACGAGGGCGTCGATATCCCTGAGGTCAATCAGGTCATCATGCTCCGTCCGACACAGAGCCCGATCATCTTTGTGCAGCAGCTGGGGCGGGGACTCAGAAAGCTGGAGAACAAGGAGTATGTGGTCATTCTTGATTTCATCGGAAATTATGAGAAGAGTTTTAATATTCCGATCGCTCTCTCCGGAGACCGCACGTACAACAAGGACAATATCCGCCGCTATGTGCAGGAGGGGTCCAGAATTATTCCGGGTGCCTCGACGATTCATTTTGACGCGATCGCAAGGAACCGCATTTTCAAGGCAATCGATGAGGCAAATTTCTCTGACGTGAGGCTGATCAGGCAGAATTATCAGATCCTGAAGACGAAGCTCGGGCGAATCCCGTCGCTCATGGACTTCGACCGGTACGGCGAGATGGATGTGCTGAGAATCTTCGACAACCAGAGCCTCGGCTCCTACTATAGGTTTCTGGTCAAGTATGAGAAGAGCTACACAGTGCGGCTTCCTGAAAAGCAGGCGAAGGTGATTGCGTTCATTTCCCAGAAGCTTGCGAGCGGAAAGCGGGTCCAGGAGCTTGAGCTTCTGAACCGCATGCTCCACTATCAGACAGGGCTCATGAAGCTCCTGAAGAAGTCTCTGGCAGAAAAATACAATATCGCGCTGACTGCGAAGAGTGCCGAGAGCGTAGCGGATGTCATGACTAATCAGTTTCCTGCGGGCTCATCCAGAGCGACATTCAGGGACTGTGTCTTTATCGAGAAAGATGAGAGCGGCGATTATCGGCTGACACCGGAGTTGGCCCGGATGCTTCAGAATCAGGATTTCTACGATATGGTGCAGGAGCTTGTGGAGTTCGGCATTCACCGGTACAGGGAGAATTACAGCCGGCGATTCCGGAATTCTGACCTTGTTCTCTATCAGAAATACACGTATGAGGATGTCTGCCGGCTGCTGGACTGGAAGCAGAATGTTGTGCCGCTCAATATCGGCGGCTATAAGTATGATGCGGACACGAGGACATTTCCTGTGTTCATCAATTACGACAAGGCGGATGACATTACGGATACGACAAAATACGAGGACCATTTTGTGACAAATGACGAGCTGATCGCCGTCTCAAAGAGCGGCAGGACGACGGAGTCAGCGGATGTCCAGAATTTTCTTCATGCCAGGGAGCGCGGCATCACCGTGGAGCTCTTTGTCAGAAAGAATAAGGACGATAAGATCTCGAAGGAGTTCTATTATCTCGGAACGATGACGGCGACGGGCCGCTGCCGGGAATTCATCATGCCGAAATGATTATATCGTTAATGAATAAAGGGGGAAAAATGGAAACAAAGCATGTGGTTGCTGCAGTGATTCTGCATGGCGGAAAGGTGTTCGCCACGCAGCGAGGCTATGGCGAGTTTAAGGACAAATGGGAGTTCCCGGGAGGAAAGATTGAACCGGGCGAGACACCCGAGGAGGCACTCGCCCGGGAGATCCGCGAGGAGCTTGACACGGAGATCGAGGTCGGTGATTTGATTGATACCATCGAGACGGACTATCCGGAATTTCATTTGTCGATGGGATGCTATTTTTGTACGGTGAAGTCGGGGAAGCTGACGCTTCTTGAGCACGAGGATGCGCGGTGGCTTGACGTAGAACATCTGTATGATGTGGACTGGCTGCCGGCGGATCGGAGGCTGCTGCCGCTGATTGAGGAAAAGCTGTGAGTGGCTGTGTTTGGGTCCCGCGTGCGTTCATTGATGTTCATTGACTGAGAAAAGAAGCAGATAGGCGAAGCTGTATAAGAGGAGATAACTATGTATCCAAGGCCACTTTCTGAAAAAACATTAAAAAAACGATATGCTGAATCCGGCCTGACGGCAACTCAGGTCGATTTTCTTCACAGATTTTTTCTTGCCGGCATCAATCTCTATGGAGCTGCCACAATCAGCGATCTGTGGGAAGTATATAAGGAACTGCGGACGAAAGTAAATACCATACCCGCGATGCACAAGAAAGATTTTGTTATTTTTTCCGGGATTGTGCAGAGGGAAGATGTCCCTTATTACATTTTGGAAATTAACGAGATTTACAGTGCGGAACCGCAGAAGGATACAAACCGGTTTGTTGTGAACAGAGATCTTGTTGGGAGCGGCATTGACAAGTATATGAATCTCTATGGTTTGGATAAAAACCAGATCAATAAGCCGTTTTATGTCCCGGTAGATTTTATGGAGTATGGGCAGCAGAGGGTAACCGATGACGAGAGAAGGCTTCTTGCATTTCTCGGAAATCTTAAGGTGACTGCGAAAGAATATGAACTGCCAAACAAGCAAATAATTCCCTGCGCGCATGTTGGTGAGAAACTGAAGGATTTTGACTTCCTGAGCCAGGATGAGCAATTTGAACATACGCGCCGGTTCGCATTCTCCATCTGAGCTACTGCATCAGGTGGAGTTAGAGGCGCATCTGATCCTGCTCTGGCGGGATCATTTCCTTTTCTTTGCGGCATGCTCCGGTGTTCCCTGTTCCTGTATGTACTTTCTGATCACTTCGATGGGAGCGCCTCCGGATGACAGGATCATATAACTCCGGCTCCAGAAATACGGTTTCCAGTAAAATTTCGCCAGGTGATCCGCGAACTCTTTTCTCACCAGACGGGAACTGGTGGATTTGTAGCTGTTGATGACCGACGAGATACAGACGGTTGGCGGGGCCTGAAGCAGAAGGTGGACATGATCAGCCTCATAGTTCATTTCTTAAACGTCGATATTGTAAAGTCCAAATAGCTTTTCTGCCTGTGCTTTCAGCAGGCTGAACATGGCCGGCGTGATGCATGCCTTCCGGTATTTCGTTACCAGAATGAGGTGATAATGGATGTTATACAGGGCGTGCTGGTTCCGCTGCATATGCAGTTCAAACCGATCATTCATAGGCTGTTCTCCTTGCAGAACTGATTGCATTTTGCTATACTGATTATAGCATAAAAAATCACCAAATTAAAGGAGATACTTGTGAAACAGCCTCGTGTTATCCGTAAGACAGAACTGAATCATATGAGCTATGGACAGCGCCGCGTGTTTGCACAGACGCTTGCACTCTATCGTTCTGCCTGCGGGTATATCGGGAACGTGGTGCTGGCGCACTGGGACAGCCTTGAGGCTCTGCCTTCCGCGAAGAAAAGAATCAACGCTGTGGAGGCTCTGATCCATAAGACGACAGACAACCCCGACCCGGAACACCCGGATTTCGACAGGCTTTACTACAAGTTTCCGTCTTATCTCCGGAGAGCGGCGATCAGTTATGCCATCGGACAGGTTTCGTCCTATCAGACACGCCTTGCCGCGTGGGAAGAGGAAAAGCACGCAGCTATGTCTGCCGGAAAACGGTTCCGGAAGAAGCCCCCGCGCCTTTCATTCGAGACGAATGCGTTAGGCTGTGTCGGCCCATGCGTACGGCATTGTTCTGGAACATCTCGGCCGCATGAAAGGGCGGGGCCGGCACAGGGACCGCATTCATCACTGGTGTAAATGCCGTATCCGCGACTTTGTGAAGAGCATGGCGCTCCGCGCCCATATCCGGGTATTCCTCATCAATCCGAGGAATACATCGGCCCTCGCATACGAGACCCGGCTCTGGGCAGAAATCCCCGAACTGGGGAAGAGAACCGCGTGTACGCTGTCTACACTTTGGAAACTTGCGGAAGTTTCGTAGGTTTTCAGGGTACGGAGAGCGTGCCGGATAAAAGCGGCACCTGTTGGGACGACCGTGGCCGGAGATATAGTGTAAAGCACTGTACCGCTGATGTGCGCAAACCATCATCGCCCACAACTGCCTCCTTATCAGGCCCGTAATGTTTCTTCAAGGAGCACGCCGCTCCTTGGGAAGCTCCATCTGAATTTTATTCAGGTGGAGAGGTTCACTATGATTATATAAGCGGTAAAAGCGGGTATATCAAGGGAAATCAGAAGAAAGCAGAGCGGTTTCTGGAAGATCGCCGCGGTCCGGAGAATGAAAAGATTGTCAGGGACTATAAATTCAGAACGAGTGTTGGATGGCCCGGACCGAAAGATACCCTGGACTTTGTGATAAAAGAACTGGACGAGGTCGGTGTGCAGCTAATGGACGGGCAGCTGCAGGAGTTGCTCGACAGACTGATGGATTTTGCCAATCATTCTCACTTGTGGTGCAACCGCGGCTGGACTCCGGACGAACTGCATAAACAGACTGTGCGGCAGGGCCCGCCTCTTATTTCCCTGGGCCCCGGCATTCAGAAAGCCATTGCAGATGGAGAGCTTGATTTTGAAGAATTGCGGCGTGAATTGGCGAAGATGGGCATCCGGATTATTGACTCGAATTAAGATGGCGCGGATCAAATTCCGCGCAAAGGCAAAATGTCCAAACGAGCGGATAAAAACTGGATACTATGCCGAAACAAATTTTTTGATGTTAGACAACTTGCACAAAGATGGAGGGGGTGGTATGAAAATTTGTTGGAAACACATAAACGCGCTTTTGTGATACCATCTCTATGGTGAAAGAACGCAGCCCGTTTTTTCATTTTCTGGTCATTGCTGAGTTCTGAGGGGAAGAACAACAATGATATCGGGCAGAGAATCGGCTTGCAGCGCGTGTGCATCAATTGTCCGGATCCCTTTGGAAGCCTGCTTTGAAGCAGGCTTTTTGTATGCAGTAATTGCATCAGTAAGGATATATCTGCTTGCAGCTGATTTTATTTTTCCGGCATTGGCGGTGAGGAAAAAGGATGGGCGTCTTGTCGTGGATGGGAAGGAACAGACGAGGGCTGCAGCGGAGGTGAAGACGGACAATCTGATTGCGCGGAGGGGTCAGTCTGATGCAGATGAAAAACTTGAATCGATTCTGGAACAGAGTCTGTGATTGCGTGAAAAGGAAACCAGCGGAGCTTATCTGCATTTGCAGATAGGTTATTCGCTGGTTTTCTCTTTTCGTATGTTCAGACAAAAAACGGCTTTCGGCCGGACAAGAGAGGGTAGGAGAATTTGGAGGAGCGTAAAAAAAGGTTCAGGCACCTGGATTTTATCGCGATGGATGTCATCGTTCTGCTGGTGTCATTTTTTCTGGCGTATGTTCTGCGCTTTCATATGATTGTGCCGATCAGTCGGATGGGGAGGCCGTATCTTCATCAGATTCTGATTGCTATTCTGGGATATGTCCTGATTATCGGGGCGCATGACCCGTATAAGGATGCGCTCAGCAGGGATTACATATCTGAGGTTCAGCTGACGTTTATGCAGACACTGTACCTTCTGCTGTTTGATATTGTCTGCCTCTACTTTATCCGGGAAGTGGCGATGATGCCCAGACAGCTGATCATTCTGGAATGGGTGATTTTCTTCGTCTGCGACTGCCTAGCGAAGTGCCTGCACAAGCGGTACATGCGGAAGAAAATGCAGAGAAGCGAGGACAAGCGGATGATGGTTGTCATTTCCTCGTCCGACCGCGCGAACAGTCTGCTCTACAACCTGAACAGAAACCCGCTGAACCCGTATACGATCAAGGGAATTTTTCTCACGGATTTCTACAACAATACGCGCTACGGACAGAATGATCTGATTGAGGGCATTCCGATTCTCGGCAGGGCAAGGGATGCGGTCTCGTACTGTTCCCATCACTGGGTCGACGAGGTGACGCTCGATCTCCCGGAGGATCCGGAAAACGCGGAGTACTTCCTGAGGAAATGCGAGATCATGGGCATTACGACGCACCGGATTGTCGGAGCCCTCCGCCAGGATGAGCGGGAATCCGGCGCTCAGTATGCGGAAATGCTCGGGGACTATGTCACACTGACGAGGACGATCCGGACCGTTCCCACCTGGCAGTACGCGGTCAAGCGCACGATGGATATCGTCGGCGGTCTGATCGGCTGCGCGGCGACGGGAATTTTATTTTTATTTGTCGCGCCGGCTATCTATATCAGCTCGCCGGGACCGATCTTCTTTGCCCAGAAGCGGATCGGAAAGAACGGGAAGCCGTTTCGGATGTACAAGTTCCGGAGTATGTACATGGACGCGGAGGAGCGCAAGAAGGCGCTCATGGAGAAGAATAAGATCTCAAGCGGCATGATGTTCAAGATGGACGATGATCCGCGCATCATCGGGAGCGAGAAGAAGGACAAGAACGGAAAGCCGAAGGGAATCGGAAATTTCATCCGGAACACGTCGATCGATGAATTCCCGCAGTTCTTCAATGTATTGAAGGGAGACATGTCTCTCGTCGGCACGAGACCGCCGACGGTTGACGAGTGGGAGCACTACAAGCCGGAGCATCGGGCGCGAATGAGCATCCGGCCCGGAATTACAGGTATGTGGCAGATCAACGGCCGAAGCAATATCACGGATTTTGACAAGGTCGTCGCTCTGGATACCAGATACATTCAGACGTGGACCGTCGGCATGGATCTGAGGATCCTGCTGCGGACGGTCGGTGCAGTCGCAAAGAGTGAGGGGGCAGAATAACGGACATCAGAGCTATGCACAATCGGAGAAGCAGACTAAGCAGAGAGATTGATCTGAAGAGAGCACTCATGGATATGGTCCGGAATGCCGTGCCGATTCTTCTGGCCGCCATCATCGGGGCCATGCTCGGTGCGCTGGTTTATATCAGGGCAGCCAGGCCGGTCTTCAGCGCGACGACAAGCATCTATGTCATGACCGGGTCGGCCGGCAGAAAGACTGCGGTTGGGAATGATAGTCTGGAGGCGGGAGCTCTTCTCACGAAGGATTATGAGGAGATCATAAAGAGCCGTGATGTGATGGAGCAGGTTATCTCTGATCTCGATCTTAATATGGACGAGGCGGGTCTTCAGAGCATGATTACCGTCACCGTTCCGCAGGATACCCGCCTGATTTATATAAGCGCAAGAGCGAGTGATCCGTATCTTGCCGCCGATATCGCTAACGAGGTGCGGCTGGCGGCAACCATGGAGATTCGGAAGATCACAAGCATCCGGTCGATCCGGGTTGTGTCCTCTGCGGAGATTCCGAAGGCGCCGTCGGGCATGAATCTCAAGAAGTGTGCGGTCTATGGAGGCGCGGCCGGACTTCTCATCGCAGTTGTGGCTGTATTTGCCATTTCGGTCATGAACGACACGATTCGGACTTCGGAGGATGTAGAAAAATATCTCGGCGCGGGTACGCTGTGCCAGATTCCGGAATTCCCGGAGAGACGGACGCGAATGAAAGCAGAGCGGCCGCATGGAGGAAGAGCATGAGACACGTTCATCTTGAGCTTCGCGATGAAGGCTTCCGGGTAGAGGAAGCAGTCCGTATGCTGCGGACAAACATCCAGTTCAGCGGGAATCTGACGCGCGTCATCCTGATGACAAGCTGCGGACCGGAAGAGGGCAAGAGTACGGTGGCACTTATGCTCTCACGTGCACTTGCGGAATCAGGGAGAAATGTCGTCTATCTTGACGCAGATATGCGCGGTTCAGTTACGGCAGAGCGCGTGACGGGAGATGCATCGGGAAAGAGCAGTCTTTCTTGGTATCTGACCGGCCAGTGCGGGATTGAGGACATGCTGCTTGAAACGGATATCCCGGGGCTTTATATGGTCCTCGCAGGAAAATCCTCTGCAGGGTCTGCCGAGCTTCTGGACGGCAGACGGTTCGTCTCTCTGATCCATGTTCTGCGCGAGGCATTTGATTATGTGATTGTCGATACGCCGCCATTGATCGGTGTGGCCGACAGCGCTATTGCGGCAAAGGAATGCGACGGGGCGGTTCTCGTCGTTGAGAGCGGAGCGGTCGGGCCCAATCTTGCCAGAGAGGCAGAGGATCTGCTGGAGCGGGCCGGCTGTCCGTTGCTCGGGGTTGCACTGAACAGGGTCCGCCGGACGAACCGGACATATGGGCGCAGGAAGGCTGAGACGGAGGGGCGTGGATTATTTCGAAAGTCACATTCAGAGAGCAGGACTGCAGTGAGCCATGCTTCCGGCAGCGGAGACAGCCCTGTGACAGAGCCGCGCCGCCGATCCCCTTCCAGTGTGAACCTTAAGATTAGTCTTCCGGCCCGGAAGAAAAAGGCGGAGGCAGATCTTTCGCTCGAGCTTCCGAAGCGGAAGGAGAAGGCGGAAAAGAATATAGGCTTTCAGGTTGATCTTCCGCCGGCAGAAAAAGAGGCGGAGGAAGATGCGAAGCTTACGCTTGACCTTCCGGAGCGGAAGAAGGAAGAGGAGGCTCCGGACCTGAGGATAGCTATCCCGGAGAGCCAGAGCGGCGCGAAGCCAAAGAGCTCCGTGGATCTCTGGATCCGTTCCAGAGAGAAGAGACGGGGACAATGAATCTGCTTCTTAGAGAGAATGAGATTGTAACTCATAAGCCGTGCGGCGTCTGGCAGGACGCATCTGCAGAAAAGTATGTGCGAAGATTGTGGGGGAGTCATATGAAGCATACAGACAATATGAACAGCGAAGATATACGGATCTGCTATGTAGCGTCATCGGGCGGGCATCTCGCCGAGATCTGCCGCATGAGCAGTCTGATCAATCGGTTTCCCGGCGTTCTGATCACGGAGGAGGAGTCGTACCCGAGTCAGTTTTTCGGAAAGAAGGTCTATACCGTTCCGAAAATGAACCGCCACGAGCTGAAAGGGATCGGAAATCTGTTTGGCACTTACCGGACAGCGATGAAAATTCTGAAGGACGAGAAAATCAATTTTGTCGTGACGACGGGAGCGATGTGCTCGGTCCCGGTATGCTTTGCGGCGAAGCGCCTCGGAATCAAGGTCATCTACGTGGAGTCTTTTGCGAGAGTAGAGACACCGTCACTCACAGGAAAAATCATGTACCGGATTGCGGACCTCTTTCTTGTCCAGTGGAAGGATCTCCTGCAATTTTATCCGAAGGCTGTATATGGAGGGAGTCTGTTTTGATCTTTGTGACAGTAGGAACACAGAAATTTCCGTTTACCCGGCTGATCCGTACGATGGACGGACTGGCCGGGCGCGGCGTTCTCGGAGAGGACGTCTGCATGCAGATCGGGACGAGCGAGTGGACGCCGAGGCACTGCTCATTTGACAAATATTACCCGAAGGATGTGATGGCGCAGAAGATCAGGGACTGCTCGCTTCTCGTCACGCATTCCGGCGTCGGTACGATTGTGAGTGCATGCACGGCCGGCAAACGTGTTCTCGTCGTGCCTCGTCTCAAGAAGTACGGTGAGCATGTCGATGACAACCAGCTTGAGATTGCAAATGCATTTGAGGCGAAGGGAATGGTGGTTGTCTGTCACGATATCCACAATCTGGCGGATGATATTGAGAAGGCGCGTACGAGGGAGCTGAAGCCGTATGTACCGCAGAAGGGACAGATCGAGAACCTGATTCTTGATTTCATTGAGAAGACGGAGGAGGAAGAGTCATGAATTCGGTGAGTCTTTCTGTGATCGTTCCGGTCTATAATGCGGAGAGATATCTTTCTGAGTGCGCGGACTCGGTGCTCGCAGCCCCGGAGCCGGACATCGAGCTGATTCTTGTCGACGATGGCAGCACGGACAGCTCCGCGGAGATCTGCGGCCTGCTTGCGTCGAAGGATGAACGGGTCCGCGTGATCCGGAAGGAGAACAAGGGCGTGAGCCTCGCAAGAGACGCGGGACTTGCTGCGGCGCGCGGGACCTATGTGCTGTTTCTCGATGCGGATGACTCCCTGATTCCGGAGGCATTTTCGGATGTCCTCAGAGCGGCGAGAGAGGGAAGGTGCGACATGACTGCGTTTGCCTATACGTCGCTTTTTCCAGACGGGCGCACAGAGAGCGGGCTTTTTCCCGATATGAAAGAAGTTTGCTCCGATGCGGAGCGGAAGGCAGGAACCTTCGCGGGAGATAGAAGAGAAGGCGTAGATGACGGAAAGACGGAAGGCGTCTGCGCGGATATGGAGCGGGTGCGGGCCCTGCTCTTCGGCACGCCGCTCCTTAAGCCGTGCTGGGGAAAACTTTTCCGGCGGGAAATCGCGAAGGAAGTTCATTTCCCGGTGGGAGTCGCGGTTGGCGAGGACTATATCTTCGTGATGCGCTTTTTAAGCCGCGCGGAGAGTGCATGTCTTGTCAATGAGCCGCTTGTTCTCTACAGGCAGACGGAGGACGGCGCGATGCGGAGCCTCAATCTGAAGAAGCATGCGGCGGGACTTGCGGCCGTCTGGAAAGCAGGAAATGAAGAGCTCGGGCGGCCGGAGAACGAGCCGTGCCGGAACAGCTTTTTTGCACAGCAGTTCGCGACCGTCATGTACTATCTGCGGATGATCGCCTGCCGCTATCGGGGCGGAAAGGGCCGGAAGGCCATGGAGTGGTTTCTCAGGCTCTCTTCTGTCGGAGAAATCCTTGAGATGGCACAGGACTGCGGGCTCTCCGGCCAGCGGGCGATGGAGCTGCGGCTTGTAAGGAGCGGGTGCGTTCCGCTGATCGCGAGCTATGTCCGGACGAAGGACATGATCATGACGGCGAAACGGAAGCTTAGACCTGCAGGGAGGACATAAGGCCTCTTTGATGCGTAAGAAGGTTTCGGATGCGGGAATATATGCTGCCCGGAGAGGATAAGGCAGACAGAATATCGGGATATGAACAGGAGGAGCAGAGCATACATGAGCGATGTGAAGGTCAGTATTATCGTTCCGGTCTACAACGTGGAGCGGTATCTTCCGAAGTGTCTGGACACACTGACGGGGCAGACATTGAAGGAGATCCAGATCATTGTCGTCAATGACGGCGCGACGGACGGCTCGCAGGAGATTATCGACCGTTATGCCGCAAGGGATGAAAGAATTCTTCCACTGAAAAAGGTGAACGGCGGCCTCTCTGACGCGCGGAATTTCGGGCTTCCATACGCGACAGGGAAGTATGTCGGCTACGTGGATTCAGACGACTTCGTCGAGATGGACATGTATGAGAAGCTCTTTAGGAGAGCGGAGGAGACGGGCAGCGAGATCACGGAGTGCGATCTCTTCCATAATTACGACAACGGCTTCGACGAGGAGCACGCGGAGCCGGTCACGGATCCGCGGCAGCTTCTGATGACGGGACGTTCCGTTGTGTGGAACAAGATCTACAGGCTCGACTGGCTCCGGGAGACGGGCGTTCATTTTATGAAGGGGCTGATGTATGAGGATGTCGGATTCTACAGCTGCCTCATGCCGCACCTGCACACGATCTCTTATGTGCCGGAGGCGCTGATCCACTATGTGCAGAGAGGAAGCTCTCTCAATTACAATGCGACGCTGAAGACCCTCGACATCCTGAAGATTCTGGAGGGCATCCGCGCGTATTATAAGAAAAACGGATATTATGAGTCGTATGAGAAGGAGCTCGAGTTTCTCACGGCGCGCATCATCCTGTGCAGCTCATTTTTAAGAATGTCTCGGATCGGTGACCCGAAGCAGAGGGCCTTCGCACTTGGAAAAAGCTGGAAGGCGCTGAACCACTGGTACCCGGACTGGAAGAAGAACCCGTACCTGAAGAAGCAGCGGACGAAGAATGCGGCGTTCATGCGGGCCATGAACCCGGTGACATACCGGATTTGCGGAGTGCTGATGCCGGCGGCCTCGCACCTCCGACTAATGGTCCACAGCGTCGCGCACTGAGAGCTGCAAAGGAAAGGACCGGCAATTGACGGGACACGGAAGGCTGAGCTTCTGCAGTCCGAAACCGGACAATTTGGAAGGACAGGAAGATGGAGAAAATCAGTATTATTATACCGGCTTACAACCTGGAATCATATATCGGCAAATGTCTGGACAGCCTGCTTGCGCAGACGTTCCGGGATTTTGAGATCTATGTGATGGACGACGGCTCCGCAGACAGGACCTGGCAGATTCTTCAGGACTATGAAAAGAAGGATACAAGAATCCACGCCTTTCACCAGAAAAATGCGGGTGTGAGCGCGGCGAGAAATGCGCTGATTCCGCGCGCGGGAGGTGAATACATCCTGTTCTATGACGGCGATGATTATGTCGTCCCCGACTGCCTCGAGCGGCTCTGGAAGCGGGCGAAGGAGACGGACGCGGACACGGTGCTCTACGGGTACATCTTCGATCAGATAAATGGAGAGAAGGAGGAGCATCCGCCTGTCTTTGACAGGGACATTTACGAGGGCGGCGAGATCATGCGCTGCGTCGTCCCTCAGTTCATCGGTGTGAATTTCGGCGATATCAAGCGCTGGCTTGACGGCGTGCCGGGCGCGCTCCACAAGGAGAATGTGGCGCTGTGGCGGTCGATGCCGAAGAGAAGCGTCATTCAGGACAACGGGCTCCTCTTTGATACGAACCTGAAGGTCGGCGAGGACACCTGCTTTACGACGGAATATCTCACAAAATGCAGAAAGGTCGCGATACTGAATGACTGTCTGTATTTTCTTGTCGAGCGGAAGACGTCGGCGATCTATACCTACGAGAGCAGCGCGGAGAAGGTGCGGAAGGGAAAGACGAAGCTCCTTGCGGCGCGCCGGTCTCTGACGGACCGAGTCCTCGCGGAGAGCGGGACCGATATTACGCCCTACTGGCAGGGAACGGTTGTCATGAGCGTGATCCAGCTTGCGTTCCTCTACACGTCGAAGACGGCGAAGGGAGTCAGTCACCGGTACCAGAAGTGGCTCCGCTATGTCCGCGAGGAGGAGACGCAGCGAGCGATCAGCGCGATGCCGAATTTCCGGAGCGGTGGTGTAAAGAAGATTCCATTTGCGCTTTTAAAGAAGCATATGTACGCGCTTCTCTTTCTGGCAGTCGGGGCGCTGAATCTGACCGGGTATCAGTTTGAGCGCTGACCGGAGAATAGATGGGGGATTATATGAGAATCGCATATCTTAACCTGTGTCATACGGATCCGCAGCTTGTCGCGCGGGCAGCGGGACGGCTCCTCGAGGACCCGGACGCAGACATGTATATTCATGTAGACGCCAAGACAGACATCGCGCCCTTCCTTGAGGCTGTTCACGGAGAACGCGTCCATTTTCTGAAAAAGAGAAGAAAGGTATACTGGGGCGGCTTCAACGCGGTACTCGCCACGCTGGAGCTGATCAGGGCAGCCGCGTCCTCTGACTGCGGCTATGACCGGTACGTGCTTCTTCAGAACCTGGATTATCCGATCCGCTCGTGGCAGTATATTCACCGCTTCTTTGAGGAGCATGCGGACACGGAGTTTATCCGCGCGTGCCGGATTGCCGGGAGTCATGACTGGCATTTTGAGGAGAAATACAAGATTCTCCACAATTTTGACGATGACTTCTACCTGAATCATCCGGATCGGGCAGGACGTGTTCTGCACAATGGCATGAAGTACGTCCGCAGCATCCCGCATCTTCTGTTTGACGGCGTGATCCGCGAGAAGGACGGGAATTACCCGCTTTTCTACGGCTCCGCGCAGTGGGCGCTCACGGACGAGTGCGCGAAATATGTGCTTTCATTTGCCAAGGGACACCCGGAATTTAACCGCGTGATGCGCCATGTGAAATTCCCGGACGAGGAGTACTTTCAGACGATCGTCCACAACTCACCGTTTGAGAAGAACTGCAGCGTTCGCAATGAGCCGGAGCGGCGCTGGCTTGTGAACTGGAGAAATCTTCACTATTATGAGTACCCGGGCACGATTGTGACATTTACGGAGAAGGATTACGCGAAGCTGATGCAGAGGCCGGACAATGAGCTGTTTATCCGGAAGGTACGGACGGGGGAGTCAGACAGACTCCTTGACCTGCTCGACCAGGCGGCGCGCGAAGGAAAATAACGCATGGAAGATACGCAAATGAGTACAACCCTGTATATGCTGGGGTATATTGCATGGCTGCTGAAGGATCTGATCCGTTCCTCCAGTATTTTCAGCGTGCTCTCTTTCGCAGATACAGTGGAAAATCTTCTGACCGTCCTGTTTTTTGCACTGATGCTTCTTGCGCTCGCGCAGAAGCCGCTTACGGAGAGGGAATTTCTTCTTTCTCTCGCAGTCATCGGTCTTGCGCTTGTCAGCTACACGAGAAACCACTATTTTTACGTCATCAGCAGTGCCGTCTGTGTCATCTCCTGCAGGAACATTGATTTAAAGCGCGTGATCAAGGCGTCATACCGGCTGAAGGCGGCGTGGATTGCGTTTCATCTGACGGCTTACATCATCGTCTATATCGCAAGGCCGTCCCTGATCCGATTTGACTACCGAGACGGGACCGGCGCGATGCGGCACTACTTCTTCCTGTCGCAGGCGAATACGGCGGCGATGCTGCTCGCCTGGACGATCATCGAGTTCGTGTACGTCAACTGGGACAGGCTCAGGATTCGCGATTTTCTCGGTCTCTGGGTCCTGTTCTTCATCTACAACTGCTTCACGGACTCGCGGACATCGGTCGTGACGCTGACGGTCTTTCTTCTCCTGTGTGCGCTCTGCAAGACAGGAAGGATCCATGAGAGAGCGCTGCGCGGCTTTACGCGATGGGGATACGCGGCCTGCTCGGTGCTCTTTCCGGCGCTGGCGTACGGGTATCTCTTCCTGGGCCAGTCGTTCCACGCATTTTTCACGGTCCTCGACACGCTTCTGACAGGGCGCCTGCTCTACGGCTCGTTCGGCCTTGACCAGTACGGCCTGACCGTGCTCGGACAGCCGATCACCTGGGCAGGAATCGTGTACTGGAAGGGATACTGGATCGACCAGGTCGTGTTCGACAATGCGTATCTGTATTTTGCGGTCGCGCTCGGCATCATCTGGCTCATCGTTCTTTCATTTTCGTTCTTCCGCGTGGAGAAATATCTGACCGTCACGGAATGCATATTGGTCACGATCTATATCTTGTTCGCGATCACAGAAAATTACACGGTCGATGTCGTGTACTGCTTCCCGATGCTCTTCGTGTCGCGCCTGATCTTCGGGATGGACGGAGCCGGGGCGGAGGCGCTTTATGCAGCAGAGGAGGCACCTTCTGAGACAGAGCCGACGCTTTTGCCTGAAGCGGGCGTTGTCCGTGAAAAAGAGAGAAAGCCGGAACCTGGAATTGTCCGTGCGCGGAGTATTTCGAATGAGCTTGCAGATCTTCTTCCGAAGCAGGAGAAAGCGGCAGGCCCCGGGAAGAGATGAAGAAGGCTGATCGGGAAAAGCTTTCTTCGGATGACGCGGACCATGCGGCGCGGTGGCGCACGGAGGCGGAGACAGAGAAGGAAAATGAGGAATGGCTTGCAAAATGGAGGCTTCAGAGACATGAATAACCGGATATTTCAGAGCTTCAGGAAAAATACGGGAAAGTTTGTCGGACTTGTCCTTGCGGCGGCGCTTCTTGCCGGCTGCGGGGCGCAGGGAGGAAACAGCTCCTCCGCGGTCTCTTCCGCGGAGAGCGGAGATACCTCTTCCATGACGGCGGAGAATGTGCAGGAGGGTATGAAGGCCGGATGGAACCTCGGCAATGACCTCGATTGCATTGATAACCAGAAGTCCGGCGACGCAGCGCACTACGAGTCGCTGTGGGGCAATAAGCCTGTCACACTGAGCAGTATCGAGGCGCTGAAGGATGAGGGCTTTGGTGCTGTCCGCGTGCCGGTCACCTGGGCCGATCACATCGGGGACGACGGAACGATCGATGAGGCCTGGCTTGAACGCGTCCGCGAGGTTGTCGATTACGTCATCGACTCCGGCATGTACTGCATTCTCGACGCACACCACGACACCGGAGAAAATGCCCGCATCAACGCGGATTCCGCAAGCCTTGATGAAAACAAGGAAAAGCTGACGAGCCTGTGGACACAGATCGCGGATGAGTTCCGTGACTACGACAGCCATCTCGTGTTCGAGGGCTTCAACGAAATTCTCGATTCGGGAAATCACTGGACGGACCCGGACAACTCCTGCTACGACACCGTCAATGAATTAAATCAGGCATTTGTCGACGCGGTCCGGAAGACGGGCGGCAATAACGCGGAGCGCGTTCTCCTGTGCGACGCCTATGCGAGCGGCTTTAACGCAGACATTCTCGGGAATTTCGAGCTCCCGGACGACTCTGCAAAGGACCGTCTCATGGTCGACATTCACTACTACGGAACAGACACCTCGGAAATGAAGAGCGTCGCGAAGCGGATTGACAAGCTCTTCACGAAGAAGGGGGTTCCGGTTATTATTGGCGAGTGCGGCATGAAGAACACCGCGGGCTCCTCCAATACGGACGAGCGCGTCACCTATATCAAATCGCTCGTTGATACGATGAAGGAAGCTGGCGCCGTCTGCTTCTGGTGGGACGACGGAGGCTCATTTTCATCGTCAGACGCTGTGAACAATTACGCCCTGTTGAACAGAGACGGCGGCTGGTATTTTAAAGAGATCGCGGACGCGATGGTCACGGAGGCCGGAAAGTGAAGGAGGCTTTGCACATGAAGAAAGGACTTGTATCGGTCATCGTGCCCATCTATAACGTGGAGCAGTACCTGCCTGCCTGTGTCCACAGCATTCTCGGACAGACCTATACAAATCTGGAGATCATTCTCGTGGATGACGACTCTCCGGATCGCTGCGGGAAGCTGTGCGATGACTTCGCGGGGAAGGATGCAAGGATCCGCGTTATCCATCAGAAAAATATGGGGCCCGGCGGCGCCAGAAATACAGGAATCGATGCCGCGCAGGGAGAATTTCTTGCATTTGCTGATCCGGACGATGAGCTGTGCCCGGATGAAATCGAGCGGCTCATGGACGCGCTTGTAAAGAATAAGGCAGACGCGGCGGTCTGCGGCTTCCGGTACATCTCGGAGGACGGCAGAAAGCAGGAGAGCGTGAGCCTTGTCTCTTCTCCGGAGACGATATCCGGACGGGATCTTCAGTTCCGGTATTTTGACAGCTACGAGGCGTCCATCTACTGCATGGTCGTCTGGAACAAGCTGTACCGCGCGGAGCTCTTTGACAGAATGCGCTACCCGGTCGGGAAGCTTCATGAGGATGAGGACCTGACGCTCCGGCTTCTCTATCCGGCGAAGCGCATCGCGCTCACAGCGTATCCGGGATATCTCTACCGGATCAAGCTGAAGACGAGTATCATGGGAGAATTTTCGGAGCGGCGGTTTGAGCTCTTTGACGCGTATATCTCCCGCATGCGTTTCTACGCCGCGCATGGAGAGGAGGAGCTCTGGAGGAAGACGCTACTGCACGCCCTTCATATGTTCGAGCAGGACCTTGCGCTTGCCCGGAAGAGCGGAATGGATGCATCCGTGCCGGAGCGGTACAGAAGGAAGATCGCCGCTGCGGCAGTGGAGCAGAGACCATGGATCAGGGGAAGGCTGAAGGCTGAGCTTGCCCTCAGTGTCCGAACGCCGGCACTGTATCACAGGCTTTGGAGATTGAAGAACAGATGAGTATCATCGACAAGACATACAGCAGAAAAAAACAGCTGGCGATCAACCTCATATCCCAGATCATTGCGTATGTGGTCAGCATCGGCGTCAGCTTCTTTATTACGCCGTACATCACGGCAAAGCTCGGCAAGGATGTGTACGGCTTCGTCGGCATGGCCTATCAGGTCACCAGTTACATCACGATCTTTACAATCAGCCTGAACGGCATGCTGAACATCTTCGTGAGCACGAAGTACCATCAGGGAAAAATGAAGGACGCGGCGGAGCTCTTTAATTCGATCCTTGAGATTGATGTCATTGCAGCGGCTATCCTGTCTGTCGGTCTCGGACTTGTCGTCGTGTTTCTGCAGTTCCTTCTTGACGTGCCGGCCGGATCGCTCGGAGATATCAAGTTCCTGTGGGGACTCATTTTCGGGACATTCGTGCTGAACCTTGCGATCGGTCCGTTTTCGGCGGGAACGTACATTAAAAACAGGCTCGACCTGACGGGAATCTGGTCGATTGAGGGAAACCTCATGCGCGGAGTGCTTCTCATGGCGCTTTACTTCCTGCTGCCGGCGAAGGTCTGGTACATCGGCTTTGCAAGCTTTGTCTCAGGGATTTTTTTGAATATCATGAACATCTCGACGTTCAGACGGCTCGTTCCGGAAATCCGGATTCATTGGGCGAAGATCTCCTGGAGGGCGGTGAAGGAGCTTTTCCTTGTCGGGATCTGGAATGCAGTCGGGCAGCTGAACTATGTTCTGAACAACGGATTGGACCTTCTGATCGCCAATATCGCACTCAATGCGCTGGAAATGGGCTATCTCTCCTACGCGCAGACGGTTCCGATTCAGATCGTATCGCTCCTTACTACCATTCAGTCCTCATTTGCTCCTGACCTCACCAAGTCTTATGCGAAGGGCGAGACCGACCGGTTTATCGAGGATGTCGAGTCGGCGATTAAGATCTGCGGGTTCCTCGGATCTGTTCCGATCCTGGGCTTTATCGTATTCGGGCGGGATTTCTACCATCTGTGGCTGCCGACACTGACGCATGCGGAAGTCATAAAGATTAATATACTCTCATGTCTGATCCTGCTTCCGAATGTCTTCGGTGTTTACATCTCACCGCTCAACAACGTGAACTCGATTACGAGGAATATTAAAATTCCTGCGATCGTTTCATTCGGCATAGGAATTGCAAACGTCATTGTCGAGCTGATTCTCGTCAATACGACAAATCTTGGCGTCTACGCGATTGAGATTGTCACGGCAGTGCTGCTCACGGCACAGACGCTCATTTTCCTTCCGCTCTATGCGGCATGGAACCTGAAGGTGAAATGGAGTACCTTTTATAAGCCGCTCCGGCGGGGCATGGCGGCGACGGCTGCTGTTCTCGCGATTTATGCGGGAATTTACCGCGCAGTGCACATCAACGGATGGTTCTCGCTGATTGCCGTGTGTCTTGTCGCAGGCATCATCGGCTATATCGTCAATTACTTCGTGATACTGGACAGCGCGGACAAGCTGCTTGTCCGGCAGAAGATCAGAGCGAAGCTGCACCGGAGCTGAAAGGTCTTCCGGCATCTGCTGGCAGAATACAGATTCCCGGATATACAGCATCTGAATTGAGGAAAGGAGATTCGTATGTGTGCGTTAAAGCACGAGGAACTCGTATCGATTATCATTCCTGTCTATAATGTGGAGCAGTATCTCACGGCCTGCCTCGACAGTGTGATCGGGCAGACCTATCAGAATCTTGAAATTATCCTTGTCAATGACGGCTCGACGGACGGGTCACCCGAGATCTGCCGTGAGTACGCCGCGCGCGATCAGCGGATTAAAGTGATCGACGAGGAGAACAAGGGCCTCTCCGGTGCGAGAAATGCAGGCATTGAGGCAGCGAACGG
>OMYS01000055.1 GCA_900315305.1 uncultured Eubacteriales bacterium
TGCATCTCGACAAGGTCCTCCTCCATGAGACCGTCATAGCCTCTGTGGATGCCGTAGACCTTGAGACCCTTCGCAAGACCTCTTCTGACAACGGCACGGATCGCCGCGTTCATTCCCGGCGCATCGCCTCCTGATGTGAGGACACCAATTGTATGGATTTTATTTTCTGCCATTTTTTCTACCCTCCGCTCGGGTTCATATTTACAATACTGATCATATTCTAGTTCATGCGGGCTCATTTTTCAACTCGTTTGAACCAACGCGTGAAGTTTTTCTGAAATCGATATACTATTCTGCACCCCAGTCACACTGCCCGGCTGCCGCACGCGTAGAGAAGGCGCGGAAGCGGGCAGCGATATCAGGAGCGGTGAGGGCGTTATACGGAGGAGTCCGAAGATCACCCTGAGCCGCTGTGTCAGCGGCGAAGGGAAGCTGAGGAGGACGGAGTCATTCCACATCGCGCCTTTACCTGCGTCTCCGCTCCCGCGGCACAGGGCTCACGCGCGAGCTCACGTTCTTCTCCCCGAATTCCTCGCGGAAGACAGCCAGTGTCTCCGGCGTGACGGAGACCGTGCCCGGAAGCTTCATGTACTGCTTCGTGTTCCGCAGGAAAATGAACACCCCGTCGATGCCGCCGCCCGCGTTGACAAGACTCCTGACGACATCCGCCTTCGCAAGGTACGCGTCCTTTGACGGAAATGCAATCCACAGCTCCCTCGGAACGTCGCTGAACCGCGTGATCTTCTCGAGGATCAGCTTCGACGGCCTGTCGTCCTCAACGGATACGCGCCCCTCGATGAAAACCTTCTCCTCCTCGTTCAGGTAATCCTTGTATGTCTCGTAGCTCTTCGGGAACACGATGACCTCCGCCGTTCCGACGAGATCCTCGATCGTGAGAAATGCCATCGCCTGGTTGTTCTTCGTGTATTTGATTGTCTTCCCGACGATCATGCCGCCGAGCGTCGCGCGGATGCCTCTCCCGGACGAATCGCCGCCCTGCATTTCCAGGAGGCCGAATTTCGACGTCCCCGTCTCCTCGTCGAGCGCAAAGTCCGTCGTCACACAGGTCGCGCGGCTCTTTAAGACATCCATGTACTCCTCCAGCGGGTGGCCCGAGAGGTAAATGCCGAGTACCTCCTTCTCGAACGAAAGGAGCTGCTCCCGGCCGAACTCGCCGACGTTCGGGAGCGCGACCTCGCGGGCCTTCTTCTCCTCCGGCGCCATGAAGTCAAACAGGGACATCTGTCCCGTGATGCTCTCCTTGCTGTCGTAGGCCGCCTGGTCGAGCACGCCCGGATAGACCTGCATCAGCTGCTTTCGCGTGCCGCCGAGGCAGTCGAGCGCGCCGGCCTTGATCAGGTTCTCGATCGCCCGCTTGTTCATATCCTTCCCGTAGGTCCGCGTAATGAAGTCGCGGATCGACGTGTACGGGCCGCCCTTCTGCCTCTCCTCGACGAGTGCATCGATGACGCCGCGGCCGACCGACTTGATCGCGTACAGGCCGCAGCGGATCGCGTTATTCTCCGAAAGAGACGTGTCGCTCGCGGGCTTCCCTGCATTTTCCACACGCTCGGCCGTGAAGCGGCCCTCGCCCTCATTGACGGACGGAGGCAGGATCTTTATGCCGCTCGCGCGGCAGTGCATCAGATATTCCGCGCATTTTCCGGGGTTGTCGATGACCGACGTCATGAGCGCCGCCATGTACTCGACCGGATAATAGCACTTCAGATAGGCCGTCTGCATCGTGACGACGGCGTACGCCGCCGCGTGCGACTTGTTGAACGCGTACTTCGCGAAGTCCGTCATCTCGTCGTAGATGTGGCCCGCGACCTCCTCGCTGATCCCGTTTGCGATGCAGCCGGGGACATTGGATTCCGGATCGCCGTAAATGAATTTCTGGCGCTCCTCCGCCATGACCTTCGCCTTTTTCTTCGACATCGCGCGGCGGACCAGATCGGACCGTCCCATCGAGTAGCCGGCGAGATCGCGGACGATCTGCATGACCTGCTCCTGATAGACGATGCAGCCGTACGTCGATTTCAGAATCGGCTCCATCTGCGGGCAGTCGTAGCGGACGCGCTCCGGATGCTGCTTGCCCTCAATATACTTCGGAATAAAGTCCATCGGGCCCGGGCGGTAGAGCGCGATTCCTGCGATGATGTCCTCGAACGTCCCCGGCTTCAGCTCCTTCATGAATGATTTCATGCCCGACGACTCAAGCTGGAAGACGCCCTCGCACTTGCCCTTCCCGATCATTTCCATGACCTTCGGGTCATTTAAATCGATCTTACGGAGATCGAGCCTGTCTCCCTCCGGTCTTGTCCGGTTGATGAGCTTCTCGGCGTTCTGCAGAACGGTCAGCGTGCGGAGCCCGAGGAAGTCCATCTTGAGAAGCCCCAGCTCCTCGAGCGTCGTCATCGTGTACTGCGTCGTGATCGAGCCGTCCTGTGCGCGGGATAATGGCACATAGTCGACGACGGGCCGGCCGCTGATGACGACGCCGGCCGCGTGCATGGACGTATTCCGTGGCAGGCCCTCGAGCTTCCGGCACATGTCAATGAGGCTCCGGGTCTGCTCATTTTCCTGATATTCCTTCCGGAAATCGGGATTTTCCTCGAGCGCCTTGTCGAGCGTAATGTTGAGCTCCTTCGGGATCATCTTCGCGATGCGGTCGCACTCGGAGTACGGCAGGTCGAGCGCGCGCCCAACGTCGCGGATGACGCCGCGGGCCGCCATCGTGCCGAACGTGACGATCTGCACGACGCGGTCTCTGCCGTACTTCTGCACGACGTAGTCGATGACCTCCTGGCGCCGCTCGAAGCAGAAGTCGACGTCGATATCGGGCATCGTGACACGCTCCGGGTTCAGGAACCGCTCGAAAATGAGATCATATTTCAGCGGATCGAGCTCCGTGATCCCGAGGCAGTACGACACGATTGAGCCGGCCGCTGAGCCTCTTCCGGGGCCCACGATGATGCCGTGTGATTTTGCAAAATGCACGTAATCCCAGACAATCAGGAAATAATCGACAAAGCCCATGCTCTTTATGGTGCCAAGCTCATAGTTCAGCCGCTCCCGCACCTCCGGCTTCGCGTCCGGATAGCGCTCGGCGAAGCCCTCCTCGCAGAGCTTCTGCAGATATTCCCAGGACGTGAGGCCCCCCGGGACATCGTATTTCGGGATCTTCCGCTCGCCGAAGACGATCTCCACATGGCAGCGGTCTGCGATCCTTGCCGTGTTGTCGCAGGCCTCCGGGACATAGGAGAAGAGGTCTCTCATTTCCTGCTCGCTCTTTACATAGTACTGGCCGCCCTCGTAGCGCATGCGGTCCTCGTCCTGGACCTTCTTCTGCGTCTGGATACAGAGGAGCACGTCGTGCGCCTCCCAGTCCTCGGCGCGCGTGTAGTGGACGTCGTTCGTGCAGACGAGCGGAAGGCCCGTCTCCTCGTGCATGCGGATCAGCTGCTGATCGACATGGCGCTGCTCCGGAATTCCGTGGTCCTGGAGCTCGAGATAGAAATGGTCCGGCCCGAAGATGGCGGAGAGGTCCTTTGCCGCGCGGACCGCCCCCTGGTAGTCGCCCATCGAGATGTGCCGCGGAATCTCGCCCGCGAGGCACGCCGAGAGCGCAATGATGCCCTCGTGGTACTTCGCGAGGATTTCGCGGTCGACGCGCGGCTTGTAGTAGAAGCCCTCCGTGAAGCCGGCCGACACGATCTTGCAGAGGTTGTAATATCCCTCCGTCGTCTCGGCGAGCAGCACGAGGTGATAATATCTGTCGTCCGTCGTTCCCGGGTCCTTGTCAAAACGGCTCCCCGGAGATACATAAACCTCGCACCCGAGAATCGGTTTGATTCCCTGTGCGAGGCATTCCTTGTAGAAATCCATGCAGCCGTACATGACGCCGTGATCCGTAATGGCCGCGGCCGCCATGCCAAGCTCCTTCACTCTGGCGACATATTCTTTTATTTTATTTGACCCGTCCAGCAGCGAGTACTCGGTGTGGACGTGAAGATGTACAAACGCCATATAACCCTTTTACTTTCCTGTTGTCTTAAACTGATGGGCCATGCCGGCGATCGCCAGCCCGGCCGCGAGCAGGATCCGAAGCACGGTTCCCACCTGCGAATCCCATGTAATCAGCACAATGTTGTCGAAGATCAGCTTTGAAAATGCAATTCCTCCGAAGATGGCCGTCATGATAATAATGAAATGTCGCATTGTGAGGACACCGATTACACCGAGCGCGACGCCCGCACACATGGCAATCAGCATCTTTGTCGCATTATCCGACAATGCCGGATAATGTGAGAGAGCCTCCTCGACAAGCCATACGCCGGCAGAGGCGACAGCGAAGAAGACAGCCAGCTTGAACAGTAAAAATGAGATCACTGCCATGATGATGCCGCAGATCGCGGGAACCGCGATATCAAGCGGAGATGAGAGTCCCATGACACCCACGATGATAAAGCCGATGGCAAGACCGACGATAAAGCCGAAAAGTGCGCCGATTGCCTTGATACTTGTGTAGCCGCTGAAGCAGTAGATCAGTGCGATCAGAAGACCGACCGCAAGCAGCAGCGCCTTCGGCGCCGTATCCAGACCTGTCAGTGCCGTCTCCAGACTGCCGAGCTGAGTAAGCATTGAGCCCATGTTCTTAATCCTCCGTTACCTGTTGTCTGACTCTGTGACTGTGATGCTCCCGCCGGAGATACTGATCTTCCTCATCTTGTAGAGATGCCCGACGGCGCGCTTGAATGCCGCCTTCGAGATGCCGAAGACATCGCGGATCCTGTCCGGATCAGCCTTGTCATCAAACGGAAGATGCCCGCTGTATTCATTTTCAATGATGCGAAGGACTGCCTCCGCGTCGGGACTGATCTGCTCATACGCCTTGCCGCGGAGCGAGAGATCGAGCTTCCCGTCCGGCTTGACGCCCGTCACATGGAGCTCCGGCTCATCACCGACGGCAACATGCGGGTTCTCTCTCTTCGGAATCATTCCCGAGTACTTGTGGTCCACGGCGACAAATGCACCGAAGTTGTCCGCGATCTGATAGACAACGCCCTTCACCAGATCTCCCTTTTTGTAGGGCGATTCACAGCTGAGGTACGGGTAGACCTTCATGGTCGCCGCGAGGCGCCCCGTCTTGTCGACGTAGAGGGCCACGAGCACGCTGTCCCCCGCGCTGACACGCCTTGTCTGCTCATGGAACGGAAGGAGCAGGTCCTTCTCCAGTCCCCAGTCAAGAAATGCGCCGATTCTCGTCGTTTCGCGGACAACAAGGTCCGCTGTCTCGTGAAGCCTGATCTTCGGCTCCGCCGTCGTCGCGATCAGACGGTCCGCGGAATCCCGGTAAATGAAGGCCTCCACCTCATCTCCCGGCTTTGCGCCCTCCGGCACCTGCCTGGCCGGCAGCAGCACGCGGTCCTCAGGACCTGCGTCCCTCGACTCGCCGAGATACGCGCCGTGATCCTTGACGCTGACGATCACGAATGTTTTTCTTACACCAATTTCCATATACAATCCATTCTCTCCGGTCTCCCCCGGAGTGTTCATTTTTAATATGGATAATAACACAATTGTGACTATTCAGCACCCAGACTCGGAACGCTTCGCGTTCCTCGTTGTGGGCGTACAGAGCGGCTTCGCCGCTTGTCCGCCCCTCAGAGAATTGAAAAGATTTCGGGCGAGCAAGCTCTCCCTTCATCTTTTCAATTCTCTGAGGGGTGCTGAACGATTATCATATCATAAACTGGATGATCGCGCACGGGCTTCCCTGCGCGTCGTTCAGACAGACCATAAAATAGCTGTCTGTCCGGTACGTCACCGGCGTGATCGTGTCTCCGAGCCGTGCCTGCTTCATATACTCGACGCGGAGCTCCTTCACCTTCATGCCGAGCGGCAGACAGTTGTCGGCCATGTCGATGTAGGCAAGGTTGTTGACGTGGCGGTTCGTGTCGATATTGCTGATCTGTATTTCAAATGAAGGCATCTCCTCGCGGACAACACCCTCCGCGCCGTCCGCAGGGATCGGAATCCGCCTCGGCGCCTTGTCCGGGATGAAGAGCTCCTCTTCGATGCCGTACCTCTCGATCTGCTCCTTCGGAATCCGCGCGGGCCGCTGCTCCTTTACATCAAAATAGACCCACTGCGTGTTCGCCTCCGCGAGCCGCTTCCCATTCTCATCCTCCATGACGAAGTTTCGGAAGCCGTTGAAGCCGCGGAAGGAATAGGTCCACGTGCGCGTCGTCACGTCTGTTCCGAAGAGCGGACGCTCATGGACAAGAATCTGCCAGGAAATGATCATCCAGATCTTCTGGTTCTTTTCCCAGACGGCCGGCCCCTCTCCGATCCTGTCCGAGTGAAAGACGGCAGCATCCTGCATCCGGGTCGCAATACACCGGAGCGTCATGCGCTCGTCAGGGCCGATCTCCGAGTAGCGCACCTTCGAAGTGAATTCGTACATGATTTTTCCTTTCCGCTCATGGATAGCAATGATTCAGCACCCCAGACTCGGAGCGCTTCGCGCTTCTCGTTGTGGGTGTGCTGAATACTTAAAAAGGCTCCAGACATTTCGTCTGGAGCCTTCTGTTCGCTGGGCTAGGAGGATTCGAACCTTCAAATGACGGAGTCAGAGTCCGTTGCCTTACCATTTGGCGATAGCCCAATTTTCAAGACGAATGTTATTATAGCGTGCCCCTCTGCCAAATGCAAGCCCTTTTTTAAATTTTCGCGAATATTTTATTTGTATAAGTCCCGGTCGCAGTGCACAGGACTTATACATTCGTCACGATTCCTCACTCTGCACGTCGTGCTCGTGCCGTCTCCGGACATACTCCCGCTGCTTTCTCGCACGGACGACATGGAGCCGTATGAGCACGCCGGCAAAGCATGCGGCAGCCGCTGCCACGACAACGAGGATTCTTCCGCCCCTCGCTCCGAGCTGCAGCCGCTCGACGACGACATCCGGGTCCGATGTGCTGCCGCTGCCTTCATTTCCCGCTGCGGCCGCACTGACCGACGAGACGTCAGAATCCGGCGTACTGACAGTCGATGAGTCCGCCGTCTGCGCGGCCGCGTCTGAATCAGGGATCGAGAGCGTGTCCGCCCCGGCCGTCGTCTCCGAGTCCGGCATGGAGAGACTGCCCTCCGTCACCGCACTCCCCGCGTCCGTCTCCGCGTCAGGCAGATCAAAGCCCGCGCTGAGCACGATATTCCCGGTGATGTTGCTGATCGTGTAGGAGCTCTCGTCCTCCGTGACCTCCTCGCCCTGGCCGTTGATAATCAGCGAGGAAATGACATTTCCTGCGTCCGGCTGGAAGGTGACTGTGATCGTGCTCCCCTCCTCGACATCGGTGAAATCCGTGATCTGCGTGCCCTCGGGCGTCGTGCCCGCAAGGGACACACTGCCGCCCGTCGCACTCGCCGTGACCGAGCAACCGGTCTTCAGGACCGTCTCATAAAAATGGTTGACCGTGGAGCCGTCCGTGTGGTTCTCCGTGACGCTCATGAGGAAGACGCCCGGCGAGATCTCGGCGATGTCCTCCGGCTCCGCGGTCTTTACATTGCTGACCGTGTAGGAGAGTTTCACGTTGGCGACGATCTTCCTCTCCGACATCGAGAAGACGCGGAGATAATTGCCGTCCTTAAGACCGAGCGGCTGCAGGAGGACAAAATCGCCCGTGACGCAGATATCCTGAAAGTTCACCGCGCCGTCCGTCTGCATCGTCCCGAAGTCCGTGTACTGGGAAAAAGAAGAGTCATAGAGACGGAGATCGTATCCGCCATCTACATTTGTCAGAATCACAAACTGATCGGTCTTCTCGATGTAGGCGATTCCGAGCACATTCCAGCTGTCCGAAATATGAATCGTGTTCACCTTCTCAAGCGTATTCGGATCCATGACAAACAAAACGCCGCGGTTCGACGCCGTGAGATTGCTGTACGGAGCGACATAGATCAGCTTTGTACGCGGATCGTAGGCCATGCCGTTGCCGTGCTCCCAGTCCGTGTCTGTGACGCGCTTCGCGAGGCTGTACTGCGTGACCGGATTGCCATTTGCGTCCGTCGTGTTCTTGTAGTAGGCGGACACAGTGTCCGGTTCCGTGCTGCTGCCGGACGCATTTTCGATCGTGATGATATAATTTTCCGTCGAGCACATCGACTGGACGACGCCCTTTGTGCTCTGAAGAGGATCAGAAAAGACCTCCGTCCAGGCAATATCGTTGAATGCGTCCGCATTTGTCACCGTAGCGTACGCATTAAGCGGTCCCCAGAGCACACACAGCACCACAAAAGCTGCCGCTGTAAAAGCTTTTAATTTTCTGATCCCCATTAATAAACTATCCTTCCGGTAAAACAAAACTTACTTGCTGATGCTCTCGTTGCCCATCTCGTCGAGCAGCTGGCTCTTCATTTTAAACAGCTTGTCGGAGAGATCGACATACATCTGGTGAGGGTTGACGAACCGTCTCGACTCATCCCAGAGCGTATCCAGCTCCTTCTGGCAGCGGTCTCTGATCTCCATCGTCGTCGAGTGGTCCTCATAGACGCATGTCCCGTCCTTAAAGACCGGGACCAGTACCTCTCGGAGCGTAAAGGTCCCTGCCTTGATCTTTGTCTTCTTCCAGGTCTCGACAGGATCGAAGATCACAAGGTCCTGGTCCTCGCGGAAGGTCTCCTCCTCGAGGCAAATGAGGTCCGCCCTGATCTTTCCTGATTCCTTGTCGTAAATCCGGTAGATCTTCTTATTGCCCGGGTTTGTGATCTTCTCTGTATTTTCAGAGAGCTTGATCTTCGGCGTGAATTCCTTATCGCCCTTGTTCTTGACTGCGGCGAGCTTGTAGACGCCGCCGAAGGACGAATGGCCCTTCGAGGTGATGAGCGCCGTGCCGACGCCCCAGGAATTGATCTTCGCGCCCTGCTCCTTCAGGGACTGGATGAGGAACTCATCGAGGTCCGAGGAAGCACAGATCGTCGCGTCCGCAAAGCCTGCGTCCGCGAGCATCTTGTACGCCTTCTTGGAGAGGTACGCGAGGTCGCCGGAGTCGATGCGGATGCCGTAGTGCTTCAGCGGAATGCCGGCTTCTTTCATTTCCTTGAAGACGCGGATTGCGTTCGGAACACCGGAGTCGAGCACGTCATACGTATCGACGAGCAGGATGCAGTTGTTCGGGAATACCTTCGCGTACGCGCGGAACGCCTCATACTCCGTCGGGAAGCTCATGATCCAGCTGTGCGCGTGTGTGCCGAGTACAGGCACGCCGAACATCTCGCCGGTCAGCACGACCGATGTGCCGATGCAGCCGCCGATGACAGCCGCACGCGCGCCGTAAATGCCCGCGTCAGGCCCCTGCGCGCGGCGCAGACCGAACTCCATGATGCCGTCGCCCTTGGCCGCGTAGCAGACGCGGGACGCCTTCGTCGCAATGAGGGACTGATGGTTCAGCATGTTGAGTACGGCCGGCTCGATCAGCTGCGCCTCCATGATCGGCGCGATGACCTTGAGCATCGGCTCCCTCGGGAACATGACGGTTCCTTCCGGGATCGCCCAGATATCTCCCGTAAAATGAAAGCCCGAGAGATAGTCGAGGAACCCCTCATCAAACAGGTTCAGCGACCGCAGATACTGGATATCCTCATACGTAAAATGTAAATTCTTGATATATTCGATGACCTGGTCCAGACCGCAGGCAATCGCATACCCGCCGTTGTACGGATTGGTCCGGTAGAACGCGTCAAATACAACGATCTGGTCCGTCGGGTTTCTGAAATACCCCTGCATCATGGTCAGCTCATAAAGATCTGTCATCAGCGTCAGATTTGTCGGTCTCATA
>OMYS01000072.1 GCA_900315305.1 uncultured Eubacteriales bacterium
AACGCTGCTGCTCATGATCCCGGCGGCCTCAGCCGACGGCCGGAGCGCGAGCTTCGGGACCTCGCTGTTTACGGCAACCTCAGCCGTCTGCGTGACGGGACTTGTCGTGCGGGACACGGCGACCGGCTGGTCCGTGTTCGGGCAGGCCGTGATTCTCTCGCTGATTCAGATCGGCGGCATGGGTGTTGTGCTGATTGCGACGGGACTTGCGATGCTGTCCGGGCGGAGGATTTCACTCATGCAGCGAAGCCGCATGCAGGATGCGATGTCGGCGCCGCAGGTCGGCGGAATTGTGCGGCTCACGCGGTTCATTTTGCGGTTCCTGCTTGCGGCAGAGCTGCTCGGCGCGCTCCTCATGCTGCCTTCATTTGCCGGAAAGTTCGGAATCGGGCGCGGCATCTGGTACAGCGTCTTCCACTCGGTCTCCGCGTTCTGCAACGCGGGCTTTGACCTCATGGGAGTGACGAAGCCGTACAGCTCGCTCACGGGCTTTGTCGGAAATCCGGTCATCAATATCACGATCATGCTGCTTATCATAAGCGGCGGCCTCGGGTTCCTGACATGGGAGGACATCATGCACTGGAAATGGCGCGTCCGCAGATACCGCCTGCAGAGTAAGATCGTCCTCTCGGTGACGCTCCTTCTGATCGTCCTGCCGGCCATTTATTTTTATTTCGGCGAGTACGGACAAATGAAGGGCGGCCCGCGGATACTGGCGTCCCTCTTCCAGTCCGTGACGACGCGGACGGCCGGCTTCAACACGACGGATATCAGCTCATTGAGCGACACCGGCAAGGCAATCATGATCCTTCTCATGCTGATCGGCGGCGCGCCGGGCTCAACGGCAGGCGGCATGAAGGTGACGACATTCGGTGTTCTCATGATGACGGCGGTCGCTGTTATGGCAAGAATCCGCTACGCGGTCTCGATCTGCGCGATGTACATCGTCCTGTTCCTCGCCGGCGGACTTATCATCAGCCGGCTGGACGGCTTTCCTCTGATTGACTGCCTCTTTGAGACGGCGTCAGCGATCGGAACGGTCGGTCTTACGGCGGGACTTACAACGAAGGTCTCCGCATTTTCCAAGGCGATATTGATCGTGCTTATGTATATCGGGCGCGTCGGCGGGCTTACGCTTATCTTTGCGACGATCCCGGGTACGCGGAAGGCAAATGCAAAGTTCGTGTCGGAGAAGGTTACGGTGGGGTGATACACGAAAAAGCCGCCTGGGCCGCCCGCAGCAAGGAGCGCGAAGCTGAATCATTATTATATATGGAAAGAAGGGAATTTTATGAGAACAGTACTTCTGATCGGCGTTGGCCGCTTCGGACTTCGGATTGCGATGCGCCTTGCCGAGATGAAAGTTGAGGTTATGGCCGTCGATAAAAATGAGGAGCGCGTCAAGGCAGCGGTGCCGTATGTGACGAGCGGCGTCGTCGGAGACAGCACCAGCGAGGAATTCTTAAAAACGATCGGCGTGCGGAACTTCGATGAGTGCGTCGTGGCGATCGGCGACGATGTCCTGGCGTCGATTGAGACGACCTGCCAGCTGAAGGAGCTCGGCGCAAAGCGGGTCATCGCCCGCGCGTCGAAGGACATCCACGAGCGGCTCCTCCTTCGGAACGGAGCGGACGAGATCGTATTTCCGGAGAAGCAGATGGCGAACTGGACGGCGCTCCGCTGCGGGACGGAGAACATCTTCGATTATCTGGAGCTGAATGACGAGTACGCGGTCTTCGATGTGAAGGTCCCGGACGCGTGGTGCGGAAAGTCGATCGGCCAGCTCGATATCCGGCGGCGCTACAGGCTCAACGTTATGGCCGTGAAACGCGGCAGTGATATGGAGATTGCGGTCGGTACGGACTACGTGCTGGAGCCGGGCGAGACGATGCTGGTGCTCGGCAGGCAGGATGATGTGCGGAAGTGCTTCCATTAAAAATAAGAAGCGGCAGGCAGAATGAAAAATTGGCTGTGCCGGAGGCGGGTGACTAGGATCCTGTGTCCGGACATGTGAGGAAAACGGATGAAACGCCCCGGCAGGGCGCTGGCAAGGGAGGTGTGACCTATGTTACTGAATATCATCTTATGCGCGGGCTTCGTGTTTGAGCTCGGCGTCGTATATCTCGGGCTTGGCAGGCTCATGAGACTGATTGACAGCGGCGAGGAGGAGAGCACGCTCGCGGCAAGACGCCGCATGGAGGAGGCGAAGGCCGTGCGGGCTGCCGCGAAGGCTGAGCGGAAGAAGGCAAGACGTGAGCGCTGGGAGAACCTTCTGCGGAGGAGAGAGTCCTGGCGAGGCGGCCTTGCATTTTCCGAGAGGCAGATGCATGACGGGCGGAACGGTCACGTGAACGTCGGGTCGGGAAAGCCGGTTGTCATTAACCTCAGGAAAGGTTACCGCGGATACTGAGATATGGCATGCTCCAGGTGAAAGCCTGCAGTAAGCAGGCAGCGGCCGCTCAGGGTGAGTTTAATCAGCCGGGATCTCATAATGAATAACTGCAGCCGGTTCTCGGATTTCCGGGAGCCGGCTGCTTTGTGTGATCCCGCTGAATCTGCGCAATGGTGCAGGGAATGGATAAAGGGTCTTCTTTGTGATATATTTTGTATATATTCATAAAAATGAGGAGGCGGTTTTATGAAGGGCGAGCATATTCTGGTCTGTCTTTCCTCTTCATTTACGAATCCGCGTGTGATCCGGCTTGCGTCGGATCTCGCGGCCGCGCCGCAGACGGAATTTACGGCGCTCTATGTCGAGGTGCCGGAGCGGAGGCCGATGAAGGATTCGGAGAGCCGGCGGCTCACGGAAAATATGAAGCTTGCCGAGCATCTCGGCGCGAGGACGGAGACGGTGTATGGAAGTGACATCGCTTCGCGAATCGCGGAGTACGCGCGGATGAACGCGGTGACGAAGGTTGTGATCGGGCAGAGCGCGCCGTCGGGGCATTTTCATCTGTCGAAGGGACTGCTCTCGGACCGGCTCGTCGCCTATCTGCCGGATATCGACGTTGTCGTGATTCCGGACAAGGGCGCGCGCCCGCTCCGGGAAATGCCGCAGAGCACGGCCAGGAACAGCTGGATTAAGGACTCGCTCCTCGCGCTCGGGATTCTCACGGGCGTGACGCTCTGCGGCATGTGGCTTCAGCAGTTCAATATGCATGAGGCAAATATCATCACGCTCTATATCCTCGCGGTCCTCATCATTTCCGTCGTGACATCCAAATGGATTTACGGCGTGATCGCGTCCGGGGCGAGCGTCATCATATTTAACTACTTCTTCACGGAGCCGATTTTTTCATTTCACGCCTATGATCCGGGCTATATGCTGACGTTTGCGGTCATGTTCGCGGCGGCATTTATTGCGGGCCTGCTCGCGTCGCGCCTCAAGGACCTCGCGGAGCAGTCGGCCAAGCACGCCTACCGCATGAAGATCCTGCTCGAGGCCAACCAGATGCTCCAGCAGGTGCACAATCAGCAGGAGATCATGAAGGAGACGGCCGGGCAGCTGGTCAAGCTGACGGGCCGCGCCGTCATCATCTATCCTGAGACCGATGCGGGCACACCGGGAGAGCCGCAAATGTACTGGCCGACTGACACGCCGCGGCCGGCGGAGCCGGGTGAGGAGGACAAGAAGGCCGCCGCGCTCGCGCGGGAGACGCAGGAGAAGGCCGGTGCGGAGACGGACCGCTACTCCGGCGCGCGCTATCAGTACCTTGCGATCCGCACGCGAAACGGCTTCTACGGGGTCGTCGGCATCGATCTGGGGCACGACGAGGTCAGTTCATTTGCGTACAGCATCTGCCTTGCGATTCTAGGCGAGTGCGCGCTCGCCCTCGAGAATGAAAAGAGCATCCGCGAGAAGGAGGAGTCAGACCTCCTTGTGAAAAATGAGAAGCTCCGCTCGACGCTTCTGCGCAGCATCTCGCACGATCTGCGCACGCCGCTCACGTCCATTTCCGGCAACGCGAGCAATCTCCTGACCAATGAGGCGGAGATGTGCGAGGGCGAGCGGCACCGCGTGTATCTTGACATCTATGACGACTCGATGTGGCTCATCAATATGGTCGAGAACCTGCTCTCGATCACACGGATCGAGGAGGGCCGCCTCAATATAGATATGAAGGCGGAGGTCGTCGAGGACATCGTGCGCGAGGCGGTTCAGCATGTTGACCGCAAGATCAGCGAGCATCATTTAGTGCTTGCGCTCGGCGACGACGTACAGGTCGTGAAGGCCGACTCGCGGCTGATTATGCAGGTGATTATTAATCTCGTGAACAACGCGGTGAAGTACACGCAGAAGGGCTCGCAGATTACGATCAGCTCCGAGGAGACGGGCAGCGGGATGGTCCGCATATCGGTCGCGGACGACGGGCCGGGTATCTCGGACGAGGACAAGAAGCATATTTTTGAAATGTTTTACACGGCGAAGCGGAAGATTGCCGACGACCGGCGGAGCATCGGACTCGGGCTTGCCCTGTGCAAGTCGATTGCCGAGGCGCACGGCGGCACGATCTGTGTAGCGGACAACAACCCCCGCGGGACGGTATTTTCCTTTACGCTTCCGGAAGAGAAGGTAATGCTTGATGTATGAGACAACGATTCTGATCGTGGAAGACGATCCGCCGATCCGGCATCTCATTTCCACGACATTAAGGACACATGGATATAAATTTCTAACGGCGGACAACGGAAATGAAGCACTGATGGAAATTTCGACGCACAATCCGGACATCGTGCTCCTCGACCTCGGGCTGCCGGACATCGACGGGATTGAGGTGATCCGCCGCGTCCGCACCTGGTCGAATCTGCCGATCATTGTGATCAGCGCGCGCTCCGAGGAAAATGACAAGATCGACGCGCTTGACGCGGGCGCCGACGATTACCTGACGAAGCCATTTTCCGTCGAGGAGCTGCTCGCGCGGATCCGCGTGACGATCAGGCGCCTTGCATTTTTAAGAAATGCGAAGGAGGAGAATGAGTCCGTCTATGTGAACGGAAAGCTCAGCATCGACTTTGCCGCGGGATCGGTGACGGTCGCGGAGCAGCCAGTGCATCTGACGCCGAGCGAATACAAGCTCGTGTGCATTCTCGCGCGCCACACGGGCAAGGTCCTGACCTACCGCATGATCACGAAGGAGGTCTGGGGCAATTCCTGGGAGAACAACATGGCATCCCTCCGCGTCTACATGGCATCGCTCCGGAAGAAGCTCGAGAAGGCGTCCGGCGGCGATCAGTTCATCAAGACGCATGTCGGCGTCGGCTACCAGATGCTGAAACTGTGAGGCGCATTGGTAAGAATTCGATCGTTCATCAATTATGATAAATTCCGGGCGGCAGATGCTGAAAATGTAAGAGACATGGGGAGACATCTGATCATTCGTCAAATGTGGTGAATTCCGGCTGTCAGGCGGCATCGTATCGCTTGGCGCGATTTGCAGGAGATTTTTCATGAGATCTGGGTATCTGACCTACATTTTAATGGCTGTGAATGTCGTCGTCTTTCTGATGGAGACGGCGGCGGGCGGGAGCGAGAAAACATCCGTTGCGAGACGCTTCGGCGCGCTGTACAGCGGCATGCCGGCGCGCGAGAGCTGGCGGTATCTGACGAGCATGTTCGTGCATTTCGGCGGCGTGCACCTCATTTGCAACATCTGGGCCCTGTACTGCCTCGGCCCGGGGATTGAGACGATCTTCGGGGAGAAGGGGTTCCTTCTTATCTATTTTGTGTCGGGACTTGCCGGCGGTCTTCTCACGCAGCTCCTCTGGAAAATGAGGAGACGCGGCGGTATTTCGGCGGGGGCCTCCGGCGCTGTGTTCGGCCTGCTCGGGGCGTATCTTGTCGCCGCGATGTACGGCTTCCTGACGAGGGCGGGACTTCAGAACATCCTGCTTTGCATCGTCATCAATCTCGTGTACGGCTTCCTCAACCGGAGGATCAATATGACGGCGCATGTGGGCGGCTTTATCAGTGGCTTTCTCACCGCGCTTGCGATCGCGCTGCTTGTATAAATTATACATAACTAACTTTGATAAATCGTTGACATTTATGATTAGACACATTAAACTATAAAATGTCAGATGTGAACGGGCGCCTTCCGGGTGCCATGGAAATGACATTCTATCAGTAACAGCAGAGTACCACGTCCAAACGTCACAGAGACGCCTGGGCGTGGATGAATGCCTGCTGGTTTTTGATGTAATGGTCAACAGCCTCAAGGCTGTTGTACCCGACAGTCGTGACAAAATAGCTGTCCGTCCAAAAAAGGTGCCGGTCTTTGCGCCAGTAAAATTTCCGCAGCTCATCCGGGTATCTCGCCCATGTCATGCGGGCCGAGCGGGTCTTTAACATATTGACAAGCTCCGTCAGCTTCTTGTCCGGCGGGGCTTCAAACAGGATGTGGACATGGTCCTCCTCTCCGTTCATACGGACTACGCGGCACCCCTGATTTTCCAGCCCGTCGCGCAGTGTCTTGTACACGCACTCCCTGACTTCGCCAACGAGCGCTTTCCGCCTGGGTATTGAAGCAGGAAACAACTGTGGCGGTTTTTGCAATAGATTCCGTTTGTTTTCTGCATGATTATGTCTCCAAATGATTGACATCCAAACATATTTTCTGATATAATTATAGCAGGGAACAAGCATAGTGTCAACACGGACAGAAAGGAGACATCCATGGCGTACGGAATCATGAAATACTGCATCAGCCAATACCGCATGCCTGACCTGTCTGCCTATCTGGACGGGCAGACGCGTATGGCAAAGCTTCTGCGGAATGCCGCCCTGTTCCGGATCAGGAACCATTTCACGGCACAGCAGAAGGAGTCGCTGACGGACAACGAGCAGGAAGTCGAGGATGAGATCGCGCGTGCTGTGGCCGCCGGCATGAAACAGCCGAAAGCCATGCTGACCTACGAGGAGCTCTGGAAAATCATGACGGTATGCAGCAACCCGGACTATTATGCCGGGCTTTCCATGCAGTGCGCGCAGAACGTGCTGAAGCAGGCGTGCCGTGATTTCAAGGGATGGCTTGCCGCGCTCAAA
>OMYS01000007.1 GCA_900315305.1 uncultured Eubacteriales bacterium
ATCGAGGGCGTCGCGGCGCTTGAGCGCGGTGGGTTCCGCGGAACTGTGATGGAGGCGGTCCACGCGTGCACGGAGAAGGCACTGAAGATCTGAGACAAGACACACGAAGCGCGGCCGCCGCGCCCTCCGGAATCGGGATGCGGGGTGAGCAGCTGCGGGAGACAAGGAGGCAGATATGAGCAGAGCGGTAGTTTTTCTTGCAGACGGTTTCGAGGAGGTCGAGGCACTCACAGTCGTTGACCTGTTAAGACGGGCCGGGATCGAGGTTGTGACCGTGTCCATCAGCGATTCGCTGACGCTGGTCGGCCGAAGTCACATCGAGGTCGGTGCGGATGTCATGTTCGGCGATCTGCAGCATCCGGAGCAGGCGGACATGTTTATTCTTCCGGGCGGACAGCCGGGAACGACCTATCTCGGTGAGCACGAGGGCGTCGCGAAGACGCTTGCGGCGGCAAATGAGGCGAAGAAATACATCTGCGCGATCTGCGCGGCGCCGACGGTCCTTGCAAAGCAGGGCTATCTGAAGGGCAGAAAGGCGGCCTGCTATCCGG
This sequence comes from uncultured Eubacteriales bacterium, assembly GCA_900315305.1. Classification (GTDB taxonomy): domain Bacteria; phylum Bacillota; class Clostridia; order Lachnospirales; family Lachnospiraceae; genus Chordicoccus. The sequence continues at coordinate 552 of OMYS01000007.1, forward strand.
GGCTTGAGAATGTCCTGGAGGAGAACGGCGCGGAGCCTGTCACAGACGAGGAGGTTGTGAAGGACGGACGGTTCATCACGAGCCGCGGGGTCGGTACGGCGATCCCGTTTGCGCTGAAGCTGATCAAGGTTCTTGCGGGAGAAGACAGGGCCCGTGAGATCGGCCGTTCCATCGTGTACAAGGCGGAGTGAGCTCCGCATTTTCAGAAAATGAGGTTTTCCTCTGTTCAGAAGGAAATTCCTGTGATATACTGATGCAATGACTGTTATCAGATAGTTTAGGAGGAATCATGAGCGTAAAGGTTGAAAATTTAGAGCACAATATGGTCAAGCTGACAGTCACTGTCCCGGCTGACGACTTTTCCAAGGCACTGACTCAGGCCTACAATAGAAACAAGAAGAACATTTCCATTCCGGGCTTCAGAAAGGGCCATGCTCCGCAGCAGCTGATCGAGAAGATGTACGGCACAGGCGTCTTCTATGAGGATGCAGCGAACATCCTGATCCCGCAGACATACCCGGAGGAGGCTGAGAGCACAGGTCTTGAGATCGTATCCCGTCCGGAGTTCGATATCGAGCAGATCGAGAAGGGCAAGGATTTCATTTACACGGCAACAGCTGCTGTGAAGCCGGCTGTCGAGCTCGGCGCTTACGAGGGCATCGAGGTCAAGAAGCAGGACGTCACTGTCACAGATGAGGACGTCGATGCGGAGATCAAGAAGGAGCAGGAGAAGAACTCCCGCCTTGTTGATGCAGAAGAGGGCGCAGCTGTTGAGAACGGCGACACAATCAATCTTGACTATTCCGGCTCCATCGACGGCGTCAAGTTTGACGGCGGCACGGCAGAGGGCCAGACGCTTGTTATCGGCTCGAACACCTTCATCCCGGGCTTCGAGGATCAGCTTGTCGGCGTAAAGGCAGGCGAGGAGAAGGACGTCAAGGTCACATTCCCGGCTGAGTACCACGCAAAGGAGCTTGCTGGCAAGGATGCTGTCTTCGCATGCAAGATCAACAAGATTCAGAAGAAGGAGCTCCCGGAGCTTAACGACGAGTTCGCACAGGATGTTTCCGAGTTCGACACGATGGACGAGTACAGAGAGTCTGTCAAGTCCAACCTTGTTTCCGACAAGGAGAAGGCTGCGAAGAACGCAAAGACAAATGAGGCTGTTGACAAGCTGATCGAGTCCTCCAAGATGGACATTCCGGACGCTATGGTCGCAAGCCAGGCAGAGCAGATGTATGAGGATTTCGCGAGACGTCTTCAGAGCCAGGGTATCCCGATCGACATGTATCTCCAGTATCAGGGATCTACAGAGGCGAAGTTCAAGGAAGACATCAAGCCGCAGGCACTGAAGCAGATCCAGGAGCGCCTTGTTCTCGAGGCTGTCGCTGAGAAGGCTGACATCAAGATCTCCGATGAGGACTTCGATGCTGAGGTGAAGAAGATCGCGGATCAGTACAAGATGGATGTCGACAAGCTCAAGGAGTCGATGAGCGACTACGAGAAGGATCAGCTCAAGAAGGATATGGCGGTCCAGAAGGCTGTCGAGCTTGTCACGGACAGCGCCAAGGAGGTTTGAATTTGATCAGAAACACACTGGTTCCGTACGTCATCGAACAGACGGCGCAGGGTGAGAGAAGCTATGATATTTATTCGAGACTGCTCAAGGAGCGCATCATTTTCCTCGGCGAGGAAGTTACGGACGCGAGTGCGTCCGTGATCGTCGCGGAGCTCCTGTTCCTCGAGTCGGAGGACCCCTCCAAGGATATCAGTCTCTATATCAACAGCCCGGGCGGATCTGTTACCGCGGGCATGGCGATCTATGATACCATGCAGTATATCAAGTGTGATGTTTCAACAATCTGCATCGGCATGGCGGCCAGCATGGGCGCATTCCTGCTTGCGGGCGGCGCGAAGGGCAAGCGCCAGGCGCTTCCGAACGCGGAGATCATGATCCATCAGCCGTCGGGCGGCACGCAGGGCAAGGCCAGCGATATGCTGATCGATGCGGACCATATCCGCGCGACACGCCAGAGAATGAACGAGCTGCTGGCGCAGAACACTGGCAAGACTGTTGAGGAGGTCGCGCGCGACACAGACCGCGACCACTGGCTCACAGCGAAAGAGGCTGCAGAGTACGGCATCATTGACAGCGTCATTGAAAAACGATAAAGTACAGGTAAAGCTGTTACGGAGAGCTGCTGCGAAATTTGCAGCAGCTCTTTTCAGACAGGAAGAGAAAACCCGGGCAGCTGCCACGGGAAATGCAAGTCTCTTCCAAAAGGAGAAAATATGGCAGGAAGAAGTTCCGGTAATAAACTCAGATGCTCCTTCTGCGGAAAGAGCGCGGACCAGGTCCACAAGCTCTTTGCCGGCCCGGAAGGGATCTATATCTGTGATGAGTGCGTGAAAATCTGCACGAACATCATGGAGGAAGAGGCTGAGAAGGAGAGCTTCGAGGTCGATGACGGTGAGATCCATCTGAAGACACCGGTTGAGATCAAGAAGTTTCTGGACGAGTACGTGATCGGTCAGGACGACGCGAAGAAGGTCCTGGCAGTATCCGTCTACAACCATTACAAGCGTCTGCTCGCTCCGAAGGAGAAGAACGGCGTCGAGCTGCAGAAGTCAAATATTATGATGCTTGGACCGTCCGGCTCCGGCAAGACGCTTCTCGCGCAGACACTGGCGAGAATGCTGAACGTTCCGTTCGCGATTGCGGACGCGACGACGCTGACCGAGGCAGGCTATGTCGGCGAGGATGTCGAGAACATCCTGCTCAAGCTGATCCAGGCGGCTGACTACGACCTTGAGCGCGCAAAGCACGGCATTATCTACATCGATGAGATCGATAAGATCGGCCGCAAGTCTGAAAATGCATCCATCACCCGCGATGTTTCCGGTGAGGGCGTGCAGCAGGCTTTACTTAAGATCATCGAGGGGACAAATGCGTCTGTTCCGCCGCAGGGCGGCAGAAAGCACCCGCAGCAGGAGATGATCCAGATCGATACGACGGACATCCTGTTCATCTGCGGCGGTGCATTTGTCGGAATGGACAAGATCATCGAGCAGAGAATGGACACGAAGTCCATCGGCTTCGGCGCCGAGCTCGGCAAGACAGAGGAAGAGAGAAATGAAGGAGAAATCCTGAAGCATGTCATGCCGCAGGACTTCGTCAAGTTCGGCCTCATCCCGGAGCTGATCGGCCGTATTCCGGTCGTCGTGTCTCTGGACGGCCTCGACGAGGACGCGCTCGTCCGCATCCTGAAGGAGCCGAAGAATTCTCTGGTCAAGCAGTACACGAAGCTTTTCGAGATGGACGGCGTGCGCCTGACAATCGAGGACGACGCGCTGCGTGAGATCGCGCATGAATCTGTCGAGAGAAAGACGGGCGCGAGAGGTCTCCGCGCAATCATGGAGAAGACGGTCATGGACGCGATGTACAAGGTCCCGTCCGATCCGTCCATCACGGAGTGTGTCATCACGAAGGACTCCGTCGGCGGAAAGAAGGAGCCGGAGCTGATTCACGGCGAGCGGTCGGAGGACGACGCAAAGCCGCTGATGGCAAGACGTGCCTCAAGGCGGAGAAAGACATCGAAGTCCGTCACAGCCTGACGCACGTTCATGGAGAGAGAACATGTATAAGATCAAATCTGCGGACCTGGAAACTGTGTGCGGCATCACGAGCAGGCTTCCGCTCAACAAGAGACCGGAGCTCGCGTTCGCGGGCCGGTCGAATGTCGGCAAGAGCTCGCTGATCAACGCGCTGATGGAGCGGAAGTCCTACGCGAGGACGTCCGCCCAGCCGGGAAAGACGCAGACTATCAATTATTATCACGTCAATAGGGGTGAGACACGTCCGGATTTTGCGCCGGACGTGTATCTGGTTGACCTTCCGGGCTACGGCTATGCCGTGCGCTCAAAGGAAATGAAGGAAGGCTGGGGCGGCCTGATTGAGGGGTATCTTCGGAACTCGAAGAAGCTCCGCGCTGTCTTTCTCCTGGTTGATCTCCGTCATGAGCCGACGGCCGATGACCGCCTCATGCACGACTGGATTATTGCGAGCGGCATGGAGCCGATTATTATTGCGACGAAGGCGGACAAGCTGAAGAAGCGGGAGGTCGAAAAGAATCTCAATACGGTGCGGACTGTCCTGCATGTCAGCCATGAGACAAGGGTGATTGCATTTTCTGCAGTTACGAAGGAAGGAAGAGACGAGATCTGGGACACGATCTCAGCGTACGCGGAGTAAAGAGCGATGGGAATTATCAGGGCCAGCAAGCTCGGTTTTGACTATATCAAATATGCGGACGAGTCGGAGACGCCGGAGAAGGTAACGGCGCTCACGGACGTTGATCTCGACGTCGATAAGGGGCAGTTTATCGCCATTCTCGGACATAACGGGTCCGGAAAATCGACGCTCGCCAAGCAGATCAACGCGCTCCTCGTCCCGACAAGCGGCACGATGTATATCGATGGCGTGGATACGGCGGAGGAAGAGGACCTGTGGAAAATCCGTCAGAAGGCCGGCATGGTCTTCCAGAATCCGGATAACCAGATCATCGGGACCGTTGTCGAGGAGGATGTCGGGTTCGGCCCGGAGAATCTCGGCGTTCCGACGGAGGACATCTGGCACCGCGTCGACGACGCGCTCGCCAAGGTCGGCATGCTCGGGTTCCGCGACCGCTCGCCGAACAAGCTCTCCGGCGGCCAGAAGCAGAGAGTTGCGATTGCCGGCGTCGTCGCAATGCACCCGGAGTGCATTGTGCTTGATGAGCCGACGGCGATGCTTGATCCGAACGGCCGTAAGGAGGTCATTGATACGGTCCGTGAGCTGAACCGGAAGGAGCATGTCACGGTCATTCTGATCACGCACTATATGGAGGAGGTCGTCGTCGCGGACAAGGTGTACGTCATGGACAAGGGACACATCGTCATGCGCGGCACGCCCAGACAGATCTTTTCGCGCGTCGAGGAGCTGAAGAAATTGCGGCTCGATGTGCCGCAGGTGACAGAGCTCGCGTGGGAGCTCAAAAAGGCGGGGGTCGATCTTCCGGACGGAATTCTGACAATCGATGAGCTTGTGGAGGCGCTATGCTGATAGAGTTAAAGGACGTGTGCTACACATACGGCGTGGGAACGGTTTATGAGGTGAACGCGCTCGACCATGTGAACCTTTCGATCGACGAGGGAGAATTCATCGGTGTGATCGGACACACGGGAAGCGGAAAATCGACGCTGATTCAGCATCTGAACGGCCTTATTAAGCCGACGTCCGGCGAGGTTCTCTTCGAGGGCAAGAATATCTGGGACAATGGCTACGATCTGCGGTCGCTTCGCACGCACGTCGGACTCGTGTTCCAGTATCCCGAGAACCAGCTCTTTGAGACGGATGTCCTGAAGGACGTGATGTTCGGCCCGAAAAATGAAGGGCTCTCGCAGGAGGAATGTGAGGAGCGCGCAAAGCGCGCCCTGAAGGAGGTCGGGATCGCCGAGGAGCTGTATACGGCATCGCCATTTGAGCTGTCCGGCGGCCAGAAGCGGAGAGTCGCCGTGGCCGGTGTGCTCGCCATGGACCCGGAGGTCCTGATTCTCGACGAGCCGACGGCGGGACTTGATCCGGCCGGCCGCGATGAGATCCTGAACCGGATCAAGTACCTGCGGGACACGCGGGGCATCACGGTGATCCTCGTTTCCCACAGCATGGAGGACGTCGCGCGGTACGCGACGCGGCTGCTCGTCGTCAATGATGGAAAAATTGCATTTGACGACACGCCGAAGCACGTCTTCATGCACTATAAGGAGCTCGAGAAGATCGGTCTTGCGGCGCCGCAGATCACCTACATCATGCGGGCGCTCTATGAGAAGGGACTCGATGTTGACCTCACGGCGACGACCGTCGAGGAAGCGAAGAGGAGCATTCTGATGGCGCTCTCGGCCAGGAACTCGCTGGAGGAAAAGTAAGAAAAATCATGGAAATTTCATTAGGCCAATATTATCCGACAGATTCAATCCTGCATAAACTGGACCCGCGCGTGAAATTTCTCGGGACGCTCGCCTATATCATCGGGGTCTTCCTCGTGAAGGGCCTCATCGGCTATCTGTTCGTCACGGCAGTGCTCGGCGTCATGATCGCCCTGTCAAGGGTGCCGTTCCGCTATATCCTAAAGAGCATGAAGCCGATCTGGTTCATTCTCATCATCACGGTCATTTTTAACCTGCTGCTCACACCGGGCACGGCTGTGTGGCACTGGGGAATTCTTAAAATAACGGACGCGGGCATCCGCATGGCTGTCCGCATGGCCCTGCGTCTCACCTATCTCGTCATGGGCTCGTCGATCATGACTCTGACGACGACGCCGAATTCGCTGACAGATGCGATGGAGAGCCTCTTTGCGTGGATGAAGGTGCTTCATGTGCCGGTCCACGAGATCTCCATGATGATGTCGATCGCGCTCCGCTTTATTCCGATCCTCACGGAGGAGACGGACAAGATCAAGAAGGCGCAGATCGCCCGCGGCGCGGATTTCGAGAGCGGCAATTTCATCGCGCGCATGAAGGCGATGATTCCGCTGCTTGTCCCGCTGTTCGTCTCGGCCTTCCGCCGCGCCAATGATCTGGCGATGGCGATGGAGGCGCGCTGCTATCACGGAGGCGACAGCCGGACGCGCATGAAGCCGCTGCACTACGAGGGCCGCGACGTTTGGGCGTATATCATCATGGCGGCGTTCTTTGCCTGCTACATCGCGCTCTGCGTGCTCGGAATCTGAAAGGGGACAAGCCCTGCTGCGGCCTTGAGGCCGGCATCTGAGAAGAATCTGGGAAATGGAGAGAAACATGCGAATCAAGCTGACGGTTGCCTATGACGGAACGAACTACAACGGGTTTCAGTGCCAGACAAATGGTGTCGCTATCCAGGATGTCCTGAACGGCGCCATCTCGGATCTCTTCGGGACTCCGATCAGGACGATCGGAGCGAGCCGCACAGATGCCGGTGTCCATGCGGAGGGCAATGTCGCTGTCTTTGATGTGGAGACCCGCATTCATCCGTCAAAAATCGCATTTGCGCTCAATGCGCGTCTCCCGGAGGATATCCGCGTCGTGGAGTCCGAGCGCGTCCCGGACGATTTTCATCCCCGCTATCAGACGACGTACAAGACCTATGAGTATCACATCCTGAACCGGGTTCATCCGGACCCGCTCTTTCGGCATACAGAGATGCATGTCTACTATCCGCTCGATGCGCAGAAAATGAACACCGCGGCGCAGTACCTGATCGGCGAGCACGATTTCGCGTCCTTCTGCTCCTCGGGCAACTCGACCGCGACGACCGTGCGGACCATCACGGACGCGTCCGTGACGCGCACAGGAGACCGTCTGGTGTTCCGGATCCGCGGGAACGGCTTCCTCTACAACATGGTCCGCATCATTGTCGGCACCCTTCTCTACATCGGGGACGGCCGCTGGGAGCCGGAGCGGATGCGCACCATCATCGAGGCGCGGGACCGCCACGAGGCGGGGCCGACCGCGATCCCGAAGGGGCTCGTCCTGGTCGGAATCGAGTATCCGGACTACGTCCGCGGGGAGGAATAATCGCAGCTTGCATCCGCGGGCTTCGTCCGTGCGGAAGAATAATCCAGGTTGACATCCGGCCGGAAAGACGGTATTCTTAAAGTCACATCTACAAACTGAACAGAGAAGGCCGATGAGAAAGAAAAGTAGCCTTGTCAATTACCCTACAGAGAGCACGCAGATTGCTGAGAGGCGGCGGGAAAAAGCATGGTGAATGGGCTTTTGAGGCAGGGTGATAAGTGGCCGCGCGCTGCGTGGCAAACTGAGTGGCACCGCGGTTTAAAAAGAATCGTCTCAGGTTTTATGACCTGAGGCTTTTTTTATTGTCCGGGGCCTTCTCGCGGGAGGAAAAGGAGGAGATATTATGAAGAGAAAGATGTTTACAACGGCACTCGCAGCGGTATGTGCGCTCTCCCTGTGCGCATGCGGAAGCAGTTCAAAGACAGCGTCCTCGTCAGCTGCGGCAGCTTCGTCAGCGGAGACAGCGGGATCCGTTGTCACAGGAACGGACTCTACAGAGAGCACGCTGATCGAGGCGACCGGAAATACATTTTCAACGACGGCTGACGTATCCGGAAAGACCTACAAGGTCGGTATCATCCAGTACGTAGACGACGCGTCTCTCAATCAGATCGAGGCAAATATCGAATCCGAGCTCGATGCCATCGGCAGTAAACTCGGCTGCACCTTCGACTATAAGGACTACGTGAAGAACGGACAGGCTGACGGCACGGTCCTCAATCAGATCGCGTCGGAGCTTATTTCCGATAAGGTTGATCTGATTATCCCGATCGCAACACCGACGGCCCAGATCGTTCAGACGGCGACGGAGGACAATCAGATCCCGGTCGTCTTTGCGGCCTCCTCTGATCCGGTCGGCGCGGGTCTTGTCTCCTCGATGGACAAGCCGGGTGCGAATATCACGGGTACATCGGACGCGCTGAACACAGAAGCCATCATGAACCTGATCACAGCCGTCAATCCGGATGTCAAGAAGGTCGGTATCCTCTACTCAAAGAGCGAGGATTCGTCCACACAGCCGGTCAAGGACGCTGAGAAGTATCTTGACTCGAAGGGCATCTCCTATGTTGAGAAGACAGGTACGACAAATGATGAGGTCTCCTCGGCAGCGGACGCGCTGGTCGCAGAGGGCGTCGATGCGGTCTTCACACCGACCGACAACACGATCATGAAGGCTGAGCTCGCTATCTATGAAAAGTTCCAGGACGCAGGCATTCCGCAGTACTGCGGCGCCGATTCCTTCGCACTGAACGGTGCGTTCTGCGGCTATGGCGTTGACTACGCAAACCTCGGTGTCGCGACGGCCGATATGGCGGCAGATATCCTGGTCAACGGCAAGAACCCGGCAGATGTCCCGGTCGAGACATTTGACAACGGTATCGCCACTGTCAACACGGACACATGCGAGGCGATCGGCCTTAACTTCGATGACGTGAAAAATGCAATGCAGCCGTACTGCACGCTTGTTCAGAAAATAACAACCGCGCAGGAGTTCAGCACAGAGAGCTGATACGGCATTATCTTTATGAAAGAATAACTATTCAGCACTCCAGACTCGGAACGCTGAATAAAAAATGGAGGAATCATCCTTGTTCATCACACCGGAAATTCTTCAGACAGCCCTTGAGGTCGGTCTCATTTACTCCCTTGTCGCGCTGTCACTCTTTGTCAGCTTCAGTATCCTTGATATCTGCGATCTCTCGACAGACGGCTGCTATACGCTCGGCTGCGCTGTCGGCGCAGTCGTCACGATGTCCGGACATCCGGTCCTGGCCCTCGTCGCCGGCATGGCGGCGGGCGTCTGCTCAGGATTCGTGACGGCGCTTCTGCAGACGCGCTTCCACGTCCAGAGCATCCTCGCCGGCATTATCGTCAACACCGGCCTCTATACGATCAACCTCGCGGTCATGGGCTTCTCGTCGAACTATCCGATCTTCGGAAAGCCGACCGTCTTCTCACTGATCAAGGGGGTCGGGAAGTCGACGCAGTGGAAGGGCTGGAGCCCGCTTCTGCTCCTGGCGGTCCTGCTCGCGCTGATCTGCCTGGCGCTCCGGTGGTTTCTCAGCACGCGGCTCGGCCTCTCGATCCGCGCGACTGGTGACAGCCCCGCGATGGTCAGGGCCTCCTCCATCAATCCTGCATTTACCATCACAGTCGGTCTCTGTGTGGCAAATGCAATGACCGGCCTCGCAGGCGCGCTGGTCGGCCAGTACAACAAGACGAGTGATATCAACCTCGGCACCGGCATGGTCACTATTGCGCTCGCCTCACTGATCATCGGCGAGAGCTTCTCGAAGAAGAGCCAGAATATGCTCTGGAAGATCATCAGCGTCGTTCTGGGCTCCTGCCTCTACCGCGTGATCATTTCCCTCGCACTCCGGCTGAACGTCCCGACAGAGGCATTCAAGCTCGTCTCCGCACTGATTGTCTGCGTCGCGATCATAGCTCCGCAGACGAAGGAGATGGTTTCATTTGAGAGAAAGAAGCACGCCGGCATGGCAGGACACGTCAGAAATAAAGATACGGAAGGGAGGCAGTGAGCATGCTTGAACTTTCTCATATTTCAAAGACGTTTAATCCCGGCACGGTAAATGAAAAGCGCGCGCTCCGTGATCTTTCACTGACCATGGAGGACGGGGACTTCGCGACGATCGTCGGATCAAACGGCGCGGGCAAGTCCACCATGTTCAACGCGATCGCCGGTTCCTTCTATGTGGATGAGGGCCGGATCGTTCTGGACGGAGAGGACATTACATTTACGCCGGAGCATGTGCGCAGCAAATTCATCGGCCGTCTGTTCCAGGACCCGCTGATGGGAACTGCGCCGCATATGACCATCGAGGAAAACCTCGCGGTGGCATACCTCCGCGCGAGCACGGGAAAGCACCAGATCTTCAGCCGGGTGAGCAAGAAGGAACGAGAGATGTTCCGCGAGAAGCTGGCTCTCCTCGACATGGGACTTGAGGACCGCATGAAGAACCCGGTCGGCCTGCTCTCAGGCGGCCAGAGACAGGCGCTGACGCTTCTTATGGCGACTGTCGTAACACCGAAGCTCCTCCTTCTCGATGAGCACACGGCGGCCCTCGACCCGGCAACGGCGTCCAAGGTACTCGATCTCACGAAGAGCATCGTGAAGGAAAGAAAGATCACCTGCCTCATGGTCACGCACAACATGAACCAGGCGCTTGAGCTCGGAAACCGCACGCTGATGATGGATTCCGGAAGGATCGTCTTCGACGTCCGCGGAAAGGAGCGCGAGGGCATGACCGTTGAGCAGCTGCTTGCGAAATTTGCGCAGGATACGGGCGGAGAGTTCAACAACGACCGGATTCTCCTGTCGACGGAAAAGGGCGACCGGGCATAAGAATATTATAAAAGATGTACCTTCGATTCAAAGCGAACCGAAGGTACATCTTTTTGATTGCATTTTATGTAGTTATGGTGAATCCGTAGAACGTTATCCATTCCGGAGACAGATTCAGCGGTCCTCCATCGCCGTGAACTCGAGGCGGTCTCCGACGTATTTTGTTGCCGGACGCATGATCTTGCCGTCATATTCCTTGTTCTCGACGTTGTGCGCGACCCAGCCGGCGACACGCGCGATCGCAAAGAGCGGTGTGAAGAGGTCCTCCGGAATGCCGAGCATGTGATAGGCGAAGCCGGAGTAGAAATCGACGTTGGTCGGGATCGTGCGGCCCTTGCGCTCCATGACGACTTCCTTGACCATGGCCTCGAAGGCGCGGTAGAACTCGAATTTCTCCTCGCAGTGCTGTTCCTCTGCGAGCTTCTCACAGAGCGAGCGCAGAAGCTCGGCTCTCGGATCAGAGAGCGTGTAGACGGCGTGGCCGAAGCCGTAAATGAGGCCGCTGTGGTCGTAGAGCTCGCCGTCGAGAAGACCGTTCACGACGCTGCGGAGCTGGTCCTTGTCGGTCGAGTAATGCGTCATAGAGATGATCTCGTTCATCATTTTCGAGACGGAAATATTCGCGCCGCCGTGTCTCGGACCCTTGAGGGAGCCGATCGAGGCGCTGACTGCGGAGTAGAGGTCCGTGGCCGTCGATCCGACGACGACATTGGTGAATGTGGAGTTATTTCCGCCGCCGTGGTCCGCATGCATGACGAGCAGTGCGTCGAGGAGGTTAGCCTCGCGCTGCGTGAACTTTCCGTCCGGGCGCAGCATGTAGAGAATATTCTCGGCGATCGAGTAATCCTGCCGCGGATAATGAATGACGAGCGACTGGCGGTACAGGGTGTGCATTTTCGACTGATAGGAATAGCAGCCGAGCGAAGGGAACTTCGCGATGAGGTTGAGTCCCTTCAGCATGGTCTGGTAGACATCCTGACTGTCCGGATCATCGTCATAATTATAGAGAGCAAGCGTCAGCACCTGCAGGCGGTTCATCAGGTTCTTCGACGGAGAGCTCAGGATCTCGTTGATCAGGAAGCGGTCCGGCAGGTCGTAGCGGATTGCCATCGCCTGCTTGAAGCGCTCAAATTCATCCCGCTTCGGGAGATAGCCGAAGAGCAGGAGAAAGACCGTCTCTTCAAACCCGTAGTTCTTCTGGCGGTTCCGGATCAGGTCCTTGATGCTGTAGCCGCGGAAGCAGAGATCACCCTCGCAGGGAACGACGCTTCCGTCCTCGAGTGTCTGATATCCGATGACATCGGAGACTCTTGTGAGACCGATGCGGACTCCGGTGCCGTCCTCATTGCGGAGTCCCTTCTTGACGTTGTACTCCTTGAACAGCTTGTTTGGAATGTCAGTATAATTAGAAGATTTCCCGAAAAATCTCGCCAGGATATTATCATCATTATAACCAGTGCTATCCGGCATGCAGCTCCCTCCCTCTGTCCTTGCTGTTTGTTTTATGAATAATTACCAATTGAGAATCATTATAATAAGAGGAGATATATTCGTCAAGAATATGATTCAGCTATGTAGCGTGATGACGTGAGAAAATTCACGAAATCCGCGAGATTTCAGGTTGACACGACCCCCCGGAAACGCATATAATACTTAGGTGCGACATCCCAAGTCGCTTATATTTTATGCTCATTGTACGGCCAAAGCCCCGGCACGGCAACGTAGCGCCTGATGGATGAAGGACATCCGGAAGGAATGATGATACAACTATTGAGACTGATATTTTGGAGGAAATCCCATGAGCACATTTATGGCTAAGCCGGAAGATGTTGAGCGCAAATGGTATGTCATCGATGCTACCGACGCGACTCTTGGACGCCTGGCTACGGAAGTTGCCAACATCCTGAGAGGCAAGAATAAGCCGATCTACACGCCGCATGTTGATACAGGCGATTATGTCATCGTCATCAATGCTGACAAGGTTAAGCTGACAGGCCGCAAGGCTGATCAGAAGGTATATTTCCGTCATTCCAAGTATGTGGGCGGCGCTAAGTTCACATCCTACAAGGAAATGATGGAGAAGCATCCGGAGAGAGTTGTTGAGTACGCTGTCCGCGGTATGATCCCGCACGGTGTTCTCGGCGACGCACAGTTCAAGAAACTTCACGTCTACGCTGGACCGGAGCATGAGCACGCTGCTCAGAAGCCGGAAGTCCTGACGCTGAAATTCTGATAGGAGGGTACAAAATTGGCAAGCGAAAAGTTTTATGGTACAGGCAGAAGAAAGAGCTCCGTCGCCAGAGTGTACCTTTCACAGGGAACTGGCAAGATCACGATCAACAAGAGAGACATCGATGAGTTCTTCGGTCCGGAGACTCTGAAGATGATCGTTCGTCAGCCGCTTGCAGCGACAGAGACAGCTGACAAGTTCGACGTCACGGTTACAGTCCGCGGCGGCGGTTACACAGGTCAGGCCGGCGCTATCCGCCACGGCATTTCCCGTGCTCTCTGCAAGGTCGATTCTGACGCATATCGCAAGACACTGAAGGCTGAAGGATTCCTTACAAGAGATCCGAGAATGAAGGAGAGAAAGAAGTACGGTCTCAAAGCCGCACGTCGTGCTCCGCAGTTCAGCAAGCGATAATTCGGTTTGCCTGCAGGAAAATACAGGATTTACAAGACCCCGGGAACGCTATGTTTCCGGGGCCTTTTGTATATGCGGAGGAAGAAAACATGGCCCTGTTTGCGTCGGAACAGTTTTCATTTTTTATAAGGCTGCTGCTGTCGGTTGTGTTCGGATCATTGATTGGGATCTGCCGCGAGAAGCAGGGACAGGTCGCGGGCATGCGGACATTTGCTCTGGTGTGTCTCGGCTCCTGCCTGGTAATGGTCGTCAATGAGGAGCTTGCGCTCCGCTACAGCGGCGTAGACCCCTCGAGAATGGCAGCTCAGGTAATCAGCGGCATGAGCTTTATCGGCGTCGGTACGATTGTTGTGACGGGCACACACTATATCCGGGGGCTGGTCACGGCGGCCAGCCTGTGGGCGACAGCGGCCCTCGGGATCACGCTCGGGGCCGGTCTCTGGATGGAATCGATTGCAGGCTTCCTGCTGATTGTCTTTATACTTGTTGTGCTCACGCGCGCCTCGCACCGGATCAGCGGGAGCAGCCGCTACGTCCGCATCTATGCGGAGGTGGAGCGGGAGAGCGGTGTCCGTGAGCTTCTTCTTTATTTTAAGTCCCTCGGGTATTCCGTGATCTCGCTGGAGACGCAGAAGTCCCATCTGCAGGCGGACGAGGATGTTGCGGTTCTTCTGACTGTGGATATGAAGCAGGATATGGACCACGCGAGACTGATTGAGAAGCTGGGAAACCTTGATTACGTGGACTACGCGGAGGAGGCGCGGTGAGTGCGGCCTGCGTGCGCAGGAGACAAGAAAGGCGTGAATGTAAAGGCGGAGCGTCGTTTCTTCAGACAATGAATTCACAGGAAGGAGAAGCATGGACACGGAGTTTCGGTCCTGTCTGCGTGGAGGAGACTGGTAAGGTTTGGACGCTTGACCGTGCTCTGGCCGATTGAAAGCTTCATCAAGGGTATAAAAAAAGAGCTTCCGCACTGATTGATGCGGAAACTCCTTTTTTATACCGGGATTTCTGAAGCCCGGCAGAACTGTGTATTTATTCTGCGTCCGCCTCGTCCTGCAGGGCATCGTAGCCTCGCTCGCTTGTGCGGATCTTGATGACATCCTCGACGTCGTACAGGAAGATCTTGCCGTCGCCGACCTTGCCGCTGTAGAGGACCTTCTGGACCGTCTTGATGAGGTCCTCGGTGTCGATCTTGCAGATGACAACGTCGATCTTGATCTTCGGAAGAAGTCTCGTCTCGACCGGCGCGCCGCGGAAGAATGTGGTGTGGCCCTTCTGCATGCCGTGTCCGAAGACGTTCGTTACTGTCATGCCGGTGATGCCCATGGCCTCAAGGGAATCCTGCAGCTCGCCGAATCTCGTCTGGTTGCAGAGGATCGAGACCTTTGTGATCTTGGCACCCTTCTTCTCGTTGCGGACGACCTGGACTGACTTATCAACCGGAACTGCATTTGCAGGAGCAGCGGCAGCAATAGCGTTGTCGTCGCCGATCTCTGTGTTGAAGGCTGTCGCGGTAGCCGGAGCGAAATCCGGATATGCTGTGTTGCCGTGCTCGCCGATGTCGAGGCCCTGAAGCTCCTCCTCACGGCTTACGCGGATGCCGATCGTGTGCTGCAGAACCTTCCATGTGATGAAGGCAGTTGCAAATGAAAATGCACCGACCGCTACGACGCCGAGCAACTGAACACCGAAGAGGTGAAGACCGCCGCCGTAGAAGAGACCATTTGTCTTGGAAACTGTCGTGACGCCTGCCTTTGCGAAGAGACCGACGGCAAGTGTGCCGAGAACACCGTTGCACAGGTGAACGGCGCACGCGCCGACCGGGTCATCGATATGGATCTTGTCGAAGAACAGGACCGCGAAGACAACGACAACGCCTGCGATGCAGCCCATGATAAATGAGCCCTGAACCGTGACGTAGGTGCAGCCCGCCGTGATGCCGACGAGACCTGCGAGGCAGCCGTTGACTGTCATGCCGAGGTCCGGCTTGCCGATGACGATCCAGGCTGTGACTGTGGATGTCAGGACAGCTGCGATGGCGGATGTGTTGGTTGTCATCAGAGCGTGTACAATATCAGCCGGATGATCTGCTGTCAGCGTGGAGCCCGGGTTGAATCCGAACCAGCCGAGCCAGAGGACGAAGAGGCCGATGACTGCGAGAGACATGTTGTGGCCCGGAATTGCTCTTGCCTTGCCGTTCTTGTCGTATTTTCCGATACGGGGGCCGAGGATCATCGCGCCTGCGAGTGCTGACCAGCCGCCGAGAGAATGGACGACTGTGTCACCGGAGAAATCGAGGAAGCCGAGCTGGGAGAGCCAGCCGCCGCCCCATACCCAGTGACCGACGATCGGGTAGATGAAAGCCGTGAGGACAAATGAGAAAATGATGAACGACACGTACTTGACACGCTCTGCAACGGCTCCGGAAACGATCGTCGCCGCTGTTCCGCAGAAGACGAGCTCGAAGAAGAACTTGCCCCAGAACGGAACGGTGCTTGTCAGTGTGTTGTCATAGAACGAATAATCAGAAGAAAACAGGACGGACAGATGAGATGTGCCGATGAACGGATTGCTGCCGCCGAACATGAGTCCCCAGCCGAGGACCAGGAAACCGAGAGATGAAACCGCGAAGACGATGAAGTTCTTCGACAGAATGTTGACGCAGTTTTTCGCTCTTGCGAAGCCTGCCTCAACGGCCGCAAATCCGAGATTCATAAAGAAGACCAGAATTGCGCAGAAGAATACCCACATGGTATCTGTTACTGAATAGTCCATATAAACCCTCCTCATTACAACGCAAAAAGGGACCGATACGCCGCGTATTGTGCGGCGCATCAGCCCCCTTGCTGATTGCTGAGACGGATTATAGAGCTATGTTACGGGCATGTCAAATGAGATACCCGGATAGTATTAATTTCTGTACATGTATAAAAGCCCTGTATACACAGACGCAAAAGAGGCCCGGCGGATATCCGCCGGCCCCCTTTTTGATTGCCTGGCAATTACCAGGAATCTGATAATTCTTCTTCTGTCTGCTGCGTCAGGCAGCTGTCTTGCTTGTCGAAGTGCTTCCTGCTGAGGAAGTGCTTCCGAAGGTGACCGTCACCGTTCCGGACACGTAGGAGTTTCCGGAACCGCCGTAGCCCTGGATGTTCGACGCGGATCTTGAGAGCGTGATCGTCGCGGTGTCACCGGAGCTGTAGTTTGAGAGAGCCGTCTTCAGGTCCTCCGTGCTTGTTATGCTTGTGTTGTCGACGGCTGTGATGATGTCGCCCTGCTCAATGCCTGCCTGCTCGGCAGCGGAGCCGCTCGCGACTGCGCTCACGTAGACGCCTTCCGGAATTCCGTAGTACTGAGAGTAGGTCTCTGTGACGGATGTGCCCTGGATGCCAAGGTAAGCGTCACCGGAGCCGGATGTCGTCGTTGAATCCGAGGAAGTGGACTCACCGTTTGCAAGCTTTGTGAGAATCGGCTCTGCGTAGCTGATCGGGATCGCATAGCCCATGCCTTCGACTGATGTGTCCTCATACTTGGCAGAGTTGATGCCGATGAGCTCTCCCTTCATATTGAGAAGAGCGCCGCCAGAGTTGCCCGGGTTGATGGATGCATCTGTCTGGATCATGCCCTCTGAGGTCGTTGTTTCCCCTGTCGATTCATCCTGTGAGGTGATCGAGCGGTTGAGCGCACTGACGATACCAGTCGAGACGGACTGGCCATAGCCGAGCGCGTTGCCGATCGCGACGACCTGCTCGCCGACCTTGAGGTCGTCAGAGGAGCCCATTGTGATGACCTTGATCTGGCTCAGCGTGTCGCTCGAGAGATCACTCTTCTTGACGGAGACAACCGCGAGGTCATTTGTCGTATCGGATCCGACAACCGTGCCGGATGCCGCGGAGTCATCGACGAATGCGATCGAGAGCTGATCTGCACCGGAAATGACGTGCGCATTTGTCGCGATCAATACGAGGTCATCTGTCTCTCCGACGATGATGCCGGTACCCATGCTGACACTCTCTGCTGTCTGCCCGCCGTTACTGAAGCTACCGTTTCCGAGGTAGTTTTGAACCTCAGAGACGGAGGTGTTTGTGATGGCGACCATCGCCGGCATCGAGTTGGCTGCGACGTCCTCGACGGACAGGTCACCGTCGCTGTCTGTGCTGTCCGAGCTGTTCGCATCCGATGTGGACCCGATCTCCTTGGAAGCGTTTGTCACGCTTCCGCTGTCGGAATTGGTCTTCGTCAGATCGTTGGCAGTTGTTGTGCTGTCTGATGAATCTGACGACGATTCAGACGATGTTGTGGTTGAAAGCTTTCCTGACAGATTGGCTGCTGTTGACACTCCTGCTCCGAGGAGTCCGCATGTCACGGCGATAGCGGCCACGACGCCGATTTTCTTCCATTTACTCATATGTAAAGCCTCCTTCATGGGGTAGTCCCGAAATGATTTCGATTGATTCAGATGAGCTTTCCTATCTCCTCGCTTCATCTTATACCTGTATTCTGAGGGAAGGCAGTGAAGAAAATGTGTCCTTCTGTTGTTGTTTTTATGTAATTATTCAGCGTCCCTCGGGTTACTGACAAATTCCGGATGGAGAGCCTGCCAGCCGAACGGTTTCATCAGTTTTTCGAGTCCCGGAGAGCCGAATCGCTGCGTTTTTATAATGGTTTTCATTTGCTTGCGGGACCTACCTAAAGGGTGTAGAATACCTGTATCTGAGCCGGGGAGAGGGAAAAATACATACCGGAGGTCGTTAAAAAATGAATAATCGTCTGTTGCTCATTTACAACCCGAAGGCGGGCAAGGGGCTGTTCCTGCAGCATCTGCCGGAAGTGATTGATATGTTCACAAAGGCCGGGTTCGCGGTCGAGACATATCCGACGCAGGCGCCGGGAGACGCTGTCGACAAGGTGCAGTATCTGGAGGGTGAGTACAACGTGATCGTCCCTGCGGGCGGGGACGGAACACTCGATGAGGTTGTGACCGGGCTGATCCGGAGCGGCCGGGACATACCGATCGGCTACATACCGGTTGGCTCGACGAATGACTATGCGTCCAGTCTCGGACTGTCCTCCAATGTCATGGAGGCGGTCGGAGACATCATCAGCGGCCATCCGCGCGGCGTCGATGTCGGGATGTTTAACAAGAACCATGTTTTCATTTACGTGGCAGCATTCGGCGCATTTACGGACGTCGCGTATCAGACCAACCAGGACATGAAGAATGCGCTTGGACACGTCGCCTATATTATGGAAGGGGCGAAGCGCCTCGGCGATCTCAAGTCCTATATGATGCGGGTCGTGACCCCGGAAATGCAGATCCAGCAGGACTGCATTTTCGGCATGGTTACGAACTCACTGTCCGTCGGAGGCTTCAAGAACCTGACCGGGAAGCAGGTCAAGCTCGATGACGGAGAATTTGAGGTCACGCTCGTCCGCAATCCGAAGAATGTCCTGGAAATGCAGGAAATTATCGGATCGATCCTGACGGCAAACCGCGACACGGACCTCATCGATTACTTCAAGACCGATTCCATTGAGATAACGGCGCTTGAGGAGATCCCGTGGACGTTCGACGGCGAGTACGGCGGGGCCCACACGCAGGCAAAGATCGAGGACCGCAGGAAGGCGATCCAGATCGTGCTTGACCGGCACAACCGGACATCCGCGCTTACATGAGAGGCGGAACCTGCCGTCTGCATTTACATGAGAAGTGGAACCTGCCGCAAACCCTGAGGCTGACAGCAGCCGGGGCGAGCGGCAGTTTTTTTGTAATTATTCAGCAGCCCCTGGAAAACTGATGAAATCCGGATAACGAGGCACCCTGACAAAAAGACGGAGGAAAAGGTGGTAATGCAGGATAAAGCCCTAGCGTCTTTAGCAATATTGTTGTATAATATAGCCATTATTTGTGATGATTTTTACAAATATGCACCTCAGGCGGCGTGAGCCTGTTCTGCAGCATCGCAAAAGTAACGAAATGGCCGACACGCAGTTCTTTTGGGATGAAAGAAAAAAATCAGCGGGGTGACGAAATGATTTCAAATCTGGTTCTTCAGGATACAATCAACGGGATTAAGAGCATCACGAAATGTGAGCTGACTATTGTTAATCTGGACGGAAAGGTTGTGGCTTCGACGAAGGACGATCCGGCCGTGAACAGGACTGATGTCATCAGCTTTGCCGAGTCACAGGCGGATTTTCAGGAGATTCGTGACAACAGGTATTTCAAGGTATACGACGACTATCAGCTGGAATATATTGTCGTTGTGACCGGCGGTGAGGACACGGTGATGGTCGGAAAGATGGCTGCTTTCCAGATCCAGAACCTGCTGATCGCGTACAAGGAGCATTTTGACAAGGATAACTTCATCAAGAACCTTCTTCTTGACAACCTGCTTCTCGTCGATGTCTATAACCGCGCGAAGCGCCTTCATATCGCGACAGATGTCAAGCGCGTCGTCTATATTCTGGAGTCCGAGCAGAGCAAGGACTACAGCACGATGGAGACCGTCAAGAATCTGTTTTCGAAGTCGAAAAATGATTTTATCACGGCGGTTGATGAGAAGAGCATCATTATCATCAAGCAGCTCGAGTCGGACGACACCTCCAAGGAAATGAGGGACGTCGCCCAGTCGATCGTGCATGCGCTTGAGCAGGGGGACCACGGCTTTATTCATGTCGCCTACGGCAATGTTGTGAACGAGATCAAGGAGGTTTCCCGCTCCTACAAGGAGGCGCGCATGGCGCTCGACGTCGGAAAGATCTTCTTCGAGGACCAGAACATCGTCGCGTACAGCCAGCTCGGCATCGGCCGTCTGATCTATCAGCTTCCGATTCCGCTGTGCAAGATGTTTATCAAGGAAATCTTCACGGACAAGTCCCCGGATGACTTCGATGAGGAGACGCTGACGACAATCAACAAGTTCTTCGAGAACTCTCTGAATGTCTCCGAGACGTCCCGCCAGCTCTACATTCACAGAAACACGCTCGTCTACAGACTGGACAAGCTGCAGAAGAGCACGGGTCTTGATCTTCGTGTATTTGACGATGCCATCACATTCAAGATCGCACTGATGGTCGTGAAGTACATGAAGTACATGGAAAAGCTCGAGTATTGATGAATGTAATAAAATTGTAATACTCTTGACATTTTTGCTTAAATATGTAATGGTAGTACAGGTGGCCAAGGGGCAGAATCTGCCCATAACGTCACCTGTATCTTGTTTTTATGGCAGGAGCGGATGTATGATAGAAAGACAGCCGTCGGGAGCGGAAACCGGCGGGAACATCCTGAGCTGTAAATGCATTATCATAAGGAGGAAACATGATCGATCTTGACCGTGTGAGCAAGCAGTACGAGAAGGGTCAGCCGGCCGTCGATGAGATTTCGCTTCATGTCGACAAGGGCGAGTTCGTGTTCGTCGTCGGAGAGTCCGGCGCGGGCAAATCGACGCTGATCAAGCTTCTCATGAAGGAGCTGGAGCCGACCCACGGAATTATCACCGTGAACGGCTACGTTCTGAATACAATGAAACACAGACAGATTCCGAAGTACAGACGTCAGATCGGCGTCGTCTACCAGGATTTCCGTCTTCTTCCGGAGATGACCGTCTATGAGAATGTCGCCTTCGCGCAGCATGTCATTGAGGCCCCGGCAAGAGAAATCCGCAAGCGTGTCCCTGAGGCACTGAGGGAGGTCGGACTCGCTGAGAAATACAAGTCTCTTCCGAGACAGCTCTCCGGCGGCGAGCAGCAGCGAGTTGCGATTGCCCGCGCGGTCGTCAACCGGCCGAAGATTCTTCTCGCCGATGAGCCGACAGGAAACCTGGACCCGCGCAATTCGCTTGAGATCATGAAACTGCTCGAGAAGATCAATGAGAAGGGTACGACGGTCCTTGTCGTCACGCACAACAAGGATCTGGTCAACCGTCTCGGAAAGCGAGTCATCACGATGCACAGAGGCGCTATCGCCCACGACGTCGAGGAAGGAAGTTACGTTGAAGCTTAGTTCATTTGGATATCATGTGAAACAGGGATTCAAGAATATCGGACGGAACAAGATGTTCTCAATCGCCTCGATCGCGACCATGACAGCCTGCATTTTCATCTTCGGAGCATTTTTCTCTATTATTATGAATGTAAATGCAATCCGTACGGATCTTGAGCAGCGCGTCGGTGTCACGGTCTTTATGAACGAGGGCGTCACGGACGATCAGATGACGCAGATCGGCGATCAGATCAAGGCGATTGATCACGTCACATCGGTCACCTTTACGTCCGCCGACGAGGCGTGGTCCCAGTATCAGGAGGAATATTTCGAGTCAAATCCGGCGCTCGCGGAGGGCTTCTCTGACAACCCGCTTGCGAACTCCGCAAACTTCACGGTTCTCGTGGACAAGATCGAGAATCAGGACGCGGTCGTCAGCCAGATCAAGGCGATTGACGGTGTCCGTCAGGTCAACCAGTCGTCCGGTGCCGCGACAACGCTGAAGAGCTTTAACAGACTCTTCACGATGCTGTCTGTCGCGATCATCGCGGTTCTGCTGGTCGTGTCGGTGATCCTCATTTCCAACACGATCAACGTCGGCATTGAGGTCCGAAAGGATGAGATCGGCATCATGAAGCTGATCGGAGCGACGGACTCCTTCGTCCGGGCGCCATTTGTTGTCGAGGGTCTTATCCTCGGACTGATCGGATCGGTGATTCCGATGGTGATCCTGTATTTCGGCTACAACGCGCTGATGACGAAGGTGCTCACGAAGTTCGGCTTCCTCAGCTCCATGTCTGGCGTGCTGCTCAGCGTGAAGCAGGTCTTTGTCTATGTCGGACCGGTCAGCCTGATTCTTGGTCTCGGCATCGGCCTTACGGGCGCGATCATCACAGTTAAGAAGCATCTGCAGGTGTGAGACCTGTCCACACAGTGACACTTATGATAGACTCTGAGGTAGAGATACCTCAGAGTTTTTTTATAAAGGTTCAGCACCCCTCGGAGAATTGAAAAGATGGAAGGAGAGCTTGCTCGCCTAATATCTTTTCAAGGCTCCGAGGGGCGGACAAGCGGCGAAGCCGCTCTGTCCGCCCACAACGAGGAACGCTCTGCGTTCCGAGTGTGGGGTGCTGAACAGTATCCCATCCGCCCACAACGAGGAACGCAAAGCGTTCCGAGTCTGGGGTGCTGAACAGTTACCTGTTTTTGATAAGGAGAGCATATGAATTTCAAGCTTCACTCAGATTATAAACCGACCGGTGATCAGCCGGAGGCCATCCGCGAGCTCGTGCAGGGCTTCCGGGAGGGCAACCAGGCGGAGACCCTGCTCGGCGTCACCGGTTCAGGCAAGACATTTACAATGGCAAATGTCATCGCGGAGCTGAACAAGCCGACGCTGATCATTTCCCATAATAAGACGCTCGCCGCGCAGACCTATTCGGAAATGAAGGAATTCTTTCCGGAGAATGCCGTCGAGTACTTTGTCAGTTACTACGATTATTATCAGCCGGAGGCCTATGTCCCGTCCTCGGACACCTATATCGCGAAGGATTCCGCCGTCAACGACGAGATCGATAAGCTCCGTCTCTCCGCGCTCTCATCGCTCAGCGAGCGGAGAGATGTCGTTATTGTCTCGTCCGTGTCGTGCATTTACGGCATCGGCGCACCGGATGACTTCATGAACATGATGACGAGCGTCCGGCCGGGCATGCAGAAGGACAGAGACACGCTGATCGGAGAGCTCATCAGTATGCAGTACGAGCGAAATGAGGTTGACTTCCACCGCGGCACGTTCCGGGTGAAGGGAGATACGCTCGAGGTCATTCCGGCCGATGAAAATGAGTACGCGATCCGCGTTGAATTTTTCGGCGACGAGATCGACCGCGTGAGCCGGGTCGACATCCTGACGGGAGAGGTGCTCGCCGATCTCACCTACGCCCCGATTTATCCGGCGTCCTTCTACGTCGTCCCTGAGGAGCGGATGAAGGCCGCCTGCGCAGCCATTGAGAAGGAGAAGGACGCGCGGGTGAAGGAATTTCGGGCAAATGATAAGCTGCTCGAGGCCCAGCGCATTGAGGAGCGGACGGATTTTGACGTCGAGATGATGCGCGAGACGGGCTTCTGCTCCGGCATCGAGAATTACTCGAGGCATCTGACCGGGCGCGCCGCGGGCCAGCCCCCGTACACACTGATGGATTATTTCAATAATGACTTCCTGATTATTGTGGATGAGTCCCACATGACGATTCCGCAGATCGGCGCTATGTACAACGGAGACAGGAGCAGAAAGCAGACGCTCGTGGATTACGGCTTCCGTCTTCCGTCCGCGCTCGACAACCGGCCGCTCAGCTTCAATGAGTTCGAGGAGCGGATCGACCAGATCCTGTTCGTGTCCGCGACGCCGGGCAAATATGAGGAGGAGCACGAGCTTCTCCGGGCGGAGCAGGTCATTCGTCCGACCGGACTTCTTGATCCGGACGTTGAGGTGCGGCCGGTCAAGGGGCAGATTGATGATCTGGTCGGCGAAATCCGGAAGGAAATCGGAAAGCACCACAAGGTCATGATTACGACACTGACCAAGAAGATGGCTGAGGACCTGACCGATTATCTGAAGGAGCTGGATATCCGTGTGCGCTATCTTCACTCCGATATTGACACACTGGAGCGGACGCAGATTATCCGCGACATGCGCCTCGATGTCTTCGACGTGCTTGTCGGCATCAACCTGCTCCGCGAGGGTCTCGATATCCCGGAGATCACGCTTGTCGCCATTCTCGATGCCGACAAGGAAGGGTTCCTGCGCTCGGAGACGTCGCTGATTCAGACGATCGGCCGCGCGGCCCGAAACTCAGAAGGCCATGTCATTATGTACGCGGATGTCATGACAGATTCCATGAAGCGGGCGATCGATGAGACGAAGCGGCGCCGGAAGATTCAGATGCAGTACAACGAGGAGCACGGGATCACGCCGCAGACCATCCACAAGGCGGTCAGGGACCTCATTTCCACATCGAAGGAGGCGGCCGAGACAGAGAAGAAGATCGGCAAGGCGCCGGAGGACATGGATCGCGGCGAGCTGGAGGAGCTGATTGACAAGGTGGAGAAGCAGATGCGCGCGGCGGCCGCGGAGCTCAATTTCGAGATGGCGGCCCAGCTCCGGGATGAGATGGTTGAGCTGAAGAAGAACCTGGATGACGCGAAGGACACCGAGCACAGAGTCCGCAGGGCGAACCGGAGACGAGAGGCGGACGCGATCGCGAAGAATGCGCTGGCCGGAGTGACGGCACCGAAAAAATATAATAGGAAGAAAAAATATAATCGTGGAGGAATGGCATGATCTGTGATACCTGTGCGAATTACGCATATGATGAGGACGAGGACGCATACGTCTGCAATATCGATATGGACGAGGATGAGGTCGTGAGGTTCTACACATCGCCGGAGACGGAGTGTCAGTATTACCGCGCCGATGATGAGTACGCGGTCGTCCGCCATCAGATGTGAGACCGTATGTTCAGCACCCAGACTGTTACTGTTCACACGCCATCCAAAGTCGCATGCGGTCGCGAATATCAGGGCGGTATCGGGCAGACTCCGTCCTCCTCAGCTTCCCTTCGCCGCTGACACTGGCGTGTGAACTGTAACCCCATACTCGAGCATTGAAAAAAATATTATAAATTTAGTTGACATACTTGACGACCCGGTGTATAAATATAGTCAGATGTTAGCACTCCAATATATCGAGTGCTAACAACCTGAAACAAGAAAGAAAGGAGCGGAAGCTTTGGAACTGGATTCGAGAAAGCAGAAAATCATGGACGCGATTATCCAGACTTACCTGAAGACAGGCGAGCCGGTCGGTTCACGGACGATCTCCAAGTACACGGACCTGAATCTGAGCTCCGCTACAATCCGCAACGAGATGTCGGACCTTGAGGAGATGGGCTATATCATTCAGCCGCACACCTCAGCGGGACGCATCCCGACTGATAAAGGCTATCGCCTTTATGTTGATCATCTGGTCAATGAGAAGACACAGCAGGTAACTGCCATGAATTCTCTGATGATCGCGAAGACAACGCGCATGGAGGAGGTCCTGAAGCAGGTCGTAAAGCTTCTTGCCAATAACACGAACTATACGGCGATGCTCTCCACACCGAATTACAAGCACAACAAGGTCAAGTTCATTCAGCTCTCCAGACTGAATCCGAGACAGATCCTGAACGTGGTTGTCATCGACGGCAATATCGTCAAGAACCACATCATTGATCTGAATGAGGATATCACGGAGCAGCAGGTCCTGAAGCTGAACCTGCTGTTGAATACACGCCTCAATGGACTGAGCCTCGCGGACATCAATCTTGGTCTTATCTCCAACATCAAGGAGGAGGCGGGAGCCCACAGCCAGATCGTAAATGAGGTTCTCGATACGATCGCTGAGGTGATCCGGGCTGAGACCGATGAGAACATGGAGATCTATACGAGCGGCGCGAACAACATTTTCAAGTATCCGGAGCTTGCGGATTCTGAAAATGCAAGCAAGCTCATCTCCACGTTAGAAGAGAAAAAGCTTCTGGCTGATTTTATTCAGCCTGAGGATACAGACAAGGACAAGAAGGACGATGACGGCGTCAGAGTTTACATCGGCGACGAGAGTCCTGTGGAGTCCATGAAGGACTGCAGCGTTGTCACGGCAACCTATGAGCTGGGCGATGGCATGCAGGGAACAATCGGAATTATCGGACCGAAACGTATGGATTACGAGAAGGTCATGGACAATCTGAAGACCGTCAAGGCGACACTGAACCAGGTGTTTGACGGCGGATCGAGTCCGGGTATCCCGGAAAAACATGAGGAAAGCGAGGATAACGGAACAAGTTGAGTGAAAAGCATGTAAAGCATACAGCTGACGGCACCGAGGAGATCACGATAGGAACTCCGGAGGAGACAGCAGCTGAGGATCCGAAGGAGACAAAGACTCCGGACGATATGGCCGCGAAGGATAAGGCGGCTGAAGAAAATAAAAAGAGCGAAGGCAGCGCGAAGGCGGATGAGAAATCCGGCGAGAGTGAGAAGGCGGATAAGGCCGGAAAGGCGGACGGTGATCTCAAGGATCTCGTTGAGAGAGCAAAGCTCGAGGCGAAGAAGAAGGATGATCAGATCGCTGATCTGACAGACCGCTACAAGAGAACACTTGCCGAGTATGAAAACTTCCGGAAGCGCACGGAGAAGGAAAAATCGGATATCTACACATACGCTGTGAAGGATGTCCTGACGAAGATCCTTCCTGTGGCCGACAGCTTCGAGAGAGGCCTGGCGGCGGTGCCGGACGATGAAAAGGACGGCGCGGTCGCGAAGGGAATGGAGAAGATCTACAAGCAGTTCCAGAAGACACTGAGTGACATTGGTGTCAAGCCGATTGAGGCGGAGGGAAAGCCGTTTGATCCGAACTACCACAACGCGGTGATGCACGTGGAGGACGACAGCCTCGGCGAGAACGTCGTGGCGAAGGACCTCCAGAAGGGCTACACCTACAAGGATACAGTCATCAGACATTCGATGGTTCAGGTCGCCAACTGACCGGGCCGCGGGTGTTAAATCTTCAGTACGCAGACCTGGAACGTTTCGCGTTCCTCACTGCGGGCTGAATAATACATATGAAATTAAGTACAGATTCCGAATTGGATGAGGAGGTAACAGATATGAGTAAGATCATTGGTATCGATCTTGGTACAACAAACAGCTGCGTAGCTGTCATGGAAGGCGGTCAGCCGACAGTTATCGCGAACTCGGAAGGCGCAAGAACAACACCGTCTGTCGTCGCATTTACAAAGACAGGTGAGAGACTTGTCGGTGAGCCGGCTAAGCGTCAGGCAGTCACGAACGCGGCAAATACAATTTCTTCCATCAAGAGAAAGATGGGCACAAACGAGAAGGTCACAGCAGGCGGCAAGTCCTACACACCGCAGGAAATTTCCGCTATGATTCTTCAGAAGCTGAAGGCTGATGCAGAGGCTTATCTCGGCGAGAAGGTCACAGAGGCTGTCATCACAGTTCCGGCGTACTTCAATGATGCGCAGAGACAGGCAACAAAGGACGCAGGCCGTATCGCAGGCCTCGATGTCAAGCGTATCATCAACGAGCCGACAGCAGCGGCACTTGCATATGGCCTCGATAACGAGAAGGATCAGACGATCATGGTCTACGACCTCGGCGGCGGCACATTCGATGTCTCCCTGATCGAGATCGGTGATGGTGTCATCGAAGTCAAGGCTGTCAACGGTGATGCACATCTCGGCGGCGATGATTTCGATAACGCAATTGCAAATTACATGATTCAGGACTTCAAGAACAAGGAAGGCGTTGATCTCTCGAAGGACAACATGGCTCTTCAGAGAATCAAGGAAGCAGCTGAGAAGGCAAAGAAGGAGCTGTCTACTGCGACAACGACGAACATCAACCTTCCGTTCATCACAGCTGTCAACGGCGAGCCGAAGCATTTCGACATGGACCTGACACGTGCAAAGTTCGATGAGCTGACAAGAGGTCTCGTTGAGAGAACTGTCGCGCCGGTTCAGAATGCTCTGCGTGATGCAGGACTTACGGCAAGCGATCTGACAAAGGTCCTTCTGGTCGGTGGTTCTACACGTATCCCGGCTGTTCAGGAAGAGGTCAGAAAGCTGACAGGCAAGGAGCCGTCCAAGAACCTCAACCCGGATGAGTGTGTCGCACTTGGTGCGTGCATCCAGGGTGGTAAGCTCGCAGGCGATTCAGGTGCCGGCGATATCCTTCTTCTCGATGTCACACCGCTTTCACTGTCCATCGAGACAATGGGTGGTATCTCCACGGTCCTGATTCCGAGAAATACGACGATCCCGACGAAGAAGAGCCAGATCTTCTCGACAGCGGCAGATAACCAGACGGCTGTTGATATCAACGTCCTTCAGGGCGAGCGTCAGTTCGCACGGGACAACAAGTCCCTCGGCCAGTTCCGTCTCGATGGAATTCCGCCAGCAAGAAGAGGCGTTCCGCAGATCGAGGTTACCTTCGATATCGATGCGAACGGCATTGTCAATGTCTCCGCCAAGGACCTTGGCACAGGCAAGGAGCAGCACATCACAATCACATCCTCTTCGAACATGAGTGATGCGGATATCGATAAGGCTGTCAAGGAAGCTCAGCAGTATGAGGCTGAGGATAAGAAGCGCAAGGAGGCTGTTGATGCGCGCAACGAGGCAGACTCCATGGTCAACCAGGTTGAGGACGCTCTGAAGAACGTCGGCGATAAGATTGACGCGAACCAGAAGGCCGGTGTTGAGAGCGATCTCCAGGCACTGAAGGATATCCTTGCAAAGCATCCAGATGTGAACCAGCCGATGACAGATGCTGAGCTCGATGAGCTGAAGGCTGCCAAGGAGAAGCTGATGAACAGCGCACAGGCTCTCTTTACAAAGATGTATGAGAGCATGAATAACCAGGGCGGCGGACAGCAGGGCCCGACTGGTTCGGCTCAGGGCGGCCAGTCCACAGGCAGCAGCAATAACGGCGGCAGCAACAATGACGACGTTGTCGATGCGGACTACAAGGAAGTCTGATCCGCTGAAGGATAATTTCAGAGAGTAAAGCCTTTTAGGCTTGACGCGGGGGCTGACAGATAATCAGCCCCCTTTTTTCATTTCATGCAGAAGCGTAAAGGACAGGCAGTCTGAGAAGTGCGTCCGAACACTTGCCATTCTTTCATTTTTCGGATACACTTCTGAGGTGGCTTTATTAACAATCGGTTCCGACGGATGCTGACAGCGGGCGGCGGAACCAGTCTGATATAGAGTAGGAAATGATCATGGCAGAACAGAAGAGAGATTATTACGAGGTCCTCGGCGTCAGCAGAGATGCGAGCGCTGATGAGCTGAAGAAAGCATACAGAAAGCTGGCGAAGAAATACCATCCGGACGTCAATCCGTCTCCGGAGGCGGCTGATAAGTTCAAGGAGGCATCTGAGGCATATTCCGTGCTCTCGGATCCGAAGAAGCGCCAGCAGTATGATCAGTTCGGTATGGCTGCATTTGAAAATGGCGGAACCGGCTACAACGGCGGCTTCGATTTCGGCGGACAGGACATGAGCGATATTTTCGGCGATATTTTCGGCGACCTGTTCGGCGGCGGCCGGAGGAGCTCGGGAAGCCGCGCAAATAACGGGCCGATGAGAGGCGCCAATGTGCGCACCTCTGTCAGCATTACGTTTGAGGAGGCTGTCTTCGGCTGTACAAAGGAGCTGGACCTCAATCTCCGCGAGCCGTGCCCGACCTGCGGAGGCACAGGCGCGAAGCCGGGAACGAAGCCGGAGACCTGCTCGAAATGTCACGGCACGGGCCGCGTTGTTCAGACGCAGCAGTCGATCTTCGGCATGATGCAGACAGAGACGGTCTGCCCAGACTGCCGCGGAACAGGAAAGATCATCCGGGAGAAGTGCCCGGACTGCCGCGGAACGGGTTACGTTACGCGCCGTCAGAAGCTGAGCGTCGATATTCCGGCCGGTATTGACAATGGCATGAGTGTCCGCATCCGTGAGAAGGGTGAGCCGGGCACAAACGGAGGTCCGAGAGGCGATCTTCTCGTCGAGGTACGCGTCGCGCGCCATCCGGTCTTCCAGAGAGACGACATGGATATTTACTCTACAACGTCGATTCCGTTCTCTGTCGCCGCACTCGGCGGAAAGATCCGGATCAGAACGGTCGACGGCGATGTCGAGTACGAGGTCAAGCCGGGTACGCAGACAGATACGAAGATCCGCCT
Organism: uncultured Eubacteriales bacterium; assembly: GCA_900315305.1. GTDB lineage: Bacteria > Bacillota > Clostridia > Lachnospirales > Lachnospiraceae > Chordicoccus. The sequence goes on from OMYS01000007.1 coordinate 30,936, forward strand.
GCGCGGCAAGGGCGTTCCGTCCGTCCATAACAAGGACCGCCGCGGCGATCACTATGTGACACTGGTGGTCTCCGTTCCGACGAAGATGAACAGAGAGCAGAAGAAGGCGCTCAAGAAGTTCGCGGAGACGATGGGCGAGGAAGTCCGGTAACGGCCGGATAAACGGTGAAGCCATTTTGCCTGCCCACAACGAGGAACGCGATGTAAGGCGTGGGAAGACTCGCTGCAAGAGGTGGGTTTGTCCACATGCAGCAGGAGCTGTGTGGCTGAACAGAGAAAATAATGATTTGAGATATGCGGGGGCTGTCGCACTAAGAAGAAGTGCGGCAGTCTTTTTTTGTAATTATTCAGCACCCATCAGAAAACTGATGAAATCCGGACGGAGAGCACGCTCGCCGGACGGTTTCAGAAGTTTGCAGAATAATCTATTGCGAATCACGTATCGCGCGGCTTGTCAAGTACCGATTCTGCGTGCGGCCCTCATTTTTCTGTGCTATCGGGGAGTATATTCGGCCTAGTAGAATATAGATAACCGTTCAGCACCCCCTTAGAAAACTGATGAAATTCGAGCGGAGAGCTTGCGAGTCTGAGGTGCTGAAGCGGTACGAAAGCGAAGCGTTCTGTAGACACCCGGGACATGAGTCAGAGCCGCCGCTTTCATCGACGGACAGAGGACGCATATCAGCGCAGGAGGAGACCAGGATGCTGGGAGTCAAGGTTAAGAATATCAGGACAAAAAATGACTACACGATTGAGCAGCTCTACGAGGCCATCAAGGACAAGCCGTTCTCGGCCGGTGCGCCGGCCCTGACGAAGCATGGCTTAAGCACGATCATTACATTTCCGCCTCTTGACCGGCACAATCAGGTCTGGATCATCCCGGTGACGGGCTTCAGGAAGACTGCAAATAAATTCCAGATTTCAAAGAACGAGCTTGCCGGCGCGGGCAACGCGGCGATTAACATGGCGCTCAGCGACCTCACGGGCGGACTCACGAGCTGGAAGGGCATTGCCGGAAGCAGCGCGAAGGCGGCTGAGAAGCTGGTTGATCTGACGGCTGATGAGCTGAACGCGCTCGGTCTGTAAGAAAAGGTCTGACGGGCGCGCCAGACGGCTTTTGAAGAGCTGAAGGTGCCGGGACGCAAGGCAAGGATATCTCGCCAGGTGCAGAGGGGCCTCGGGTGAGAAAAGCAGTCTGTCGGGTGCAGAGGGGCATTCGGTGAGAAAAGCAGTCTGCCGATTGCAGAGGGGCATTCGGGAGAGCGGGCAAATTGCTCACGGACAGGATCCATGGCATAATAAGTTTGTATCAGGCGGAGATCGTGCGAAATCACATGCTGTGAAAATCTGCCTCGTAACAGGACCGCGCGGGAAGAACCGTGGACAGCTTCAGTTCCCGGACTTCGCTGACAAAGGGGGATATGTCAATGGAACGACTTCAGGTAGGAATCTGTGAGGATGACAGTCAGGAGAGGGAGAGACTTCTTACGATGGTTAATGCTTCCGCGGAGCGTGTGGAGGCAGAGACGTTCGGGAGCGCAGAGGAGCTGCTGGCCGCATTTTATCCGGGAAAATTTGATCTGCTCATTCTTGATATCTACATGAATGGAATGACGGGGATCGATGCGCTGGAGAAGATCCGGGAGAAGGACACGCGCGTCGTGGCTGCGATTGCCACGACAAGCAAGGACTTTGCGCTCGAGTCATATCGCCTGCGGGCGGCCAGATATCTTGAAAAGCCGGTCAGGGCGGATGAGATCGAGGAGCTGATGCGCTATGTTATCATGAAAAAGGAGTCGGAGCCTCATTTTGAGTGCGAGATGGGCGGAATGCAGGTCAGAATACCCTTCGACCGTATTCTGTTCGTCGAACAGAAGGGAAAAAATCTGTGTATCCATCTGGATGACGGGGACGAAAAAACGGTCCGCGGCACTCTGGATGAGACGGAACAGCGGTTTCCGGAGAACTGTTTTTTTCGCTGCCACAAGAGCTATCTTGTCAATCTGGCAAAGATCAGAGATATCGACAGAGAGCTGATGACGTTCGTCATGGGGGATGGACAGCAGGTGCATATCGCGAGGCGCAGCTTTTATGCTGCCAAGCGAGCGTATGAGCAGTACCTGTTTCATGCGGCAGGCGGAGAGGAAGCGTGAAAAATGAAATAACGCCGCACGAGGTATAATATCCGTCGGCAAACAAAACCAAGAAAGGAGTCATGACATGAACTACGAACTGACAGGCGATGCGGGATCACAGATGGCAAAAATCTTCCTCGGAAATGGAGAGACGGCGAAGATTGAGAACGGCGCGATGGTCTATATGCAGGGCGTCACGCTGGAGGGCAAGCTGAACAGCGGCAAGAAGGGCCTCGGCGGCCTACTGGGCGCTATCGGCAGGAGTCTGACAAGCGGCGAGAGCATGTTCATCACACAGGTCGTCGGACAGGCGAGCGACGGTGTCGTGGCGATCGCTCCGGCTCTTCCGGGCAAAATTATGAAGCTTGCGGTCGGAGCACAGCAGTACCGTTTAAATGACGGCGCGTTCTTTGCCTGCGACAGCACGGTCAATTACAAGATGCAGCGCCAGAATGTCAGCCAGGCTGTGTTCGGCGGCTCGGGCGGCCTTTTCGTCATGGAGACGGAGGGCCAGGGCGATCTTCTGATCAGCTCCTTCGGTGATCTCATTGAGGTCGAGTGCACGCCGGCAAAGCCGGTTACCATCGACAATGAGCATGTCGTCGCGTGGGATGCGAACCTCTCCTACAGCATCGAGGTCGCGTCCGGTGCGTTCGGTGTCACGACAGGGGAGGGTCTCGTCAATAAGTTTACGGGCAGCGGAAAAATCCTGATCCAGACCAGAAACATCCACTCTCTCGCGGAGGCGGTCAAACCGTTCCTTCCGGATAAAACATCGGGGGACTGAGATTTTCAGGTACGTTCACATCCGTGCAAAATGTCCGGTCTTCTTTCGGACAGGTCATTCGGAGACTTCATCTGCAGCATAAAGCGGCTTTCGGTTCTATCCGGGGGCCGTTTCTGTTTGCATTTGCAGGAAAATATGAGACAATAAGACGGTATGGAGAAAGGTATGGCAGGGCGGGAGAACCGGCCTGCCTGTTGTGACAACAGAGTGGAAACGGAGGGGGAGGTTTCTGCAGATCTTCAGTCGCGAGAGCACATCGCGGCCGGGAGGACTTGACAGACAGAATGAATGGTTCAGAGATAAGGAACAGATGCGGAGGGTGGATCCGATGGGTTCTGATCGGCGTGTTTGGCGTCTGCGCGGGACTTCTGATTATCGGGGCACTCTCATTTTATCGCAGCGGACAGTACGTCGGTGAGGCGGAGCCCGTCCGAAGGATCAGCACGGCGTCTCTGACAAGGGACGGTGTCACGAAGGAGATCAGCCTCCCGGCAAGGATCGGGGACCTTGAGCCTGGAGAAAAGATCACGCTGACTCTTCATTTTACAAATGAACTGACCGACTGCTATGCCGAGGTCAGGACTGTGTTTGCGCCTCTGACTGCGGAGGTGAACGGGAAGACTGTTTTTGCGTTTGGCGATCCAAAGGAGCGGCCGTCGTTCATGAAGGACCCGGGAACAACGATTCATCTGATTCCGATCGACGCGGCCGGAGATATCACGGTAACGCTCACCTATACGGCGCCGAATACGAGGGATTCCATCTCGGTTCCGGTTCTCTATGTGTCCAACCAGTCGGGAATCTTCCGGCGGTATCTGTTTTCGGAGGGGGACGTGATGGCGGAGAGCTTCGTCATGCTCGTCGCCGGAGTGCTGCTCATTTTCGTCTCGCTGATCGTGGTCCAGATGGACAGAAAGGGCGTCCTTCTTCTGTGGCTGGGAAGCTTCATGGCCCTGACGGGCCTCTGGGGCTGCAGCAACTGCGACATGATCCTGTTTCTGATCAATGCGCCGAACCTCTTTTATATACTCAGCTACCTGAGCTTCTTCAGTCTGCTGCTTCCGCTGGAGCTCTTTCTCGAGGAAAGCATTTCATTTCACTGGAGGCTGCCGCTTGACATTCTGAAGACTGTCCTTGTGGGGCTTCTTCTTACGGCTGTTGTGCTGCAGCTGACGGGAACGGTTATGTTCACGCAGACCACGCATGTTTACCAGATTCTTCTCCCGATATCGATCTTTGCGTTTACAGCCGCCGTGATCTATGAGGCCGTCTTTCGCAGGAACAAACCGGCGATCCTGTGGACATTTCCGATGCTGCTGCTCTCGGGGGCCTGCGCGCAGGAGCTCCATCACTATACCTCATCCAGCGTATACTCAAGCTCGCGGTATTTTATTCTTGGAGCTGCCCTGTTCTGCGGCTTTATGTGCTTTGTCGGTGCTCTTCAGATCAGGCAGAGCATTCAGGTCTCGAGGCGGGAGAAGGAGCAGGAATTTGAGCTCTCGATGATGAACCTGGAGATCGGAGACCAGAAGAAATATCAGGACACACTTTTAAAGCACGAGAAGGAGCTGCGCAGGCAGCGGCACGACTGCCGGCATCAGCTGACGGTTCTGCAGGAATACGCGAGAAATGGAAAGCTGGATGAGTTAAATGACTACATCCTTCGGATGCAGAACGCGATCCCGACGATCAGGGACGTGAGATACACGGAGAATTCGGCCGTGAATGCGGTCGTCTCCTATTACGCGCAGGAGGCGGAGCGGGCCGGCGCCGCCCTGAAGATCCACATCGACCTTCCGGGAAAGCTGTCGCATGACATGGAGCAGAACCTGTGCATTGTGTTTGGCAATCTTCTCGAAAATGCGGCGGAGGCGATCGGCAGGATGAGCGATGAGACTGACACGAAACGCTATGTCCATCTCGCAGCCGTCATGCATCTGGGAAAGCTTGTGATCCATATGGAGAACAGCATGGAGGGACGCCCGAGAAAATGGGGGCGCTTCTTTATATCGAGCAAGCGCGATGAGGTCGGCATTGGCCTTAGCAGCGTCGCGAATATCGCATCGCTTCACGGCGGGAGGGCCATGTTCTGCGCCGAGAAGGGCCGGTTCCTGTCGGATGTGTATTTCCGGCTGGAGGAAGCGAAGGGATAAGATAGGTGGACTCATGAAATGTAAGAAAAACCTCTGTGCAGGTGGAGAGAAGCCGCCTGCATGGCTGTGATAAAAAGAAGAAAGGCGAAACCTATGATCTGGCACAAATATACGATTCACACGACAGAGGAAGCAGAGGATGCCGTGAGCTATATGCTCTATGAGCTCGGAATTACAAGCATCGAGATCAATGACAGAAAGCCGGTCGATCCGGAATCAAACGGAGGTCTCTTTGGAGATGTCGTCCCGGAAATGCCCGAGGACGATCATCTGGCGGAAATTTCATTTTATACATATGACAGGGAGGACGGAGAGGATATTCTCGTTCAGAACGGCGTCGGCATGGCTGCGCCGGACGACAGAGAGGACAGCCCGGAGCTGATCGCTGCCGTGAAAAACGGGCTCGAGGAGATGCGCAGCTATATGGACATTGGAGCAGGAACGGTCACGGAACGTGATACGGCGGACGAAGACTGGGCCAATAACTGGAAGAAGCATTTTCACAGCTTTGAGGTCGGAGATGTGCTGATCGAGCCGACATGGGAGTCTGACCCGGAGAAGGAAGAAAAGGCGGCGGTCACGCTGCGCATTGATCCGGGCGAGGCATTTGGAACGGGCGCGCATGAGACAACGAAGCTTGCCATTCAGGGAATCCGCAAATACATTCATGCGGGAGACACGGTGATGGATATCGGAACGGGCAGCGGCATCCTCGGCATTCTCGCGCTGAAGAGCGGCGCGGCGCGCGTATTCGGGACAGATATCGACGACAATACGCTCCCTGCCATCACGGAAAATCTGAAGCAGAACGGAATTGACGGGACGCGCTTTCAGAGAGTGCTCGGCGATATCGCAGCTGACAGCCATGTGCAGGAGCTGGCCGGAGATGAGACCTATGATCTGATCACCGCGAACATCATCGCGGAGATCCTCGAGGGAATCACACCGGTTATTCCCCGCTTCCTGAAGAAGGGCGGCGTCTATATCACGTCGGGAATCCTCACGGAGCGGGAGCAGATGGTCACAGATGCCGGTGAGAGGGCGGGACTTCATGTGCTTGAGATTAACCGGATGGGCGACTGGTCGAGTGTCATTTTCAGAAGATAAATGTAATGATTCAGCGCCCTGCAAAGAATGATGAAATCCTGGGATGATAAATCGTGCGAACTTAGTTGTACCTGACCTCCATGAGGGTCAGTCCGCACGCGGGGGCCGTCGGACCGGCGAGCTTGCGGCTGTGCGATTCGAGAAGCGCGTTCATCGATTCGGGATCGCGCTTCCCCTCGCCGACCTCGATCAGAGTGCCGACGAGAATCCGGACCATGTACTGGAGGAAGCCGTCGCCGACAAACCCGATGTCAATCTCGTCCTTTGTCTCTGTGATGCGGATGGTCCTGAGCGTCCGGACCGTCGACTTGTTCATGTGCGGATTTCCGCAGAACGAGCGGAAGTTGTGCGTTCCGATCAGCTGGATCGTCGCGACCTTCATCGCGCTGACATCGAGCGTTCCCTTATATTCATAGACGTACTTCCGGTCAAAGACATGCGCTGCCTTGTCCGTGCTGATGCGATATAAATAATATTTTTCTGATGCGTTGTAGCGGCTGTGAAATCTCGGCGCCGCCTCGGCGACGGAGAGGACGCCGATGTCCTCCGGAAGATAGCTGTTGATATAGTGCCGGATCTCATCCGTGCTCATATCCGTCGTGCAGCGGAACTGCGCGACCTGTCCCTTCGCGTGGACGCCCGCGTCTGTGCGGCCTGCGCCGTGCACGTCGACCGTCTCGCCTGTCATGCGGCTGAGAATTGTCTCCAGCTTGTACTGAATTGTATTGTTGGTGTCGCCCTGCTTCTGCCAGCCGTTGTAGCGCGTGCCGTCATACTGGACGATCATTCTGTAATTCTTCATTTGTAAAAACTCCCCTTTGAGATGGCTTGTATGCCATGGATATATCTTGTATCATAACATAAAAATGTGTTATAATCACGAGTACTATGGGCGAAATTTATTTTGATAATTCATCTACAACCAGACCATCGCAGGCGGTGGTCGATATCGTCGTAAAGACGATGACGGACGACTATGGCAATCCGTCCTCCCTGCACAAGAAGGGCGTCGATGCGGAGAAGTATCTCCGTGAGTCCCGCGAGACGATTGCCGGTGTCATGAAGGTATCCGCAAATGAAATTTACTTCACATCGGGCGGAACGGAATCTAATAACTGGGCACTGATCGGCACGGCTCTCGCAAACCGCAGAAAGGGACACACGATCCTCACGACGGCTATGGAGCATCCGGCCGTGGCGGAGCCTCTCAGATTTCTTGAGAGCCAGGGCTTTGTGATCAAGAAGATTCCGGTCGACAGGAACGGCGTGCTCGATCTCGAGGCACTCTCGTCTATGCTGGACGACGACGTGATCCTCGTCTCCACGATGTATGTGAACAACGAGATCGGCGCAGTTGTGCCGGTCGCCGAGGCCGCAAAGCTGATCCGGGAGAAGGCAAAGAACGCGCTCTATCATGTCGACGCGATTCAGGCCTTCGGCAAATACAGAATCTATCCGCGCCAGCTTGGTGTGGACATGCTCTCGGTCAGCGGTCACAAGCTGCACGGACCGAAGGGAACAGGATTTCTCTATATCAGAAACGGCGCGCATGTAAGTCCCCTCATTTACGGGGGCGGCCAGCAGAATGGCATGCGCTCCGGCACGGAGAATGTTCCGGGAATTGCGGGACTCGGCGTCGCAGTCAGAGAGGCTTATACAGATTTTGACGCGAAGATCGATCATCTCTATGACCTGAAGGAGCGCCTCGAGGAGGGACTTGACGGCATCGAGGGCACGGTGATCCACGGGCTTCGCGGACGGGAGGGTGCTCCGCAGATCGTCAACGTGTCCATCCTCGGCGTCAGCTCAGAGGTTCTGCTTCACACGCTCGAGGACCATCAGATCTATGTGTCGGCCGGATCCGCATGCTCCACACACAAGAGACTTGCAAGTCCGACGATGACGGCGATCGGTGCGCCGCGCGAGGAATCCTCATCATCTGTCCGCTTCAGCTTCTGCGAGAAGAACACGGCAGAGGAGGTCGATGAGGCGCTGAAGGTCCTCAGAGAGACAGTACCGATGCTGCGCCGCTACAGAGCAAAATAACGGACTGAAACGGGAGAGAAATAAATGACAAATATGTTTTTGATCAAGTACGGCGAGATCGGCATCAAGGGCCGCAACCGGGGTGTGTTTGAGGACGCTCTGGTAAAGCAGATCCGGATCGCGCTGGACGCGGTGGACGGCGAATTCTTCACGCGCAAGGAACGGGGAAGAATCTACGTGAACTGCTCCGGAGACTGGAATTACGACGAGACGGTGAACGCGCTTACGCATGTATTCGGTATTGTCGGAATTGCACCGGTTGTGGAGTGCGACTGTGACACATACGAGACACTCGAGAAGAATGTTCTCGAGTATATGAAAAATGAGCACGGCAATGAGACGGCGACGTTCAAGGTCAAGGTCCGCCGCGTCAACAAGGACTTCCCGAGACCGTCGATGGATACGGACGCGGACCTTGGCGAGGCTATTCTGAACAATTTTCCGAACCTCACGGTCGATGTCCATAATCCGGACATCCTGCTCGATGTAGAGATCCGGGACAAGGCCTATATCTACTCAAAGATCATTCCGGGACCGGGAGGAATGCCGGTCGGGTCAAACGGCTCGGCAGAGCTCTGCCTCTCCGGCGGCATCGACAGCCCGGTCGCGGGCTGGATGATCGCGAAGCGCGGAGTCACGATCGACGCGGTTTATTTTCATGCGCCGCCGTATACCTCCGAGCGGGCGAAGCAGAAGGTTGTCGACCTCGCGCGGATTGTCGCGAAGTATTCGGGCCCGATCCGCCTTCATATCGTGAATTTCACGGATATTCAGCTCTACATTTATGATCAGTGCCCGCATGAGGAGCTGACGATCATCATGCGCCGCTACATGATGCGGATCGCGGAGCATTTTGCAAAGGAAGACAAATGCCTCGGCATTATCACGGGTGAGAGCATCGGACAGGTCGCAAGCCAGACCATGCAGTCGCTCATGTGCACGAATGCGGTCTGCACGATGCCGGTCTATCGACCGCTGATCGGCTTCGATAAGAGCGAGATCGTCGATATTTCCAAGAAAATCGGCGCCTATGAGACCTCGATTCTGCCATTCGAGGATTGCTGCACGATTTTCGTCGCGAAGCATCCGGTCACGAAGCCGGAGCTGCAGTTCATCGAGCGCTCGGAGCATCATCTCGTGGAGAAGATCGACGAGCTGATGAAGACGGCGATCGATACGACAGAGACTATGGTCGTAAGACCCTGAGGGATTTTGTTAAGTGTATAAGTCCCGACGCATCGCTTCACGCCTTCGGCGTTCTCGCGCTGCCAACAGGTATTCGCATTCATTGCTCATACCTGTTGTCGTCGCTAATGGGATTACGGACCGGCAAGCGAGCTTGCCGTCCTTATCCCATTGCGACCGGGACTTATACACTAAAAAAGAGGGCTTCCGGTTTACGGAAGCCCTCTTGAATAACCGCGCGTTTTACTCGACGATGTACGGCTTCAGAACAGCGAGAACCTCATCCAGCTTGTCGCCGTCTGCATGAATATTCAGGTCGATCGGTCTGGACAGGTCCAGGCTGAAGATACCCATGATGGATTTTGCATCGATGACGTATCTGCCGGAAACGAGATCGAAGTCGAAGTCAAAGCGGTTAATGTCGTTGACGAAAGTCTTGACTTTGTCAATTGAGTTCAGAGAAACTTTTACGGTTTTCATGAATACTTTCCTCCTGATCCTTTCAATTGAGGCAACTATTCAGCACCCCGGACTCGGAACACTGAGGGGGTGCTGAATCATTACCAATTTCGGAGCAATTCGATTGCTATAAGGTAATCTTAGCTTGAAAGATGGGCATCGTCAAGAAAAAACCAGAGCAATACAGGGAGACAATATGGGACGAAAAGCAGCTTTTCACAACCTCGGCTGCAAGGTAAATGAATATGAGACGGAGGCGATGATCCAGGAGCTGGAGCGCGCCGGATACGAGACAGTTCCGTTTGCGCCGGGCGCGGACGTCTATGTCATCAACACCTGTACCGTGACAAATATCGCCGACCGCAAGTCGAGACAGATGCTTCACCGCGCGAAGGAAATGAACCCCTCCGCGGCCGTCGTCGCCGTCGGATGCTATGTGGAGGATGCACGCGGCAGGCTGCAGGCTGACCCCGCCGTTGACATTATTGTCGGCAATAACGACAAGTCGAATCTGGCGGCGATTCTCGATGCCTGGTACGCGGAGCGCTCCGGGGACTCCTCTGAAGAGGAGACGGTTCCGTACACGGACAACATCAACAATGTCCGGAGCTACGAGGAGCTTGAGATCGACCGCACCGTGGGAAGAACCCGCGCGTATATCAAGATTCAGGACGGCTGCAATCAGTTCTGCTCCTACTGCATGATCCCGTATGTGCGCGGCCGCGTCCGAAGCCGGAAGGCGGAGGATGTCCTGGCTGAGGCGGAGCGGCTGAGCCGCGCCGGCTATCGGGAAATCGTCATCACGGGAATCCACATCAGCTCCTACGGACTTGATTTCGACGCGCCGGACGAAAACCGGCAGACGCCGGATGCCTCCGAGGCCCAGACAAATGAGCGGCTTCTCGATCTGATCCGCAGAATCTGCGCGCTTGACGGCGTGCGGCGCGTGCGGCTCGGCTCGCTTGAGCCCGGCGTCATGACAGAGGAATTCGTGCAGGGGATCGCAGCTCTTCCGGAGATCTGCCCGCAGTTCCATTTGTCACTGCAGAGTGGCTGCGACGCGACGCTTGCGCGCATGAAGCGGAAATACAATACGGCGGAGTTCAGAGACCGCGTTGGCCTGCTCCGCCGCTGGTTCCATGAGCCCGCGATCACGACGGATATCATCACGGGATTTCCGGGTGAGACGGATGAAGAATTCGCGGAAACCGTGGAGTTTGTGAAGGAGCTTCATTTTGCGAAGACGCATGTCTTCAAATATTCGCGCCGCGACGGGACAAAGGCTGCGGCAATGCCGGAGCAGCTCACAGACGCCGTGAAGCACAGGAGAAGCCTTGTCCTCATCGATCTCGACAGGAAGAACCGCCGCGCGTACGCGGAGCAGTTCCGCGGCAGGATCGTGGAGGTACTGTTTGAGGAGAGAAAGGAAGATGCGGATGGCTTCTATATGACAGGTCACACGCGGGAGTCGCTCGAAGTGCATTTTCGGACAGAAGAGGATGTCGGGGGAGACATCCGCGGGATGACCGTGAGGGACGTCCTGCCGGACGGGACCCTGCTGGTTTAAGCGCGAGCTGCGGTTCACGGTTACTATTCACACCGAATCGGAACTTTGGAGGCCATAAGCGATATCAGATACGTTAGAGGGCGTTAAGTGGAGGAGCCCGAAAATCACCCTGAGCTGCGGTACGCAGCGAAGGGAAGTTGAGGGGGACGGAACGTGCCCGATAACGTACTGATATCCGCGGTGGCATCCAACTGTATATTCGGTGTGAACAGTAACCGTTCACACGCCTCGAGTCCGGGGTTGAATATCATGAGCGCAGAGTGTAAAATACTCTTAGCTGTTGGAATTTCTATAAGGTCGTGAGAATATGGCAAATAATTTAGGTAACACACAATATTTCAGTGTCAAAAAAGAACCTGAGATCAGCGTAAAGGATATTCTGAAGGTTGTATATACGGCAATGGCGGAGAAGGGCTACAATCCCGTCAACCAGATTGTCGGTTATATCATGTCCGGAGATCCGACTTATATTACGAATTACAAGGGCGCACGCAGCATGATCATGAAGGCTGAGCGCGATGAGCTGGTCGAGGAGCTTCTCAAGGAATACATCAAGAATAAATCCTGGGAAGACAGGGAATGAAAAAGCGCGTATTAGGACTGGATTACGGGTCGAAGACTGTCGGTGTGGCGGTCAGCGACCTGCTTGGGCTGACTGCACAGGGAGTCGAGATCATCCGGCGCGAGAAGGAAAATCATCTGAGGAAGACACTCCGCAGAATTGAGGAGCTCGCGGCGGCTTATGATGTGTCGGCCATTGTGCTCGGTTATCCGCTGAATATGGACGATTCGATCGGGGACAGGGCACAGAAGACGCTTGAGTTCAAGAAAATGCTCGAAGCGCGGCTTGACGTCCCCGTTTTTCTTTCTGATGAGCGTCTGACGACGGTCGAGGCCGATGAGATTATGCGGAAGGCCGGCGTGAAGCGCGAGGATCACTGGAAGTATGTGGACAAGATCGCCGCCATGCTGATCTTGCAGGACTGGATGGATAATCATGGAGACAGTGAAATTCAAGACTGACGACGGTCAGGAGCTGGAATTTTATATTGAAGAGCAGACGCGTCTGAACGGAACGAACTATCTACTCGTTGCGGACTCAGAGGAAGAAGAGGCGAATGCCTTCATTTTAAAAGATATTTCAAAGGATACGGATGAAGAGGCGGAGTATGTCTTCGTGGAAGACGAAAATGAGCTTGACGCCCTTCTTCGCGTGTTTGAAGAAATGATGGATGATACGGATATCCTTCTGTAACGGAATCGGAAGGAATTACGAATAGATTTATTTTGAGGAAAGGAGACAGTTTTTGAAAGCACAGAAGAATAATGAGAAGCTGAAAATCATTCCGCTCGGAGGTCTGGAGCAGATCGGAATGAATATGACAGCGTTTGAGTACGGGGACAGTATCATTGTCGTCGACTGTGGTCTCGCGTTCCCTGAAGACGACATGCTCGGCATCGATTTCTGCATCCCGGATGTGACGTTCCTCGAGGAGAACTACAGCAAGGTCAAGGGAATGGTGATCACGCATGGTCATGAGGACCATATCGGCGCCATTCCGTATGTGTTCCAGAAAATCAACGTCCCGATCTACTGCACAAAGCTGACGATGGCGCTGATTGACAAGAAGCTTGAGGAGCACGGCATGCTCCAGATGGTCAAGCGCAAGGTTGTGAAGTTCGGGCAGTCGATCAATCTCGGCGATTTCCGGATCGAATTCATCAAGACCAACCATAGCATTCAGGACGCCGCCGCGCTCGCGATTTATTCGCCGGCGGGCATTGTGGTCCACACGGGCGACTTCAAGATCGACTACACGCCGGTCTACGGAGATGCCATCGATCTGCAGCGCTTCGCGGAGATCGGCAAAAAGGGCGTGCTCGCGCTCATGTGCGATTCGACAAATGCAGAGCGCCCCGGATTTACAATGTCCGAGAGAACGGTCGGCAGGGTATTTGACCGCATTTTCTCGGAGCACCAGAAGCAGAGACTGATCATCGCGACATTTGCGTCAAATGTCGACCGTGTCCAGCAGATTATCAATACGGCGAGAAAATACGGCCGGAAGGTCTGTCTCGAGGGCCGCTCCATGGTCAACGTGATCGGGACAGCCGTGGAGCTCGGCTATATTGATGACTCGGGCAATACACTGATTGAGCTCGACGAGCTGAAGAACTATCCGCGCGAGAAGACAGTCCTTGTCACGACGGGAAGCCAGGGCGAGTCGATGGCGGCTCTCTCGAGAATGGCTGCCAATATCCACAAGAAGATCAAAATTATGCCGGGCGACGTCATCATCTTCTCATCACACCCGATTCCGGGCAACGAGAAGGCTGTATCGAACGTCATCAATGAGCTTTCGGAGATCGGTGCGGAGGTCGTGTTCGAGGATACGCACGTGTCAGGCCATGCGTGCCAGGAGGACATCAAGCTGATCTACGCGCTTGTCAAGCCGAAGTATGCGATTCCGGTCCACGGCGAGAGACGTCACCTGCAGGCGCAGGCGCACATCGCCGAGTCACTCGGTATCCCGAAGGAGAATATCTGGCTGCTTCACTCCGGCGATGTTCTGGAGCTTGGCAATGACAGCGCCAGAATTATCGGAAAGGTCCAGACCGGACAGATCCTGGTTGACGGTCTCGGCGTCGGAGACGTCGGCAACATTGTCATCCGCGACCGTCAGCATCTGGCGGAGGACGGCATCGTGATCGTCGTCATGACGCTCGAGCAGCACAGCAACCGCCTTCTGGCAGGACCGGACATCGTGTCCCGCGGCTTCGTGTATGTCCGTGAGTCGGAGGACCTGATGGATGAGGCGAACCGCGTCGCGTCGGAGGCGGTGAACAAATGCCTTGACAGAAATATCACGGACTGGTCGAAGATCAAGTCCGAGGTCAAGGATGCGCTGAGTGCATTTATCTGGAGAAGAACACAGCGCAGACCGATGATTCTTCCAATTATCATGGAGGCGTCCGTATAATGGAGGATGATGAACTGCGCAGAATAGACGAGGCGCGTGACAATCTGATCAACACGATCAAGTCCGCGCCGGTCTACACAAAATATAACGAAAGCATCAAGGCCCTGGACAAGTACCCGGGTGTCTTCAATCAGATCATGAATCTCCGGACGGAGACGATCCATCTGTATCATGATCAGGAGGGCGAGGATCTGATCGAGGCGTCGGAGCGGCTCGCCCAGAAATACGAGGAGCTTCAGAAGTTTCCGGAGGTCAACGCGTTCCTCGAGGCGGAGGAAGACCTTGTCGGTGAGCTGAAGCGGCTGATGCGCTATGTCGCAAGCAGCATGGAGCTTCACGTGCCGAATCTGTGAGCGGACGGGTATGTCCGGTCCGCGGAGCACATTCTGCATGAAGCCGGAAATATAATGCCTTTATGACAGGCGGAAAGGCGGCAGACTGCCTTGAAGAAAAATGAAAACAGAGAAGATGCCGCCATATTCGGTGCGAGGACGACGCTCAGGCTTCTCTTCTATGTCCTGGTCGCTGTGGTGCTCATTTTTCTCGGGAGGACCGCTTATACTTACGGATATTCCGTTTTTAATGAGCAGGCGATGGAGTCGTCGCCTGGCACCGATGTTGAGGTGACGATTCCGGACGGGGCATCGGCCAGACAGGTTGGAAAGATCCTGAAGAAGAACGGACTGATCAGGGATGTCGGCGTGTTCGTTATGCAGGAGCGCCTGTCCGCGTATCACGGCAAGCTGCTGGGAGGAACGTACACACTTAACACATCCGAGACGGCCGATGAGATGCTGGCCATTCTGGCCGGCGACACGGACTCGGATTCGGAGGATTCGGATGGCTGACAGACAGAGACTGAATGTATTTCTCGACTCTCTGTACAGAGGCAATTCCGCATTGCTTGAAAACATGGAGAAGGAGGCGCACCGCGCGGACGTTCCCGTGATCCGAAAGGGAACACAGAGCGTGATGCGTATGCTTCTTGCCTTGAAACAGCCGGTGGAGGTCCTGGAAATCGGAACCGCCGTCGGCTTTTCTGCTGTATTCATTTTGCAGAATTCCAATGCACATGTGACGACAATCGAGAATTATGCGCCGCGGATCGCGGCGGCGAGGGAAAATTTCCGTCGGGCCGGAGTGGAGGAACGCGTTACGTTTTTAACGGGAGACGCGCAGGACATCCTGCCGTACCTTGCGGGCAGCTATGACTTCATTTTCATGGATGCGGCGAAGGGACAGTACAGCGCGTTCCTGCCGCAGGTCATGCGGCTGCTTATGCCCGGGGGCGTTCTTGTGACGGACAATGTCCTGCAGGAGGGCGAAATCCTGGAGTCGCACTACGCGGTCGAGCGGAGAAACAGAACGATTTACAAGCGGATGCGGGAGTATCTCCGCGAGATCACGGAGGACCCGCGCCTTGTGACGGCCGTCATCGAGACAGGGGACGGCATGGCAATCAGCGTGAAGGTCGGGAAAGACGGTGGGGGAACGACATCGACGGAAGCGGCCGTGACCGACGGCATGGCAATCAGCGTGAAGGTCGGAAAGGACCATGGCGCAGGGTCTGACACGGCTGACAGTGTTATCAAGAAGGAGAGTATATGAGACATCCGGAGCTTCTGCTGCCGGCGGGCAGTCTGCCGGTACTGAAAATTGCGGTGCTGTATGGCGCCGATGCGGTATATATTGGCGGTGAGGTCATGTCGCTTCGCGCGAAGGCGAAGAACTTCACGCCGGAGGAAATGCGGGAGGGCATTGCATTTGCCCATGCGCATGGCGTCAAGGTCTACGTCACGGCGAATATCTTCGCTCACAACGCTGATCTCGGCGAGGCGGAGGAATATTTCCGGGAAATGAAGGACATGCGGCCCGACGCGCTTCTCGTCGCGGATCCTGGCATGTTCGCCATTGCGCGGCGCATCTGCCCGGAGATTGACCTGCACATCAGCACGCAGGCCAACACGACGAATTATGAGAGCTGTCTGTTCTGGCATTCTCTCGGCGCAAAGCGGATCGTGACGGCGCGCGAGCTGTCATTCGCGGAGATCCGCGGGCTCAGGGAGCACATCCCGGACGATCTCGAGATCGAGAGCTTCGTGCACGGAGCGATGTGCATTTCCTACTCGGGGAGGTGCCTCCTCAGCAACTACATGACAGGGCGGGACGCAAACCGCGGGGCGTGCACGCATCCGTGCCGCTGGAAATACGCGGTCGTTGAGGAGACGAGGCCGGGTGAGTATATGCCGATCGAGGAAAATGAGCGCGGCACGTACATTTTCAATTCGAGGGACCTCTGCCTCATCGATCATCTTCCTGATCTCTACGATGCGGGCATCGACAGCTTCAAGATCGAGGGGCGCATGAAGACCGCTCTCTACGTCGCGACCTGTGCGCGCACCTACCGCGAGGCGATGAACGACTACGAGAAGGACCCGGCGCTCTATGCATCGAAGCTCGATCACTACCGCGAGGCGATCTCCGACTGCACATACCGCCGCTTCACGACGGGATTCTTCTACGGGCGGCCGACAGCGGATGACCAGATCTATGGCAGCAACACCTATGTGAAAAATGAGACCTTCCTCGGGATCGCGGAGGGGACAGACGCGGATGGCCGCGTGTTGCTCCACCAGAAGAACAAGTTCTCGGTCGGCGAGCATATCACGGTTATGACACCGGAGAGAGACGTGCCGGCAACGGTTCTCGGAATCAGCGACGCGGACGGAAATCCGATGGAGTCGGCCCCGCACCCGCTGCAGGAGCTCCACGTGACGCTCGATCAGCCGGTGCAGGCCTATGACATTCTGAAGAGACGCGAGGAGGCGTGAGGGATATACCTCTGTCGCGTCCGACAATTTGCCGTAGACTGGAAGCGGCACGAGGAGGCGTAAGAGGAAACACGCCACGTCTCCCACATCTGGTGCCAGCCGGCTGATGCCCGCTGTGAGGAGGCGTGTTTCTTCTCACTCACGTCGATCTCCCCCTCAGCACGACCGCGTGAAGCGGTCCTTGCCGACCTCGTCGACATATCCGCAGAGCACAAGCTCCATGACAGCCGCGGACAGAGCCTCCGCCGGAAGACCTGCCTCGCGGCCGAGGCTCTCCGTGTCCGCGGACCCTCCGGCAGGAATCAGCCGAAAGACGCGCTTCGCGGCGGCACTCAGTGACGGATCATCCGTCACTTTTTTTATGCTCTTCCGGCGGACCGCCTCGGTCCAGCTGCCTGATTCCGCGAGAGGCACCGAGCAGCGGAGCGTGTCCAGCCGGTCGAGAATTGCCTGCGGGTCGCAGGCGATCGAGGCGCCCTGCGCGATCAGCTGGTTGCAGCCGTCCGACAGCGCGTCGCCGACTCGCCCCGGGACTGCAAATACGTCCCGCCCCTGCTCGAGCGCGAAATCGGCCGTGATGAGAGATCCCGAGCGCTGCCGCGCCTCGACGACGAGGACGATGTCGGCGAGCCCGCTGATGATGCGGTTTCTCGCCGGAAAATGGTACGACCGGGAGGGCGTGCCCGGCGGCTGCTCGGACAGAATCCCGCCCGTCCTCCGAAGCTCCCGGTAGAGACCGAGATTGGTCGCCGGGTAGCAGATGTCGACGCCTCCTCCGAGCACAGCAAATGAAGTGCCCCCTGCGTCGACCGCGCTCTGCTGCGCGTAGCCGTCGATGCCGAGCGCCATCCCGCTGATGATCTGGACCCCGCGGAGCGCAAGAGCCGCCGCAAATTCCGCGGCCACCCGGTGCCCATACGGGGAGCACATCCTCGCGCCGACAATGGCAACCGTCGGTATGGAATCGGACGGAAGCAGGCCGAGTACATAGAGTGTCTCCGGCATGCTGCGAAGCTCACTTAGGCGCGCCGGGTATTCCGGGGAGCCGCGGCGGATGGTCCGGATTTCATGCTCCCCGATATCAAGAATTTTCTGTTCCATAAGCTCCTCCGGCAGGATCCCGGTGCGTTCCGGGCCCTGCTCTTAAGGTGAGACGGCTTAGTGTCCCCATGATTTTTTTGTCTGGCGTCAGAGCCTCCAGTACTTGCCGTCGATCGTGCGATAGTGGACGGCCTCCATGACATGAGTCTTCCCGATAAGCTCCGCCCCGTCGAGATCAGCGATGGTCCTCGCGACGCGGATGATGCGGTGATAGGCGCGCGCTGAGAGATGCAGTCGCTCGAAGGCGCGCCGGAGCGTCTCATCGGCCTCTGCATCCGTTTGGCAGAACAAAGAGATCTTTGAGGCGGGAATTTCCGAATTAAAATGAATTTCGCTTCCATGAAAGCGTTTCTCCTGGAGGCGCCTGACCTCCTCGACCTGCTCGCGGATCGACGCGGACGTCTGCCTCTTCTCGCCATTCTCCGTCAGGTCCGCGTAGGCGACGGGCGGGCACTCGGCGCAGATGTCGATCCGGTCGAGCAGAGGCCGGGAGATCCTGTTCTTGTACCGCTCGATGTCCCTCGCCTGGCAGGAGCAGCGGTTCATGTCCGGATAGTAGCCGCACGGGCAGGGATTCATCGCAGCGAGAAGCAGAAAATTGGCCGGGAAGCGGTAGCTTCCGCTCGTCCGTGAAATGACGATCTCCCTGTCCTCGAGCGGCTGGCGCAGGATCTCCAGGGACTGCCGGGAAAATTCAGGCATCTCATCGAGAAAGAGGACGCCGCGGTGGGCAAGCGTGATTTCACCCGGAGAGGGAATCCGTCCGCCGCCCGCGAGCGCGGAGGCGGAGACCGTGTGGTGGGGGTGCCGGAACGGACGCGTGCCGATGACGGGAGAATCCTTGGGGAGAAGGCCGGCGATACTGTAAATTTTCGTGATCTCAAAGCTCTCCTCCGGCGTGAGGGAGGGAAGAATTGTCGGAATTCTCTCCGCGAGCATCGTCTTTCCGGATCCGGGAGGCCCGATCAGAAGCAGATTGTGGAAGCCGGAGACCGCGATGACGGCGGCCCGCTTGACGGCCTCCTGTCCGCGGATGTCCGCGAAGTCGCAGCCGTAGTGGTTGAGCACGGGAGCTTCCGGCTCCTCGGTGAGAGAGACAGGAGTCTCACCCGTCTTCAGAAAATGAACGGCCTCGTGAAGGGTGCGGACGCCGACGACGCGGAGACCGCCGGCGGCAGCGGCCTCGCGGGCGTTGCCGGCCGGGACCATGAGGAGGCGGGTGCCGCTCTCCAGCGCCTTCGCGGCGATCGGCAGCACGCCGGTGACGGCGTTGATGTCGCCGTTCAGGGAGAGCTCGCCGACAGCCATGATGCCCCCTAGTGAATCAGGCGGAAGAATCCCGTCGGCGGCGAGAATCGTGAGAGCGATCGGAAGATCAAAGCGCGAGCCGCTCTTTAAAATATCAGCGGGGGACATATTGACGGTGATGTGCTTCGGCGGAAGTGCGAAGCCTGCGTTGCGAAATGATGTGCGGACTCTGTCCTCAGCCTCGCGGACCTGCGAGGTCAGATAACCGACCATGGTGAACTGAGGGAGACCGTCACTGACATCGGCCTCGACCCGGACAGGCACGACGTCCATGCCGATGAGCGCGGCAGATAAAATCCGGTTGTACATAGAGTGCTCCTTCTCTTTTCGGAAAGGACCACTGCGGACAACGGGTACAGAACTGACAGAATTGTTTCTATGCGTGTATTATACGACAGACCGCTGTGGATTTGAAAGAGCTTTTGAGACCTGTCGGCCACGGAATTTTACCACAACGTTCATGACCTTTTCGCGCCCGTTCAGCCGATATCAGGCTTGAAAGAAAAAAATGTTTGCTGTATAGTTTGTAATTACTGAAAACAGGCCCGCTTCCACAGCGGAAAAACGGACCGGCAGTCATGGAGGACTGGATGGCAAAGAACCTGGTTATCGTCGAGTCACCGGCGAAAGTAAAGACAATCAAGAAATTTCTCGGGGCAAATTATGACGTTGAAGCATCCATGGGACATGTGCGGGACCTCCCGAAATCCCAGATGGGCATTGATATCGAGCATGACTTCGAACCGAAGTATATAACAATCAGAGGAAAGGGCGATCTTCTCGCAAAGCTGAGAAAAGAGGCGAAGAACGCGACCCATGTCTATCTCGCGACCGACCCCGACCGCGAGGGAGAGGCGATCTCGTGGCATCTCGTCGCGGCGCTCAGACTCGATGAGAAGAAGATGCGCCGGATCACGTTCAATGAGATCACGAAGCACGCGGTCAAGGAGTCTCTGAAGCATCCGCGCGATATTGACATGAACCTCGTCGACGCACAGCAGGCGCGCCGCGTGCTGGACCGGATGGTCGGCTATGAGATCAGCCCTGTCCTCTGGAAGAAGGTCAAGAGGGGTCTCTCAGCAGGCCGTGTGCAGTCGGTCGCGCTTCACATCATCGCGAAGCGCGAGAAGGAGATCGCTGACTTCGTGCCGGCTGAGTACTGGACGATTGAGGCGGACTTCGAGGTCCCGGGCCAGAAGAAGCCGCTGACGGCAAAATTCTACGGGCTTGACGGAAAGAAGACACCGATTAGTTCGAAGGAGGAGCTTGACGAAATCCTTAAGCGGATGGACGGGGCTTCATTTTCCGTGACCGATGTGAAGAGAGGCGAGAGACGCAGAAAGCCGCCGCTTCCGTTTACGACGAGTACCCTGCAGCAGGAGGCATCAAAGACGCTCGGCTTCTCGACATCGAAGACGATGCGGATCGCGCAGCAGCTGTACGAGGGCGTCGATGTGGGCAAGGAAGGAACCGTCGGTATCATCACCTACCTCAGAACAGATTCGACGCGTATCGCTGCCGAGGCGGACGCGGCCGCAGTTGACTACATCGGAAAGAATTACGGTCCGGAATTTGCCGGTCATCCGCAGTCTGAAAATACAAACAAAAATGCGCAGGACGCGCACGAGGCGATCCGTCCGACTGATATCACGAGGACGCCGGCTGGCATCAAGGAGCATCTCTCCAGGGATCAGTTCAGATTGTATCAGCTGATCTGGAGACGCTTTACGGCGAGCCGCATGACCGCGGCCGTCTATGACACGGTGTCCGTCCGGATCGAGGGCGGCGGCGTGACCTTCACGGCAGCTGCGTCGAAGGTCAGATTCGCCGGCTTCATGGACGTCTATACGTCCGATGAGGACGAGAAGACCAACGGGCGGGCGATCACGGCGAAGGTCGAGACGGGCATGGAGCTCGCCCGCGGAGAGACGAGGCCTGAGCAGCATTTTACACAGCCGCCGGCGCATTACACGGAGGCGTCGCTCGTCCGGACTCTCGAGGAGCGGGGCATCGGCCGTCCGAGTACCTACGCGCCGACGATCACGACGATCCTTGCGCGGAATTACATCACGAAGGAGCAGAAAAACCTCTATATTACAGAGCTCGGAGAGGTCGTTGACGGGATCATGGTCAAGGCATTTCCGCAGATCGTCGATGAGAACTTCACGGCGAACCTCGAGACCCTGCTCGACGGCGTCGCCGAGGGCAAGGTCGAGTGGAAGACAGTCGTCCGCAACTTCTATCCGGACTTCCACGCCGAGGTCGAAAAGGCAAATGAAGAGCTCGCGCAGGTAAAGATTGAGGACGAGGTCACGGATGTGATCTGCGAGAACTGCGGCCGGCACATGGTGATCAAATACGGTCCGCACGGAAAGTTCCTCGCGTGCCCGGGCTTCCCGGAGTGCCGCAACACGAAGCCGTACTACGAGAAGATCGGCGTCAAGTGCCCGCTCTGCGGCGGTGAGGTCGTGCTGAAGAGAACGAGAAAGGGCAGGCGCTATTACGGCTGCGAGAACAATCCGGAGTGCTCATTTATGTCCTGGTCGGTACCGGTTGACAGAAAATGTCCGAGGTGCGGCAGCTATATGGTGAAAAAAGGAAGCAGAATCGTCTGTTCAAACGAACAGTGCGGATATTCTGAGGCAGCGGAGAAGCAGTCGAAGTAATCTGAATTGAAGGGCCATATCCCCCTGGAGCGACAGACGGGGTAGTCAGAAAATAAAGAAAAATTCCGAAATATCAAACTCCTTTTATTGAAAGTCGGAAACTCCGATGCTATACTGATAGCAGTGGTGTATGTATTTGTGCTGGAACATGATGTCTGAATACATATAAACGGGCAGTAACGTCTGGCCGGTCATCAGGTCAGGGCTGAAACATGAAAGGAGCAGGCATGAGTGTTCAATTACTAGACAAAACGCGTAAAATCAACAAACTTCTTCACAACACAAGCACATCCAAGGTCGTATTCAACGATATCTGCGGTGTACTTGTTGAGACTCTGGATTCCAACGTCCTGGTCATCAGCCGGAAGGGCAAGATTCTCGGCGTCGGCAAATGCGATGACGTCGAGGAGCTGCAGGAGATGATCCCGAGCGAGCTCGGCAAGTTCGTGGATCCTATGCTGAACGAGCGCTTCCTCGGAGTCCTCTCGACGAAGGAGAATGTCAACCTCGAGACGCTCGGCTTCACGAGCGCTGAGGCGGCGAAGTACACAGCTGTCATTAATCCGATCGAGATTGCAGGCGAGAGACTCGGAACGGTTTTTTCCTACCGCGGACGGAGCCAGCTGTATGACATCGACGATATCATCGTCAGTGAGTACGGCACGACGGTCGTCGGCCTGGAGATGATGCGCTCCGTCGATGAGGAGAACGCGGAGGAGACACGGAAGAGACAGGTCGTCCGGTCGGCATTTTCGACACTGTCCTTCTCGGAGCTTGAGGCGATCATCCACATCTTCGATGAGCTCGATGGAAATGAAGGCATTCTGGTCGCGAGCAAGATCGCAGACCGCGTCGGCATCACACGCTCGGTCATTGTCAACGCGCTCCGCAAGTTCGAGAGTGCGGGTGTCATCGAGTCCCGGTCCTCGGGCATGAAGGGAACCTACATCAAGGTCCTGAATGATTACATTTTCGAGGAGCTCGACGAGATCAAGCAGCACCGGAAGAAGCACAGCAGCAATAATAGTGAAGAGGAATAATCCCTGATCGGGATAGAACAGAAGCGGCAGGACAGGACCTGCCGCTTTTGTTGTGCCTTCATTTTCTGCATTTTATGCTTTTGTAAAAAAATGATAAACTTGTTGACATTAAACCGGCGGTGCGCTATATTACTATACAGATGTTAGCACTAGAATGAATCGAGTGCTAACAAGCCAAATCTGAAAGCAAGTGAATTCTTTAAAAAGTAATTTTGAAGGAGGCATTTATATGAAGTTAGTACCGCTGAGCGACAGAGTCGTTCTCAAGGAAATGAAGGCAGAGACCAAGACAGCATCAGGCATTATCCTGACGGAGAGTGCACAGGAGAAGCCGCAGCAGGCAGAAGTCGTTGCGGTAGGCCCGGGCGGAGTTGTTGACGGCAAGGAAGTTGTCATGAACGTCAAGGAAGGCCAGAAGGTCATTTATTCAAAGTACGCGGGAACAGAAGTCAAGTTCGGCGATGAGAAATACATCATCGTAAAGCAGAGCGATATTCTCGCTGTCGTTGAGGACTGATCCGTCCCTTATCTTTAATTCTTTTATTCTGGAGGATAATTCATTATGGCAAAGGAAATTAAATACGGCGTTGAGGCAAGAGAGGCTCTTGCAAAGGGCGTCGATAAGCTCGCAGATGTTGTTCGTGTAACGCTTGGCCCGAAGGGCAGAAACGTCGTTCTCGAGAAGTCCTATGGCGCTCCGACCATCACAAACGATGGTGTCACAATCGCCAAGGAGATCGAGCTTGAGGATGGCTTTGAAAACATGGGCGCTCAGCTCATCAAGGAAGTCGCTTCCAAGACGAACGATGTCGCAGGCGATGGCACGACGACAGCGACAGTTCTCGCACAGGCTATGGTCCATGAGGGCATGAAGAACCTCGCAGCAGGTGCTAACCCGATCATCATGGCAAAGGGCATGCAGAAGGCAACGGACGCAGCTGTCGATGAGCTGAAGAAGATGTCCAGCCCGGTCAAGAACAAGAAGCAGATCGCAAGAGTTGCAGCTGTTTCTTCCGGCAGCGATGAAGTCGGCGAGATGGTCTCCAACGCAATGGAGGAGGTCTCCAAGGACGGCGTCATCACAATCGAGGAGTCCAAGACGATGCAGACAGAGCTCGACCTCGTCAAGGGCATGCAGTTTGACCGCGGCTATCTGTCCGCTTACATGTGCTCCGATATGGAGAAGATGGAAGCAAGACTTGAGGATCCGTACATCCTGATCGTCGACAAGAAGATCAGCAACATCCAGGATCTCCTTCCGCTTCTTGAGCAGATCGTCAAGATGGGCGCTCAGCTCCTTATCATCGCTGAGGATGTCGAGGGCGAGGCTCTGACAACTCTGATTGTCAACAAGCTCCGCGGCACATTCAACGTTGTCGCTGTCAAGAGCCCGGGCTATGGCGACAGAAGAAAGGATATGCTGAAGGATATCGCAATCCTTACAGGCGGCGAGGTTGTCTCCGATGAGATCGGCCTTGAGCTGAAGGACGTCACGATCGATCAGCTCGGCCGCGCTAAGTCCGTAACGGTCACAAAGGACAAGACAACGATTGTTGACGGCGAGGGCGACAAGTCCAAGATCGAGGACAGAATCACACAGATCCGCAATCAGATCGCTGAGACAAAGTCCGATTTCGATAAGGAGAAGCTTCAGGAGCGTCTCGCAAAGATGGCTGGCGGCGTAGCGGTTATCCGCGTCGGCGCACCGACAGAGACGGAAATGAAGGACAAGAAGTACAGAATGGAAGATGCTCTGAACGCGACACGTGCCGCTGTAGAAGAGGGTATTGTCGCAGGCGGCGGCTCCTCCTACGTACATGTCGCAAAGAAGCTCGACAGCGTTGTTGCCGGCCTCACAGGCGATGAGAAGACAGGTGCCAAGATTGTCCAGAAGGCTCTCGAGGCTCCGCTGTACAGAATCGCTGTCAACGCAGGCAAGGAAGGCCCGGTTATTGTCAACAAGGTCGCTGAGACCGCTGACGGCATGGGCTACAACGCACTGACAGATGAGTACGTCGACATGGTTGAGGCTGGTATCCTCGACCCGGTGAAGGTTTCGAGATCCGCTCTGCAGAACGCGAACTCCATCGTCGCAACACTGCTGACAACAGAGTCTGCTGTCTCCATCATCAAGGAGAAGGAGCCGGCTGCACCGGCTGCAGGCGCTGGCGCAGGCATGGGCGGCATGATGTAAACAATGCAAGAGGCTGCTGCACGAAAGAGTGCGGCGGCCTCTTAAACCGTCCCGCGAAAGCGGGGCGGCTTTTTTTATGCCTCCGTGAGGTTGTTTTGAACTTTTTTTTGTGCTATCATTCTGTCAATATACACTAAGGAGTAATAGAATGGAGGATTCATTTTCCGAGCTGATTGTTCCGAAGAAGGCAGGAGCTCTTGCTAAGATGGTCAAACCGCTGGTTCTGGCCCTCATTATCATTTCCGGCATCTTCATGCTGGTCACATTTAGTCCGGTCTTTATGATCGCATTTATTGTTTTCATCATTCTGTGGTACGTGCTCGTGCCGCGGATGAGCGTCGAGTATGAATATTCATATGTGAATGGAGATCTGGATATCGCCGCGGTCTATTCCAAGCAGAGCAGAAAGCATCTGACGACGATTCAGACGAGCGGGACAGAGTGCATCGCGCCGCTCGGCTCCCATGAGCTCGACAGCTACGGCGACACCTATAAGATTGTCGATTACTCGGCCAGAGACCCGGAGGTCAAGCCGTACGTCATCGTCAAGGGCGATACGAGAGAGAAGATTCTTGTGCATCTCGACGACAAGATGCTCGAGGACCTTAAGTGGCGTCTTCCGAGAAAAGTCTTTACGGAATAAGGATTGCGGGAGCTGCGAAGCAGCGGAGCAATCCGGCGGGACTTAGGCAGTTCCGGCCGCAATCCGTCGGGACTTATGCAGTTCCGGTCAGGGGATGCTGGTTTATCAATTCATTAAGGGACAGGCAACCGGGGATTCCGGATCCGCTGAATATGAGAGTTATTCATTTTTCAGAGACGGGTCCCGGGTTTCTGCATAAAGGTACAGTTCATTTTTCAGACAAATGCATCTAGAAAACAGGAGGTTAGCATGGCAGTAATCGTTGGCGACGGCATTACATTTGATGATGTATTACTCGTTCCGCAGTATTCAGAAGTGACTCCGAACATGATCAATGTCGAGACACAGCTGACAAATAAAATCAAGCTCAATATCCCGATGATGAGCGCAGGCATGGATACGGTTACAGAGCATCAGATGGCAATCGCTATGGCCAGACAGGGCGGCATCGGCATTATTCACAAGAACATGAGCATCGAGCAGCAGGCGGAAGAGGTGGACATGGTGAAGCGCTCCGAGAACGGCGTCATCACGGACCCGTTCTATCTGTCTCCTGACCATACGCTCGGCGATGCGGAAGCC
The DNA here is from genome assembly GCA_900315305.1 of uncultured Eubacteriales bacterium. Lineage (GTDB taxonomy): Bacteria > Bacillota > Clostridia > Lachnospirales > Lachnospiraceae > Chordicoccus. The sequence continues at coordinate 57,721 of OMYS01000007.1, forward strand.
CTCATGGCCAAGTACCGCATTTCCGGTGTTCCGATTACCGAGGGCAAGCGGCTTGTCGGCATCATCACGAACCGTGACCTCAAGTTTGAGACAGATATGACCAAGCCGATCCGCGAGAGCATGACCTCGGACGGTCTGATCACGGCTCAGGAGGGCGTCACGCTCGAGGAGGCGAAGAAGATTCTCGCAAAGGCGAGAAAGGAAAAGCTCCCGATCGTCGATAAGGACGGCAACCTGAAGGGCCTCATCACAATCAAGGATATCGAGAAGCAGATCAAATACCCGAATTCCGCAAAGGATGAGCAGGGCCGTCTTCTGTGCGGCGCGGGCGTCGGCATCACGACGAACCTGCTCGACCGTGTCGAGGCGCTTGTCAATGCGCATGTCGACTGCGTCGTCGTCGACAGCGCACACGGCCAGTCCGCAAATGTCCTCCGCGCAACGAAGGAGATCAAGGCCGCATATCCGGACCTGCAGGTCATTGTCGGCAATGTGGCGACGGCAAAGGGCACTGAGGACCTCATCAAGGCCGGCGCTGACTGCGTCAAGGTCGGTATCGGACCGGGCTCCATCTGCACGACGCGTATTGTCGCCGGCATCGGTGTTCCGCAGATCACGGCTGTCATGGAGGCATATTCCGTCGCGAAGAAGTACAATATCCCGATCATTGCCGACGGCGGTATTCAGTACTCCGGCGATATGACGAAGGCTCTTGCGGCAGGCGCAAACGTCTGCATGATGGGCTCTCTGTTTGCTGGCTGCGACGAGGCGCCGGGCGAATTCGAGCTCTATCAGGGCAGAAAATACAAGGTCTACAGAGGCATGGGTTCCATCGCGGCGATGGAGGCAGGCTCCGCGGACCGCTATTTCCAGGCAGGCGCGCGCAAGCTTGTTCCGGAGGGCGTCGAGGGACGCGTCGCTTACAAGGGCCGCGTCGAGGACACAGTCTTCCAGATGATCGGCGGCATCCGCTCCGGCATGGGCTACTGCGGCGCAAAGGACATTCCGACGCTGCATGAGACGGCACAGTTCATCAAGATTTCTTCGGCCGGCCTCAAGGAGTCTCATCCGCATGATATCCACATCACGAAGGAAGCTCCGAACTACTCAACTGAAAACTGAAACTGACAGGGACTGCACGAGAGGACGCGTATCCGGCCCATGCCTCCGGTATTTCCGGCGGCACGGGCCGGTATGGCTGCCTTCCGGGGCAGTCCTCTTGTATGTATGGACATGAAGAAGAAAAGAAGAAAAGGGAATGGCCTCCTGAAGGGCATGGTGATCATCTGCGTGGTCCTCGCCCTGATACTTGCGGCGCTGCTGCTTGTCGGGCGGTCCGGCCGCGCGGGCGGACAGACAGCCTCCTCATCCGGAGCAGATCTTTCATCTGAAGCGGCCGCCCCGGCTGAGGCAAGTGAGGCAGCTGACTCTGAGAATCCGGAGAGCGGTAGGGCGGAAGAGGAAGCTACGGCATCTACGGGCAGCACAGCGCTCAGCCTCACAGACGAGGATATCCACAAGGGTGACCTCATTCTGGTCAATCCGTGGAACGCGTACGATTTTGACGCAAATCTTGATACCATCGACCTCGTGAATATCAAGGACAACCAGTCCGTGTCCTATCCGTGCGACAAGTCCGACTTCGAGCTCGCAAAGCACGTGCTCCCTCATCTCGACGAGATGATCGCGGCATGCAACGCGGCTGTCGGGACAAATGAGACGTCCATCTCAAGCGCGTACCGCTCGATGGACTATCAGCAGAATGTCTGGAACGAGGCAGTCGCAAATTACGGAGAAGCCTATGCCGAGAGCTATGTCGCGGTGCCGGGGTACAGCGAGCACCACACGGGGCTTGCCGTCGATCTGGGCCGCACGGCGAGTGACGGAACGGCAGAGAGCTTCACGGGAAGCGCGAACGCGGACTGGATCAACGCAAATTCGTGGCGCTACGGCTTCATCAGGCGCTATGCGGAGGACAAGGCATCTATCACGGGCACCAGCAATGAATCCTGGCACTACCGCTATGTCGGCGTGCCGCACGCGTACTTCATGTACGCGAACAACCTGTGCCTCGAGGAGTATATCGAGTGGCTGAGAGAGAACACCTCGGAATCGGCGCCGTATACAATTACCTGTGACCTCGGGACCTGGGATGTGTACTTCACACAGTCTCATAATCCGGCCCGTCCGGATGGAGAGTATGATGTGTCTGGAAATAATGTAGACGGATACGTTATTACTGTGAAAAAAAACTGAAAGATGGATTGTAAATCCGAAAAGAAAGGCTTATTCTGTTACTAGGATTGAAATCTTATCACAGGGGGCAATGACATGATGCCGAAAATAACATTAAAGGCCGCGAGAGTCAATGCCGGTATGACGCAGGAGGACGTCGCGCGCGAAATGCACAGGACGAAGCAGACAATTGTGAACTGGGAGGCGGGCGTAACGGCCATACGTCCGAATGACCTTCAGGCACTGTCCGATCTCTATGCGATGCCGATCGAGTACATCAACATCCCGAAGCTGAAGAGAAAGAGACGCAGAACCGCGTTCTGGGAGGAGGAAGAAGGCGAATGAAGATCCGTAATCTGGAAGAGCTGCTTGCAGGCAACACCTATCCGGGCCGTGGCATTATGCTCGGCCGCACTGCGGACGGAACACATGCCGCGATTGCGTATTTTATTATGGGACGGAGTGAGAACTCCAGAAATCGTGTATTTGTAAAAGACGGAGAGGGAATCCGGACTCAGGCGTATGATGAGTCGAAGATGGAGGACCCGTCTCTCATTATCTACGCACCGGTCCGGGTACTGGGAAACAGGACGATCGTGACAAATGGCGACCAGACAGATACGGTCTATGACGGCCTGAAGAAGGGACTCACATTCGAGCAGTCTCTGCGTGTCCGCCGGTTCGAGCCGGACGGCCCGAATTACACGCCGAGAATTTCCGGCGTCGTCACTGTTCAGGACGGACAGCTTGACTATGCGATCTCGATTCTGAAGAGCTCCGACGGAAATCCGGATTCCGACTGCCGGTATACATTTACCTATACGCCGGCTGTAGCGGGAGAGGGACGCTTTATCAGCACCTATCTGCATGACGACAATCCGCTCCCCAGCTTTGAGGGAGAGCCTGTCCGCGTGTTCTGCGGCAACGACATTGACGCGTTCACGGATGGAATCTGGAATGCGCTGAATGCCGACAACAAGGTGTCGCTGTTTACGCGCTTCATCGACATCAAGACAGGCAGCTATGAGTCGAGAATCGTCAATAAGAATAAATAATGACCCAATCGGTTAGTGTCTTAGTTTCAGGAGGAGAAAGCATAAAATGAAGGACCTGCAGTTAAAGTACGGATGCAACCCGAATCAGAAGCCGAGCCGCATTTTCATGAGCGACGGAAGCGATCTTCCGCTCGAGGTTCTGAACGGACGTCCCGGATACATCAACTTTCTTGACGCGCTGAATGGCTGGCAGCTGGTATCGGGCCTCAAAAAGGCGACCGGCCTTCCGGCTGCAGCCAGCTTCAAGCATGTATCTCCGGCAGGCGCGGCGGTCGGTCTTCCGCTGACCGATGTGCTGAAGAAGATCTATTTTGTCGATGACATGGATGAGCTCTCACCGCTCGCCTGTGCGTATGTCCGCGCGAGAGGCGCTGACCGCATGAGCTCCTTCGGAGATTTCATTTCCCTGTCGGATGTCTGCGACGCGTCGACGGCCTCTGTCATCAAGCGCGAGGTGTCGGACGGCGTCATCGCACCGGGGTACACGGATGAGGCGCTCGCCATCCTGAAGAAGAAAAAGAAGGGCAACTACACAGTCATCAAGATCGATCCGGACTACAGACCGGCTCCGATCGAGCACAAGGATGTGTTCGGCGTCACATTCGAGCAGGGCAGAAATGACCTCGACATAAATGAGAGTCTCCTCGACAATGTCGTCACGGAAAATAAGGACATCCCGGAGAGCGCGAAGAGAGACCTTATTATTTCTCTGATCACACTGAAGTACACACAGTCCAACTCCGTGTGCTTCGTCAAGGACGGACAGGCGATCGGCGTCGGTGCCGGCCAGCAGTCCCGCGTCCACTGCGTGCGTCTCGCGGGCAGCAAGGCGGACAACTGGATGCTCCGCCAGAACCCGAAGGTCCTCGACCTGCAGTTCGTCGACGGCATTCACCGCCCGGACCGCGACAACGCGATCGACGTCTACATCGGCGATGAGTATGAGGATGTGCTTCGCGACGGTGTCTGGCAGAACATTTTCAAGGTAAAGCCGGACGTCTTCACGAAGGAGGAGAAGCGCGCGTGGCTGGACCGCCAGACCGGCGTATCACTCGGATCGGACGCGTTCTTCCCGTTCTCGGACAACATCGAGAGAGCGCACAAATCAGGCGTTCAGTATATCGCAGAGCCGGGCGGATCCGTGCGTGATGACGCAGTCATCGACTGCTGCAACCGCTACGGCATGGCGATGGCATTTACAGGGATTCGTCTCTTCCATCACTGATTTCTGACCGGACGAAAGGGGCTGTTGCGGATTGAATTAGTCCCGGTTTCTGTTTATAATATAGACAGAAAGCGGGGCTGATGAGCAGGAATTCGCGACAGCCCCTGATTTTGTTTTGAAATGTTCTGAAAATTCTGAAAGGAGAGAGCATATGCTTGCAAATCTGAAAGACGTGCTTGTCCCCGCCGCGAAGGGTAAGTATTGTGTGGGACATTTTAACGTGATTAATCTGGAAATGGCGCGCGGCGTGATCGAGGCAGCGGAGGAGGCTGACGCGCCGGTGATCATCGGCATCGAGGAGAGTCAGCTCTCAATTTTGCCGCTCGATGAGTTCGCTTCCTTCATCATCCCGATGGCCAGGAAAGCAAAGGTTCCGGTCGTTGTTCATTTTGATCACGGCAAGACCTTCGACCGGTGCATCGAGGCGCTGAAGTACGGATTTACATCGGTGAACCTCGACTGCTCGACCGACTCTCTTGAAAATAATGCAGCAAAGGTATCGGAAATGGTCAAGACGGCCCATGCGTTCGGAGCTGCTGTGGAGGCGGAGCTCGGGCACACGCCGGACACGTCGGAGACAGACACGAAGGAAAATGAGTACACGGATCCGGTGCAGGCTGCGGAGTATGTGAAGAAGACGGGAATTGACGCGCTGGCGATCTCCGTCGGAACCGCACACGGCGAGTACAAGGTCTATCCGAAGGTTGATTACGCGAGAATCCGCGCGATCGCCGATGCTGTCGATGTGCCGCTGGTCCTGCACGGAGGCTCGGGTCTCTCGGACCACAGCATCCGCCACGCGATCACAAGCGGCATCGCGAAGATCGACATTTTCACGGACATCAATATCGCATGCTGCCAGGGCGCGATCCAGGCCGTGAACGACGGTGTCCATATGATGAGCGACATGGTCCCGTACGAGGTGCACGCCGTCAAGGTCGTGGCCGCGGAGAAGATCAAGCTCTTCAAGGGAGAATGAACGCCCGCAGGCGCAGCATTCGGAAGAGTAATCAATAAAAGGGAGACAGCACAAATGCCGTCTCCCTTTTTGTATATGCTGAGCCGCCGGCCTCTTAAGAAGACCCTGCGGCTTGGCAAATCATTCATTGCTTACTCGATCTCGCAGATCCAGCCCTCCGGAGCCTCGATGCGGCCCATCTGGATGCCTGTCAGCGTGTCATACAGCTTCTGGATCGTCGGACCCATCTTCTCCATGCCGCTCGGGAACTTGATCTCCTTGCCGTGGTCGTTGATGCAGCCGACCGGGCTGATGACAGCGGCTGTTCCGCAGAGACCGCACTCATCGAATTCCGGAAGCTCTGTGAGCGGAATCTCGCGCTCCTCAACCTCCATGCCGAGATAATGCTCTGCGACATACTCGAGAGAACGTCTCGTGACAGACGGAAGGATGGACGGGGACTTGACAGTGACGAACTTGTTTCCCTTGATGAAAATGATGTTCGCGCCGCCGGTCTCCTCGACCTTTGTCAGTGTCTTTGAATCCGGGTACAGGTTCTCGGCAAAGCCCTGCTTGTGCGCTTCGACAATTGCGTGGAGGGACATAGCGTAGTTGAGGCCAGCCTTGATGTGGCCTGTTCCACGCGGTGCAGCGCGGTCGTAGTCCGCAATCTTGATTGTGATCGGCTTTGCGCCGCCCTTGAAGTACGGGCCGACCGGAGTTGTAAGAATGCGGAACTGATATTCATCAGCCGGCTTGACGCCGATGACAGCGCTTGAGCCGAACATATACGGACGGATGTAGAGAGTCGCGCCTGAGCCATAGGGCGGAACCCAGGAATCATTGGCCTTTACGACTTCCTTTACGGCCTCAACAAAGCGGTCCTTCGGGAACGGAGGCATCTCAAGACGCTTTGCGGAATTGTACATACGCTCAGCATTCAGGTCCGGACGGAACGTGACGATCTTGCCCTGAACAGTCTCATAGGCCTTGAGACCCTCGAAAACAGACTGTGAATACTGAAGAACGCCGGCGCACTCTGAAATTGTCACTGTGTGATCAGACGTAAGCGCACCGTCATCCCAGGCGCCGTTCTTATAATTGGAAACATAGCTTGCGCTGGTGGGCATGTAACCGAATCCGAGGCTGCCCCAGTCGATATTCTGTTTTTCCATGATAATCATCCTCCGACAAGTTTGTCATTTATTCAGCATCCCAGACTCGGAATGCTTCGCATTCCTCGTTGCCTCTTGGAAAATATCTGAAATCGTTTGGTGAGCAGGCTCTCCGGACGGATTTCAGAAGTTTTCCAAGGGGTGCTGAATAATTACCATAATAATGTATCACGTTAAATTATAGTCGTATCAGCGCTGATGTCAAACCTATGAATGAAAATAGCGGCATGTTTTGAGCGGCTTCGTCACTGCGTGCGCCGCACTTCCTTCAGCTCTTCGACATCTTGTGCAGATACGTGACATAGACGATAAATGCGACGATCGAGACGGCGAGCCAGACGAGGGTGAGCGCGTTAAAGAGAATCGAGCAGATCTCCATGGCGAGAATGACGACGCAGATCGAGAGCGACGCGTTGTCGAGCTTCTTCTTAAGCTCCGGAGATTCTGTATGCTGCTGCTGTTTCCCTCCGAAGATGGCCGTGACCTTGTCGCTGTTGCCGGTCAGATACATGATGATGAAAAAGACGAGAAATGCGATGATCAGTACATCGAGAACCGTAATTTGCATGAATATTTCCTCCTTATGAATGCGATACTGCCATTGTAAGCGATGCGGGCGGCTTTGGCAATGAGAGCGGCTGCAGCACAGTCGTTACGGTTCACACGCCATCAGACCTTGGTGAGCGGTCAGCAATATCAGGGCGGTATCGGGCAGACTCCGCTCGTCTATCTTGAATTCGGGATTATCCTGCGATAATATAAAGTATTAGGATTTGAGCAGTTTTCATTTGCGGGGAATGACAGAAGATATGGACCAGTACGAAGCGATATTTCTGAGGCAGTCGGTCAGAAAATTCAAATGGACGCCGGTGAGCAGCGATACGCTCACGAAAATAGGAACCTTTTATGAGGATATCCCGGCGCTGTTTCCGGGCATCGGGACGGAGATCGGCATCACGGACAACACAGACAGGAGCCACCAGCTGAAGGGGTTCTTCGGCGTGAAGGCCCCGTACTATCTCTCATTTTACTCGGAGGTCAGAGACCGGTATCAGATGAATGCCGGCTACATCTGCGAGCAGCTGAGCCTCTATATGATGACGCTGGGACTCGGCAGCTGCTTCCTCGGAATGAGCTCGCTGAAAAATGCACCGCTCGCGAGAGGCAACAAGAAATTTGTGATCCTCATGGCCTTCGGAACCCCGGAGAAATCTCTGATCCGCCGGCAGTATGAGGCCCATCGCAAGAAGCTGTCAGAGCTGTGCGTGTTCCGTGACAGACCGCCGAAATGGATGACGCAGGTCGTCGAGGCGGCGCGGCTCGCCCCGTCTGACATGAACAGCCAGCCGTGGAGATTCGTATCGGTCGGCAGCAGGCTTCACATTTTCTCGAAAAAATCAAATATGGACAAGCCAGGCAAGTGGGAGGAATTCGATTTTGGCGTCATGTTTGCTCACATCGCGATCGTGTCCGATGAGTTGTGGCTCGAGGTGGACCTCATCCGGCTCGAGAACATCGTGCAGAAGTCCTTTAACAGCAGCCACTATGTCCTGAGCGCCGTCATCCACGGGACAGAGAATCCCGGGAAAATGAAGGACACAAAAAGTTGTGTCAATTGATTGCAAAAATATGAGAAAAAGTGTTGACAGTGCCTGACGGCTCCTGTATAATTCCTTTTGTCGTCAGGTGCGGCAAGCACCAAAGGACATGCGCGAGTGGCTCAGCGGTGGAGCACCACCTTGCCAAGGTGGGGGTCGCGGGTTCGATCCCCGTCTCGCGCTCGATTAAAACAGTCAGGTTGTTGCCTGGCTGTTTTTTTATTGCTACAGGCAGAGGGAGCGCGTCTGTTGCCGCCCTGTGATTTTGCAGCAGTATTTCATCAGGCTGGCTGCACACGCCATCAGACCTTGGCGGCAGATCGCGGCATCAGGCAGGTTGGAAGGCATTTAGTGGAGGAGTCCGAAGATCACCCTGAGCCGCTGTGTCAGCGGCGAAGGGAAGCTGAGGAGGACGGAACGGGCCTGACAACCTGCTGATGGCCGCGACTGCATCGAAACGTTTCATGGCGTGTGCCCCGCCACCTGAAGAATTTGCAATTTCCTGTTGACAGGACGCCGCTCCCGGGATATAATCTTTTTTGTTGTTGAGAGACAACTGAATACGAAATGCGCGAGTGGCTCAGCGGTGGAGCACCACCTTGCCAAGGTGGGGGTCGCGGGTTCGATCCCCGTCTCGCGCTCGAGGGAGGGTTCCGGATTGTCAGATGTGGCGGTTCGGAGCTTTCTTTATGCCCGGATAATTCCCGGATTTTAAAAATGCATACATCACAATATCTTGTTGCCATCTATTGACTGAGCCACCAGATGTAGATTATAATACGTACTGTCCCGCAGGAAGAAGAACGCCTGCGCGGGCAGTATTTTTTTCACTGTGCCACGTAAGGCCTGTGGCATGGCGGAGTTATTGACAGAAACCGGACAGCCGGCGTCCGGTACAGGATATACAGGCAGGATTCAGGAGGAAAGGAATGTACATCTACAACGAACAGCTCGACGGCAACAATGAAGTCGATGACGTGCAGCTCTGTGTTATGAAGCGCTCCGGAGAACGGGTTCCGTTTGATCGAACGAAGATCGCGGATGCGATCAAACGCGCCAATCAGGAGGAAGGCATCATCAGTGAGCGTCTGACGCCGGAGCAGATCGATGAGATTGCATACGGCATCGAGAAGGACGCCGAGAATGCAAACCGTGACCTGTCCGTCGAGGAGATTCAGGACAAGGTCGAGGATGCTCTGATGGGCACGGGCAAGCCGAAGGTCGCGAGACTCTATATCACCTACCGCTACAAGCACAATGAGATGCGGAAAATGAGCCACGTCGACCAGAAGATCAGAGGCGTTGTCGAGCATGACAACGAGGAGGTCAAGCAGGAGAACTCCAACAAGAACCCGACGGTCCTGTCTGTTCAGCGCGATTACATGGCCGGCGAGTGGAGCCGCTACTACACGAGCAAGTACCTTCTTCCCGAGAAGATTGTCGCAGCTCACAAGGAAGGCATCATTCATTTCCATGATGCGGACTACTACGCGCAGCACATGCACAACTGCTGCCTCGTCAACCTGAACGACATGCTGCAGAACGGCACCTGCATCAGCGGTACGCACATCGACACGCCGAAGAGCTTTGCGACGGCATGTACGGTTGCTTCCCAGATCGTCGCGCAGGTGGCATCCAGCCAGTACGGCGGCCAGACGATCACGCTGTCTCATCTCGCTCCATTCGTCGATGTGAGCCGCAAGAAGATTGCGAAGCGCCTCAAGAAGGAATTCGAGGAGACCGGCATCAACGCGCCGAAGGAAAAGTTCGACAAGCTGGTCGAGGAGGAGGTCCGCAAGGAGGTCGAGAACGGCTGCCAGACGATCCAGTACCAGCTGATCACCCTGCAGTCGACAAACGGCCAGGCTCCGTTCGTCACGGTCTTCATGTACCTGCATGAGGTCCCGGAGGGACAGACGAGAGACGATCTCGCGATGATCATCGAGGTCATGCTGAACCAGCGTATCCTCGGCGTCAAGGACAAGAAGGGCGTGTACATCACGCCGGCGTTCCCGAAGCTCATTTACGTGCTGCAGGACGACAACATCAAGCCGGGCACAAAGTACTATTACCTCACGGAGCTTGCCGCAAAATGCACGGCGAAGCGCATGGTGCCGGATTACATTTCCGAGAAGAAGGAGCTGGAAATGAAGGGCGATGTCTATCCGTGCATGGGCTGCCGCTCCTTCCTGACACCGGACCGCTTCACGGATGCGGGCAAGGGCAATCTCGCAAATGCGGGCGACTATGTCCCGGGCAAGCACAAGTACTACGGCCGCTTCAACCAGGGCGTGGTCACACTGAACCTTGTCGATGCCGCATGCTCCTCCGGAAAGGATGAGAAGCTCTTCTGGAAGATCATGGAGGACAGACTGGAGCTCTGCCATGAGGCACTTCAGCTCCGCCACAAGAGACTTCTCGGCACGCCGTCGGACGTCGCTCCGATTCTGTGGCAGGACGGCGCGCTCGCGCGTCTCGCTCCGGGTGAGCCGATCGACCGCCTGCTCTACGACGGCTACTCAACGATCAGTCTCGGATATGCGGGTCTCGCGGAGGCCGTCTACTACATGAAGGGTGTCTCTCACACAAGTGAGGAGGGCAAGGCATTTGGCCTTCGGATCATGCAGATGATGGTCGATCACTGCAACGAGTGGAAGGCTGAGGAGAACATTGATTACTCCGTCTACGGCACGCCGCTCGAGAGCACGACCTACAAGTTCGCGAAATGCCTGCAGCGCCGCTTCGGCAAGATTCCGGGTGTCACGGACAAGAACTACATCACAAACAGCTACCACATTCATGTGACGGAGCACATCGACGCGTTCTCGAAGCTCACGAAGGAGGCTGAGTTCCAGAAGCTCTCCCCGGGCGGAGCGATTTCATACGTCGAGGTTCCGAACATGCAGAACAACATTCCGGCGGTCGTCCGCGTGATGCAGCACATTTACAACACGATCATCTACGCGGAGCTGAACACGAAGAGTGATTACTGCGATGTCTGCGGCTATGACGGCGAGATCAAGGTCGTCAAGGATGAGACGGGCAAGCTTGTCTGGGAGTGCCCGAACTGCGGAAACCGCGATCAGACGAAAATGCATGTCGCGAGAAGAACCTGCGGGTACATCGGTACACAGTACTGGAACCAGGGCCGCACGGCGGAGATCGCTGACCGCGTCCTGCATCTGTGATACGTGTTGCGGATCAAATAGAACAAAGAAACAATCAGAAACGGCGGCTTTGAGCATTCAGGACCGCCGTTTTCTGTCTGAAAATCATAAGTATTCGGAGAGTATACAGGTGATGGGTGAATTAAAGGATGAGAACGGGCGGCCGATTGTCCCGCTCGAGACGAATATCGGGGAAATGAAGAGATGGCTGACCGACAGTGATTACTGCGACATGGTCGTCTTTGAGCTTGACGGGGAGCGGCACCGCTGCGGCGTCGATATCGATGAACGCTTCATGGGAGCGCGCTTCGCGCTCGATGATGAGCATTTTGAGGAGCCGGAGCAGCTCGCCGCGGCGGCTCTCTTTGACAGGCCGGATGACACAAAAGTCACCCTGCTCGGACAGGAGAGCGACCGCGCGGTGCAGGACCACTCGCTCCGCTATATTCCGTGGAAGGATGTGCGCCGCGGCGCGCTCCTCGTCACGGACATGGAGTATTTTCACAACCTGAAGGCGGACTCATAAAAAGAGAGGGCAGACCGATTGTGCAGTCTGTCCTCTCTTTTTTACGTACTGTCAGATGAAAATTTTAAGCTATCAGCATGGACCTGTTCGATATCCGTGACGGCGTCTTCTATATGGAGTTCCCTCTGCCTGAACACTGGGTAAGTGTCTGCTTTATGAGAGACTGAGCAGGGCCTTGATTTCCTCCTCCGTCAGCGGTCTCGCCTCGCCCTCAGGGAGGCTCCTGTCGAGCACAAGCGGCCCCATGCTGATGCGCTGCAGGGTGAGGACCTTCTTTCCGACGGCCTCGAACATGCGCTTGACCTGGTGGAATTTTCCCTCGCGGATTGTGACCTCCACGAAGCTCACGGTTTCAGCGGAATTTTGTCTCACCTCGAGAAGGCGGAGCTCTGCCGGCATGGCGGTCAGCCCGTCCTCGAGGCGCAGCCCCTCCGCGAAGGCGCGGATATCGCTCTCCGTCACCGTGCCGGTGACAGCTGCGCGGTAGACCTTGTCCACGTGGTGCTTCGGCGCGAGCAGGCGGTGGGCGAGTGCTCCGTCATTTGTGATGAGAAGAAGGCCCGTCGTGTCGATGTCGAGGCGGCCGACCGGGAAGAGGTCCCTGCGGCGGCGGTCTCCGAGAAGATCGAGAACGGTTCTGTGCCGCCTGTCCTCCGTTGCGGAAATGACGCCGGCCGGCTTGTTGAGCATGTAATACTCGAAGGCCTGGTAGCCGATCTCCTCGCCGTCAAGGGAGATGGTCTCATTTCCTGTGACATGAAAGCCGGCGTCGCGGATGACCTGTCCGTTCACAGTCACAAGGCCCTTGCGGATTGCTGTCTTCAGTTCTTTTCTGGTGCCGGCGTTCATGTCGGCAAGGTACTTGTCAAGTCTCATAACTTCTCCAGCTGCGTGAGCCCTGTGCGGGCAGGATCGAGTGTTTATCTCTCGGACTGTTTCTCTGGACCGGATGTCTTCCTCCTGCACCGGATCTGAGATATGATGGTGTGTATTGGCCTCTTCTCCGGCATCAGATCTGAGAAATCGCGGGATTACCTGGCGAGGTCCGGGTGCTCCTTCAGATACTTGCGCGCGAACGGGCAGCTCGCGGAGACGGAGCCGCCGGCATCTTTGATCTGCCGGACGGCCATTTCCACGAGCTTCTCCGCCTCGCCGGAGCCGAAGAGGACCTCCGAGACGTAGGTGCGCTCGATCTCGTAGCGGCCGGGCTCCTTCTCCGGAAATGTGATCTCGGAGAGGATGCGGCCGTTTTCATCTTTTTTATAAATGCTGTGCGGAAGCACGATATAACCGTCTGTCATAGCAGTCCTTTCTTGTCATGATGCAGCCCTCCTGTCGCGAGAGATGCAAAGCATTCTGAGTCCGGGGCACTGAACCATTCCCAATATTTTTATTGCAGCGCACAGGAGCCTTATCAGAATTCGCAGTCCGTGTAGTCTCTCCAGGAGTCGATGCCGTCGTCCACGTCGTACTTGTCGTCAAAGAGGTAGAGCTCCTCGAGCGGGAGTCTTTCTCGGACAAATTCCGAGAGCTCACGGTTTCCGTCCTCGTCCATCATAAAGCCGCTTCCCGCGCTCCTTTGGCCGTTCTCTGTGAGGATGACGTCCCAGGTGCCGCACTCCGGGCGCGTCTTTTCCTGGCCGTCTGCGGCCGCCCGGAGCTTTCCGATGATCTCGCCCGCGGCGGGAGCGCCGACATTTGCGGTCTCCTTCCGGTGCGGCTCGAGATTGCAGATCCGGTAGTTGAACTGATAGGTCTCGAGCAGGACCGAGCCGTCGCTGCGGATTGTGAGATGCTGCTCGATGTCGTTTTCCGGGGATTCCTCCTCGTTATAGCTGAAAATGCGTGACCGTATTTTAATTTCGTCTGTCAAATGTATGATCTCCTTACTTATATTGTCATAACTGACTGATGCGCCGGACTCGGAACGCTTTGTATGCCTCACTGCAGGCGGCAAAGCAGATTCTCCATCTGGTGTACGAACCATTATAGTACATTCGTGCAGGAAACGCATTTGCTAAAAAATGAAAATCGTATATAATAGCTATGTTTCTACCTGAAAACCAACAAGACAAGAAAGGCGACAAAAACTATGATGGATATAGCGTGCCTCGATCTCGAAGGCGTACTCGTACCTGAAATCTGGATTGCATTTTCAGAAGCAAGTGGAATTCCGGAGCTCCGGAAGACGACCAGAGATGAACCTGACTACGACAAGCTCATGAGATGGAGACTCGGAATCCTGAAGGAGCACGGTCTCGGCCTGAAGGAGATCCAGGAGACGATCGCGAAGATCGATCCGCTCCCGGGCGCGAAGGAATTTCTGGACGAGCTGCGCTCATTCACACAGGTCATCATTATCAGCGATACATTTTCACAGTTTGCGGGACCGCTCATGAAGAAGCTCGGCATGCCGACGATCTTCTGCAATGAGCTCGTCGTCGCTCCGGACGGCTCGATCACGGATTTCCGGATGAGAATCAAGGATTCCAAGCTGAGCACGGTCAGAGCACTGCAGTCGATCGGCTTTGAGACGGTCGCGACGGGTGACAGCTACAACGACCTCGCGATGATCAAGGCGTCGAAGGACGGCTTCCTGTTCCGCTCGACGGAGCAGATCAAGAAGGACCATCCGGAGCTCAAGGCATATGAGACCTATGATGAGCTGATGGGTGCATTTAAGAAGGCAATTCTCGGCTGAATACGAAGGGGAGTAAGAGTATGAGCAAACAATCAAATGACAAAATGGCTGCGAAGCTCATCATGTGCTTTGTGGCGATTGCAGTTGTGTGTACGATCGTTGTCCTCGTCATGAAAATGAAGAGCGGGCTTCACACGGACGGAACCTCTGACTCGGCGATCGCATCCACGGAGACGCAGTCCGCGGGCACTGCTGCGGCAGGCAGCACGGCCGCATCCGCTGCCACGGGCAGCACAGCGGCGGCTGTTTCTACAGAGGGGACGACGCTCGAGGCATCCAATGCCGCGGTCGAGACGCCGGCAACGCAGTTTGATCTGAGCACGCTGGACAACACGGAGGAGCCGTTCGGCTACAGCACACAGAACCTCGATGAGAACAACATCCCGACCGATTGGAAATGGTACTATAACCAGTGGGGCCAGTTCAACGCCATGTGGATCGGCGATACGACACAGAAGGTCGTCTACCTCACAATGGACGAGGGCTTTGCCAATGATCTCACATCGACGGAGCTCGATATTCTGAAGGAGAAGAACGTCAAGTGCACGTTCATGCTGACGAAGGACTTCGTCGACGGAAAGCCGGACCTTGTCCAGCGGATGATCGATGAGGGCCATCTTCTCGGCGATCACACCTGCACGCATCCGAAGATGCCGGAGCAGAGCATCGACGATCAGACAAATGAGATCATGGGCGTCTACAACGAGGTCTACCAGAACTACGGCTATCAGATCAAGCTGTTCCGTTTCCCGTACGGCGATTTCAGCGCACAGTCTCTGGGACTTGCGAACAACCTCGGCTTCAAGGTCGTCTTCTGGACCTACGCGTACAACGACTATGACACGAACAATCAGCCTGATGTCGCGACATCTCTGCAGCAGGCAGTTGACCGCGTCCATCCGGGAGCGATCTATCTGCTTCACGCCAACTCCACGACGAACTGCGCGATGCTCGGCGATTTCATCGACCAGATCCGCGCAAAGGGCTACGAGTTCGCTCTGATCCCGCTCGATCCGCAGTACGGCGGAAGCACTTCCTGAGCAGTCGGTGCGGCATTTTTGGCGCGCACTGTCATATGACAAATAAAAGACCGGCGAACGCCGCAAAATTGCGGCGGCCGCCGGTCTTTTACTATCTGTCGTGCGCCTGGCGGCGCACGTTTCTAACGGGTGAAAGTCCCGAATCCGCCCGGTAGCGGGAAGGATACAGCCGAAGGCAAGGGTGCCCATCGCGAG
>OMYS01000057.1 GCA_900315305.1 uncultured Eubacteriales bacterium
GGTCCCCACCTCATCGGCATCGGGATCCTTCAACGTGATATAGCTGCCGAAGTAGTCTCTGAAATATGTCTCCTGCGCATAAAATGCATTGTCATATTCAGCGACGATGCCGCCGTCCCCGAGGTCCACGCGGTCAGAGCCGATCTCGATCTTCTCCGTGACCATGTAGGTTCCCTGGTACTCGCCATCGACCCAGAAATCGACGAACTGGTAGTCCGGCGTGTAGGCGAGGCCCATTTTCTTCGCCATGTTGAAGGCCGTCGCGTTGCGGACCATCGTCGGGTCAGAGCCGTTCGAAAGAAGGACCCACTTCTTGGCCTTGCCCATGCCGAGGACATTGGTCTTCTTCGCAAATTTGATCTGGTAGCCCTTCTTGTCGTACATCGTCCAGGACGTGTTGCCACGGCCCTTGAACTCGACATTTTTCGCATTGATGTCCTGCGATGAATCTGACGGGTCAGTCAGGACAACAGAATTGCCCGCATACTTTGCATCCTTCCCGTTTGTCTTGACCGTATCGAGCGTCGTGCCGTTCAGCGTGAGCGAAAGGCTCGGAAGCGTTGACTGCTCCGCAACGATTGTCGCCGTCGTGCCGTCAGCCCTTGTGACCGTGAGCGTCGCGTCCACCGTATACGGGCCGATCAGCTCCTTCTGGGTCTCATCGACCGTTCCCTCGGAAACTGCGCTGATATCGCCGTTATAGTGAATGGCGCTGACAGACGAAACATCCGACGGCAGGAACAGATAGTAGGTGCCGGACGAATTCTTGTACGCGTTTACGGTCTGCCCGTCATCTGTCGTGAAATAAAAATCCGCAGAGGATGCCGCCGCGCCGACGAGCGTCGTCTCTGCGCTGGCTGCAGAGGATGCAGCAGAGTCAGCGTCACTTAAGGAAGACTCCGCTTTGACTGTCTCACTCGTGGAAGCAGTCTCAGCGCCGCCTGCGGAAGCTTCCTCCCCTTCCGCAGATGCATTGCCTGACTCAGCAGAGCTTTCGCTCGCTGCACCTGCGTCTATTGCGTCCCCGGAGCTTCCACCTGTCGCGCCTGCATCGTTCTGAGATGCAGCGCCACTCCCGTTCGTATCCCCAGTGGCTTCTGCTACTGCCTCATTCCCGCTGGAGCCTGCAGAAGCTCCTGCTTCCTCAGAACCCGCAGAATTCTCCGTATTTTCTGTCGTCTGTGCTGTGCCTTCCGCAGCGCCGACAAGCCCATCCTGTGTACCTTCAACCGATTCCGTGCCCGACGATGCCCAAACAGTCGCCGGTGCCGTGCTGACCGTGAGCGATGCCGCAATCAGCAGGCTGAGCAATTTTGCATGCTTCATACCTTTTCCTCCCGTTTCCCTCCGCGTGCCGCCACGGAATAATCTCTGCTTCCAGTATACCGTATCCGCCGCAGGCCGTGTAGCGCTTAAAAAATGATCTTGTCCAAAAAATCTACAGTTCTTCCCATCTGTGGCGTTTGAAGGCTAGATCTTGCTCTGAAACCCTACGTTTTTCCCTTTCTGTATCGCCTGACGCAAGAGAGGGAGAGCAGCCCCTGCGGGCTCGCTCTCCCTCTCCGAAATTTCATTCTTGCTCAGACCGCCTCAGGCAGCTTCACTTCTTCTCTTCGATCGTCTTCTTCGGATCAGCCTCAGTTGCAAGCTTCTTTGTGGTCTTCTTTCTCGTTGTGACCTTCTTCGGCTCCGTCTTTGCCGTTGTCACCTTCTTCGGTTCCGTCTTCGCCGTCGTCACCTTCTTCGGCTCTTCCTTTGCCGTCGTCACCTTTTTCGGCTCTTCCTTTGCCGTTGTGACCTTCTTCGGCTCCGTCTTCGTCGTCGTGACCTTCTTCGGCTCTGTTTTCTTTGTCTCGACTTTCTTCGGCTCTTCCTTCACAGGCTCTGTCACAGCTGCGCCCTCAGCCTTTACGGCCTCTGCAGTCTTCGCCGTCTTTTTCGCCGCTGTCTTCCTCACAGCCGTCTTCTTCGCCGTGGTTTTCTTTGCAGCCGGCTTCTTCGGCTCCGGATTGTTATACTCGAAAATGCAGGCCCCGTAAGCCGGAAGCACGAATCCGAAGCTGTACGGCTTGCCATCGCACTCAGACTCAACCGCCTTGAAGCTCTTCTTCGGGAACGTAAAGTTTCCGCCGTACTTCGGATCCATCGAGTTCATGATCAGCTTGTATGTACCCGGTACGAAGCAGCCGACGCGGTAGTCGTCGCGCTCCATCGGCGTGTAGTTGAGGACGAACAGAAGGTTCTTCTTGCCGTCCGGTGACTTCCGGACAAAGCTGTAGATCGATCTCGTCGCATCGTCCGCGTTGATCCACTCAAAGCCCTCCGGCGTCGTGTCCGTCGCATAGATGGCCGGATATTTCTGGCACATATGCCACAGATCACGCACATAATCCTTCAGCTTCGCGTTCAGCGGATTCTCAAGCAGGAACCAGTCGAGCTCCCGCTCCTCGCTCCACTCACGCTGCTGGCCGAACTCCTGACCCATGAAGAGAAGCTTCTTGCCCGGATGACCGGCCATATATGCGTATCCGGCCTTCAGGTTGCTGAACTTGTCCTCATAGATGCCCGGCATCTTCGACCACATCGAGCACTTCAAATGAACGACCTCGTCGTGAGAAAGAACGAGGACATACCGCTCACTCCATGCATAGGATGTGGAGAATGTCATTTTATAGTGATTGCCCTTGCGGAACAGCGGATCAAGCTTCATGTACTCGAGGAAGTCGTTCATCCAGCCCATGTTCCACTTCAGCGTAAAGCCGAGGCCGTTCTCCTTCTCGACATCGCCCGTAACATGTGGCCACGCCGTCGACTCCTCGGCGATCGTGACGACGCCCGGATTTCTTCCGCGGATCAGCGTGTTCAGGTGCTTGAAGAGCTCGATCGCCTCAAGGTTCTTGTTCTCACCGTACTTGTTCGCGACCCACTCGCCGTCCTTCTTGCCATAATCGAGGTACAGCATCGACGCGACCGCATCGACGCGGAGACCATCGACATGCATGTACTCGACCCAGAAGAGCGCATTCGCGATCAGGAAGTTCTTGACCTCCGGTCTGCCGTAATTGAAGATCTTCGTGCCCCAGTCCGGATGCTCGCCCTGGCGCGGATCCTTGTGCTCATACTCCGGATCTCCGTCGAAGTTCGCCAGTCCGCACTCATCCTTCGGGAAATGCGCCGGCACCCAGTCGAGGATGACGCCGATTCCGTTGTTATGGAAATAGTCGACCATCTGCGCGAACTCCTGCGCCGTGCCGTAGCGGGACGTCGGAGCGAAATATCCCGTGACCTGATAGCCCCAGGACCCGTCGAACGGATGCTCCGCGATGCCCATGAGCTCGATGTGCGTGTAGCCCATGTCCTTCAGATACGGAACTGCGCGCTTTGCGAACTCCATGTATGTGTAGAAGCCCTCGACTCTGCCGTCGCACTCCGGATGCTTCATCCACGATCCGATATGGCACTCGTAGATGATCATCGCGTCCTTGTTGACGTCAAATGTAGTCCGCTTCTTCATCCACTTGTCATCCGTCCACTTCAGGTGGGAGATGTCGGTCACGCGTGACGCCGTCCCCGGACGAAGCTCCGCCTCGTTGCCGTACGGATCCGCCTTGTAGAGACGCTGATCCTGCGCGCCGATGATAAAATATTTGTAGAGGCATCCCGGACGAACGCCCGGAATGAAGGTCTGCCAGACACCAATTTCATCGTGATCAGAAATTACATTTGCCTCCGTATTCCAGCCATTAAAATCACCGATGACAGATACGCTCTTCGCGTTCGGTGCCCACACAGCGAAATAGGTTCCTTCCACACCATCGATCGTCGTCGGATGCGCGCCAAGCTTCTTGTAAAGATCATAGTGTGTCGCATGACCAAAATAGTACTGGTCCGTCTTTGTAAATTCGTACTGGTTTACCATCACTATACCCCGCATATATTAATCGTTCCACTGATGTCCCTGTCCTGCCAAATATGGACAGAGACACATTCGGATTTACAAAGTCATTATATTCTTTTCGAGCCCTTCTGTAAATGCAATGTTCATATACAGGCCGTCGTTCGTGTCGTCATTTTCGTGAGAAATGCACAACCCGTCCCTCAACGATGATACCGCTCATCCGTGAGGTACCGCCCGATCATGTCCTCCGTCACACCATGGTTCCGGATAATCTCGCGGTAAAAATGTCCGCTCTTCTTCACGGTCCGCTCCTGCGTCTCGAAATCTACATGCACGAGTCCGAACCGCTTCGACGTTCCCTCCAGCCACTCGAAATCATCGAGGAATGTCCAGTGATAGTACCGCTCGACGGGGACCTTCGTCGCCGCGAGCACGGCCAGCTGGTCATAGAGATAGAGCGAATGGAATTTGTCCTTATTGTCCGCGACGCCATTTGCCGTGATCCAGATCGGGCGGTCGAGGATCTGCGTCAGTGCCTGCATGCACTCCTCAAGCCCCTGCGGGTAAATCTCATGGCGGATATCATCCTTCGCGTCGTACTCACGCGTGATGTCATCTCCCGGTCTCTTGCAGTGTGTCCGCGTAAAATAATCGATGCCGATGAAATCCGCGTAGACGCCCTTCTCAAAGCCGCCGAGATTCTGCATCGGAAAATGAAATTCTCCCTTCAGAAACGCCTCCGCCGGCCTCGTCTGGAGGACCGCCTGCCCGAGCAGGGCGGATCTCGATTCCACAAAACTGAGCGGGTTCACAGCCGCAAAAACCTGCGCGTTCAATGCCACTCCGACGCGCGTGTCGTCGTATCCCATCTTCTCCCGCATGCGGTGAATCTTCTCATAGGCGCGGATGTGACATCCGGCCATGACACTCATCACACGCCGGACCGTGACGATGTTGTCATCTCCCGGCGGGAACCCGAGGCCGCCGTAGGCCGCCATCGCATAGTAATTCGGTTCATGAAATGTCACATAGTCTGAGACCAGATCGCCGAACGCGCGGACAACGAGGCCGACAAAACGCAGATAGTGCTTCGCATTTTCCGGCTTCATGAAGCCGCCTCGCTCCATAAACCACATCGGCTCCGAGAAATGATGGATCGTGAGAAGCGGCCTGATCCCGTGCGACACGAGATATTCCAGCTCCTTCCGGTAGTGGGCGACAGCAGACCTGTCGACCGTCCCCGGCTCCGGCTGCAGGCGCGTCCAGTCCACGCTCACGCGCACGGTCTGCACGCCGAGAGCCAGCAAAAGGTCCGCATCGCTCTTCCAGCGGTTCCAGTGGTCGTCCTCCACGGTGATATCTGAGCCGTCTTTGATCCGGCCCTTTCTGTACCAGTAGTTCCAGCTTGAATCGACCGCTCCTCCCTCCGTCTGGGCCGCCGACATGGCGACGCCGAGCAGCATGCCCTGCGGCAATGTATATCCCTTCAAATCGCTGCCTCCCTTCTGCACCGATGCTGTGTTCTCATTTGATGCAACGAACAGCACCCCTCAGACTCGGAACGCGAAGCGTTCCTCGTTGTGGACGCTGAATAATTAATATTATATCAGTTTTCGTTTCTGCACGGTATCAAATGAACGGTAAGCGGCGAATTGTTTACAAAAATTTTAAAAAGAAAAGAGCCGCCCTGGCAAGGCGGCTCTTTTCTTCGCTTCCATGCGTATTTGGCAGGTACGCATTCTTGTCATAGGATTCTCTGGCAAAGAATCTGCACAGTGCAAACGGAACACCATGCGACAGACCGTCCTGGCACGACGGTCTCCCGGTTTCCCGGGAATTGAAGCGGGAGGTAAAACGGATGTATAGGAAAGTTGTCAAATATAAGTATCAGCAAAGCCCGGCTATGAACGGGCTCGCCATCATGTCAATAATCAGTCAGCCTGGCCCTCAAGAAGAAGCTTGACTGTTGCTGTGTTCAGCGGAGCGCCTGTCATGAAGGACGCTGCAGCCGCGAAATAATACGCGTTGTCCTGAACATATTTCTTGAATCTTGCACCAAGCGTGTTGCCGTCCTGGTGAATTGCCTCAAAACCGTTCATGCGGTTGTAAGAAGTAAGAGCCTGTGATGATGTCATAATGAACATCTCCTTTCAAATGAGTTGCGTATGTAAGTGCTTTCCGGATCATGCGCCCCGTCTCCGTACACCGGAGGCCGGCGCTCTCTGTATCAAAAACTTGCGCCCGTACTTGCAATCGATTTCATATTTCAGTCTGTTGTGTAACCGCTTCTCGATTACATGAGCTATCATACAGCCTGCGCTCCATTCGTATAAGGCCGGATTTTGACCGCTTTTATGTCGATTTTGACATTTTTCTATTGAAATTCGTGATTTTCCGGTTCATGATTAGGACATGCGGAGGTTATATATGGAAGAGAGGAACGCATACACAGGATCACTGACACCGACGGATGAGCCGATCTCCATCGAGTACCTGACGGACAGCGGCCGCTACACGCCCGCCCACTGGCACGAGGATCTCGAAATGCTCTACATCTTAAACGGCACCGCGACCGTCATCGCCGACGGAATCAGGCACGTGCTCGTCCCCGGTGAGTGTATCGTGATCGACTCCAACCTCCTGCATGAGACACAGTGCGTGACGTCGCTCATGATGATCTCCGTACACGTGAAGCGCGATTACCTGCGCTCGCGCGCGGGCGGCACGCAGCCGTTCCTGATCCGCTGCAGCCGCTCGAACCTTGTTCATGAGCAGCTGAAGCCGTACCTTGAGATCTGCGACATGTTCCGCACGATCGTCCCGTTCTATATCCGCCAGAGAGACGGCTACCGCCTGATGAGCGAGGCCTGCATCCTGAGGATCCTCTACCTGCTCGTACAGCATTTCCGGATTCCGCTCGGCGCGGACGACATCCCCGCCCTGACGGAGAACCGCGAGCGAGTCCAGAAGATCGCTTCATTTATCCGGGAGCACTACAGCGAAAAACTCACACTGAGCGGCACCGCGGAGCATTTCGGGCTCTCGGAGGCGTACTTCAGCCGGCTGTTCCGAAAGAACTTCGGCATCACGTTCATCCAGCACCTGAACCGGGTCCGGATCGAGCACATTTATCACGACCTCATCGCGACGGACGAGCCTGTCATGGAACTCATCGAGAAGCACGGCTTCACGAGCTACAAGCTCTTCAGCCGAACGTTCCGGCAGATCTACGGGTGTACGCCGCGGGAGGCGAGGCAGCGCTCGCGGAGCCGCGCGGAATAAATCACACGCCATCCAGAGTCGCATACGGTCGCGAATATCAGGGCGGTATCGCTGACCGCTTTCCGAGGTCTGATATCGTGTGAGCTGTAACGAGTAAAGAATCAGAAAGGATAGGATAGATTATGATATTTGACACACATGCACATTATGACGACCACGCCTTCGACAAGGACCGCGAGGCCGTCATCGCATCTCTAAAGCCCGCCGGCATCGGCCATGTCGTCGACGTCGGAGCCTCGAAGGAAAGTCTCCCCCGCGTCAAGGCCCTCGCCGATACGTACGACTTCTTCTTTGGCGCGCTCGGCCTCCATCCCGATGAAATCGGTGACCTTCCCGCGTGCCGCACCTTCATCGAGGACGGTCTCCATGACCCGAAGATTGTCGCCGTCGGAGAAATCGGCCTTGATTACCACTGGCTCGTGCACTCGAAGGAGGAGCAGATCGCAGCCTTCCGCGAGCAGATCGAAATCGCAATCGCAAATGAAAAGCCGATCATCGTTCACTCCCGCAGCGCCGCTGCCGACACGATGGACATCATCCAGGAATACTACGGCGACGGGACCTGGGCCGGCCTCAGCGCGGACGGCCGCGCAATTGTCCCTGTCACGAAGACCATTCACACAGGAGACGGAGAGACGAAGCGCGTGCTGACAAACGCCGCCGGCGGAAAGAAATTCATTTCCCCGGGGATCGGTCACGCCATGAAGAATAAGGGCATCATCCACTGCTACGCGTACTCCGCCGAGCAGGCGAAGATCTACACGAAGATGGGCTTTCTTCTCGGCATCGGCGGCGTCTCAACCTTCGGGAACTCCCGGAAGCTGAAGAAGGTTATTCAGCAGGTCCCGCTCGATTTTCTTGTGCTTGAGACAGACTGCCCGTACCTCGCCCCCGAACCGCACCGCGGCGAGCGCAACTCCTCCCTCTATCTGCCGCTCGTCGTGAAGGCGATCGCCGAAATCAAGGGCATGACGGAGCGCGAGGTCGAGGACGCGACGTGGAACAACGCGATGAAGCTCTTTCAGCTATCGTAAACAGTAACGGTTCAGCCGCACATGCCAGAACGCTTCGTGCGCTTCGTTGTACCAAATCATTGCATAAAAAAGGGCCGCAGAAACGCTACCGTTTCTGCGGCCCTCCAGCTTTCTTATATTCTCACCCGATCTCTGAGCCTCCGGGCGTCTCCGCCTTGTCCGGCGTCATGATGCTCAGCGTCCCGTCCGGCATCTCCGCGCAGAGGATCATGCCCTGCGACTCGAGGCCGGCCATCTTCCGCGGCGCGAGGTTCGTGATGACCATGACCTTCTTGCCCATCATCATCTCCGGCGTGTACTGCGGTCTGAGTCCCGACAGGATCTGCACCGTCTTGTCACCGAGGTCCACCTGGCTGCAGAGCAGCTTTCTGGACTTCTTGACCTCCTCGCATTTCACAATCGTGCCGACGCGGAATTCGCATTTTGCAAAATCGTCGTACGTGCACGCAGGCTTGTGCGTGTACTCAGAAGCCTCCTTCTCAGAAGTCTTCTCCTGCTTTGCCTTCTCAGCGGCCTTCTTCTCAGCCTCAGCCTCTTCCTCGAGCTCCTTCAGAGACTTCAGTCCCTGCGCCTTTCTCTGCGCGTCGACCTTCTCCATGACCTCGTCGAGCTTCAGTCTCTGGAAAAGAATCTCCGGCTTGTCTGTGACCTGGTTCTCTGCCGGATAATTGCCCGCATGGCCGAGCTCGTCGTAATCGATCTGCGGCGCATTGATCTGCTTAAGGATCTTCTCCGCTGTCTCCGGCATAAAGGACACAAGGAGCGTCGCGCCCGTCTGGATGCCGTCGCACAGGTTGTAGAGAACTGTTGCGAGACGGTCAGCGC
>OMYS01000058.1 GCA_900315305.1 uncultured Eubacteriales bacterium
TATTCAGCTTATTCCGGAAAATTATAATCTCCCGAACGTCATGCTGACGGCGCTCGGGAGATGGTATCACGAGAAAATTGCATTTGTGCCGATCTCATTTCGGCCGCGGCAGGGCGGGACAAATTCGATCAACTTAAAGAAGATCGTGAGGATCGGCTGGCAGGCCCTCCGGGATTTCGCGGAGATCCGGCGGAACCTGACATGAATCCGGGTAGCTGCTCAGACTACGAAGTCGTCCTTCACAGCCGGCCGGAGCGTCCAGAGCTTGATGTCGGCCTCACCGTCGAGCACGAAGTGGCGCTCCTCTTCTGTCGGGAAGACGCGCGACGTGAACACGGCGTCGCCGTCATTGACGAAGATTTCCACGGAGCTGCTGTCGATGAAGATCCGCAGATGGAATACGGGCCGGCTGATCGGCCGCGTCCGCACCTCGCCCTGCTCCGTGTTGAAGCGGTTCGTGAGTCCTGAGCGGTCGACAGAGATTTCATTGGCCCAGTCATCCGCGCGGATTGTGATTCCGCCGCTTCCGTCGCTCTTCGCAAAGAGCCGGAGCATGCGCAGGTAGTCACCCTCGGAAAATGAAATTTCCATCTCGCACGCCTTCGGGAGATCTCCGAGCAGCGCGCTGTGGACAGGAGCTGCCTCTGCGCACTTTTTTACGGTCAGCGGCGTGATGATCGGGCCGGAGGCCTTCGATGCAGATTCATACGCGTCGTCGACGGCCTGCTTTCCGTCGATGGCCTGCGCGTCCATGCCGCGGAGACCGGCGTCGCTCCGCCCTGTGTCGGCGAGCGCAGCAGAGCGAACATGCGGGTCATACTCGCTCTCGCGCAGCTCCTTCAGGGAATCGAGCGGCTTCTGGATGAGCCGGCGGTCACGGATGGTCAGCTCTCTCGGAAGCGTGAGGCAGCCGGACCACTCCTCCTCGTCTGTCACCGGATAGGAGGAGTCCGGCAGACCCATCCATGCGACAAGGACCGCCTTGTCCGGGTCGCCGATCGTCGCCGCGCACTCCGCTGCATAGGAATCAAAGCCGAAGTCGAGGACGTGGAAGCTTCCCTCAGGATGGAATGTCAGTGTGTCCCAGTCCATATGGCCGATGATGTAGCCGTTGTGGTTCGTCGATTCGCCGCGGCCTGACAGCTTGATGTGCTGCGGGCAGAAAATGAGGACATCCTTGTCGCCGATATGCTCGATCGACGGGCACTCCCACATGCTGCCGAAGTTCTCAAAGCCCGGAACGCGGACCTCTCCCTCGAATTCCCAGCCGCGGTTATGGTGAGGCGAGCGGTAGCAGATGACGCGGCCCTGATTTTTCTTATTCTGCGCGCCGATCAGGATTCGGTAGAGATGCGGCTCCTTGAAGAAGAGGATCTTCGGGTCGCGCTGGTGCTCTGTGTAGTCCGGGTGGGGACCGAAGAGCGGCGGCGTATATTTCTCTGCCGTTCCGTCATCGTTCAGCTTGACGAGGCAGGTGTAGGAGCGCCGCGTCCAGTCCGCGTCGCGGTGATTGCCGGTGTAGTACAGGTAAATTTTTCCATCTGTCGGGTAGGCGGAGCCGGAGTACGCGCCCTTGTTGTCGTAGACCGTATCCGGCCGGATGCAGACGCCGGCATTTTTCCAGTTCACGAGGTCCCGGGAAATGACATGATACCAGTACTTGAGGCCGTGGACGGCACCCCACGGGCACCATTGGTAGAAGAGGTGCCAGAGATCGCCGTGGCGGATGAAGCCGTTCGGGTCGTTGAGGAGACCGGTGACCGGCTGAATGTGAAAGGTCTGCCTCCAGGCAGACTGCGCAATGCGGTCATGCATATCACGGATTTCTTCGGGATCCTGCAGGACACGGTAGCGTTCTTCTTTTGTCCAGGTTTTCATTTGTTTATCCTCCTTACAGGGTCAGGAATTGCTGTCTTTATTATACCCGCGGCGGGGCTGAGGCGGTAGGTTTTTCGGGTTGTAGGGGGTATAATGTAATTAGAGCCTGTTTAAGAAAGGATGTTTGATTTGAATACGGATGTTTTAATTATTGGCGCCGGGCCGGGCGGGATTTACTCGGCATATGAGCTTGTGAAGCTGAGACCGGACCTTAAGATCGCGGTCTTCGATGCGGGGCACCGTCTGGAGCAGAGACGCTGTCCGATTGACGGGAAGAAGATCAAGTCCTGCATCAACTGCGCGTCCTGCTCGATTATGAACGGCTTCGGCGGGGCCGGCGCGTTCTCGGACGGCAAGTATAATATCACAAATGATTTCGGCGGCACGCTGTATCAGTATATCGGCCGGGAGAAGGCCCTTGAGCTCATGAACTATGTCGATGAGATCAACATGGCCCGCGGCGGCGAGGGCACGAAGCTCTACTCGACGGCCGGCAGTACATTTAAGAAGATCTGCATGCAGAACGGCCTGCAGCTGCTGGACGCGTCGGTCCGGCACCTCGGCACGGACAAGAATTACATCGTGCTCGGAAATCTCTATAACGAGCTGAAGGACAAGGTGGAGTTTCATTTTGATACGCCGATCAGAGAGCTCCAGGTGAATGAGGACGGGACATTCCGCGGTATCTATGACGGCGGGACGGTTGACGCGGCCTGCTGCATCGCCTCTGTCGGACGAAGCGGCAGCAAGTGGATGGAGAAGGTGTGTGAGGACCTGAAGATCCCGACGAAGTCGAACCGCGTCGATATCGGCGTGCGCGTCGAGCTGCCGGCTGTCATTTTCTCGGATATCACGGACAAGCTCTATGAGAGCAAGATTGTCTACCGGACGAAGAAATTCGAGGATAATGTCCGCACGTTCTGCATGAACCCGAACGGCATCGTCGTTGATGAGAATACGAACGGCATCGTGACGGTCAACGGGCACAGCTTCGAGGACCCGGAGAAGAAGACGGAGAACACGAACTTCGCGCTTCTCGTCGCAAAGCATTTTTCAGAGCCGTTCCACGACAGCAACGGCTACGGCGAGAGCATCGCGCGCCTCTCCAATATGCTCGGCGGAGGCGTGATTGTCCAGCGCTTCGGGGACCTCGAGCGCGGCCGCCGCTCGACGCAGTCCAGGATCGATGAGGGCCTTGTCCGGCCGACGCTTCACGCGACGCCCGGCGATCTCAGCCTTGTGCTTCCGAAGCGGATTCTGGACGGCATTATCGAGATGATCTATGCGCTCGACAAGATCGCGCCGGGCACGGCCAACGACGACACGCTTCTCTACGGCGTCGAGGTCAAGTTCTACAACATGGAGGTTCTTCTCAATGAGCATCTCGAGACGTCGTACAGGAATCTCTACGTGATCGGCGACGGCAGCGGCGTGACGCATTCCCTGTCGCATGCCTCGGCGAGCGGCGTCTATGTGGCGCGGAGAATCGCGGAAGAAGAGGAGAGCTGAGGGTAAGGTTTGCAGCTCGGAAATGATCGGAGCGCCCGCAGGACTGAGAAAGAAATGCGGGATGGGTTTGCGTCCCGGGAATGGGGCA
This sequence comes from uncultured Eubacteriales bacterium, assembly GCA_900315305.1. Taxonomy (GTDB): domain Bacteria; phylum Bacillota; class Clostridia; order Lachnospirales; family Lachnospiraceae; genus Chordicoccus. The sequence goes on from OMYS01000058.1 coordinate 3,476, forward strand.
GACAGGCCTGATGAGGAGCAGATATGAGCGATACATCGAAACATAACGAGACAGCAAATGAGGAGCCCGTCGGCGAGGTCGACGGCCGCATCCTGAAGCCGATCGACCGGATCGCAGGCTTCGGCGTGAGACCCGGTCTCTACCGGCTGAACGGAGCGACCGCGTTCGACAACGCGGTCAATTTCACCGTGCACTCGAGCGGCGCGACGGACTGCGAGCTGCTTTTCTTTCACGCGGGCGAGAACGAGCCGTACGCGGTGATCCCGATCCCGCACATCTATAAGATCGGCGACGTGTGGTCGATTCTCGTCTTCGGCCTCGACATCACGAACCTCGAGTATGCCTACCGTCTCGACGGCCCGTGGGACCCTGAGCACGGGCTCCGGTTCAGCCGGAAGAACATCCTGCTCGATCCGTACGCGAAGGCTGTCACCGGTCAGAACCAGTGGGGCGTAAAGAGACCGGAGGGGGCGCTTTACAAGGCAAGAGTCGTCAGAAATACATTTGACTGGGGCGATGCCCAGAACCCGAAGCTTCCGATGGAGGACCTTGTGATTTATGAGCTTCATGTCCGCGGCTTTACGAGGCATGAGTCATCGGGCGTCGAGGGCCCGGGAACCTTCCACGGCCTCATGCAGAAGATCCCGTATCTGAAGGAGCTCGGTGTCAACGCCGTCGAGCTGATGCCGGTCTTCGAGTTCGATGAAATGAGAGACGAGCGGGTCATCGACGGCCATCAGCTGCTCGACTACTGGGGCTACAACCCGGTCGGCTTCTTCGCGCCGAACGCGAGCTATGCATTTGCGCGCGAGGACAACAGGGAAGGGACAGAGCTCAAGGAGCTGATCCGCGAGCTGAACCGGAACGGAATCGAGTGCTTCCTCGATGTCGTGTTCAACCACACGGCGGAGGGAAATGAGCACGGACCGACGATTTCCTTCAAGGGCTTTGACAACAATGTCTACTACATGCTGACGCCGGGCGGCTATTACTACAATTTCAGCGGCTGCGGCAACACGCTGAACTGCAACCATCCGGTCATGCAGAATTTCATTCTCGAGTGCCTCCGGTACTGGACGACCGAGTATCATGTCGACGGCTTCCGGTTCGATCTCGCGAGCATTCTCGGGCGGGACGAGGACGGCTCCCCGCTCAGCAATCCGCCTCTTCTTAAAAACCTCGCCTACGATCCGATTCTCCGGGACGTGAAGCTGATCGCGGAGGCGTGGGACGCGGGCGGTCTCTATCAGGTGGGTACATTTCCGGCCTGGAAGCGGTGGGCCGAGTGGAACGGCAAATACAGGGACGACATGCGCAACTTCCTGAAGGGCGATTTCGGTCTCGGCTGGACCGCGGCGCAGAGAATCACGGGCTCCCACGATCTCTATGATCCGAAGTGGAGGGGGCAGAACGCGTCGGTCAATTTCCTGAACTGCCACGACGGCTTCACGCTCTACGACATGTACGCCTACAGCAAGAAGCACAATGAAATGAACGGCTGGAAGAACCTGGACGGGACGGATGACAACCGCAGCTGGAACTGCGGCGCGGAGGGGCCGACGGACGACCCGGCGGTAAATGACCTCCGGCTCCGCATGTGCCGGAACGCGATGACCGTCCTTATGATGAGCCGCGGGACGCCGATGTTCCTTGCCGGCGATGAATTTCTCAATTCTCAGCAAGGCAACAACAACACCTACTGCCAGGACAGCGAGATTTCGTGGCTGAACTGGGAGGACCTGAATAAAAATTATGAATTTTTCTCATTTGTCAGATTTTTGATTCATTTCCGCAGGGCGCACGCCTGCGTCCGGAAATACGGGGACGGCGGAAGACTGGGGCTCGAGGAGTGCGAGGTGCGCTGCCCGGATTTCTCGTCGAAGGTGCTCCGGGTCATGTACTCGGGCCATGATGAGGAAGAGGACAGAGACGATGCCGTCTGCGTGATGATCAATGTCTTCTGGGAGAAGCAGTGGATGGATATCCCGGTTCTTCCGGAGCACTACCGCTGGGTCATTGCGGTCGATACGTCGGAGCGGTACCTGCCGCACCTCTTTGAGGGAAATGAGGGGAGCCGCTGCGCCGTGAAGGACCGGAGCCTTGAGATCGAGCCGCGGAGCGTGCTTGTGCTGCATGCGGTCAGCGAGAGCGAATTCTATAAATAAATGTGTACGCCGCGAAAGCACCGGCGGCCGCGATATCAGGGTGGTATCGGGCGGATTAGAGCAGAGCGGTGTCAATACTTGCAAAAATGCCCGTGACATGGCAAAATCGTAAGAACAGGAAACAAATGGGTTCCGGCTGGGGAGCGGGATCCGGAAGGAAGGAGTTTTTATGGCTTGTACAACAATCCTGGTTGGAAAAAACGCAACTTATGACGGCTCGACGATGATCGCCAGGAACGATGACTCGCAGTCGGGGAAGTTCACGCCGAAGAAATTCGTCGTCGTGACACCCTTTGAGCAGCCGCGCCATTATATTTCCGTCATTTCCCATGTGCAGATCGATCTGCCGGACAATCCGCTCAGATACACGGCGGTTCCGAACGCGGTGGCCGGTGAGGGCATCTGGGCCGCGAGCGGCGTCAATGAAATGAATGTCGCGATGACGGCTACGGAGACGATCACGTCAAATCCGCGCGTGCTCGGCGCTGATCCGCTCGTGGAGTACAAGGCTCCGGAGGGCGATAAGCCGGAGACGATCGGAGGAATCGGCGAGGAGGACCTCGTGTCGATCACACTTCCGTACATTCACACGGCCCGCGAGGGCGTCGAGCGGCTCGGCAGCCTGCTCGAGAAGTACGGAACCTATGAAATGAACGGCATCGCATTTTCCGATGTCAATGAAATCTGGTGGCTCGAGACAATCGGAGGCCATCACTGGATCGCAAAGCGCGTTCCCGACAACGTCTACGTCGTTATGCCGAATCAGCTCGGCATCGACAGCTTTGATCTGAATGACGCGATGGGCGAGAAGCAGGAGCATATGTGCTCAGCGGACCTGCCGGACTTCATCAGAAGCAATCATCTCGACGTCTCACAGGGCATGTCATTTAATCCGAGAGATGTGTTCGGAAGCCGCGATGACGCGGACCATGTCTACAATACACCGCGCGCGTGGTTCATGGAGCGCTGGCTCAATCCGAAGACGATCCGCTGGGACGGCCCGAACGCTGAGTATACTCCGGAGAGCGATAATATTCCGTGGAGTATGATCCCGGAGCGGAAGATCACGCCGGAGGACGTCAAGTATGTGCTGTCCGCGCACTATCAGGGGACGGAGTACGATCCGTACGGCGCGTACGGCGATCCGAGAAAGCGCGGCATGTACCGCTCGATCGGCGTCAACCGCAACGACTTCATGGCGCTGCTTCAGATCCGTCCGTATGTCGCGGAGGAGTCGAGAGTGATCGAGTGGCTCGCCTTCGGTTCCAATGCATTTAATGCGGCGGTCCCGTTCTATGCGAATGTCACGACGACGCCGGAGTATCTTGCGAACACGACGGATGAGGTCACAACGGACAATTTCTACTGGGCAAACCGCCTCGTCGCGGCGATGGCTGACGCAGATTTCGGCCACTGCCTGCCTCACATCGAGCGCTATCAGGAGGCTGTCATGGCGAAGGGACATGAGCTGATCCACCGCTTTGACGGAAATCTGTTCATGGAAAATGACGCGGAGGAGAAGGCACGCATCCGTGAGACGGCGAACCAGGCGATCGCGGATGAGCTGAAGAAGCTGACGCAGGAGCTGCTTGGGAATGTGCTCTACACGAGAAGCTGCGGCATGCGGAATTCTTATTCAAGATCGGACAACTGAGAACAGAACGTAATACAAACGATATGCCGCCGGGCGGGCCGGGCACACGTGCCTCCCGTCCGGCGGCTTGTCATTTGGTCAGAGCTGCCCATGCGGGCGAAGATGTGGGCGGCAGTTCATTTTCCGGAGGAAAGCTATGTTAAAGGGAAAGACGATTATTCTCGGTGTGACGGGAGGCATTGCGGCATATAAGGCGGCGGGCCTTGCCAGCGCGCTCACAAAGCTGCATGCGTCCGTTCAGGTCATCATGACGGAAAATGCACAGCACTTCATCACACCGAATACATTTGAGGCGATCACGAAGCAGAAATGCCTCACGGACACCTTCGACAGAGACCACCCGTTTGAGGTGGAGCACATCGCGCTCGCAAAGCGCGCGGACCTCGTGATCATCGCGCCGGCGACGGCGAATACGATGGCGAAGCTGGCCTATGGCTTTGCCGACGACATGCTGACGACGACTGTGCTTGCGTGCACCTGTCCGAAGCTGATTGCGCCCGCGATGAATACCGCGATGTATGAGAATCCGGTGACAAGGGAAAATGAACAGCGCCTGCGCCGCTTCGGCTGGACAATTATCGAGCCTGAGGCCGGTGTGCTCGCTTGCGGCGATGTCGGGCGGGGGCGGCTCCCCGATAAGGAGCTGATGCTCGAGTATATCCTCAGGGAGATCGCGCTGCCGAAGGACCTCGCGGGAAAGAAGGTCCTGGTCACAGCGGGGCCGACGCAGGAGAGCATCGATCCGGTGCGGTATATCACGAATCACTCGACCGGCAAGATGGGATACGCGATCGCGCGCATGGCGATGCTGCGCGGGGCGGACGTGACGCTCGTGAGCGGACCGACGGGCCTCGAGCGCCCTTCATTTGTTAACTTCGTGCCGATCGTGAGTGCGGCGGACCTGTTCCGGGAGGTGACGGCGCGGGCCCCGGAGCAGGACATCATCATCACGCCGGCGGCGGTCGCGGACTACCGGCCGGCCAGTGTCTCGGACGAGAAGATCCACAAGAAGGAGGGAGATCTTTCGATCGCGCTCGAGCGCACGGAGGACACGCTGCAGTACCTCGGCGATCACAAGCCGGAGGGACAAATTCTGTGCGGCTTTGCGATGGAGACCTCCGATCTCGAGGAGCGCGCCCGCGGCAAGCTCGCAAAGAAAAACCTCGACATGATCGTCGCCAATAACCTGAAGGTTAAGGGGGCAGGCTTCGGGACAGATACGAACGTCGTGACGCTCATCACGAGGGACGGCGAGGAGAAGCTTGCGATCATGAGCAAGAAGGACGTGGCGATGCGGATTCTGGACCGGCTCGCCGGGATGGATACGGCATACAGTTCACACGCTATTCAAAATCGCATGCGGTCATGAATATCAGGGCGGTATCGGGCAGACTCCGTCCTCCTCAGCTTCCCTTCGCCGCTGACACAGCGGCTCAGGGTGATCTTCGGACTCCTCCGTATAACGCGCGTGTGAACTGTAACGACGCCGTAATTGCCGGCGTGTATACGGAAAAACAGGGTCTCGCATATTGTATACAAGTGTGATATACTTCATCTGTTGCGTGTACTATATCCCTGACTGCGGGACGCACGCGGCGCGGAGCATGGCCGAAAGGCGCGGTGCCGTACCCTCTGTGGATGGCAACCGGTGCACAGGCGGCAGTTCTTTGCTCCGGGCAGCGGACTCCTTAGAGAAGGGGAATAATAACAGGAGGATTGACAAATGAAACTCACTTCCGGTAAAACAGTCAGACTGACTCTCTATGGACTTCTCACAGGTATTCTGATTCTCATGGCATGTACGCCTCTCGGGTATCTGAATATCGGACCGCTGGCCATCACCTTCAACATGATTCCGGTCGCGATCGCGGCCATTACACTCGGCCCGGCGGGCGGCGCCATTATCGGCGCAGTCTTCGGCATGACGTCGTTCCTGCAGTGCCTGGGTGTTCTCGGAATGTCGGGAATGGGAGCCGCGACCTTCGCGATCAGCCCGTTCCTCACATTTGTGCAGAGAATGCTGCCGCGCGTGCTTGATGGTTTTCTGCTCGGCTATATCTATCGGTTCATGAAGAAGCACAGCGCAGCATTTCCCGCGTGTGCCGTGACCGGGTTCTTTGCGGCATTTCTGAATACGCTGATGTTCATGGGACTTCTGGTCCTTCTGTTCGGCAATACGGCGTATGTGAAGAATCTCATGGGCGGGCACAATGTCATCGTCGGGGTCTGCCTGATGATCGGCGTCAATGCAATCTTTGAGATGCTCGCGTCGACGTTGATTACCGGAGCAGTCGGAACGGCGCTCGTGAAGGCAGGGTTTGTGGCCCGCCGGTCCGAGCATGTGAAGAAGGCGGCTGCCTGAACCGCTATGGAGTTTCGTTCCGGAGCCGGCTGGTCCGGGTGTGAGGTGGTATCCCGGAAATAAGAAAATGGACAAGGCATGCAGAGACGGATGTTTCCGGTGAGCCGTAGGTGAAACGTAGATAGAAAGGGAACTGGCGGAGGACGGACATGAAATTTGGCATCATAGGACCAGGAAATATCGCGCGCAAGTTTGCGGATGCGGTCAGAAGGCTGGACGGAGTTGAGATTGTGGCGGTTTCATCGCACGACAGGTCGAAGGCGAAGAAATTCGCAAGAGAATTCGGCATCTCGAAGGTCTACACGGACGAGAAGGAGCTTGTGTCAGACCCGGAGGTCGGGGCGGTTTACATTTCCCAGATCAATATTCTGCATGTGAAGACTGCGCTTCTCTGCCTGGATCACTACAAGCCGGTTATCTGCGAGAAGCCGCTCGCGATGACGGCGGGAGAGGCGGAATATGTGCTCTCGAGCGCTGAACGGAGACATGTCCTGTTCATGGAAGGCATGTGGACGCTTCATCTGCCCGTTGTCCGGCAGGTGAAGAAATGGGTGAGCGAGGGACGGATCGGCACGGTCAAATACATGGACGCCGACTTTACATTTTATGCCCCCTATGAAAATGAGAGGCTCTACACGCCGAAGCTCGGCGGCGGCGCGGTTCTGGACGTTGGAATTTATCCGATTGCGTTCTCACTCTATATTGCCGGCGAGTTTGTGAAGACGCGCAAGTCGTCGGTCTATGTCGGACCGACCGGCGTCGTCGAGATGGGCGCGTCGCTCCTTCAGTTCACGAATGGCATGGTCGCGAACTGCTCCTTCGGCATTCAGGGAAATGCGGACAACCTCGCGCATATTTACGGGTCCGAGGGCCGCATCGTGATGCCGGAATTCTGGTCCGGCCACAAGGCGACGCTGTACGATCAGAAGGGAGATGTCGTCGATGAGGTGGCGGATCCGGAGCCGAACGGCTTTATTTATGAGATCCGCGATTTTATCGATGCGTATGAAAAGGGCCTCACAGAGGTCGCCCCGACCGATCACCATATGACGCGGATGTGCTCGAAGCTCATGGACGGGACGCGCTGGGACGGCGGCATCGAGGCGAGTGTACGGACGGATTGAGAGAAAAAGGCGCCCTGCGCCGGGAGCTGTTATGGCTTCTGGCGCAGGGCGCTTTTTCTCTTTATTCAGGCGAGTGCTCCCGGATTGTCGAGCAGCGCGCCGCCTGCCTGGCAGGCCGGGCAGACGCAGTACTTGCCGCCGGCAGCCTTTGCCTTCTCTGCCTGCGCCTCCAGAGCCTTCGCGCCGTCTGCGCCGAAGATCTTGACGCCGTGCTCCGACTTGGTGAGTGCGATCAGATCATCGACCGATGTGACATCCTCGGCCAGCTCCTTAAGGAGCGCGTCGGCAGCGGCCTTCTCGCCGTCTGTCCCGACAGCCTTGAGATATGCCTCGCCGGCGGCCTTCGCCTCCGGGCAGCAGGACGGAGCTGCAACAAGCTTCTTTACTTCTTCGATTGCTTCCTGTTTTGTCATAAGAAAATCCTCCTTATCTTACATTGGGGTGCTGAATAATTACAAGATGAAATCAATTTCACACTTTCTTTCTTTTGCGGTCATATCTTGTTCACATTTCGCCGGTATAGTATCACTTGTAAGCGAGAGATACACTTACAAAAAACACTAGCAAATCTTTTTCATACCATGATGCAGGGGATATGCCAGATCCCGTACATCAATCCTTCCTTCCCTTTAGGAGAGCGCATCCGAACTGCCAGCGGATGCGCTCTCTTCGTTTTTTCTGATAAAAATTTTTCACAGCGGTTGAACAACCCTCGCGGGGAGTGTTATAGTTATCTTGTCTGCGATACGCAGACTCCATTCTGACTGCGAAAAGAGGTGAAACAGATGGAAGGCAGCGACGGCGGAGCCCGATGTCCTTATCGAATAGAAAATGAAATGAGGACAGAAGGAGAGGCCACCTCTGCAGGTTCCTTCTGTTTCCTGTCTTTGATTCAATAACGCCTTGCGTTCTGTTCTCATTTCATTTTCAGCGGAACTTATAACTTAATAGTGCCTGTGCCGGAGTCTGTCCATTTTTCGGGAAGACTTTGCACGGGAGGAGAAGGAGGCTGAAGAATGAGCACGGAAGAAATGCAGGAAAACCACTCCGTTGAGGACATCCTCAGCATTATCAGATCTCAGAAATCTCCGAAGGTGATCAGCGATGAGCTGAGCGATTACCATGCCAATGATATCGCGGACGCTCTCCCGGAGCTTACAAAGCGGGAGCGCCTGAATCTGTATCGTCTTCTTGACGTGGATGCGCTCTCAGAGGTTTTTGAGTACACGGGGGACAACTCGGAGCAGTATCTCGAGGAGCTCGATCCGAAGAAGGCAGCGGAGATTCTCGGCAACATGGAGACGGATACGGCGGTCGATATTCTGAAGGAATGTAAGTCGCCGCAGAAGAAGCTCTGGCTTGAGCTGATGAGCCCGGAGACACGCACGTCGCTGCAGATGCTGGCGGCGTATGACGAGGACCAGATCGGTTCCCGTATGACAACAAATTTCGTCACCCTGAAGTCCAGCATGGGCATCAAGGAGGCGATGCGGTCGGTCGTGAATCAGGCCGCAGACAACGACAATATTTCCGTTATTTACGTCCTCGACGAGAAGGGCGTTTACTACGGGGCCCTTGATCTGAAGGACCTCATTATTGCCCGCGAGGGACAGAAGCTGGAGGATCTCATTTCCACCGGATACCCGTACGTGTACGCGGACGAGCAGATTGACGACTGTCTGTCTGAGATTCAGGATTATTCCGAGGAGTCAATTCCGGTCCTGTCCGATGACAACCACATCCTCGGTGTTATCACCGCGTCGGATGTCGCGCAGGTCGTCGATGACGAGATGGGCGAGGATTACGCAAAACTCGGCGGTCTGTCCGCAGAGGAGGATCTGAACGAGCCGCTGAAGAAGAGCGTGCAGAAGCGTCTGCCGTGGCTGGTGCTTCTGCTCGGTCTCGGCATGCTCGTGTCGAGTGTCGTGAGCCTTTTTGAGGCGGTTGTCGCTCAGCTGACAATCGTCATGATCTTCCAGTCGATGATCCTTGATATGTCGGGAAATGTCGGTACGCAGTCTCTTGCGGTCACGATCCGCGTCCTCATGGACGAGCATCTGACGGCCCGCGAGAAGGGGCACCTTGTGTGGAAGGAGTGCCGTGTCGGCGCAACGAACGGTTTCTTCCTCGCTATCATTGCTCTCGGCGGCGTCGGCGTGTACCTGATGGCAGTCAAGCACCAGCCCCCGGCGGCTGCATTTGCGATCTCAGGCTGTATCGGCATCTCACTGATTGTGGCGATGATTATCTCGAGTCTTGTCGGAACGGTCATCCCGCTGTTCTTCAAGAAGATCGGCGTGGACCCGGCAGTCGCGTCCGGCCCGCTCATCACAACAGTGACCGATATGGTCGGTGTCGTGTGCTACTACGGACTTGTGTGGCTGCTTCTCATAGAAATGCTTGGAATGTGAATTGCGGACCTCCGGGAAACCGGAGGTCCTTTTTGCATCAGAGGCTTATGAGGAACTGATCTCAATGCCGAGATCATCCAGTCTGTCCACGGTCTCGCTGACTTCGGATTCGGCCTGGTATTCCGGGTCATCTTCATTATCCGGATCAGAACCGTCTGTCCCTAATCCGGCTAAGATGAACGGATCTTCTTCATCTGTCATCCAGTTGTCGTAGTAGGCCTTGTCGTAGCCGGCGCCGTTGATCACATATTCCGGAGATGAACCGGCATTCCACTGAACTGAAAATGCGATGCCAATCGTGTTTTTCCCGGTAAATCCGATGTAATTGTAATCACCACCGTTATTTTCCGTTCCTGTCATGAGATATGTCATATTTTCATTTTTCTGCGGCTGCCGGAGACGTACGCTGAGCGCCTTTCCATCAGTTATAAGCAGGCCGTCACCCGGATTTCTGTACAGGAGAAATGATTTTTGCTCCAGTCCGTCATATGACCAGATTTCATAGGTATAATCTGTGACAAGTGGGGCATCATTTTCTGCCCAGGCAGTGATCATCTCTTTGATTCCATCCCCGTTCATATCAAGCACATTCACGTAGCAGAGGCCGGTGAGACTTGCGGTTCCATCATCATTTTTCCGATAGCCGGGTTCTCCATATCTGGAAATGTACTGCTCTGCGAGTTTTTCATAGGCGTCTCCGGCGCTTGAACCGGAGGGGCCGTACTCGGGAGCAGCTGATTTTTCACTGTCTGCAGATGAAAGGGCAGACCTGGTATGCCCGGCAGCTGGCTTTGACGCCTGCGCCTCCCATTCGTTGATATAGGTTGTTCTCAGCTTTGAGACGGCGTTCATTTTTTCGCTGATCTCCGAGAGTCCGCTGCTCTTCACATGGCTCTGTCCATAGGTTAGGACTTCCATTGCAGAGTCGTAATCCTTCTGGCCGCTGTACAGGTCTGCCAGGGACAGATAACCTTCTGCTTCGGACGGCTCAATATTGATGGCCTTCTGATAGTAGAAAATCGCATCGTCGTAGTTCATTTCTGTCAGGTACTTATCACCGAGATCGAGCGCTTGATGATAGCGGAGTGCGATCGAATGGATAAGGTAAGTTCTGAAACCGGCGAGTGCGGCAATTGTGCAGCTGAGCATGCCGATGACTGCGCTAAGCCGTTTGTTTACAGATGACCGCCTTGATCTTTTCTTTCTGCCATGCTTTTGAGGCATATGTTGTTCCTCCCTCAGAAATCTTTGTTACATTCTTGCCATGGGTGGGAGAAAAAATCAATGGGTTTATGCGCTTTGATAGGATTCTCGTAAAATGCAGTTCCTGTGGATCGGATGAAATTGTATAATGAATATGTTTTGTAGGAGGGGAAGGGCTTAAGCGGGCACTCTGGCAGGTGCCGGTGAAAAAGGAGGGATTGATATGAAGTATTGCAGAAAATGTGGATCTCCGGTTGAGGATGATGCGCTGTTCTGCCCGCAGTGCGGTGCGCCGCTTGCGCAGAAGAGCGGACAGCCTGAGAGTGCGGAAGGACAAAATGCAGCAGGACAGGCTGAGGCTGGACAGAGTATGGCCGGACAGAGTATGGCCGGGCAGAGTATAGCCGGACAGAACGCAGCCGGGCAGAATGCAGGAAATGGAAGCGGGGCAGCCGGCGGAAACAGCGGATATAACGGAAATGGTGTACCAGGCAGCAATAATGGATACACAGGAAATGGTATACCGGGCGGCAATACCGGATATGCGGGACCTGGCATGCCGGGTGGCAACACCGGATATACAGGATATGGCATGCCAAGTGGCAATAACGGGTACCCGGAAGCGGGCATGCCCGGGGCTTCGGTTCCCCCGAAGAAGCCGTTTAAGCTGACGAAGAAGATGATCGGCGGCATTGCGGCGGCTGTCGCTGCGCTTGTGGCGGTCCTTGTCATTGTCGGTATTGTGAAGGCACAGCCGGTCGTGATTGATCTTGATGATTATGCGGACGTGACCTTTGACGGATACGACGGATACGGAACGGCGAGTGTTTCCTTTGACTATAACAAGTACTACGATGACCTTGCAAACGCCCTGTACAAGAAAGGTGTCATCAGCTCGAAAAGCACCGACAATATGTACAACCTGCTTTCTACCAGTGCCAAACTGGCATCGATTGAAGAGCCGGACTGCAAGCTTGACAAGGATTCGGATTTGTCCAATGGAGATACGGTCAAGCTGACATATGATTATGACAATTCAGCACTCAAGAAGGTGAAGCTGAAGTTTAAGGGGAAGGGAAAGAAGGTGAAGGTCTCAGGCCTTAAAACAATCAAGAGCTTCGACCCGTTTGATGATCTGAAGGTCTCCTTTGACGGAACTGCACCGAATGGAGAGGTTGATTACGAATATGATGGAGATTATTCGGATGATCTTGAATTTTCTGCGGACAAAGAGGACGGGCTCAGTAACGGTGACAAGGTGACCATCACATGCAAGCCGGCCTGGAGCGATTCGGATGACTTCACGAATTTTGCCAATGAGCATGGTGCGATGCCGTCGGAGACGAAGAAGACCTATACAGTCAGTGGACTGAAGGCTTACGTCACAAAGATTGCTCAGATTCCGAAGGATATGCTGACAAAGATGGATGCGCAGGCGCAGGATGAGATGAAATCAGATGCGGCTAATTGGTCTGATCCGTCAAGCTATCATGGCATGACGCTGCTCGGATATTATCTTCTGGTATCAAAGGGAAAAACTTACGGGTCCACTGACAGACTCTATCTGGTTTATCAGGTCAGTGCAACAGATGATAAGGGCAATAATTTCACCTATTATAAAGACTATTACTACGACGATATAACGATTCTGAGCGATAATGTCACATCGGATACCTCATCAGATACTGCATCAGATGAGACATCTGGTGGGACATGCAGCGTCGATCTTGATGAAATCGGTGAAACAAATGACATCTTTTATATCGACGGGTACTATTATTATGGCTATCAGACACTCGACTCGCTGTTTAACAACTGCGTGACAAAACGTGTGGATGATTATACATATGAGAGTACTGTCGATGGCGGAACGAGTACGTCTGACAGCACGACTGCTTCAACGGCTGCGTGACGGGTTTTATATGACCGGCCGGTTCAGTAAAAGGAGATTTTTATGCGAGATCATGACCTGATTCTGGTCACGGATATGCAGAATGTGTATACGAAGGGGCAGGCGTGGGCCTGCCTCGACACAGAGGGCGCGGCGGCCCGGATTGAGAGGATTGTCCGCGAAGCGGAGCGCAGGCATCCGTCACCGAAGGTGCTGTTTACGGAATATCTCGCGCCGGAGCATCCGGTCGGCGCGTGGAAGGTATATAACGAGACCTATGCGGCTATCAACGCGGACCCATATCTCAATGCGCTAATCCCGGAAATGAAAAGCCTTTCGGAGAAGTACCCGGTATATTCGAAGAGTACGTACTCGTCCATGTCGATTCCGGAGGTTCGCGCGGCTGCGGAGGCAGCGGAGCGCGTTGTTCTCACGGGTGTCGTCTCGGAGTGCTGTGTGCTCTCGACGGCATTTGCGGCGATAGACCTCGGCTGCCACGTCGTGTGGCTTAAGGACGCGGTGTCCGGCTTTGACCGCGACAAGGAGCGGGGCGCCGAGCTGATGCTCGAGGGGCTTTCGCCCGTGCACACGACACTCATGACGACGGAGGAATATCTCAGGGAGTAGGGGATGAAGTTGCCATCTTTTACGGGCAGGTTGCGTATGGTATACTAACAGTAGATGCATGGGTGACGGAGAAGCTTCTCCGTATGGTAATTGAAATGCATGGAGGGATGGATATGAAGAAAAAATGGTTGGCGGCTCTTCTGAGCGCGGCGATGCTTGTGACCGCGTCTCCAGTGGCCGCGATGGCACAGAACCGCGCAGGCAAGCGGCGCGGCAGCGGAAGATAACGGTGCAGGAACTGGCGCAGAGGCAGCAGGAGATAATGCCGCCGGGACAAGTTCGCAGGCGGTGGGAAATGATACTGCCGGGTCAAACTCACAGGCAGCGGGAGCTAATGTCGCCGGGACAGGCGCACAGACCGGAAGTGGGACAGCTGGTGCGGAGACATCTGATAACAGCGTGGCATCATCCGGCCATGCGGGAGAAGTTGCATCTGCCGGGGAGGAGAGCACCACAGATTCGACTGCGGCATCTTCCGAAGCACAGACCGTCGGTGATGTGGAAAATGCAAGCATCTCCGTCGCCGTCTCCGACAATGAGGACACGGCGGAGGTTACCGTGACAGATCCCGAGGCCACAGACGGAAAGCTGATCCTTGCGATCTGGAGCATGGTGAACGGTCAGGACGACATCCAGTGGATCAATACAGTGAAGCAGGCGGATGGAACGTATACCGCGGAGGTCGATCTCACCGACTTCGACGGCTACGGCACCTTCGCATGCCACGCTTATCTGCAGACAGCATCCGGCGCGATGGAATTCCAGACCTACACGAATTTTGAGGTTCCGGAACCCGAAAAGGGCGTCAAGGCAGAGCTGAGCAGCAACACGACGACCATTTCGGCGTCGGCCACAGGTGTGAGCCCGAATGCGTCGAAGGTTCTGTTCGCTGTCTGGAGCGACGCAAACGGCCAGGACGACATCACCTGGGAGTCCGCGAACAAGGCCGGCAACGGCGTGTGGTACGACGAGGACATCAGGGTCAAGGGTCATAAAAATGCAGGGCTCTACCACATTCACTGCTATCAGTACATAAACGGCGCGGCGTCATTTATCGGCGCCACAGAGCTTAATGTCCCGGGCGCGACAGCGACGGCGGCGATCGAGAACATCAATAATGAGACCGGCGAGTTCACGGTCCGCGTCTCGGGCATCAACTCCCCGTCAGGCGTCTCCTCGATCCTGGTTCCGATCTGGGGCGATGTGAACCAGCAGAACGATATCATCTGGGAGACTCCGGTCAAGTCGGGAAATGACTACATCGTGAAGACGTCGGTCGCGAAGCACCTGTATGAGACGGGCACGTATTTTGCGCATGTCTACATCACAGACGGCAACGGCATTCAGAGCTGCGCCGCGCAGACGTCCGCAGACATTACATTTTCTGATACAAATGCACTGACAGCAACTGTCTCGTCCGATCAGAAGACTGTGACGGTCTCCTACCGCGGCATCCGCGCCATCAACGGCGAGGCCCTGAAGGCGGCGGTCTGGAGCGCGGACAACGCGCAGGACGATATCCGCTGGTATGACATGACGACGAAGGACGGAATCGCATCCGTCACATTCCCGATCTCGAACCACAAGTCGGCCGGCAAGTACTATGTACACCTCTACTCCGGGACAACGACATTTGTCACGGACACGACGTTTAATGTTACGCCGGTCACGGCGTCGGGCCTTACCGTCAGCAGCATCAATGGAAATGCAGGTACCTTCCACCTGACGCTCTCCGGCGTGAGCGCGCCGGCCGGCATCAGCGACGTGAAGATCGCGGTCTGGCCGACGGGGGACCAGAGCAAGATGCACTGGTACACGCCGAAGCAGACGTCCGCCGGAACCTATGAGGCTGACGCGAGCGTCGCAAATCATGGAAATGCATTTGGCGATTACACGGAGCACGCATATGTCTGGGGCGCGAACGGCATTCTCTGCCTCGTCGCCCACACGACAAGCTCGATCGCGGCGAGCGGCTATGTCTACGCGACGCCGACGAGCGCCACGACCTGCACGGTCACGGTTGTCAATCCGGGCAGCAATGTGGCGAGCGTTCTGTTCCCGACCTGGAGCGCGACGAACGCGCAGGACGATATCGTCTGGTACACGGCGACAAAGACGGGTGCGAACACCTGGTCCGCAAATGTAAACAGTAAGAACCACAAGCACAGCGGCATGTACTACACGCACTGCTACGCGACCAACACGGCCGGTGTGCAGTCATTTGTCGGATATACAACGTATAACCTGCAGTATGTCTCCGCGAACCACAATCAGGACATGTACAACCGCGCGCAGGGACAGACGAGCAAGACCGGCTATCTGATCATGGTCGACCGCAGCATCCACCGCGTCGGTATCTACACAGGCTCGCAGAACAACTGGACCGAGGTCAAGTACTGGCCGTGCGTCGTCGGCAAGCCGTCTACACCGACTCCGACTGGCCGCTTTGAGATCGGCACGCGCTTCGACTGGTTCGGCGACGGCCACAAATGCTGGTGGGCGACGCAGATCTCCGGATACTACTATTTCCACTCGGTCATTTACTACTGGGACAGCGCACCGAGGAAGATCCTCGACGGCACGATGGACGCGGCCGCATCGCATGGCTGCGTGAGACTCGACGAGCCGAACGCGCGCTGGATTTACACGACGATTCCAAGACACACGACGGTCGTGATCTACAATTAAAAAAATGGCGGCGCGAAGGCGCCGCCATTTTTTACTGCTCTTTCTTTTCATCCTCCGCGTTCATCTTCTCGAGCTCCGCGGACAGCTCATTTGCCTTTCTGATCAGGGTCTCATCGTCCGGGATTTCGACGGTGCTCAGAAAATTGAACAGATTCTCGACCGGATCCGGAGCTTCTTCACTGGTTTTAATTACATTTTCCTTGATTTCTGTCATACAAATGCATGCGGGCGCGGGAACCGCACGGCCTTCCGTGGGAGGAGCGCCCTTCTCCTTTCTTTGTGTAGCACGATAGTGAGTGAGTTAAATTCCCTGTCAGTATAGCATGTGCGTGCATGCGGGGCAAATATGCATATGAGCGGAAGTGTTCCCCCGCGCGATCCGGGAGGGTGTCCAGGAGGGTGGCACCAGGGCGGTGCCTATGCTAGAATAGGCGCATAGGAGGATTTCATTTTATGAAAGTACTGATGATTAACGGCAGCCGGAGAGAGAAAGGCTGCACATACACAGCTCTTACGATAGTTGCGGATGCACTTAAGGAAGAGGGCATCGATTCGGAGATTGTATTTGTCGGGAAGGCAGCGATGGACGGCGGCAGCGCCTTGAATGACTGCGTGAAGAGCCTGAAAATGAAGGCCGCTGAGGCGGACGGCTTCGTCTTCGGTGCACCGGTCTATTATGCCGCGCCGACCGGAGAAATTCAGATGGTCCTTGACCGCCTGTTTGGCGTCGCGTCAAATGAGATGCGCCTGAAGCCGGCAGCTGTCGTTACGTCCGCGAGACGGGCGGGCACGACATCTACCCTCGATGTGCTGGCTAAATATCCGACGATCAATGAGATGCCGGTCGTCTCTTCTTCCTACTGGACGATGGTCCACGGCTCAAAGCCGGAGGACGTTCTGAAGGATGAGGAGGGCGTCGGCATCATGAAGCAGCTCGGAAAGAACATGGCATGGCTTCTGAAATGCATAGACGCCGCGGACAAGGCCGGCATCAAAAAGTCGGAGGCTGCAGAGTACAACAAGACGAATTTTGTCAGATGAGGCAGCGGGATATGACCGAAAAAAGCCGTAAAAGCGGAAAGCCGAAGAAGGAGCGGACGAGAAAACAGAAGATTATCTCGCATGTGACGACAGCCCTGCTTGTCGCGGTGCTGCTCGTGGGCGTTGGTGTCATGGCGTACCCGACGTTCAGTGACTGGTGGAATAACCTGCACCAGTCGAAGGCGATCGCGACCTACGAGGAGGTCGTCGCGGACACGAGCCAGGAAGAACTCGATGAGATGTGGGCTGCTGCGGAGGCATTTAATGAGAAGGTTGCCGCGGCGGGCTTCAGTCTCCAGTACTCGGATGAGATGGAGAAGGAGTACGAGAGCCTCCTCGACGTCTCCGGAACGGGCATCATGGGCTATGTCGAGATCGATTCCGTCGGCATCAAGCTGCCGATTTATCACGGGACATCGGAAGGCGTTCTGCAGATCGCGGTCGGGCACCTCGAGGGAACCTCGCTGCCGGTCGGCGGCGCGAGTACGCACTGCGTGTTGTCCGGACACACGGGCCTCCCGTCCGCAAAGCTCTTCACCGATATTGACAAGCTGAAGGAAGGCGATGAATTCAAGCTGATCGTGCTTGACAAGACACTGACCTATCAGGTCGATCAGATCAAGGTCGTGCTCCCGGAGGAGCTGTCGGACCTCACGATCGAGGAGGGCCAGGACCTGTGCACGCTGGTCACCTGTACGCCGTACGGTATTAATACGCATCGTCTGCTTGTGCGAGGCCACCGCATCGCAACGGCTGAGGGCACAGATCCGCATCCGTCGCTGTCGGCATCAAGGGACGCGCTCATAATCAACCTGGAGCTCGCGCTCCCGTTCGTGATCATTGGCGCCATCGCGCTGACGGTTATTCTCATTCTTGTGAAGAAGCACCGTAAGAAGAAGCGTGCGAAGAAGCAGAACTCGAAGGAGTAAGCGCTCTCAAAAAGTAACTATTCAGCACCCCGGACTTGGATTTCATCAGTTTTCTAAGGAGTGCTGAATAATTATAAAAGCCCCGGCAGAAATGCTCGTGCCGCATGGTACGGACAATTCTGCCGGAGCTTTTTCGTTAGAACAGGCATTATCAGGCACGCGTGGGTAGCGGCTGGCCATGGTCGCAGGTTAAAGACGCAGGCTTTGTCAGATGTGCGCGGTCAGCGGGGTGAGAAGACTCATGACGGCTTCCATCGCGCCGTCGTGATTGTTGTCGGCGGCGATAAGATTCGCCCGGCTCAAGACTTCTTCTCTGGCGTTGCCCATCGCGACGGAATACGCCGCTGCGTCCATCATCGGCAGGTCGTTGCCGCCGTCCGCGACGGCGATTGTGTGCTCGTGTGGGATTCCGAGAAATGAAGCCAGCTCGAGCAGGGCATTTCCTTTGCCGGCCTCAGCTCCGTAGATCTCGATGTCCCGGATGCTGAGTCGCGCGGCATTGATCCCTTCGATGCGGGCAAGCCTCTGTACGGCCGCGTCGCAGTCCTCCGAGGAGGTAAACTGCGCCGAGATCATGTTGATACCCGGGCCGGAGAGAAGCTTATTTGCAGCGAGACGGATGTCGTCGACCGGCTTCCGGCTCTTTCCGTAATAATCCGCGAGATAATGGCTCCTGACGTGCCGGATCAGCGTATCGAGAGAATCCGCCGTCTCGTAGCCGGTGCCATTTGCGAAGATTTCACAGACCGTGGCGCACCCCGCGGACTGTATGTCCCACCCGATCGCGTCCATGACAGCAAGGCAGGTCTCTCTGTCCAGTGTGTGGGATTGAATCGGCTCCTGATAGCGGAGCGCCTCCGGTCCGGCACACAGGTTTCCGAAGCGGCCGGAGGCTTCACCTGCCGCAGCATCCACATGGGCCGAATTCTGAACAGTCGTTTCAGAGAGCAGCTCATCGCTGAACGGCCCTCTGTCCGCCTTCAGCCGGTGAATCATCGTTCCGTC
>OMYS01000068.1 GCA_900315305.1 uncultured Eubacteriales bacterium
GTTCAACCATGAAATGAACAAGAAGACTCCGCTGTTTGGTCGTCACGCTGACAGACTGATGAAGACAGATGTCCGTGAGCTTGACAACGCTTACGAGCTTGATATTGATCTCCCGGGCTTCAAGAAGGAAGATCTGACAGTTGGCCTGAAGGACGGTTATCTGACGATTTCCGCCGAGAAGGGCATGAACAAGGATGAAAAGAACAAGGCCGGCAAGTTGATCCGTCAGGAGAGATACGCCGGCAGCCTTGAGAGAAGCTTCTACGTCGGTGACGATCTGAAGCAGGAAGATATCAAGGCTCACTACGAGAACGGTGTCCTCAAGATCACAATGCCGAAGCCGGCTGACAAGAAGGCTGCGGTTGATGAGAAGAGTCGCATCGCGATTGAATAACCATTGACAATCCTCTCAAAATGATTTTTGCTTCTGCAAAAGGAAGAGCCGGTGCCCCGTGACAGGGTACCGGCTCTTCCTTTTTTATAAAATGCCATCCAGAAAAACCATCAGTCTTTAGACCGTGGAATAATGGCGTCAGGATTGAAATCGTAAAGCAACAAGTAAAACATCTGGCGGGGAAAGATTACCTCCGTCTCGCACATTCCCTTCATCATGCGGGGCATGACATCATTCGAGGTTCAGCTTCCGGTCGAGCAGGATCCATGTAATGAATCCGCACACGGCGATGCCGGCGAGACACATAAGAATGGCCACAACCTCCGCGCCAGTGAACGCCATCACCTGACTGAGGTCATTCCATCTGTCCGACTGGGACACGGCAATGCCGGTCGCGCCCAGAAGAATTGCCTCGACAATGTCCATGGCGATGTAAGCAAGCGCGGAGCCGATGATCCGATGATCCGACCAGAGCTGGCCGATCGCAATCGCCGCATAAATCTTGACAATGCAATAGGCAAGGTATGCGATAACAAGCAGCACGGCAAGAATGATATTGGAGCGGTACGGAGCAATCGCTTCCATCAGGGCACTCCAGCCTCCGTTCCTGCCCATATCTGCGAGCTCGTCCACCGTGCCCGGGTAGGCGAGCACAGGAATCATGACCGCAATAAAAGCCACCGCGGTGCTGAAGAAGCTCCAGATAATCGAGGAAATAACCTTCGCCCAGATGAGCGTTCCCGTCCCTGTCGGCAGCGAGAACATGAGATATCCCTCGCGGCCGAGAAGGTTTGTGTAAAACCGGCCGACGGACAGCACGACGGTCACAATGAAGATGGCCATGATCAGCAATCCGAGGAACAGAATCAGAGCCATCCCGAATGCATTCTCCGGCATCTTCGACCCCGAGAATGCATTCAGCTCGATCCCGACCAGAAGCGAGAGAATAATCGCAACTCCGTAGAGCGGCAGAAGAATCCTGCCAAATGCCTTCATTTCATATCCGATCAGTCTGCTCAGCATGCGAACACCTCCCTGAAATAATCATCTATACTCTTGCCCGTTTTCGCGCGGAGATCGTCCGCATTTTCATGAAGGAAGATCTGCCCGTCCTTCAGGAACACGACCTCGTCCAGAATCGACTCGATGTCCGAGATCAGATGTGTGGAAATGAGGACCATCCCGTCCTCGTTGTAGTTATCCAGAATCGTGTGAATGATGTAATCTCTCGCCGCCGGATCGACGCCTGCGAGCGGCTCATCGAGGAGATACACCTCCGCCTTCCGGCTCATGCACAGCACAAGCTGAACCTTCTCACGTGTTCCCTTCGACATTTTCTTCAGCGCAAGGCCCCGGTCAATCTTCAGCTGATCCAGCAGACGCTCCGCTTTCTCTCTGTCAAAATCCTCAAAAAATGTCTCGTAAAAATTCAGGAGGCCGTCCGCCTTCATCCAGTCCGGAAGAAAATCTCTGTCCGGCAGATAGGAAATGAGGTTCTTCGTCTCTTTGCCCGGTTTCATCCCCTCTATTTCAATGCTTCCTGATGTCGGCGTCAGGAGCCGCTGAATCAGCTTGATCAGCGTCGTCTTGCCGCTTCCGTTCGGGCCCGCCAGCCCGATGATTCTCTGATGCTCAAGAGACAGGTTAATGCCATTTAAAGCGATCTTCCTGCCATAGCGCTTTACGAGCTCTCTGCACTCGATCTCTGCCATAGTTTATTCACTCCTTCGTTTTCTTTTATTCGGTCTGAACGGACCTTCCGGTGTGTTCCCGGCCGCACAAGGGTTACTGCTGCTGCGGATTTTTTTCGGCCTTCCAGTTGCTGACTTCCGCGATAATTTCTTCTCTCGTCATGCCGAGGCGCGACAACTGCGTAAACAGCTCCTCCACGTATTTCTCACTGAGAGATCTTCTTAGTTCCTTCATTTTCTGCTCATCCTCCGTCACATAGCGTCCGCTCGTCCTCTGCGCATGCAGCAGGCCTTCCTGCTCAAGCTGCGTGAGGGCTCTCTGCATCGTGTTCGGATTGACGCCGGCCTCCGCCGCGAGATCCCGCACAGACGGAATCTTGCTTCCGGGCGGCAGCTCGCCTCCCGCGATGCGGATCTTGATTCCGTCAACGATCTGCAGATAAATCGGGACACCATTCTTGAATTCCCATGCCACTGGCACTGTCCCCCTTTTCTGGCGGGCCTGATCGTAATTCGTTCCGACCAGGCTCTTCTGTATTACTTAATTAGTACAGATATACAATATCATTTTCTTCCTATTGTGTCAATACATTAATACAATTTATCGTTTTTTCTTTGCCGTCAGACCGACGGTTTCATGCAGGTCGCAATCCGATCCCCGGACAGACAGAGCGGGCTGTGAAACCGCTTAACTCCGGTTTCACAGCCCGCCTTGTCCGTACAGGGCATTTCTTGCCCCGCGCTTCTTTCTTCTCATTCAGTTTTTCAGGCGGAACTTCCGCCTTTCATTTCCCCGTCAGATCCCTGATCTGCCTTCACTCTTCCCGTGCTGCAGATAATGCCTGAAATACAGCGTAAGGTCACTCCCGAACGCTGCCCGCAGGTCCGCGTAGCGGCTCCTGTATATATTTACATTGAAGCCGCTCTCGGCCTGGCGTCCCTCTTTCATGCCATAGTTCAGGAAATGCCGCAGTGCGCCGGCCGGATCGTTGCCGTACGCCGCCATAATGTCAGGATACCGCTTCGTGTAGTAGCAGAAATCATAGACATTGGCGTAATCAACGCCGTCATACATCATGACATTGGCCGCGATCTTCCTCGTCGCCACGCGCCCCTCCTTCTGCCCGTAGTTCACATAGTGGAGGTAGTACGGCTTCAGGTCATCACCGTACGCCAGAATGAGATCCGCGTAGTTTCCGCGATAGTACCACACATAAAATGAATCTATTATAATTTGTTTACAAAATTATTACAAGATGCTCGTCACACATTTTTACACGCACATTTCGCGCAGACTCAACGGTATACGCGGAGAATCCTGAGTACGCGCACAATTTTCGTTCCCATCGGAAATTTCTTCATTTCCTTTTCTGTCGTCCCTGACACAAACACATATGAGACCATATAGATCAGAATCGCAATCAGGATCGAAACTACAAGCCCGATGAACGGCCGTCTCGTCAGATGGAAGATCAGTTCGTAAATAGCAAGCGCGCCGGCACCCATAATCAAAGAGGCCATGAGCGGCTGAATGTATGTCGAGAGAAATTCATTTTTAAAGCCGAGGAACCGCGCAATCATGATCTGATTGAAGATTGCGTAGAACACCGAGTACAGGATGTTCGCGATCATCACAGCGTAGATGCCCATGCCAGGAGCAACGAGCAGCATAGCCGCGAGAATCACGAGATTCAGTACGAGAGAAATGCCCGCGTTAATCAGCGCCGTCTTCTGCTCACCGATCGACTGGAGCACACTGCCCGTGATCGTGGAGAGCGCCGCCGGGAGAACATAGATCGCGCCGGTAAAGAGAAGTTTCGACGCAAGATTCGATGCCGACGGGAACAGTACACCCATAATCGGATACGCGAGAACCATCATGCCGATCATGCACGGAAGTGTGATGAACATCGTGAGGCGGATCGTCTGGTTGATCTGATGGTTTGCCCTGCTGATGCGGCCGGTCGCATACTCGCCGGAGACCTCCGGCATCATCGCCGAGGCACTCGCGGACGCGAGCGACAGCGGGATATTGATCATCGGAATATAGTAGTTGCTGTACTCACCGTACCAGGATGAGATCGTATCGGAGTTCACGCCGTGCCAGCCGAGAATGCTCGAGAACAGATAGCTGTCGAGATAAGTGCTGGCATTGTTGATGAACGTTGTGAAAATGATCGGCGTGACCATAAGGAAAATGATGCGGATGACCTCGCCGTAGCTCTCCTCTTCATTGGAATGGTCGTGCCTGCGCTCCCGTCTGAAGTAAGAGCGGTTGATGCCGAAAATAATCAGCATCACGATGAGACCTGTGATAACTCCCGCGCCGGTGCCCATCGTGCCGCCGACCGCGCCGAGAATCGCGCGCTGCGTCTTGTCGCCGCCAGCGAAGGTCCGGATCAGCATCCACGCCGCGAAGACCGAGATAAATGCGTTCATGATCTGTTCGCAGATCTGCGAGACAGATGTCGGCGTCATCGTCTGATGCGCCTGAAAATAGCCTCTGAACACGCCGAGGATCGCCGACAGAAAGATCGTCGGCGCGAGCACGCGGAGCGCCGGCAGCGCATTCTGCTGATTTGCCGGGAGAAGGATGCTTCCGCCAAAGAACGCGATGAGTGCCGCGACACCTCCCACGATTGCGGCATACATCAGAGCGCCGCGGAAAACCTTCTGCGCGCTCTTGTATCTCCTCAGAGCCAGTCTCTCCGAGACAATCTTCGACACCGCCATCGGGATACTGTACGAGGAAATAAGGAGCAGAATCGCATAAAGATTACTCGCATATCCATAGTAGCCAAGTCCGACGGAGCCGAGAACGGAACCGAGCGGCCGTCTGTAGATGAGACCGATGATTCGGGAGATAATCGTCGCCACCATAAGAATGGAGGCATTTTTCACAAGATTGTTTTTCTGTTGTTTTGCCATTGAAAATGAAATTCCTATAGGCCGGGCACAATGCCCGGAGTGTACCTTATCGGGGATTCTGCCAGAGTTGTTCCTGCTATGTCCACCCGACTGTCCATCGGGCAACACTTTAACTATACCGCAAAACCGCCCTCTGTTCAACGCAATACTCGCGTCTTTCTTCCAGTATGGCTCGCTCCGCATACGCCCTAAAATCCGGCGCGGAGTGAACTGTAACAGAGGGTGTGCTATAATAGGAAAGGCCCGCCTGCAGACGGACGCATCTCATTTTACAGGAAAGGAACGTGAAAGATATGGATTTCAAGACTCTGCAGAAAGATATGATCGCCGCTATGAAGGCGCATGACAAGCCGCGCAAGGAGGCGATCTCTGCGCTTGTGTCCGCCGCAAAGAAGATCGCGATCGATGAGGGCACACGTGACAACATTTCTGATGACCAGGTAAACCGCGCCGTCATGAAGGAACTTCACTCCGCAGAGGAGCAGCTGGCGACATGCCCGGATGAGCGCAAAGACCTCAAGACCGAGTATCAGTTCCGTTTCGATGTCATCAAGGAATACGCCCCGAAAATGATGAGCGCCGATGAGATCGAGCAGAAGCTGAAGACGGACTTCGCAGATGTCATGGCGACAAAGAACAAGGGACAGATCATGAAGGCCGTCATGCCGGCTCTGAAGGGCAAGGCCGACGGCAAGCTGATCAACCAGGTCGTCTCGAAGCTGCTCGCCTGATCTCCGGAGAGCAGCCGCTTGCGCATTCCGTCATAAAACCTGATCGCGCCAGCCGCCGCTCACCCCTGATGCGTAAGGAGCCGGTGCTCCTTCGTCATGTGCAACACCTCGTCGGCGACAGCCTCCGAGAGCTCGTGCCTGTGCGTCGCGATGATAATGAGCCGCTCCGGCCCCCTGATGCTTCGGATGAAGTCCGTCATCCATTTTTCTCCGTCCTCGTCGAGTCCACTGACCGGCTCGTCGAGAATCAGGACCTGCGGCTCCATCGCCAGCACCGCCGCGAGCGCGGTCCGCTTCTGCTCACCGCCGCTCAGTGTAAACGGCGCGCGCTGCCTCAACTCGCCGAGCCCCAGGAGATGAATATACGTCTCCGTCCGCTCGCGGATTTCATTTTCCGGGAGCGCAAGCTGCTGCAGACCGAAGGCGATCTCGTCCTCGACCGTGCGGCAGAAAAGCTGCACCTCGGCGTTCTGAAAAATGAACCCC
>OMYS01000059.1 GCA_900315305.1 uncultured Eubacteriales bacterium
CGATGGGCACCCTTGCCTTCGGCTGTATCCTTCCCGCTACCGGGCGGATTCGGGACTTTCACCCGTTAGAAACGTGCGCCGCCAGGCGCACGACAAAAATAGGACCCGGGAAGCCCCGGGTCCTATCTCTCACAAGCAGCGCTCTTACGCGGCCTCAGACCTCATAGTCCATGCAGACTCTGAGCTTCGTGTTCGGGCGGACCTTGCCGTTTGCGACGGCCAGATGGTCCGGATGGACCGCGTAGCCCTTGAGCGACTCCTCATCCGTCAGCGTGCAGTCAAGCATGACATCCGCGTTGGAAGAAGCAAGACCGTTGATATTGACATGGACCTCAAGAAGTCCCGGCACCTTGCCGACAAGGCCCTCAAGGCCCTCCTTGATTTCCTTCTTCACCTGCGCCTTCTGCGCATCCGTGAGCTCATCCTTCAGCTGCCATAAAATGATATGCTTGACCATTTTTGTCCTCCTTGCTCGTGGCTTTTCGCCTGCTCAGTTCTGATCGATACCAATATAAATTCAATATACCTTCTCGATCTCCTCGTCATCCGGAATTCCATACATTTTCCGGAACTCCTCAAGGTCCTCCGGTGTGCTGATTTTCATCACCTCAGAAAATGAGCCTCCCGTCTTTTCCATGAACCCGGCCACCTGTTCTCCGTTGCAGATACTCGCGCGGATCACAGGCTTCTCGCGGTCCCGGTCATACGAGAGATGCTTCTCTTTTCTTCTGCCGAATCCGAACATACACGCCTCCCGGACAGCCGCCGCAGCCCGCGGCAGCTCTTTCCATATCATTTTATCACACAGACGTCCGTCACGCCCTACTCTTTTAGGGTTTCCGGCAGGATTCTTTCCCCATTCCCTACGGTCTGACCATTCCGTATCGTTTAAGGCAAGATTTTGGCCCTCACGCACTACGTTTCGATCTTTCTGTATCGTTTGGAGCAGGATTTTGGCCTTCACGCACTACGTTTCGATCTTTCTGTATCGTTTGGAGCAGGATTTTGGCCTTCACACACTACGATCCGGACGCGCCGCAGCGCTTCCGGATCGTTTTGATTATCACACTCTATTTATCGAACAGGAGACCCGGTCATTCAATGACCGAATAGCTTATACCCTTATACCACCGAGATCACATCGGCCGGCTCCACGATGCCGAGCGCACCGAGCACATCCGTCACGGCCGAGACCGGCGTGATCGTGAGTGCCTCCCTGACCTCCTCCGCGACATCCTTCAGGTCATCCATATTGTCCTTCGGGATGAAGACATGCTTTACGCCCGCTCTCTGAGCCGCCATCAGCTTCTCCGGCAGTCCGCCGATCGGCGTCACAGCGCCGCGGAGTGAAACCTCGCCGGTCATCGCAACCGTCGGATCAACCGCATGTCCGCTGACAAGCGAAGCAATCGCAGTCGTCAGTGTGATACCGGCGGACGGACCATCCTTCGGGACAGCCCCCTCCGGAACATGGATGTGCAGGTCATGCTTCTCGAAGAGCTCCGCGCGTTCCGGGAACATCGCCTTCACGATGCTGACCGCAATCTGCGCAGATTCCTTCATGACATCGCCGAGCTTTCCGGTAAGAATCAGACGGCCCGTGCCCGGTGTCAGCAGCGTCTCGATATAGAGAATCTCGCCTCCGACCTGCGTCCACGCAAGTCCCGTGACGACGCCCGGCTTCGTTTCGCGAAGCACCGTGTCGTGATGGACCGGTCTCATATCAAGCTCATCCCTGAGCATATCCGGCGTGATCACATACGCGCCGTGACCGGAACTCCTGGCGGCCCGGCCGCCTGCAGCAGCCTCGTTCGCACCAGTCTGGTCAGCACCTGCAGCAGCCTCATTCGCACCAGTCTGGTCAGCGCCTGCAGCAGCCTCGTTCGCACCAGTCCGGGCAATATCCGTGTCAGTCAGATCAGCATCCGCGCCGGCACGTTTCTCCGTGACCACCTCGTCTTCCGCATTCTCTGAAAACGGCTCAGACGCGACCTTCACAGCAGCCGCGCGGCACAGCGTATCAATGCGCTTCCGCAGGCCTCTCACGCCGGCCTCCATCGTGTAATCGGAAATGAGAGCTCTCAGCGTGTCATCGCCGATCGCAAGGCTTCCCTCCGGAAGTCCCGTCGCTTCCATTGCCTTCGGAATGAGATGCTCCTTTGCGATCGTGAGCTTCTCATCCGGTGTGTAGCCCGTGAACGGAATGACCTCCATCCGATTGAGCAGCGGCTCCGGAATCGTGTCTGTCGTGTTCGCCGTGCAGATGAACATGACATCCGAGAGATCATAGGGCACGTTCATGTAGTGGTCGGTAAATGTGCTGTTCTGCTCGGGATCCAGCACCTCAAGCAGTGCCGCCGACGGATCGCCGTTGTAGGACGCGCCGACCTTGTCGACCTCATCGAGCACCATAACCGGGTTCGTCGTGCCGGCCTTCGAGATGCCGTCCATGATTCTGCCTGGCATTGCGCCGATGTACGTCCGTCTGTGGCCGCGGATATCAGCCTCATCGCGGACGCCGCCGAGGCTCACGCGGACATATTTGCGTCCGAGGGCCCTCGCGATGCTGCGGCCGATGCTCGTCTTGCCCGTGCCTGGCGCGCCGACGAAGAGAAGAATCGAGCCCTTCTGCTCCTTCTTCAGGTTCATGACCGCGATCTGCTGAATGATTCTCTGCTTGACCTTCTTTAAGCCGGAGTGGTCCTCATCGAGGATCCGCTGCGCCTCCGCCAGATCGATGTGCTTTGTTTCCTCCTTCTTCCACGGCAGTCCCGTCACGAAGTCGAGGTAATCATAGAGCATGCCGGTCTCCGCAGACTGCTGGCCCTCCTGCTTCAGTCTCGAGAGCACCTTGCCGGCCTCCCGCTCCGCGGCCTCATTCATGCCGGCTTCCTTGATTTTCTTCTCGAATTTCCGCACATCGGAGACGGTCTCCGGGTGCATGTCGTCAAGCTCCTTCTGCAGATACGCCATCTGCTTCTTGATCGCGGACTCGCGGTACGCGTCCTGATACTCCTTCTGCGAGGACGCATTGGCCTCGCCGGTCACCTTCGCGACCTCAAGGAATTCATAGAGGATCTGCTCGAGCATTTCCGTCCGCTTTCTGGAAGAATCCTCCGCGAGCACCGCGTAGCGCTGTTCATTTGACAAATGAAGCCACGGTGAGAGGACGGCTGCGAGTGAGCCGATCGTATCGAGATTGCCGACGAACTGCTTCATCCACTCGCCCCAGGTGTAGTTCTCCGAAGCTTCCACGACGGCCTTCCGGAGCGCGACCAGCTTCTGATAGCTCTCTGTCTCATCGAGGTCCTGGATATCCTGACGTCTCGAGATCGTGAGATCAATCGAGTGGTTCGGATTGACATAGACCATGTCGACATTGACACGGTTCATCGTCTTGACCGCGACATAGCCCTCGCGGCCGATCTCGCTCACAACGCCGGAGACACCGATCGGATAGAAGCTCTCGTCCGTGTGCTCGGCGCGCGTCTCCTGCTTCTTTGAGACAAGCAGCACGACCTTCTCATCCGGCGACGGCTCCCGGCCGGACATATTCTGAAAATCCTCTGTTCTGAAATAAATGTCGGAGTACGGAGTGATCAATTTGTTATATACAGGTACAACTAACATACGTTTTCCTCCTTTGTCCACTGGCCGGCGCCCTTTTATTAGCAGTCTGTTTTATCGAGTGCCAGCACAGAGGTAAAAAATGAAGCCCCTTCGGGCCCTGTCTGCATTTTTGATAATGATTCAGCACAACGAAGAACGCGAAGTGTTCCGAGTCCGGGGTGCTGAATCGTTGCCTTGCTATGACGTGCGCCGGAGCATCTATCGACATTCCTTTCTCCGGCGCACATTTCATACTTTACAAATCCCCTTCATTTGTCTAAGATATAGGATATCTTGTTAGACATCTGTCAAGGTTATATTGAGAATATCACCAGCCTTGACACTTGTCAATGTTTTTTTGTAATGAATGTTTACATTTCTCAAAGGAGATTTTGTGCGCATGTACAACGGAAATAATAAGACGGCCCTCGCGTCACAGCGGCAGATCGCAGCCGCGTTCACAGCCCTGCTCAGAGAGAAGCCCTACAGCCAGATCTCTGTGAGCGCAATATGCAAGGAGGCCGGCGTCTCCCGCCAGACCTTCTACACCCTCTTTTCCTCAAAGGAAAATATCGTGCTCTATGTCCTGCACAAGCGCCACACCTTCCATCCGGGGAGAACGTCCGACTCAGACTCCGCCGCGGGCAGCGGCTCCTCCTGCATGTCCTGCGGTACGGATTCCGCCTCGGATGCCCCGGACTCCGCCGCGGGCGGCTCCTCCTGCATGTCCCACGGTACGGATTCCGCCTCGGATGCCCCGGACTCCGCCGCGGGCAGCAGCTCCTGCCCTGCCTCAGGTTCCTGTCACCAGCTCTCCCTGAAGGAGCTCAGCTTCGAATACGCGCGCTACATCAAGGACCGCACTGAATTTCTCTCACTCCTTGACCGAAACAACCTGCTCTACCTCATGCACGAAAGTCTCTACGGCTGCTTCTTCGGCTGCACCTGCTTCTGTCCCCGCATCAAGGGGACGGACCGGTGCTTCGTGGCAGAATTCGTCGCGGGCAGTCTCTCCGGCATCGCAAAGACCTATGTGAGACAGGGCAGCACCATGACCGTGGATAACCTCGAGGCCATGATCTACTCCCTGTTCAGTGGTGATTTCTTCAGCGACTGATATGTTTAAATTATTCAGCGTCCCTTGGAAAACTTCTGAAACCGTCCGGAAAGCAAGCTCTCCGTCCGGATTTCATTAGTTTTCCAAGGGGTGCTGAATAGTTACATGTTACTTTAAAAAATTGTAACCGATTTGTAACGACCTCCCTTTACAATAAGAAAATGGCAGAGATGCAGGGGACATCTCTGCCGGTCTTATTCACTGAAGGGGCTGCAATGGATACACTTGAAAATTATGTTAACTGGCGCGGCGACATTCCATTTTCAGTCGCCGGCTTTACTGACGCTGACGCAGTTGCGTGCAGCGTCCTTGCTTATCTGAAACTGGACATGGTCTGGGACGACGTCCGCGGAAAGACGCTCCGGGAAGCCTATCAGCTGCTTCACCGCGAGCATCAGGAGCGCGGCGGTGTTCCCGACGAGAAGTCCGTTCTCCATGATCTGACAAATGAAGATCCCGACGGCGCCATCCGTCACATGATGGACCGCGCCGCCGATGAGACGGCTCATGAAAAGACGGAAAATGAAGAGAGCACTTCTCCGTCCGAAGAGCCGGCGATCAGCGATGAGTCCTCCGAAAAGCCTTCATCCGGGCTGGAAATCCATGTGACGGATATGTCCACGCTCGGCGATGTCGACCATCCCGTCTACGACAGTGTCGCGGACGCTGAGAAAGAAGATGACGCGCAAACCGTCAGCATGTCCGAGCGCATCAGCAGCTGGCGCAGAAAGCACGAGGAAAAGAAGAAGGAGCGCATGAAGGCCCGCGATGTCATCTCACAGAGCATGGCCGCCTGCATCCGCGCACTCGCACTCTCCGGCCGCTTCGGAAATGCCGTCATCGAGGATTACCGAAGCGAATACGATCCCGGGGACCACTTCCAGTTTGCGGTCACCATGCTCAGGCTCGACAGCGGAATCCACATCGTCACGTTCCGCGGCTCAGATGACTCGACCGCCGGCTGGAAGGAGGACTTCCTGATCAGCTTCACGAAGACAATGGCTCAGAGGCGCGCGCTCGCCTATCTCATGGATGTGATTCCTGACAGAGGCGCAGCCGGAGCTGCGGATCCGTCGAAGCCGAAAATCTATTTCGGTCCGGGGGCAGAGCCTAAGCCCAGGGCGGACAGCTTCATCATCTGCGGACACTCAAAGGGCGGAAATCTCGCGCTCTACGCGTGCCCGCAGCTCACGGACAACCAGCTGTCCCATGTGCGCCACATCTACATCTGTGACGCCCCGGGACTCAGCCCGGACGAATTCCCGGACATTCATCCGGAGCGGATCGACGCAATCACGACGAACATTCTTCCCGAGTACAGCATTTTCGGACGTCTGTTTGAGCCGGCCTTAAACAACACGGAGATTGTCAGAAGCACAGCGGACGGCGTGCTGCAGCACGCGCCCGAGAGCTGGATCGTCACACCTGGAGGCGGCCTCAGTATCGCCGGAAAATTTGATGTGAGCAGCGGGTGGATCAATGACACGATGGAGCAGTGGCTCGAAAGCGTGTCCTCCGAGGACCGCCTCGCATTTGTCAACCAGCTGTTCGGAACGATCGAGGCAGACGGCTGCTCGAAAATGACTGACTTCATCGGGGAGAGTCCGCTGGCGCTCGAGAACCTGGTCTCCGCCGTCCTCGAATCGGACGACCGGTCGAGGCGCTTTGCGCTGAAGCGCCCGTTCACGAGGCTTAAGTCCGGCATGCAAAGCGGCGTAAAGAAGACTGAGAAGCGCACCGCAGATGATGTCATGTACGAGCCGGACTTTAGGGCCGGTCTTCTGCTTGCCGTCATCGGAGCTGTGCTGCTCCTGATTCCGTCAGCATACGCGGACGCTCTGGTTGTCGTTCTCTTCGCGGTCCTCGTGGCTGCCGAGTATGTCACACTCATTCTCCGTCTCCGCTCACGGAAATGGAACCTCGCGGGCGAGCGGATGCGCGTGATCATCTGTACCGTGCTGACGGTCTTCTTCCTGTTCACGGTCGTAAAGAGCGGCTCACTCTACCTTCCGGGAGACATTCTCTTCTGCTCGTGGTTTCTCATTTCCGCGTATGTGAGCGCGGCGGAGCTGCACACGCACAAGAAAAGCATGCACCCGGCGCGGAAGCTTCTCCGCGCGGCCGAGGCCGTCGTATTCGCAGTGTTCGGCGTCGCTGTGCTCGTCCTTCCGGCCGGTACTGTGGGCCGCTACAGCTTCTGGGCGGGCGTCCTTCTTGCCGGAGACGGACTGCTCCGGATGGTCGAGAGTCTGCTGGTGCAGCGGGCACTTGAGCGGATGCTCAGATAATTGTCAGTCATTTCCCGTGCGGATCGCGTGACCGAGCACCTTCATGATGTTCTCGTAGTTTTCCGGTCTGTGCGGGTACGTGCAGCCCGTGCAGTCCTTGATGCGGACGCCGTCCCGCTCAATCCAGGACGGGCTCCCGGGACATTTTTTCAGGAAATACATCGGACAGTAGCAGAACAGACAGTTGAAGTCCTCAAGGCCCTTGTGGCAGGGAAAATACCGGCACGCCCGGTTTTCAAAAAATTTGTAGGAAGGTTCCATACAAGCTCCTTTCCTGATGTGAATCTTCTGGAGGAAAATTCATGAAAACATATGTTTTTTACGGCGACAGCGTCACCGACTGTGATCATCATTATGATATGGAAGAGCTCGGCGACGGCTATGTCCGCTCAGTCGCCGGCTACCTCGGCTTCGGATACGGAGAGGCCCGCGTACAGAACCTCGGCCAGGATGGTCTCACGTCCTCCGGCCTTCGTGCAAGACTCGCGGGACATGCATCACCCGATGCCGATGTCTACACGGTCCTCATCGGCATCAACGACCTCTACGTGGACGGCGGCATTTCCGAGGATATGTACCGACGGAATATCAGCGGCATCGTCCGCTCCATCCGGTCCGGTCATCCGGACGCGGAGCTGGTCCTCATGGAGCCGTTCGTCTTCAACTCCTACCCCGACTCCGCCGACTGGAAGGACACGCTCGATATGATGACGCATGTCCTCACAGATGCAGCAAATGAAGAGCACGTCCATTTTCTGCCGCTCCGCGAAAGGCTCGCGCGTGAGGCGAACATCCTCGGAGAAGACGCGGTCACAGAGGACGGCATCCATCCGACGGCCGACGGCCACGAGGTCATCGCGAAGACGCTGCTGAAGCTTCTCCGGACGTTCTGAAGTATCCTAAAAATCCTCACCGATCAGTCGCATGTCTCTGCCAAGGTTCTTTCGGACGCTCTGAGACACTTCGTCAGAAGATCACTGCTCTCTATCTGAATTTTACGAGTGTTCTGAGCTGCTCGTATAAAGACGCGCCGGGGCGGACACTGTCCGTCCCGGCGCGTTTTCTGCTCTTCATTTACAGTCCTGAAAAAGAAGCCGGAGGAATCTCACTCATCCTCCAGCACCTCCTTCGCTTCATCCCGCATCCCGTACTTCATGAAGTAATCGTACAGATATTCCGTCTGCGCCCTGGTCAGCCGCTTCCGAGCGCTGTTCGTGATCACAGGGCTCCCCATGGCCGGATTATGAATCAGAACCCAGCCGTCATCAACCAGGATGTCGCCCGGTGTCTCGCCTGCCTCGTGGTAGCGCTCATACCACCTGTTTCCGTACAATTCTTTTATCTTCTTCAGGGCCCAGGACTGGTGCTCACCCCATTCGACAGGAAAAAATTCGCCGGACGGGGACAGCCAGCCGTACTCATACGGCGACCTGTTCTCTTTCTTGTCGTTAATAAGCATACCCTTTCTCTCTTTCCTGTCCGATTATACACCATTTCCGCCGGCAAGTCCCGACCCAAACGATTTCACATAAATGCAGGGCACAAAAAATGTTACGGCTCACACGCCATCAGACCTTGGTAAGCGGTCAGCGATATCAGGAGCGGTGAGGGCGTTATACGGAGGAGTCCGAAGATCACCCTGAGCCGCTGTGTCAGCGGCGAAGGGAAGCTGAGGAGGACCCGATACCGCCCTGATATTCGCGACCGCATACGATTCTGGGATGGCGTGTAAACTGTAACAAAAAATCCCGCGGCGCTGCTTCCGCGGGATCATTTCATTTGTCCGGCCGCGCACTCATGCGGTGCGCTTTTGTCCGCCTCTTACTGTGCGACGGTCTGTGCCGTGTGACGGCGCACCTGCTCGAGCGCCTTCATGCTGATCCAGAGCATCGCCGTATTGATCGGGTACATGATGCACTCGCTCGGAATCCGCGCGATGAGTGTCGGTACAAACGGAAGTCCGTAGCCGATGGACAGGTTGACCGTGTTGAGAAATGTTCCTGTGACCAGTGTGACAATCAGCGACACGACGATAATGCGCTTCAGTGTGACCGGCTTCTTGTAGAGCAGAAGTCCGTAGAGGACACCCGCCACAACCGCCGTGAGCGTAAAGCCCGGCATGAACGGTCCCGTCGGCTTAATGAGGTACCCGATGATATCCGCCGCGCCTCCGACGACACCTCCGATAAACGGTCCGAACAGCGCGCCTGCAAACGCGAGCGCGATAAATTTGAACCGGATTTCGATGATAGAAGTTACCGGAATAGAGAAAAAGCTGAGAACAGCTGCAAGCGCAATCAGCATGCCGGTAAATGTAAGAACCCTGACATTTTTCAGTTGTGACATAAAAACTCCCTCCTTTGCAGTTCTCCGATTAAGAACGGCCTGCATGAAGCCGCTCCGCCCCGGGAAAATCCTTTTCACTACATAGGAGGCAGCGTCTCAGATGTAGCAGCGGGATGCGATTCCGGAACCGCAAGATAGTCTTTTCGTCCCGCCGACAACTCCCTGTCCGGCGGGCACTGGCAAGCGGCGGAAAACCGCGCGCTCAAACGCTCCGAAACCTACTCTGCATTTGACAATATTGAGTAACTACCCGGCACTAGTCCCGGAACGCCTTGCGCCCCTCGCTGTGCTAGATAATTACAGGTTTATAATACTTCAACACGATACCATAAGGAAGCCGCCTTGTAAACAGGAAAAAAGGACCTCCCTGCCGCGTATGATAAGGAAGTGTTACAGTTCACACCGAATGTACAGTTGGATGCCATCGCGAATATCAATACGTTGTCGGGCACGTTCCGTCCCCCTCAACTTCCCTTCGTTGCGTACCGCAACTCAGGGTGATTTTCGGGCTCCTCCACTTAACGCCCTCCAACGTATCTGATATCGCTTATGGCTTCCAAAGTTCCGATTCGGTGTGAGCAGGTAGCGCACAACCTCCCAGATCATGTATCCCGCGCCGCAGGCGATAAATAAAAGGCCAAAGACAATGTCGACCCAGGCCGGCGCCCCGCCTGTTCCGTCCGCGAAGCTCTTCAGGAGCTTGACGCCGAGATAAAGAATATAGATCGCCGCGACCGCCCCGAGCCCGAGCCGAAGATTATTGTCGCTGCCCTTTTCTGACTGCTCTCTGTTATGATTCTGTTCCATAGGATCTTCTCCTCCTGATATGTGCATTATACTGACTCAGCCTGCCTCGCGTCCAGTCTCGGATCCGCTTCTTCCTGAAAGTACAAAGCGGCGGCCCGCCGGATGCATGATGCTGCCTGTCATTTTTTTAGAAAAACGCGGGGATGCCGCACCATCGGCACGGCATCCCTGCATGTTCTAAAAGGAGAGTGTTAAAATTATGACTTGCCAGTCTTGTGGTTCGAGACGACATCGAAGATGACCGCCGCAAGAAGGACAGCGCCCTTGACGACGTACTGCCACTCATCTGCGAGGCCGTAGATCGACATACCCTGGTTGATGACGCCGAGGAGAATAGCACCGACGACAACGCCCGAAACATTTCCGGATCCGCCGTATGCGGAAGCACCACCGATGAAGCAGGATGCGATCGCGTCCATTTCAAATGAGTTGCCCATCGAGCCATCGACTGAACCGATACGGGCCGCATGCGCGAGGCCTGCGAAGCCTGCCAGGAAGCTCATCAGGAAATATGCCCAGAAATACACGCGTCTCGGATCGATACCGGACAGCTTGGTCGCCTTTTCATTTCCGCCGACTGCGTAGAAATAGCGGCCGAAGGTGGTCTGTGATGTCAGGAACGCGAAAATGAGAACAACCGCGAGGATCCAGATGATCATGACCGGGATGCCCTTGTACTGCATCAGCTTGGAGCCGTACCAGATGATGACTGCGTCAATAATGAGAAGCTTGATCAGCTGTGCCGGCAGCGGCTCGACATCGTATCCTCTCGACACCCGTGTTTTTCTCTGGATGAGCTGCAGCACTGTGATGCAGAGCGCGACGATGATGCAGATAATGAGGGAGGATGTGACGGCTCTGTTCTGCTCACCCGGGAACTTGATATAGGATGTAAAGATGTTGAGGAACGACTGGTTGCTGATGTTGATTGTCTGCGAGTTGAGGACGACACGGCCCGCGCCTCTGAACAGGAACATGCCTGCCAGTGTGCAGATGAACGGCGGGATGTGGACATAGCCGATCAGATAGCCCTGGCAGAGGCCGATGACCGCCGCGATGATCAGGGATGCAAGGATTGCCGTTCCGGCAGATCCGCCGTCCGACATGATCTTCGCCGAGACAGCTGCTGCGAAGCAGAGCGTGGAACCGACGGAAAGATCGACGTTGCCGCCGGTCAGGATGCAGAGAAGCATGCCGCACGCCATGATCAGGACGTAGGCGTTCTGCAGAAGCAGGTTGGACACGTTCTGAGCGAGGAGGAGTCTTCCTCCGGTCAGCGCCGAGAACAGGATAATGACAACTACCAGTGCAATCAGCATGGTATATCTTTTCAAAACAGCCGATGCTTTCATTTTCAGGCCTCCACTTTCTTATCGTCAGACTTCAGAATCGCGGCCAGGATCTTCTCCTGCGTCGCCTCTTCTGCGCGGAATTCAGCAACAATTTTTCCTTCATTCATGACATAGATCCGGTCGCACATGCCGAGAAGCTCCGGCATTTCCGAGGAGATCATGACAACCGCCTTGCCCTGGGCGACCATGTCGTTCATGATCTGGTAGATCTCGTACTTTGCGCCGACATCGATGCCTCGCGTCGGCTCGTCGAGGATCAGGACGTCCGGATCAGCGAACATCCACTTCGCGAGAAGGACCTTCTGCTGGTTGCCGCCGGAGAGGTTGCCCGCATGCTGCTGCACGCCCGGCGTCTTTGTATTCATTTTCTTCACATACTCTTCGGCGACCTTGTTCTCCTTCGGCACGTCGATGACGCCAAACTTGTTCGCGACCTTCTCCATTCTCGCCATCGTCGTGTTCCACGCGATGGAATCCTCGAGAACGAGTCCGTCGACCTTCCGGTCCTCCGTGACATAGGCGAGGCCGTGCTCGATCGCGTCGCGCTCATTTTTCAAATGAACTTCCTTGCCGCCGATGAATTCCTGGCCGGAAATATGGCTGCCGTAGGCCTTGCCGAAGAGCGACTTCGCAAGCTCCGTGCGGCCCGCGCCCTGCAGACCGGAGAATCCGACGATTTCGCCCTTGTGGACCTTGAAGTTAACCTTGTCGTCGATGCACTTCTCCGTATAGACCGGATGGTAGACCGTCCAGTTCTTCGCCTCCAGCATGACCTCTTTTCCGATCTTGTGCTCGCGCGCCGGGAAACGATTGGTGAGCTCACGGCCGACCATTCCCTTGATGATCCGCTCCTCATCGATGTTGTGGTTCGGATTTGAGATCGTCTCAATAGTCGCGCCGTCGCGGAGAATCGTGATTTTGTCTGCGCAGTACGCAACCTCGTTCAGCTTGTGCGTGATCAGAATGGAGGTCATGCCCTCCTTCTTGAACTGCAGAAGCATGTCGAGGAGCATCTTTGAATCCTCCTCGTTGAGGGAGGATGTCGGCTCGTCGAGGATCAGAAGCTTGACGTTCTTTGAAAGCGCTTTTGCAATTTCGACCAGCTGTTGCTTGCCGGTTCCGATATCCTTGATCAGCGTGGAGGACTTCTCCTTGAGGCCGACGCGCTTCATCTCTGCCTGCGCCTGCTTGTAGGTCTCGTTCCAGTCAATCACGCCGAGCTTGTTTTTCCGCTCATTTCCGAGGAACATATTTTCCGCGATCGTGAGCTCCGGGATCAGCGCCAGCTCCTGGTGGATGATGACGATGCCGAGCTCCTCCGAGTCATGAATGTTGTGGAACTGACATGTTTTTCCGTTGTACACGATATCGCCCGTGTACTGGCCGAACGGGATCGTCCCCGAGAGGACGTTCATCAGAGTCGATTTGCCGGCGCCGTTCTCGCCGCACAGAGCATGAATTTCACCGCGTTCAACCTGCAGGTTGACATTATCGAGGGCCTTGACGCCCGGATATTCCTTGGTGATGCTCTTCATTTCCAAAATGAAATCTGACACGTTACTACCTCCTCGCCGTCTCCGGACGGAAATGCGGAGCCTGCTTATGAAAAAGCGGGCGGGGCAAGCGTGCCCCGCCCGTTCATCCCTTTCACATCACGATGGATCCGCGGTTCCTCCCGCCGGATATACGTTTCCGATATTTGCCGAAGGATCAGCCGACTGCCTTCGGATATCCGTTCTCCATCTTGTAGTATCCCGTATCAACCAGCTCCTTCTGGATGTTGTCCTTTGTGACAACTGTCGGAGTCAGAAGGTAAGACGGGATCACAGCTGTGCCGTTGTTGTAGGACGATGTATCATACGTGCAGTCGAAATCCCAGCCGCTCGAGGAAATGAGGCTCTCATCCGGCTTCTCGCCGTTCAGGATTGCCGCACCGAGTGCCAGTGTGACGTATGTCTCGTTCTTCACGGCCTTGTAGAC
Source organism: uncultured Eubacteriales bacterium (assembly GCA_900315305.1). Taxonomy (GTDB): domain Bacteria; phylum Bacillota; class Clostridia; order Lachnospirales; family Lachnospiraceae; genus Chordicoccus. The sequence goes on from OMYS01000059.1 coordinate 13,500, forward strand.
TGTCATTGTCTGCTTGCCGTCGATGATGTTTGCGAGGTTCGCCTCATCACCATCCTGGCCTGTGATGATGACCTTGTTGTCGCCCGCGTAATCGGACTCGATTGCCTGTGTAACGCCGAGTGCCGTGGAGTCGTTGGAGCAGAGCGCTACGTCAAGCTGCGTACCATCTGAATAGTAGGAACCGAGGATGTTCTGCATACGGTTCATAGCCTTTGTCGTATCCCAGGATGCTGTGCCGCACTCTGAGAAGGATGTCTGGCCTGACGGAACCTTCAGCGTTCCCTTGTCGATATACGGCTTCAGCGTATCCATCGCGCCGTTGAAGAAGTATGTCGCGTTGTTGTCCGCCGGGTCGCCGGCTGTAAACTCGATGTTGTAGGTCTTGTCGCCTGCGTTGTCGAGATCGAGCTGATCGATGACGAACTGGCCCTGCAGCTGGCCGACCTTGTAGTTATCGAAGGAAACATAGTAGCTGATCGCGTCTGTATTCATAATCAGACGGTCGTAGGAAATGACCGGAATATTCATATCCTTTGCGTCAGCAAGAACGTTGGAGAGCGACTCGCCGTCGATTGCCGCCACGACAAGAAGATCAACGTTGTCAGCGATCAGGTTCTCGATATCCTTGACCTGCTGATCGATCTTGTTGTCGGAGAATGTCAGCTCCGTATCAGCGCCCGCGCTCTTGAACTGCTGCTCAAGGAAGCTGCCGTCACGGTTCCAGCGCTCAAGTGACTTTGTCGGCATCGAAATACCAACCTTCTTGCCGGAAAGATCCGCTGTGATTGCTGTTCCCGAATTGGTTGACGTTGATGTGGTCGCCGCTGTTGACGTGGTATCTGACTTTGATACGACATCTCCCGCCGCTGATGAAGCGGTTGAGGAAGAGCTCGAGGAGCTTCCACATGCTCCCAGTGAAAATACCATGGCGCCAGCCAGTGCGAGTGAGACAAGTTTCTTCGCCTTCATGATGAATCCTCCTTCTTTCTGTGCAGTCTGTGCTGCAAGATCTGGAACTCCCGCTTTCAGAAAAGCAATGGTCAGGACCAGTCTCTGAAATCCGCCTTCCCGGTCTCGTGCCAGGAGATGCCGTTCATTTTCCCCCATATCCGGATCTGCCTGATCCGCATCAAATGAACTGCCTCCGGTTATACGGATTTCATAAGAGACTGCCGTTCGTCCTCTTTTGTAAAACTGCTTTCCTAAAGTGATTTTATAATACTCTCGTTCCCACTCGGAGTCAACGATTCTTGTTTATTTCTATGTCATTTTGGCGACTTGCGAAAGAATCACTTGTCTAATTTGTACAGTTTTCACATAGACATATAGGAATCATATTATGTATCATGCCATATCGCAGCGGGCCTTGCAATTACTATTTGGCTAAAACTCATTGCGACAGAGCGCAAAAAAAGGACCTCCCTACCGCATATGGTAAGGAAGTCCTTCTGTAATTCAGCCCCGCGTCGCGGAGCACTTCGCGTCACCGCTCCTCTTTTTTCTTCTCCCGGATGTACATCACCAACGAGTAGATGTACCACTCACCGACGAAGATCAGAACGACGTATCCGAGCGAAAACAGCGCGAGGCTCCGGTTTTTCTGCACGAGTGCGGTTGTTTCAAATGCAATCAGCATGACCAGACTGATAATCCTGAATTATTCACCGCGTTGCGGTGCCAGCGGCTGAAAGCCGCATAGTTACTTTGATTGCCGGTTTTATTGCCTTCATCTGAAAAGTGAACATA
>OMYS01000066.1 GCA_900315305.1 uncultured Eubacteriales bacterium
TGTGAAGGTTATCTTCAGCAACGGAAGCTCGCAGTATCCGGCGGCATCGGGCAGCGCGGACGGCCTCGACTGGACGACGGGCAAGAGTTACGTGCTCTATAAAAACAGCACGTCTGACTGGAAGGTCTACGCCGATCCGACCGCGACGGCAGCTTCGACGGCGACACCGGTTCCGACGACGGCTCCGACCGCGACACTGAAGCCGGCATCGACATCGAAGCTCTCGAATGCCGCGCTTGCGTCTTAATACGGCACGAACAAGACGGGGACGGGCGTGAAGAAGACGATCACGGTCGACGGCGATCTCTTTGACTGGAACAGCTTGATGGTCATTACGGCGGTCTTTGCGACGATCCGGTGAGCGTCCCGGACGAACGGCACTCACCAAATCTCATATCCGGACCGGCGGAAACAGTTCATCTTCCCCGGTCCGGCTGAGACAGTTTATCTTCTCCGGTCCGGTTGAGGCAGTTTATCTTCTTCGGCGGATGTCGAGGTAATTCTTCTCGAAAATGAGAAGCCAGATGTCGAAGCCGATTGCGGTTCCGACCACGTTCGTGAGGATATCGTCGATCTGGCCGTAGCCCATCTGCGTGATGACCTGCACCGTCTCGATTCCGAGGCTCGTGAGAAAACCCGCGAGCACCGTGAAGCGGATGCGTCTCGCGCGGTGGAAGGCGAGAGGAAGCAGCGCGCCGAACGGGATGAAGAGCAGAATGTTTTCAAAGAAAAATGCATGCGAAAGGCGCGTATTTCCCCAGGTCTCAAAGAGACGGAGAGAGATGTCATGCCTCGATCCCGGCTCGCGCGAGAGCAGCGTGATGAAAACGAGCGACACCATGTATGTCCAGAAAATGAACATAACGGCTGCCTTGTAGAGCCGCACCCGGTCGCCGTGCATTTTCAGACGGATGATGCTGATGAGCTCGAGGACGGCCGCGATGGCAAGGCTCTGCGGAACATACTGAAACAGAGCGGCTATATGAGACCAGATCAAAGAACCGTATGTGGACATAATGACCGCCTCCTTTCTGACACGCGATTAAAGTCTTATCATAGCGCAGATGAGCGGAGGTTTCCAGAACAATCATCTAACAATCATCTGTTCCGGCGGCATCGGGCAGGAAACTTGTAAATATGTATGAAGGGAGGACTGCGAAGGCGGCCCTCCCTTTATTTGACAGTGGTTGATGCCTGTGCCATAATGATGCAATACGTTGGCTCTGTAAAGACACGAAGTGCAGCGATGTCGTCACAGATGCAGAGATTACCAGGGAAGGGAAACGAAAAATGAAGGAAAGAGAAAGCCTCGGCTCAAGGCTCGGTTTTATTCTGTTGTCGGCGGGATGCGCCATCGGAATCGGAAATGTGTGGCGCTTTCCGTATATCACAGGTCAGTACGGCGGAGGCTTCTTCGTCCTGATCTACATTCTGTTTCTGCTGATCATGGGAATTCCGATCATCACGATGGAATATTCGGTCGGCAGGGCCTCAAGGAAGAGCATTCTCCCGGCGTTCCGGAAGCTGGAGCCGAAGGGAAGCCACTGGCACCTCTGGGGCTATGTCGCCATGGCGGGCAACTACGTTATTCTGATGTTTTATTCCGTCATTTCCGGCTGGCTGCTCTATTATTTCATTTGCATGGTGCGCGGTGACTTCGACGGCGGCGACACGGCGGCCATCGAGGCAAAATTCCAGGCGATGATGGCAAATCCGAAGATTCTGATCGGAAGCATGCTGGCGGTCATGATTATCACGACGCTTGTCTGCGCGTTCAGCCTGCAGGGAAGTGTGGAAAAAATCTCGAAATTCATGATGATTGCACTTCTTGTCATCATGGTCATTCTCGGAATCCGCGCAGTGACGCTGCCCGGCGCGTCGAAGGGCATTTCCTTCTATTTAAAGCCGGACATCTCGAAGGTCACGAAGCATGGCGCGCGGGGCATCTGGGACACGGTCTACGCCGCGCTGAACCAGAGCTTCTTCACGCTCAGCATCGGCATGGGCGGCATGGAAATCTACGGAAGCTATATCGGGAAGGAGCGGAGCCTGACGGGGGAGGCCGTCATCGTGGCCGCGCTGGATACATTTGTGGCGCTCGTCGCCGGACTTATCGTGTTTCCGGCGTGCTTTGCGTACGGGATTTCGCCTGACTCGGGGCCGTCTCTCATTTTCCTGACATTGCCGCGAGTCTTCAGCACGATGCCGAACGGGAGACTCTGGGGCTCACTGTTCTTCCTGTTCCTGTTCTTCGCGGCGGAGTCCACGATGATCGGCGTCTTTGAAAATGACGTGAGCTTTTCGATTGATCTGAAGGGAATGACGCGCGGGAAGGCCGCGCTGATCAGCGGCATTGTGATCACGGTCTGCTCGATTCCGTGCGCGCTCGGCTTCAATGTCTGGAGCGGCGTGCATCTGCTCGGCGCGGGAAAGAACATCATGGACGTCGAGGATTTCTTCGTCAGCACGATCTGCCTGCCCGTCGGGTCGCTCATTTTCACGCTGTTCTGCGCGCAGAAGTACGGCTGGGGCTTTGACAATTACCTGAAGGAGGTCAACACGGGCGACGGACTCAAGATGCCGCGCCGCCTGTCCTGGTACTTCCGGTATGTGCTGCCGGCGCTCGTCGGGTTCCTCGCGGTGTATGGAATCGTGACGTACTTTATGTAAAAATACAGCACCCCTCGGAAAATGATGAAGGCCGGACGGAGAGATTGCTCACCGGACGGCTTCATCAGTTTCCGAGGAGCGGACAAGCAGCGAAGCCGCTCTGTCCGCCCACAGCGAGGCACGCAAAGCGTTCCGAGCCTGAGGGTGCCGGTATGACCTTTTGATATGAGGGATGGAGATTTTATGAAATCTGAGATACAGCGAAGTGAGGCCGGCCCCGTGGGGACCGGCCGTTGTGAAACCGAGATGAAGTCTGTGACTGGGGCTGAGTCTGTGCCGGGATCTTCCGGACCGCAGGCCGATATGTCCGGAATGGCTAAGCCGCAAACCGGCATGTCCGAGAAGGAGAAGAAGCGGCGCCTCCTCCGGCGGAAGAAGACCGCGGCGAAGGAGAAGACTGAGGAGAAGCTGCTCAGGTTTTCATTTGTCTGCAGTCTGCTCTTTACGATCACGGAGGTCATCGCGGCGCTCTTCCTGCACTCGTACTCCGTCATGATGGACGGCGTCTTCGACCTCGCTGATCTTGTCCTCATGGGACCGTTCCTCGTGCTGGTTCCGCTGCTCTACAAGCCGGTCACGGAGAAGCATCCGTACGGCTACTCTCAGGTGGAGTCTGTCTTTCTGATCATCAAATACGGCATTCTTCTGCTCGTGACGATTGTCATGATTGCCGAAAATATCCATGTCATTATGGAGGGCGGCCACCATGTCGACGCGGGGAGCATTGCCATTTACGAGATCGTGATTGGCGCTCTGTGCCTGCTCGTCCTCCTGATCCTCATAAAAATGAGTAAAAAATACAATTCTCCGACGATTACGGCGGAGATTTTTCTGTGGAAGGAGGATGTCGTCGGAAGCATGGGCGTCGGCGTCGCGTTCCTCGCGCAGGAGCTGTTCGGAAATACATTTCTCGCGCCGGTTGCGCCGTACATGGACTCCGCGGTCGCGATTGTGCTCGCCGCGACGCTCCTCCGCGAGCCGATTGAGTCTATTTACCACGGCTTCCGCAACCTCATGCTGTTCGCGCCGGACGAGGAGACGATGAACCATCTGCGCGCGTGCGTCGATGAGAGCCTGGAGAATTATCCGTACAGCTGTTCATTTCTCGATGTGATCCAGACCGGCAGGAAGGTATGGATTGAGGTGTATCTCACGGCGGATGTGCAGACGAGCCTCATCAATGTGCGCGACTGGGCGGCAATCCGCAGGAAGCTCTGGCAGAAGCTCGAGGGCGAGTTCGATCAGATTTATATCGAGCTGATCCCGGACATGCCGGAGGAGCCGGTGTGAGAAAAAGAATGTGCCTGATATCACCTGATATTCGCGGCCACATGCGATTTCGGGTGGCGTGAGATTTGATACCGCCTGAATGGGTGTATAATAAATTAATCAACGAAAAAGAAATGGAGGGCTTGTGATGTCTATTCTGATTGCGGATACGACGAGGGAGGAGCGCGAGAAGATTGTCGAGGATTCGGTCGGCAATATTTCTGCGCTGTGCGATGGCTGCAGCGCCGGCATTCTGGACATGTACCAGGCGTACATTGACGGAAAGAAGGAGCTGCGGGAGGTCAACATGGAATTCCGCGCGAATTTCATTTCCGGAGAAGAGGGTCCGGAGCAGACTTCGGGCTGCGAATATTATTAATGCATGCACTCGCTCAATCTGTATCTTCTGACCCGGGTGACGGACCCGGAGCTGTTTTCGCTCTACGAGCGGCAGCTTTCGGCCCGGGAAAATGAACGACGCACGGGTCCGCGTGAGCAGGAGTCTCTGCGCCTTCTTGTCTCTGCGCTTCTTGCGTGCCAGAGCCGGGAGAAGCCGCTTTCGCTGCGGGACCTCGACGGATTCTATTTTTCTTATACGATCCGGCACATCAGCAAGGAATTCGATCTGCTGAAGCTGGCTGCTGACCGGAGCGCGATTCTCAACATTGAACTGAAGAGTGAGGACATCGGGCGGGAGCGCATACGCGCGCAGCTCCTGCAGAACCGGTACTATCTCGGCCATATCTCAGGGAGGATACGGTCTTTTTCGTATGTCTCGGCGACGGATACGCTCTATGAGCTGAATGCGCACGATTATCTCGTGCAGGCTCCGATGAGCGCGCTTTTTGATGCGGTTCGTGATCCCGCGCTGAGGACGTACATCGAGACAGGCATTGACGCGTGCTTCGACACGGCCGGGTATCTCATTTCCCCTGTCAGTACACCGGAGCGGTTTCTGCGCGGCGAATATTTTCTGACGAACCAGCAGGAGGAGTTCCGGAAGAAAATTCTGGCGGACATCCGCGGCGGGAAGCGGCCGTACTACGCGGCTGTCTGCGGAAGCGCCGGCACGGGGAAGACGCTGATGCTGTATGACCTGGCGGTGGAGCTCTCAAAGAAGAAGCTTGTACTGCTGATTCACTGCGGGCCACTGTGCGAGGGTCACCGGATGATCGATCAGCGGCTGAAGCACGTTCACATCGTGACGCCGGAGTGGATTCGGGACTCGAAAAAAGTGAGCAGCGGGGACGAAGCTGAGAAATATGACGTCGTCATGATTGATGAGACGGGACGTCTTGCGCTTGAGAAAATGAAGGCCCTGGAGGAGTATATCGGAAGAATCGGGGCGGTGTGCATTTTCTCGTTTGACGCGGAGCGGCTTAAGTTTGCGGATGCGGATGCCTGCGGCCTGTATCTTGATCTGGTGCGGCGGGCGGACCGGATCTGCGAGCTGTCGGGAAATATCCGGATCAATAAGAGCCTGGCTTCATTTCGAAGATATCTGTTCAACCGGAATGACGCGCCGGCAGACAGGAGCTTTCCGGATGTGGAGCTGTATTTTGCGCACGGGGCGCGTGAGCTGAGGCGCCTTGCTGCATACTGCAGGGGACGCGGGTACCGGATCATCGACTGGCGTTCTTATGAAAATGAAAAAACGGAGTCGGATGGACAAAGCGGTCTGCCTGGGGAATGCACGGGAGCGGATGAGCGCAGCGGGCTTTCTGAAGAGTGTGCGGGGACGAATGAGCGCAGCGGTCTTTCCGAAAAGGACGCGGAGTCGGACAATGAACGTGCGTCCTGCCTTATGCCGGAGGACCTTATCGGGCGGGAATATGACCGGGCGGCTGTGATTCTTGATTCGAGATTTTCATATGAAGGCGGACACCTGCGCGGAGGCAAGACAGAAGAGGAGAGCCGGAAGAACCTTGCGTATCTGTATGACGCTGTGTCGCGCGCCCGCGAGAAGCTGGCGGTTCTTGTGCTGGATAATAAAGAGCTGCTGGATGACCTGCTGCGCATGCTGGCACCGCAGGAGGATAAAAAAGTATAAACTGCGGGAATCTGTAACCGGGCTGGAGAGAATGAGGAAGGAACAGGCTGTAGAAATTTATATTGGGCTGTAGAGGATAGGAAGGGACGGACTGTAGAAATTTATATTGGGCTGTAGAGGATAAGAAGGAGCAGACTACAGGAATTTGTACCGTGACCCGAAGTGAATGAAGAACCTGAAATTGTGTGAATCGTGCGAATTATATTAAAAACAAGAAATCTTGAAAAAATACCAATTTCCTGTTGACGCGGCCGGAAAACGCTGGTATTATAGCTTTCGTTCGCCAAACGGAACACCTGACAGTGACTTCCGGACGGACAGGAAGAGAATGAACATTCAGAACTCTTCCGAAAATAAATTCAAAAAGCTGTTGACAGAAACGACGCGAAGTGATAAGATATCATTCGTTGTCACGAAAGACAACAGCACACAGTTCCTTGAAAACTGAACAGTGAAACACATACAAAACCCGAACGTTCTAAATCTGCAAAAGAATGCGCAGGTTTCAAAAATGACCGCCGT
>OMYS01000017.1 GCA_900315305.1 uncultured Eubacteriales bacterium
CTGAGCCAGGATCGAACTCTCGTTAAGATTGTTGATCTTGGATCCGATGAGCGTCAGCTTTCGCTTGTTCTCTCGTTTCCATACTTACTGTTGAGATTTAGTTCTCATTTCAAAAGATTCTCTGCTGCAAAGAAACATCTCTTGCGCCGCTACGCGGAGCATATAGATTCCATTGCATCCGCCCGTGCAAGCACGGCGGCCGCATCTGAAATCCGTGCGTTCCTTTGCAGATCCAGAACGTTCGGGTTTTGTATGTGTTTCACTGTTCAGTTTTCAAGGAACTGTGTGTTGTTGTCTCTCATGAGACAGCTTGTTTATTTTAGCAGGTTGTCTTCATCTTGTCAACAACTTTTTATTTAATTTGTTGTCCCTCTCGGAACAGCTCAATTACTATATCATTTCCAGAGCTGGTCTGTCAACAGCTTTTTTTTATTTTTTCGAATTATTTCGTTACTATTCAGCATCCCCCGACTCGGAACGCTTTGCGTTCCTCGTTGTAGGCGGACAGAGCGGCTTCGCCGCTTGTCCGCCCCTCGGAAAACTTCTAAAACCATTCGGCGAGCAAGCTCTCCGTCCGGATTTCATCAGTTTTCCAAGGGAATGCTGAATAATTACATTATTTCAGCCGGACTGTTTCTACGACCTGGTCTGTGACCAGAATATATCGGTTTGGCCCGATCTTCAGGGCATCGCTCACATTGCCGTCCTCTACATTTCCGGAATATTTCAAATGCCCACCTGTCGTGTAGACACTGAAGTCCGATGCGGAGCTGAAAACCACCTGACTGCCGCTCATGTGCACGCCGGTGTAGCTCTGATCGATATAAGAGCTGGATTTCAGTCTCCCTCCTGCCGTGTAGATCTTCATGCTGTAGGCATAATCTTCCCCCGAGCCGGCAAATGTAAAGCCGAGGAGCTTGTCACTGTAGAAAAAGCTGGCGATATCACTGTCAAAGTCGACCGATCTGGTGACAGACGGCTTCGACGCTCCGCTAAAAATGAGAAACCCGTCGTCACGGACCGCTGCAAGCTCTGACCCCTTCATGTACTGGATGACCGGGATCAGATCGCCATCATATGTTTTGGACAGAACAAGGCATTTATCCGCCTTCTTCTTTGACGAGGAAAAATCATAGAAGCTGAGCGTGGTTCCCACAGAGCCCGAGGCTGCCGTCACATAGGATACGCAGGCCTCCATACCGTCGTCCGAAATGTCAAGGGCCACCGGACTCCCGGTGTCTCCAATTGCCGATATGCCGGAGGCAATGACATTTCCATCACTGTCATAATAGCAGAATTCCGTGCTGTCTCCGTCGTCAAGCAGGGCCGCCACCGTGTCCTTCCCCGAGATTTTCGCCGATATGATCGGAAGCTCCGTGGAAAATGAAGAGACCTTCTTCTTTTCGTTGAATATCTCTACACTTGTCCCGTTTCTATCATAGACAAGGATCTCGCTGCCGCACGAATCCGCAGCCGCATTTGTCATCGTATAGGATTCATCCCACACAGTGCTGAGGTCCGATTTGATGAGCGCAGCTCCGTCCGCGGAGTACCGGAGGACATAGCTGTCCACGTTCATATATGAGGAGACGCTGTCCGCTGCCTGCCCGGATTTCACAACCTTGTATGAGGAATACCGCCTCAGGCCGAGCAGCCCCCGCACAAGCAGTGCGATGAGTACAATGGCAAGTATTGCCGCAATGACTCTCCATCTGCGGTCGTTCATTTTCTTCCGGAGCTTATCCAGTATCGGTTTCACGGTCTCTCCTGTCATTCCTGCGCTGTATCACAGCTCCGTTCGCCCCTCAAGGGCGCGGAGCAGTGTCACCTCATCGATATTTTCAAGATCGCCTCCGACCGGCACACCATTGGCAATTCTCGTCGTCTTAATGCCGGTGGGCTTGATCAGCTTGCTGATATACATCGCGGTCGTCTCGCCCTCAAGTGTCGAGTTCGTCGCGATGATCACTTCCTTCACATCTCCCTGGAGCCTTCTCATCAGCTCCTTCAGCCGGATGTCGTCAGGCCCCACGCCCAGCATCGGCGAGATCGCGCCGTGCAGGACATGGTAGACGCCGTTATATTTTCCGGTTCTCTCATAGGCCGCGAGATCACGTGTGGTCTCGACGACCATAATCGTAGAGTGGTCCCTCTTCGGGTTGCTGCAGATCGGACATTTCTCGGAATCGGTCAGCGTCTGACATTCCGAGCAGTAGCGCACATTCTTCCGGGTCTCGACAAGCGTCTTCGACAGCTTCTCCACCTTGTCGACCGGCATGCTCACAATGTAAAATGCAAGCCGCTGCGCCGTCTTCGTCCCGATCCCGGGCAGCGTGGCGAGCTGCTCGATGAGCTCGCCCATTCGTCCACTGTAATAATTCAAACCTCTTCACCTCACACAAAAGCCGCGGGCAGACATCAGGTGCAGCGCATGAGGCCGCTCTCTCATCCTGTCCTTAATCAGAACAGTCCGCCGAGGCTGCCGCCCATGCCGCCTGTCAGGCTGCTGACGGAAGCTGCCTGCTCCGCATCGATCTGACCGAGCGCATTGGAGAACGCCGCCTTGATCATGTCTTCAAGGTCCTCCACGTCCTCCGGATCAAGCGCCTCCGGATCGATCTTCAGCTCGACGATCTCGCGCTTGCCGTTCATTTTCAGGGTGACCATGCCGCCGCCGACGGATGACTCGAAGACCTTCTCCTCGAGGGCCTTCTGCTGCTCCTCCATCTGCCTCTGCATTCTCTGTGCCTGCTTCATCAGGTTGTTCATATTTCCCATTCCGCCGTACGGATTGCTGCGCTTTGCCATGATTAATCCTCCTCTTCGATGACAGGCATGCCGATTTTTTCGAGGCAGCTGTCAAGATCTACTGTTTTCAGGTTGCCGCTCCGGTTGTCCTTCCGGTGCATTTCAAATTCTACATGCCGTCCGCATGCCCTGTCCAGATAAGCTCCGAATGCCTCGATTCTGTCCTTGTCCCTGAGCACGACATTGGCCGCCGGACTCGGATCAAGCTCGATGTAGAGCTTATTTTCCAGTGTATCCGCATTATACTGTACGGCCGCGTGATCTTCAAGCTGTTCCCGGAAAAGCCCCTCCTTCAGCCCGCGCACAAGCTTGTTCCAGTTCGCGCAGATCTCCTTCAGGTCCTCCGGGGCCGCATCCGGAAGAGGCTCTCCGTCATCCTCACTTTTCTCCGGCAGATCGGGAGCAGGCAAACCTTGCCCGCTCCCCGCCTGTCCGTCTCCGCCTGCCGGAACAAAGCCGCCGGCCATAAGGTCCGCGACCTTCGCCTCCAGCTGGCGCAGCCGGTCGAGAACGGAGTCGTCTCCGGTCTCGGTCTGCGGCTTCGCCATGCGGATGAGGGCGATCTCCGCGAGCACGCGGCGGTTCGTCGCATAGCGCATGCTGCTCTGCAGCTCACTTAAAATGCGGATATAGCGCATGATCTGGTCAGGGGTCACTTCATTTGTCATCTCATTAAGGTCGGCCATCTGCTCCGCCGAGACATCGACCATCTCCTCTGCATCCGCGGGGGAGGAGGTCGCGACGAGCAGCAGGTTCCGGAGGTACCAGATGAAGTCGGTCATAAACTGCCCGATCTCAATACCCCGCTGGACCTGCTTCTCGAAAATGCGGACCGCGGCGCCTGCATTTCCGTCCTGGATATAGCGGACCTCAGTTGAAAAGACGGTTGTATCCGCCTCGCCCAGGGCCTTCAGCGCCTTCTCATAGGTGAGCTCCTGGTTCATGTAGAACGCGATGCAGCGGTCAAGCAGTGACAGGGCATCGCGCATCGAGCCGTCGGCCGCGCGCGCAATGAAGCGAAGCGCCTTGTCCTCGGCCTTTACGCCCTCCTTGTCCATCAGCTCGCGCATGCGCGCGGTGATCGTCGCCGTGTCGATCCGGTGGAAATCATACCGCTGACAGCGGCTAAGAATCGTGATCGGCACCTTGCCGACCTCTGTCGTCGCAAGGATGAAAATAACATAGGACGGCGGCTCCTCGAGCGTCTTCAGCAGTGCGTTGAATGCTCCTGTCGAGAGCATATGGACCTCGTCGATGATATAAACCTTATATTTTCCTTCTGCCGGCCGGTACTGGACCTCGTCGATGATCTCGCGGATGTTCTCGACGCCGTTGTTGGACGCGGCATCGATCTCAATCACATTCATCGACGTCCCGGAGGCGATGTTCCGGCAGGTCTCACACTCGCCGCACGGGCTTCCGTCGACGGGATGCTCACAGTTGACGGCCCTCGCGAGAATTTTGGCAACGGACGTCTTGCCCGTTCCGCGGGTGCCCGTGAACAGATAGGCGTGCTGAAGCCGCCCGGTCTTCACCTGGTTCTTCAGCGTCGTCACGATATGGTCCTGGCCCTTCACCTCGTCGAAGGTGCGCGGGCGGAATTTTCGGTACAGTGCTACGTATGACATAAGTCTGGCTCCGGAAGTAAAACATGAAAATCACTCAGCACATATCAAAAACAAAGGTTTCCGAGTCTTGGGTGCTGACTGCTGACAAAATATGCATCTGTCATCATAATGCAAATTCCCGCAAATGAAAAGGGGGCCGCCTCACCGGACGTTCCGGATGAGACGGCCCACGGTTTTTCAGATATGATCAGTCGCCGAAGCTGATGCCCATGAACTTTGCGAGCTGGACAGTCTGATCATTCGGATCGACCATCTTCAGCTTGCCTGCACACTCAGAGAGCTTGACCTTCTTGATCTCGTTGTTGACTGACGCGACCATGATGCCATACTCCTGCTTCAGGATGCACTGCGACGCGTAGACGCCGATCTTCGTTGAAAGAACACGGTCGAACGGATCCGGCGAGCCGCCGCGCTGTACATGGCCCGGAACTGTGACTCTCGTCTCATAGCCGGTCAGCTCCGTGATATCGGCAGCCAGCTTGTAGGAGATGGACGGATACTTGCTCTTGATCTTCTCCATCGCCTTCTTGGCTTCCTTCTTCTCAAGCTTTGCGATCTCCTTCGGGATTGCGCCCTCCGCGACCGCAAGAATCGTGAACTTCTTGCCGTTGCTGTGGCGCTTCTCAATCGCGTCGCAGACCTTTCTCGTGTCAAACGGGATCTCCGGAAGAAGGATGATGTCCGCGCCGGACGCAATGCCCGCGTTCAGTGTCAGCCAGCCGACCTTGTGTCCCATGACCTCGACGATAAAGACGCGGCCGTGTGAGGAAGCCGTCGTGTGGATCTGATCGATCGCCGTCGTCGCGATATCGACTGCCGACTGGAAGCCGAATGTAAGGTCCGTGCCATAGATATCATTATCGATTGTCTTCGGAAGATGGATAATATTCAGTCCCTCTTCACTGAGCAGGTTTGCCGTCTTCTGTGTGCCGTTGCCGCCGAGAATGACGAGGCAGTCGAGACGAAGCTTGTGATAATTCTGCTTCATGGCCTCGACCTTGTTGAGTCCGTTCGCATCCGGTACGCGCATGAGCTTGAACGGCTGGCGGGACGAGCCGATGATCGTGCCGCCGCGTGTCAGAATGCCCGAGAAATCAGCAGCAGTCAGCAGGCGGTAATTGCCGTAAATGAGCCCCTTGTAGCCGTCCTCAAAGCCGTAAACCTCAAGGTCCTTGACATTGTTGCTCAGTCCTTTGACGACGCCGCGCATCGTTGCGTTCAGTGCCTGGCAGTCGCCCCCGCTTGTCAGTAATCCGATTCTCAACATAATGTCTCCTCCTGTTAAATTTCACCAATAAGCTGAGATAAATTATACACCGTCATAGTAGTTTTGACAATTACAGACCGTAAAATCGATTTCATATTTCTACACGTCCTTCACCATATCTGATCACACCGCCCGGTCATTCAGTTTTATGCTGAGCGAACTTCGGCCCATGCGCCGCTGCTCCATTCGTCCCTGACCGCCGGGATTGACAACCGTCCGGTTTTCGATTATACTACAGGAATCCGTGCAGCCGGGGCATTAGCGGGGCCCTGTAACCTGCAATCCGCTACAGCAGGGGTGATGCCGATCCGAGGACTCATACTGGTGGAGCTGCCTTTGTTAAGCGGCGCTGACGTCTGGGTCCTGCGCAACGGAAACCTGTGAACCGTGTCAGGACGGGAACGTAGCAGCACTAAGCAGGACCTTTCGTGTGTCGCAGGGGTGCCTGGGCCGAGCTGGCTGGCGAAGTAACGTCTGTTGGCCTGCGTTCGGAGTGAGGCGCACGGTGTTTTATTATCACAAAAATGAAAGAAAATGCAGGACTGCCGCGCCCATTCCGGCGCGGCAGTCCTGCATTTTTCGTAAGTATTCATCGCCTGTTCCGCGAATCTCCCTGCCGGTTATTCGGCCGGCCTCCGTTTCCGCGGTTCTGATTGTTCTGATTCTGGTTCTGGTTGTCGAGCTGCTCTCTCCAGTTGCTCTGCCACAGATACGGCTGCGTGTCCTGATTTCCCATCGTCTGCGTATTCTGCGGACGTCTGGTCTCCTGCCGCTGTCTCTCCTCCGCCTGCCGTCTTGCATTTTCCCGCTCGGCTCTGGCAGCCTTTTCCGCCTTTCTTCTCTGGTTCTGCTCTCTGCGGAGATGCTGTCTGCTGCTCATGAATGTGAGCACGAAAAGCCCCAGGTTGAGAATGATAAGGAGCACGAGAATAATCGGAAGTGCGTTCAGGCTCTTCCCTGAGGAATTCAGCGAAGACAGCGCCGAGCCTGTCGATGAGGCAGCTGACTCCGTGCCCGCTGCCGTACTTGCAGCGGATGAACCCGTGCCGGAAGCCGACTGCGCGTCGCCGTCCGTCGATCCGCCTGTCGCAAGCACCTGTACGTTGAGATCGCTTCCGCCGACCGGAAGGTCACCGTAGTTGTAGGTCACAACAGCCGTGCCGTCGTCGAGGTCATTTTCATTTCTTGTGAGGCTTGAGACATCGATGCCGTCCGGCAGATTGACCGTCGTGCCGTCATCGAGCGTCTGCTTCGAGAAATTGTTGAAGCCGTAATCAAAGAGGGACGCCATGTCCGTGAAATCGGACTTGTCCGCACCGTGCAGCGTGACGCCAACGAGCGTCCGCCCGTCCTTCTCCGCCGCACAGATGAGCGTTCTCTCCGCCTCGTCCGTGAAGCCGGTCTTGCCGCCGATGCAGTACTGATAGTAGTACTCGCTCCCTGAGTCGATCAGGCGGCAGTGGTTCTTGTATGTACGCTCCTTCTTCGTCTTGTTCGTCGCCGGAACTGTATAGGACGCCGTTGAGATAATCGTGCGGAACTCCGAATTCCGGAGGCAGACCGCCATGATCCTCGCCATGTCCATCGCCGTCGTGTAGTGATTCTCGTCCGGCAGTCCCGTCGGATTTGTAAAATGAGTCCCCGTACAGCCGATTTCCGCTGCCTTCTCATTCATCATGTCTGCAAATGCATCGACACTGCCCGCGACAGATACAGCGAGCTGCTGCGCAATATCGTTCGCGGACTGCAGCATCATCATGTACAGGCACTGCTCGACCGTGAACTCCTCGCCGTTGACCGTCGACGCGTTGGTATAGCCTGCGACCGCGAGTGATGTGCCGTTATCATCCATCGTGACCGTGTCCGTGAGGTTCGCGTTGTCCAGAACGACCAGTGCGGTCATAATCTTCGTGATGCTCGCGGGGTACATTTTGTCATCCCTGTTGAGCGAATACATGACACCGAGGTTGTCCGCGTCGATCACGCACGCCGCGTCCTCATTGATATCCGTCATCTGCGGCCAGCCCTCCAGATAATTCGTCAGCGGGTCAGACGCATAGGCACCGATAGGAAATGCCGCAGCGATCAGACACGCCGCAGCCAGCACGCACACAATTCTCCTGAGAAATGACTGCAGTTTTGTCGTTTTCATTTTCATACATGTCCTGCCTGTGATTTTATTGAACCAATCCGATGGTTTGCGTTCACATTGTATCACAAATGAATTTCACACGCTACAGTGAGATAAGCCCGCATGAGCGCATAAAAGGCCGCCGGAACGCATGAGCATCCCGGCGGCTGCATAAACACGCGGCGAAGGGGCGCCTCGTGGATGTGCCATATAAATTCAAAATGAAAGAATTCTCTGCGTGCAGGAAAATCGCGCAGGCAGCGGACGCCGTGTCAGCGGTACATGAACGATCCGCTCACTCACTGAGGACCGTGCCGTCAGCCAGCGTGATCGTGTAGCCATTGTAGTTGATGGTGCCGGAGTTGCTGACAGATGTCACCGTGCAGTTGCCGGTCAGCGTCCATGTGCAGCCCTCGCCGATCGTCACAACCGCGTTGTTGTCGACCGCTGTTCCGCCGTCGGCATTATCGACGATATTGATCGTTCCCGTAAATGAGCTGCCGTTCTTCAGCGTCATGTCCAGTGTGGAGATACTGTCGACCGAGATATTGCCCTCCAGCGTCTGATCGTCGCAGGTGAGCGTGACATTGCCGCCGTTTGACCCGGCAGTTCCCCAGCCGTGGCTTGCGTCATTGCCGGCGATTGTCATCAGGTTTCCATCTGAGTCCTGGTTATTGATCGTCACGCCGGACAGCTCGATCGTGCAGGCTGTATTCGTGATGTAAAACATATCGCCGTTTTCGGCCGTGAGGCTTCCGCCTGTCATCGAGAAGGAGGACGTGCCCTCCTCCGCGTCGCCCGACTGCGACTGATAAATCATGACGTTGTGGACATTTGTGTCGGAGGATGTGCCCTCCGTGTCGGACATATTGCCCGTCACATTGCAGTCCGTGAGCGCAATGGAATTCTCGCCCTCGATAACCAGCGCCTCGGAATTGTTGGCCGTGAGCGTCGCGTCATCGACCGTGATGTCCGCTGTCGAGTAGACGGCCGGCGAGTTATACCCGTTCGTCGTGTATGTTCCGCCGTTAACAGTCACCGTGCCGCCGCCCCGGTCAGAGCGGATCGCCGCGG
This sequence comes from uncultured Eubacteriales bacterium, assembly GCA_900315305.1. Classification (GTDB taxonomy): domain Bacteria; phylum Bacillota; class Clostridia; order Lachnospirales; family Lachnospiraceae; genus Chordicoccus. The sequence continues at coordinate 8,909 of OMYS01000017.1, forward strand.
AAGAATTGCCGGACGTCGTGACCGTAAGATTCTCTGCATTTGTCGTGCCTCCTCCGGTCGTCTGAATGCCGCCCGAGTTGTCCCCGGTCGTCGTAATCGTCGAGTCAGATATATTGACCGTCGTCCCGTCGCCGTAGCTGAAGACGCCGTTGCCGTTCTGCGCGGATGTATTCACAGTCGCGTTTTTGATCGTGACCGCCGCACCGTCTGTCGCAAGAAGTCCCGCGTTCATGCCGTAGAAGTCACCGGCCTCCGTATTTGAGGAGGAGCCGGCCGTCTTGTCAACCGTGATGCCGTCAAGTGTGACCGTCGCGCCGTCGACGCGGAGCGCATTTTCATCGTCGCCCGTCGACGAATAGGACGTGTCGGACACCTTGCTGTCCTCAGAGATCGTATTCGCGGCCGTTCCCTGATCGACAGACTGCGCGTCAGAGCCGAAGCCGCCGCCCTGCGACGTAATTACAACCGCCGTCACATTGCCGCTGTCATCGAGTGAGAGCTCAAGGATGTCGCCCTCCGAGATGTCATCGACGCTCGCGGACTCTGTCTGTGCGGACGGAGCGCCCTGACCATCCGATGAGCCGTCTGTCCCGCTCTCCGTGCCCGACGGCTTCTCCGGCGGCGTCTGACCATCCGATGAGCTGTCCGTCCCGCTCTCCGTGCCTGACGGCTTCTCCGGTGGCGTCTGACCGTCCGTCGAGCTGTCCGTCCCGCTCTCTGTGCCTGACGGCTTCTCCGGCGGCGTCTGACCGTCCGAGGAGCTGTCCGTCCCGCCATCCGAGCCGGAAGGCGCCTGGCCGCCCGGCGCGCCGCCTCCCATCGACTCCTTCGTGATCGTGGCATCGCTCAGGTCGTAGGTCTTCGTATCGCTCCCCGCCGTAAATGTCGACGGGCCTCCGCTTTCGCTCGTCTCCATGGTGCCGACCGTCACGGTGACGCTGCTGCCGTCGACCGCCGTCACCTTGCCGTACACCGTCTCCGCAGCCGCGGATTCAGCTGACGCCGACGTGGATGACCCGGATGAGGACGCGCCGCATCCGGCCGCGGAAAATGCAAGTGCCATGCTCATAAAAAGCGCAAGTACGACTTTTTTCTTCATGTCTGTTTCCTCCGTATATGCTGTGTATCCCTGCCCGCAAGGGATTCATTTTCTGCAGGCAGGAGATATCTCTGTCCCTCTGACAGCTCGAAGCATACAGGAGAAACCTTAGCTGAAGCTTAAAAACCGGCCCCATAAGGACCGGTTTCACACAAGATTCACACATCGTCACTTCATTTCCCGGAGATGGGCCTCAAAGACGATCATGCCGCCGCGCACCTCCGCCGTTATACTGCCGCCGCCCTGCTCCGCGATTGCCCTGGCCGCCGACAGGCCGATGCCGAAGCCTCTTTTTCTTCCGCGCTCCGAGCTCTCCTGCGTCCGCGCCTGATTTTCCCGGTAGAAGCGGTCGAAGAGCTGCTCCGGATGGTCCGGCATGTGCCCGCAGGTATTCCGGAAAATGAGAACAGCCTCGCGTCCCTTCCTGTATTCCTCCGCCTCAATGCGGCCGCCCTCGTCGACGTAGGTGACCGCATTGTCCGCCAGAATCGAGACGAGCTGCTCAAAGCCGGTCCGGGAGAAGCGGAAGCTCTTTCCCGGCTCTGCTTTTACAGTAAATGTCACATGCCTCGTCTCCGCGCGGTGTGCAAAGCTCTCTGCGGTCTCCCTGAACAAGACACCCGGGTCAAAGGAAGACGCCGGAAGCCCTTCATTTCCATCCTCATCCGCGCGGGCAAGCGTCAGCAGATTTTTCGTGAGCGCCGAGAGGCGGTCCGTCTGGTTCCGGATGTTGTCGATCCATTTGTTTTCGCCCTGGTGCAGCGCGAGGACATCCGCGTTGGCACGAATGATCGCGAGCGGAGTCCGGATCTCATGCCCGGCGTTCGTCACGAACTGCTTCTGCCGCTCCATGTTCTCGGCGATCGGCCGGATCGCGCGGCCGGACAGGCGGATGACGAGGACCAGCGCGATCAGCCAGCAGACCGCCCCGATCACGGCCGTGATAACCACCATGCGGAGAACGGCCCCGATTTCCTCCTGATCGTCAATGAAGGCGTAGACCGCCCCGCCCGTCGTCTCCGACACGCTCTTTAAGAAAATGAACCCCGCGACATGGCCGCCCGTCTTCCCCGTCGCCTCCGCCCGGCCGCAGAGCTCCCGCGCCTTCGCCTCATCGACAGAGGAAATATGCGTCAGGTCGCTGTAAATGACCTGCCCGTCTTCCGTCACGCGGACAAAAAAATACCGCTCGGAATTAAGGAGATCATTAATCCCGGCCTGCGTCTCATTTCCCGCATCCGCAGGGCCCGCCGGAGCCGTATCATCAGACGATGAGGACGGGCCCGTCTGCTCCGAGATACCTGCATTTCCCGCCGGAAATCCCGCAAAATCAGGTCGCGCCGAGGCGGAATTTGCGACAATAATCTTCAGCGTTCTTGTCATCTCACGGTTTGTCGTCCACAGGTTTGAGATATTGATCGCGAGAAGAAACACGACCATCAGAAGCGTCGCGGCAAGCATCGCGATCCGGATAAATTTTCTCTGCAGGGCCTTGATCATAATTCACTGTTCTCCTGGACGGGCATATAGCCGTGGCGTTTAAGTTTTGGTGATGAGCAAGTCATCCGTCACGTTTTCTCCTCAAGCATATATCCGATGTTTCGTTTCGACTGGATGGTCACGCGCGAGCCGATCGACTTCAGGCGCTTTCTGAGGCCGGATATGTACACCCACACCGTATTCACGTCCGCGTCGGTGTCATAGCCCCACACCTTCGCGAGCAGGGTCTCCGCCGAGAGATAGATTCCTCTGTTCTCGATCAGCGTCTCGCAGAGCCTGTACTCAAGATTGGCAAGGGCCACGCTGTCCGTCCCGCACGTAAGCGTCGCATCGGCCGGGTTCAGCGTAATATCCCCAAATGCAAGCACCTCAGGCCTGTACTCGTCCCGTCTCCGCAGCATCGCGCGGACGCGGGCCAGAAGCTCCCCCATCGCAAATGGCTTCGGGAGATAGTCGTCGGCGCCGAGATCAAGGCCCTCGATGCGGTCCTCCACCTCAGACCGCGCCGTCAGCATGAGCACCGGCGTCCGCACGCCGCTTCTTCTGAGCTCCGACAGGACCTCGAAGCCGTTTTTTCCCTCCATCATGACGTCAAGAATAATGCCGTCATAGCGGGTGTCTTCAGCGAGCGCGAGCGCCTCGTCCCCGTCCGCCGCGACATCGACCGTGTATTTGTGAAACCGCAGGATGTCGGCGACTGCCTCCGACATCTCCGGCTCATCCTCCGCGTATAAAAGTCTCATTCGTTCCTCGTCTGAGTGTGCTGAATTTTATATATGCAAGAGCCCCTGCTCCGCCCTGACGGGCTTAAGCAGGGGCTCTGCGGCCTTACTAAATCCGATCGATCAGAGCTGTCCGATGACGGAGACCGCTCTGTCATAGTCCTTCTCAACCTGTTCCATCAGCCCGTCGGCCTCCGGCTTCCGCCCGTTCCAGAGCGCCTCTGTGAGCGCGCTGACCGACCGGCTCAGATCGACCAGTCCCAGATTCAGGCAGATTCCCTTCAGCGTATGGACCGCCTCGAACGCAGCCTCATCCTCATGGGCCTGAAAATGCGCCTTCAGCTCTGCAAATGTGCCGTCCGCCGGGAATTTCTTCAGAAATTTTGTCATCAGGCTCTCCGAGAACATTCTCCCGAGAGCCTCATCATATCCGCCGCCAAGCGCGTCATAGCATTCTCTTGCTGTCATTTTCCTCTCCTGTCTGTATAACGCGGCTCCTCGCTCAGGATACTTCCTCGACCTTGATCATGTTCGTGTTGCCTGATTTGCCGAGCGGAATTCCGGCCGCGATCACGACCTTGTCCCCCTTGGAGATCAGTCCTGTCATATCCGCCTTCGCGACAGCGGACTCGATCAGCGCGTCGCCCTTCTCCTCCATGCCGATAATCAGCGGCACGACGCCGAACAGAAGGTTCATCTGGCACGCGGCGCGGACGCTTGTCGTGCAGGCGATGATCGGAACGGTCGGGCGGAGTCTCGAGAGACGTCTCGCCGTGAAGCCTGAAATTGTGACCGCGATGATGGCGCTCGCGTTCGTGTCGTCAGCAACCATGCAGCACGCGTGGCAGATGGCCGCCGTCGTGTCGTGATTGACGCCGTCCTCCTTCAGGATGTGCTCGCGGTGCTTCTTATAATCGACCTCGTGCTCAGCGCGCTCTGCAATTCTTCCCATGATGCGGACTGCCTCGACCGGATACTGGCCTGCCGCCGTCTCTCCGGAGAGCATGATCGCCGTCGTGCCGTCATAGATCGCGTTCGCGACATCGGTCGCCTCCGCTCTTGTCGGTCTCGGGTTGTGGATCATGGAATCGAGCATCTGTGTCGCCGTCACGACGATCTTGCCCTTCTTCTGTGCCTTCGCGATGATTTCCTTCTGGATGATCGGAACGTCCTCAAGCGGTACCTCGACACCGAGGTCGCCGCGGGCAACCATGACGCCGTCCGCCTCGTCGAGGATCTCATCGATGTTCTTCACGCCCTGTGTGCTCTCGATCTTCGCGATGACCTGCATATTTGAGCCGTTCTTCTTTAGGATCTCCCGGATATCGCGGATATCCTGCGCGGTTCTCGTGAAGCTGCACGCGATGAAGTCAAAGCCGAGATGGCAGCCGAACTCAATGTCCGAGCGATCCTGCTCGCTGATGAACGGCATGGAGAGCTCCGCGTCCGGAACGTTGATTCCCTTCTTGTTGGAGACCGGACCGCCGTTCTCGACAACGCAGACGATATCGTGGCCCTTTACCTCGAGGACCTTCAGTCCGATCAGACCGTCATCGATCAGGATGTGCGTGCCGGGGCCGACGTCGCCGGGCAGGTCCTTATAAGTAATAGAGGCCCGCTCTTCATTTCCCATGACCTTATCCGTCGTAAGTGTAAAATTCTGGCCGCGCTTCAGCTCAACCCTTCCGTTTTCAAAGTCGCGGAGACGAATCTCCGGTCCCTTTGTGTCGAGCAGTGTGGCAATCGGAAGATTCATCTGGATCCGGATCCTCCGGAGACGCAGGAATTTCGCCTCGTGCTCCTCATGGGAGCCGTGTGAAAAATTAAATCTCGCAATATTCATGCCCGCGAGAATCAGCTCCTTCAGCTTCTCCTCACTCTCACTTGCCGGACCGATTGTGCAGATAATCTTGGTTTTGCGCATAGCAGCCGTTTCCTCCTCTTTCATGCAGCCTGAGCACGGAGACGCGTCCTGCAAGCGGCCGCGCCTTCGCGATACCTTGTCCGAATATGAAAAAGGCACAGATTGCCTGTCAGACAGCAATTTGCAGACTTCCTCATATTGAAAAAATTATAGCATGCCCGCACCCTGCACGCAATCTGTAAGTCCATCCGCCCACAAAAAGTAACTGTTCATTGTCCCAGGCCCGGAACGCTCCGAGGGGTGCTGAACAATCATAAAAAAAGAACAGACCGTCCGAAGACAGTCTGTTCTTTACGCGGAGTTGAAGGGATTCGAACCCTTGTACCCCGAAGGGCCTATCGCATTTCGAGTGCGACCTCTTACGACCTCTTGAGTACAACTCCATACATATATGAAAAGCTCCGCTACATTGCTGTATGGAACGCTCTTCCTGAATGAAAATCAGATACCTGACGATTCCGCCTCTTCACGCAGCTTTCTGTCCTTCTGCTTCTTCCGAAGCTCGCGGAAAAACTCCTTCAGAATCCCGCTGCATTCCTCCTCAAGCACACCGCGCCGCACCGTAACCTGGTGATTGAACCTCGGCATCTCGAGCAGATTGACAACGGACCCCGCGCATCCGGCCTTCGGGTTCATGGCCCCGATCACGCATTCCGGAATTCTCGCCTGAACAATGGCCCCCGCACACATCGGGCACGGCTCCAGTGTCACATAGATCGTGCAGCCTTCCAGCCGCCAGTCACCGATCACCTTCGTCGCCCTGCGGATCGCTGTGATCTCCGCGTGGGCAAGCGTGTTCTTGTCCTTGTTTCTGCGATTGTAGCCCCGCGCGATAATCGCACCGTCATAGACGATGACGCATCCGATCGGCGTATCTCCGATCTTCGCGGCCTTCTTCGCCTGCTTCAGCGCCTCGCGCATGAACCGCTCGTCTGTATCCATACCTCGACATTATACATGACCGTTCCATGAAAATCAACGGGCGTTTTCCATTTTTTTCCTGTTCGCGGCCGCATGCGGCTTTATGTGGATGCTGAATAGTTATCAAATTTTCCCAGATTGTTTACAGAACAGACCAAAGCGCTCTGTTATAATAGTGGTCAGGAATTACGAAATGACAGGAGATCTGATAGTTTATGTCTGATACACAGGAAAGTATATACGCCGGGCACCTGCCCGCCATGCAGGCCGTCATGGATGAAATGCTCGCCCGCATCGAGCAGTACCGCACGGAAATGAAAGCAAAATACGGAGATGCCGACCCGGTCGACCACGTCCTCTCCCGGATCAAGTCCGAGGAGAGCATGCGCGAGAAGTGCCGCCGCCGGAACCTTCCGGAAAATGCGGACTCCGCGCTTCACCAGCTGAGAGACGCGATCGGCATCCGCATTGTCTGCACTTTTCTGCGGGACGTCTACACGCTGCGGGACTTTCTCGAGCATTTTCCGGACATCACGGTCGTCGAGGAGAAGGATTACATCCGTCACGCCAAACCGAATGGATACCGTAGCTTTCATCTGATCGTCATGACGAGAGGGTACTACGTCGAGTTCCAGATCCGCACGATTTCAATGGACACCTGGGCCGCACTGGAGCACCAGATGAAATACAAGAAGCAGATCCACGGCAACCAGGACCTGATCGTCAGTGAGCTGAAGCGCTGCGCGGACGAGATGGCCTCGACGGACATCTCCATGCAGACGATCAGGGACATGATTTACGGGGAGCTTTCCGAGGACGGCAGCTCCTACCAGCTGCCGGAGAAACGCCCGGCGAAGTCTTTGACTCCCTGATCCCGGCACGGACCGAAGGAAAGAGTTCCGCCAGGATAATCCCCTTGCGGCTCAAAGGCAGAATAGCTCCGGCTGCGACCGATATTGTTATGACTCATAACCATGAAAGGAGTTCTGATATTATGAAGCTTCTTCTTGCTGAAGATACACGAGACCTGAACAGGGCCCTCTGCGCCGTTCTGCGGCACGAGCAGTACGACGTGGACCCCGTTTTTGACGGCGAGGATGCCCTTGAACACATCCGGAGGGACAGCTACGACGCAATCATTCTCGACATCATGATGCCGAAGCGGTCCGGGCTCAACGTTCTGAAGGAGATCCGCGCAATTAATATTGTGACGCCGGTCCTTCTCCTCACGGCGAAGGCCGAGATCGACGACCGCGTGTCGGGGCTTGACGCGGGCGCGGACGATTATCTGATAAAGCCGTTCGCCATGAAGGAGCTCCTCGCGCGCATCCGCTCCATGACAAGACGGAGAACAGAATACAGCGCGAAGGAGCTTCATTTTCAGGACCTTGTGCTGTCGGCCGAGCGCTTTGAGCTCGCGTCGCAGAACTCGGTCCGCCTCTCGATCAAGGAATTTGAGCTCATGCAGACGCTGATCCTGAATGCAGGCAAGGACCTCGACACAAAATATCTGCTCGATCATGTCTGGTTCGGAGAGCCGGACGCAAATGAGGACACCGTCTGGCTGTACATCAACTATCTCCGCGCAAAGCTGACATCGATCGACTCCTCTGCATCGATCAGCGGCGCGCGCGGCGGAAGCTACAGACTGGAGGTGGGCCATTGAATCCACGCACGATTCAGAAGCTGAGACGGAAGTTCATTTTAATCGCGACGAGCACCTACTTCTTTGTCATGGTGTTTATCGGCGGCTGCATCAATATCTCAAACTACGGCCTGACGCGCACACAGATCTACAAGATTCTGGACTTTCTCGTCGAATATAACGGGACGGTGCCTGATAGTGCGAGCAAGGACTACCTGAACGATTTTTCGCCGGAATTCACGCACTCGGCGCGCTATTTTACAGTCTCCTATTCCTCGGACGGCGATGTCGATGTCACGAGCACGAGCCACACGGCTGAGGTATCGGATGACGAGGCGGAGAGCTACGCACAGAGGGCAATCAGGCGGGGCAAACAGTACGGCCGCATGGGCGACTACTACTACGAGGTCGCCGACACGGACGACGGACAGCTTGTCGTCTTCCTGAACTGCCTGACGCAGATCACCCAGAACAAGAAAATCATGCACATGACTGTTCTGATCTGTCTGGCCGGTCTCGTGATCACCGTCATTCTCGTCAATATTTTCTCCGGGCGCGTCGTGCAGCCGGAGATCGAAAACATGCGCCGGCAGAAGCAGTTCATCACCAATGCAGGCCACGAGCTGAAGACGCCGCTCGCCGTCATCCGCGCAAATACGGAGGTCGAGGAAATGATCAATGGCGAAAATGAGTGGACCCAGTCGACGATGCGCCAGGTCGACCGGATGGACCACCTCGTCCAGAACCTGATCACGATCTCTCGCGCTGAAGAAAATGAAGACAGCTCCATGCTTGCGATTGTCGACATCTCGAAGGCCGTAGGCAGCGTGGCCGAGTCCTGCCGTGAGACCGCAGACAGAGAGCAGAAAACACTGATCATCCATCTGCAGCCGGGGATTCACGCATTTGTCAACGAAAGCCGGATCCGCCAGCTGGTCTCCATCCTCACCGACAATGCGCTCAAATACTGCGATGACAAGGGAACGATCTCTATCTGCCTGGATACCGTCCGGCACGGGCGGCTGCTCCGCCTTGTCGTCTCCAATTCATTTGCGGACGGGAAAAATGTCGACTACAGCCGGTTTTTCGACCGCTTCTACCGTGAGGATGAATCGCACGCCCAGGACAGTGAAAAGGGCGGATATGGGATCGGGCTCTCGATCGCCGAGAGCATCTGCCGCCAGTACCGCGGCTCAATCGATGTCTCGTGGAAGGACGGGGTCATCTCATTTACCTGTCTCTTGCACCTGATCAAAGGACCTGCCGCAGTCTGAGGCCGAAAGAATCCTCCGGCCCGGCCTCTTACAAAATCTTGAATTTTCTGTTAGAATAGAGTAAGAGGTGAAATGCTATGCAAAAATGGAACATCGGAGATACTGTCGTGCATGGTCGCGACGGCGTGTGTGTGATTGAGGACATCACGGAAATGACAGTCGCAGACGGTTCCCGTCCGTATTACGTACTCTCACCTGTTTATGACAAGGGCGGGAGGATCTACGTGCCCGCGGACCGGGACACCGGAGACGTCATGCGTGCTCCTCTCTCGAAGGACGAAATCAACAGCCTGATCGACTCGATTCCGGATCAGGACAACGCATGGATCGACAACGAAAAGCTCCGTCAGAAGGAGTATTCCAAGGTCATCTGCGAGGGCGACAATGCCGACCTGATCGGCGTCATTTCCGCCCTGTTTGAGAAGCGGACGGAGAAGGAGCATGCCGGCCGGAAATTCCACGCCGCTGACGAGCGGATGCTGAGCGAGGCTCAGAAAATCCTTCACGGCGAATTCGCGTACGTGCTCGGCATCAGTCCGGAGGATGTCCCCGGATACATCCACACGAGGCTTCACGCAGACAGCCATTCATGAAGACAGAGCGGCATTCCGCCGTCCTGTTTTCACACACAGATGCTGACACGGGCGGAACGCATGGCAGATACAAAGGCCTGCGTTTCGCAGTGTCAGCCGGAATCTGAAAAATGCGGACAGCACCTGACCATCAGATGCTGTCCGCATTTTTCTGCGCTTATCCGGCCAAAGGCTCATAAGCTTCCGGCCGGTCTATTGTCCTCCGGAGGACTTAGGCCTCCTGCTGCGGCTTGAAGAGATGCTGCCTGACCGGCTTCAGCGCCGAAATCAGGATCTCTCCCAGTCCGTAGCTGCTGATAATCTCACCCGCCGCGATTGCGGCTGCCTCGAGCCACAGCGGAAGGTTCACGCCGTAGCCGTAGCGAAGGACCAGAGGCACGATAATTGTGTTCGAAAGAATTGTCGGAATCGGAACAAGCCAGCGGTTCCTGCGGAGCAGCCATGCACCTGCCGCCCCCAGAAGGGTTGCCAGGGAACCGAAGATGATGTCCCAGATCACGCAGCCACCGAGCACATTCGAGAGCAGACAGCCGACGAAAAGTCCCGGTATGGCCGCCGGCGTGAAGAACGGAAGCACGGTCAGCGCCTCGGAAATTCTCACCTGCACCTCGCCGTAGGAAATCGGCGCAAAGACCAATGTCAGTACCGTGTAGAGCGCCGCGATGACGGCCGCCTGTGTAAGGAATGTAACTCGCTTATTCATAACTAAAATCCTCCTCAGTTTTTTATCGTGGGTTTCGGGTACCACTTTCTGTTTTTTTACCGTGGGTCTCTTTGTACCACTCTGTTTTTTTACCGTGGGTTGCTTTATACCACTCTCTGTTTTTTTACCGTGGGTTGCCTTGTACCACTCTTGCTTTATGCGGGTTCTGACGGCAATGCATCATATCCCGGCCGCGGATTACTCGCCGAGGCACTCGTCGAGTCTCTCCTCGATCACATCCTTGTCCATCTTCTGGCCGATGAACACCAGCTTGATCATCCGGTCGCCGTACTTCGGGTCCCACATCTTGCGGACCTGCGGATATTTGCTCAGAATCGTGTTGATCTGGGCCTTCGGCGCCGATGCGAGGAACCGTCCCTGCGGGGATTCCGTGATCTGACGGCCTGCCTGCTCGAAAATGAACGCCGTGTCGGGCTCCTCCTCGTACCAGACCATGCCCTTGCAGCGGATGACGCTGTGTGGCCAGTAGTCGCAGAGCTCCACCAGCTTGTCGTGAACAAACGGGCGGCGTCTGTAGTAGACGAACGTCTCAATCCCGTACTCGAGCTCCTCCTCGGACTCCTCCGCATCCTCCGGATGCTGAATGGCCTCGACCCAGCCGGCAGATGCGGCCGCGCGGTCAAGATCAAAGCGGTCCGTGTTGAGCAGCGACACAAGGTCAACATTGCCCTTCGTCGTCTCGATCATTTCCGCTTCGGACTGAAGCTTCCGGATGATCGTCTTCAGCTCTCCGAGATCCTTCTCAGAGACAAGGTCGGTCTTGTTCATGATGATCGTGTTGCAGAACTCGATCTGCTGGATCAGCAGGTTCTCAACGTCATCCTCGCCGATCGCCTGACGCATCAGCTTGCGGCCATTTTCGAATTCCTGCAGCATGCGCGCGCAGTCAACGACAGCGATGACGTTGTCGAGCTTCATCGGAATGCCGTCTTCCGCATTCTCCTCGCAGATCTGCGTGATTGTCTGCGCGATCGGCAGCGGCTCGCAGATACCGGACGCCTCGATGATAATGTAATTGTACTTTCCGGACTCCGCCAGCTCCGTGAGCTGATCGGCCAGGCTGCCGCGGAGCGTGCAGCAAATGCAGCCGTTGGACAGCGGGATCAGGTTCTCGTCCTTTCGGGAGACGCCTCCGGACTTCTCGATCAGATCGGCATCAACGTTGACCTCACCGATATCATTGACGATGACAGCCGCGCGGATCCCCTCCTGATTCGCGAGAATGTGATTGAGCAGCGTCGTCTTGCCTGCTCCGAGATAGCCTGTGATCAGGCATACTCTTACCATTTCTCTTTTCTTTCGTGCCATAAATTTCCTTTCTGCTTCCTCCGGCGCCACGGGATGGACGCCGGGTGAAAACATTCAACATTGTAGCATATACCGGGCGGCTTTGTAAACGGGTGTTCCACATGGAATACCACAGCGTCGACGGCACGGACACGCGCCATATACGTTGGAAAGCAGCCGCAGATATCAGGACGGCTTCGGGCAGACTCCGTCCCCCTCAGCTTCCCCTCGTCGCTTTCAGCTCCTCGGGGTGATCTTCGGGCTCCTCCGTATAACGCCCTCTGCCGTACCTGATACTGCTGACTGCCTTCAAGGTCTGATGGCGCGTGTACATCCCATCGGTGTTGATGTAAGTTCTTCACACGCTTCATATTTACTGGTATGATTTTACACGTATAACGACATAAAAAGTGCGGGTGCTTCGCCCGAGTAAGGGGAGAAGTCCCCGCGGAAAGGATACATATGGACCGGGATATCAGACACATTCTGGAAGAGGTGCAAAATGGCGGCATGTCCGTCGACAGCGCCTATCTGAAGCTGAAGGAGGAGCCGTTCGAGGACATCGGCTATGCCAAGGTGGACCTTCACCGGAAGATCCGGCAGGGTGCCGGCGAGGTCATCTACGGCGCCGGCAAGACGGCAGAGCAGATCTGCGGCATCTGCGACGCAATGATCCGCCACAGTCAGAGCCGGATCCTGATCACACGGATGGACCGCGAAAAATCTGATGTGCTGAAGGCCCATCTCGCAGATCAGGCTCTGCCCTATACCTATCACGAGGATGCGCGCATCGGCATCATCGGCTCCATGCCGGAGCCGGACGGCATCGGCCGCGTCGTCGTCGCGACGGGCGGGACGAGTGACCTTCCGGTCTCCGAGGAGGCCGTGCTCACCGCTGCATTCTATGGAAATGAGGTGCTCCGCCTCACGGACGTCGGCGTCTCGGGCCTTCACCGCCTCCTCCCTCATCTCGATGAGATTATGAGCGCTTCCGTCATCATCGCAGTTGCCGGCATGGAGGGCGCGCTCGCGAGCGTCATCGGCGGTCTCGCCGACTGCCCTGTCATCGCGGTTCCGACGAGCGTCGGATACGGGGCTTCCTTCCACGGCCTCTCCGCCCTTCTGTCCATGCTGAATTCCTGCGCGAGCGGCGTGAGCGTCGTCAACATCGACAACGGCTTCGGCGCGGGCTTCCTCGCGAGCCGAATCAATCACCCGAAGCTCCGGGATTCGAAGGAACGTCCAACACAGGAATCCTGACCGGCTCAGACTTCTTCAGGATTCCCTTTATCAGAACGCGAAAGCCGCGCGGCAGCTGCCGCGCGGCTTTCTGTGTGTTTTGTACCGGTTATTACTCGGCTGTCTTCACAGCATCCTTGTACACGCGGTTGATTGCAACCGGGTGGAACTCGACGCCCTTGACATTGCTCTTGATCATCTCCGCGTTGCACTGAGTGTACAGCGGGAAAATGACTGCATTGTTCATGATAATGTCTTCTGCCTTGTAGAGGGCGTCCCAGCGTCCCTTCTGGTCGAGGGCCAGATCGCCGGTCGTGCACTCCTCGAGGATCGAATCGTAGGTGCTGTCAGAGAACTTGCCATAGTTGTAGGTGACGTCCGTCTTCCACATGCCGAGATATGTCATCGGATCATCATAGTCCGGTCCCCAGCGCGTGAGACCGAGATCGAAGTCGCCATTGTACATGTCCTGCAGACGCTGCTTCTTCGGCTCCGGCTCAAGATTGATCGTAAGTCCCGGAAGCGCCGCCTCCAGCTCCTCCTTGATGACCTGTGCGACCTTCTGCGGCTCGTCATCGGCATCCATCTTCATCGTGAGCTCGAGGCTGTTGATGCCGAGCTCGTCGAGGCCCTTCTTCCAGTAATCCGCAGCCTTTGCCGTGTCGTACGCGCACACGCTGCTGTACCGGCTCTGATCTGCAGAAAATGCATTTCCATCCGGCCCCGTCGCAAAATCGACAGGCACGGCCGTGTACGTCGGCACAGAGCCGTCACGGCAGACATCATTGCAGATCGACTCCCGGTTGAGCGCCATTGTCATCGCAAGACGAAGGTTGAGGTTCTGCAGCTCCTTGACGCCGGAGATATTCGGAGCGATATACCACATATACCCGGAGCTGAAGGACGTGTAGTCCGGATCGTCCTTGACCTGATCGACCTGGTCGCCATTGACAAGCGTGAGATCAAGATCGCCGTTCTGATAGCTCATGAGAGCCGTCTGGGAATCCTGAATGACGCTGTACTTGATGCCGGAGAGCTTGATCCGGTCCTTGTCGTAGTAGCTTTCATTTTTCTTCATGTGGATCGAGGTCGCCGCCGGCTCATAGTCATCAATAACGAATGCGCCGTCTGACAGGATCGTGTCCTGGCTGGAGCCATATGTGCCGTTGCACTTATTGTAAAAATCCTCATTGACCGGATAGAATGTCGGGAAATACATGAGGTTCAGGAAATAACTGACCGGCGCATTCAGCGTGACTACGAGCGTGTAGTCGTCCTTTGCCGTCACGCCGAGCTCGCTCTTGTCCTTCTTCCCGTCAATAATATCCGCCGCATTCTTGATCTGTCCGATGTCGCTCAGCATGTATGAATAGATCGCGGCTGTATCCGGATCGACGGCCCGCTGCCACGCGAAGACAAAATCCTTCGCCGTCACGGGCGTTCCATTTGACCATTTCGCGTCCTTGCGCAGATGAAATGTCCACGTGAGACCGTCCGACGACTCCTCGTAGGACTCCGCAATCGCCGGCACCGGCTCGCCGTTCTTATCCATCTGCATGAGTCCGTCCATATAATCGGCAATCACTTCAAATGAAGTTCCGTCCTCTGTCGTCTGCGGATCGAGTCCCTCGACCGGCGTCTCGATCATGACATTCAGGTCCCCGCCGTCGGAGACCGCGCCGGAGGAGGCCGCCTCTTCTCCGGAGACTGTGGTCCCTGTCCCCGATGCCGTCGTCACAACGGAGCCCGATGCCGCCGAGCTGCCTGTTCCCTTCACAGCCGTACTGCCGCAGCCGGCAAGGCCAAGCGCCATCACGGCAGAAAGTAAGATTGCTGTCACATTTCTCTTCATAAAACTCCTCCTCTCATATCTGAGCAATACATGCCTGCCTGTAAGAGTTAGTGAAAGCTTAGTCCGTCACAGCCTTCATGTCAAGAAAGCTGTCCTTCAGCCGCACATCTGTCCGAATTTGTCATGATTTCGTCTCTGAATTCCGCCCGCAGGCGTATACATTGTACAGATATGCGTGCATTTCCTGTCATCGCTTCGCCGCAGGCGGGAGACGCTCTCGCAATATAAAAAGAGCTCCCCGCCCGGAGACACATGGTCTCCAGAACGGGAAGCTCTTATTATAATTCACAGTTGATCCTGCAGCCTCTGCGGGTATATTTACTGGATGATGCCCGGGCCCTCGAGAACTGTTCTCTTACGGACATACTTCGGAAGAAGCTTCGGGGATACAAGCTCTGTCTCGATGCCTGCGTCCTTGATCTCCTTCTCGAACTCTGTCGTGTGAGCCAGAGTCAGCTTGCCGACCTTGACGTCCTTGAATCTTGCGCCGGCAGCCTTGCCTGCGTCACGGCCGAATACGATGACGTCGAGCAGAGAGTTGCCCATCAGTCTGTTTGTGCCGTGAACACCGCCTGTGACCTCGCCTGCTGCGAAGAGGTTCTTGACACCTGTCTCGCAGTTCGTGTCGATCTCGACACCGCCGTTCTGATAGTGCAGTGTCGGATAGACAAGGATCGGCTCCTTTGTGATATCGATGCCGCGCTTCTCGAACATACGGTACATAGCCGGGATTCTCTTCTTGATTGTGCCCTCGCCGTTCTTGACCTCGATGATCGGAGCGTCAAGCCATACGCCGTAGCCGTGCTCTGTCTTCACGCCGTTGCCCTTCGCGCACTCGCGGATGATGGCAGCAGCCTCGACGTCACGGGTCTCAAGCGGGTGAACGAAGATGTCGCCATTCTTGTTGACGACCTTCGCGCCGAGAGAACGAACCTTCTCTGTAACGAGCGCGCCGTAGATCTGATCCGGGAATGCAGCGCCCGTCGGATGATACTGCAGCGTGTACTGATAGAGAAGCTTTGCGCCTGCTCTGTAGCTGAGGACAAGACCATCAGCTGTTGCGCCGTAGTGGTTCGATGTCGGGAAGCCCTGATAATGCATACGGCCCGCACCGCCTGTAGCAAGGATGACCGTCTTCGCGCGGACAACGATCAGCTCCATTGTCTCCATGTTGAGGAGGACAGCGCCTGCCGCGTTGCCATTCTCGTCCTTGATGATTTCAATCGCGGAGGAGAACTCGATGATCGGGATCTGACGGTTCAGAACCTCATCGCGGAGTGTACGCATGATCTCCATGCCGGAGTAATCGCGGCATGCGTGCATTCTCTTGCGGGATGTTCCGCCGCCGTGTGTCGTGATCATGCGGCCTGTCTCGTCCTTATCAAACTCGCAACCGAGATCGTTGAGCCACTTAATGTCCTCCGGAGCCTCTGTGACGAGCTTTGCGACAAGCTCCTTCTTCGCCATGAAATGGCCGCCGCCGTACGCATCAAGGAAATGCTGTGCCGGGGAGTCGTTCTCCTTGTCAGCAGCCTGGATGCCGCCCTCAGCCATCATTGTGTTCGCATCACCGGTACGAAGCTTTGTGGAAATGAGGACCTTTGCGCCGGCCTCATCTGCCTCGATCGCCGCAGAGCAGCCTGCTCCGCCGCCGCCGATGATCAGGACATCGACATCATATGCCGGATGCTCAAGATCGACATCGCCCTCGTGTACACGCGGATGAGCCTGCAACATATCAGCGAGCTCGTGAGGAGCCTTCTCGCCCTTGTTCGGGCCGATCTTCAGCTCTTCGAACGCGTCCTTGTTATAATCCGGATGATACTTTCTGAGCAGCTCATCCTTCTCGTCAGCAGTCATGCGTCTCGGCTCAGCTGCTGCATTTGCCTGTCTCTTCTCCGCGACCTTTGCAAGAGATTCCTGAAAACTATCTGGATACATATTCTGTAATCCTCCTTATTTCTCAATCTCACGAGTATTGTATTTCTCGCGGATGTCTGCATCACTGAGTGACATAACAGCCTTCATTGCATCGTCGTATTTGCCCTCGGAGATCTCCTTGACTCTGTCGAGAAGGTGCTGCGCCTGCGGTGTGAGGTACTTGCCGTTCAGACGTCTTGCGAGCATAGCGACCTGCGGATGAGAAATGCCTGCCGGGCATCTGGATGAGCAGACGCCGCACATAACGCAGTCAAATGAAAGATCTGCGCATGCCTTGAAGTCACCTCTCTGCGCATAAGCGATGTACTGCATGACATTGAGGCCCTGTGTGCAGGCCTTTGTGCAGGCGTTACATCCGACGCATGCGTAGATTTCCGGGTAGAGCTGCATCATGAGCTGCTGCTCCGGCTTGACCTTGTTGATGTCGTAGACCTGCTTGACAAGCGGGAAGAACGGCAGTGTCGCAACATACATGTTGTTCTCGACCTGTGTCTGGCATGCGAGAGCCATCTTGAGCTCCTGCTGTCCCTTGATTCTGTAGATCGTAGCGCACGCGCCGCAGAAACCATTGCGGCAGCCGACGCCGCGCACCAGCTGATAACCTGCATACTCCATCGCTGTCATGATGGTCAGGTTTGACGGCACTTCATATTTCTTTCCGAAGAAATAGACATTTACCATATCTGCCATGGGATTTATATCCTCCATTTAAAATGAGATCATCTGTTGTACTCGATATAAGAAAGGGCCGGGCAAGCGCTAAAACACCTGCTGTCTGCCTTGCATCCAGCCCAGCCGCACTTCGGTTGCTTCAAGCCAGGCTCGGCCGCAAGCGGCCGTTGGATTTGGTGTCCTCTGGCCGGGCTCGGCCGCAAGCGGCCGTTGGATTTAATGTCCTCTGGCCAGGCTCGGCCGCAAGCGGCCTCGCTAAATTACCTGCTGGCTGCTCGACGGCACCCCGCTAAAGCGGGTGCCTGTCTTCGCATCCAGCCCAGCCGCACTTCGTGCGTCTGCTCGAATCCTGCGGATTCGAGGGTAATTAAAACTCCGGCGGGAGTAAATCGAGCTTGTCGTACCGGAACACCGGGCCGTCCTTGCAGACGTACTTGTCGCCGATGTTGCAGCGGCCGCACTTGCCGATTCCGCATTTCATGCGCATTTCCATTGTCGTGTAGACCTGTGATGTCTTGAAGCCCTGCTTCTTCAGGCCTTCCAGCGTGAAATGGATCATGATCGGCGGTCCGCAGATGATGATGATCTTGTCAAGGGAGAGGCCGAGCTCGGAAGCGTATGTCGGGACGAATCCGACATGGCCGTCCCAGCCTTCCTCCTCGCGGTCGATCGTGAGATAGACGGAGCAGTGCGGATCCTTTGCCCACTCCTCCTCGATCTCCTTGCGCTTGACGAGGTCCTCCTTTGTGCGGGAGCCGTAAATGATATCGAGGTGACCGTAGTTCTCCGGGTTGGCTCTGCAGTAATTGATGATGGAACGGAGCGGAGCAAGACCGATACCGCCGGCGATGAAGACGAGGTCCTTTCCTCTGAAATCCGTGTCAACCGGGAAGCCGTTGCCATACGGTCCGCGGACCAGAATCTCCTGTCCCTCTTCCATGTCGTGCAGCCAGCTCGTGAGATGTCCGCATTTCTTGATGGAGAACTCATTGTAATCCGGGTTCTGCGGCGCGGATGTGATCGAGAACATACCCTCGCCGACACCCGGGACGGAAACCATCGCGCACTGTCCCGGGATGTTCTTGAAGATCGGCTTGCCGTCGAGACCCACTACGTGGAAGGACTTGACGTCGCCCGTCTCCTGGACGATTTCCTTGACCACGCCGATCTGAGGAATTAACTCTTCTTTATTCATTCCGCATCCTCCTCCAGCGCTTTCATGACTTTCACAATATTCATCTGAATCGGGCACTTCTTCAGGCAGCGTCCGCAGCCCACGCAGCTGTACATACCGTCATTCTTGATCGGATAGTAGACCAGCTTGTGCATGAATCTCTGGCGGAAGCGCTCCTTCTGCGTCTTACGCGGTGTGCCGGCAGCCATCATGGTGAAGTCATTGTACATGCAGCTGTCCCAGCATCTGTAGCGCTCGATCGTGTGGTTGTTGCCCGTGAAGTCCTCGATATCGAAGCACTGGCATGTCGGGCAGACAAATGTGCATGCGCCGCAGCCGAGGCAGTGGCTGGAAAGCTCCGCCCACTTCGGGCTGTTGAAGACCTCAAGCTCCTTGTCGCGGTTGTCGACCGGCTTCACATCCTTCAGCGGAAGACGGTCAAGAATCTCATGGATCTTCTCGATCTGTGCGTCGACCGCTGCCTGATCACCCTCTGTGAGGACGTCCTTGATGCTGTCGATCAGCTTCTGGCCCTTCTCCGTCACCGGCTCCATGCAGAAGTCGTCGCCGACGATCCACGCCTGAACATCGCCTGCCGGCTTTGCCGCGTCGATGCCGAAGCTGCCGCAGAAGCAGGTCTCTGCCGGGCGGTTGCACGCCAGAGAGACGATCGTCGCATGCTTCCGTCTGTTTTCATAATATGTGTCGACCGGGTCTGCGAGGAATACGTTATCCAGTACATCAAATGAACGGACATCGCATGCTCTCGCGCCGAAAATGACATAATCCTCTGACTCGGACCGCTCATCGAAGATATCGATGTGCTTGCCCTCGCGGCGGAACTTCACCATCGGCTGAACCTGCGGGAAGAAGAAATCCTTAGCAGAGCGAAGCGTGTTCAGCTGCTTTGACATCTGAACGCCCTCCGTGTACGGCTTGAATTCCGCCTGACCTGCAGCATTGTCGACCGGCAGGTAGAGCTTTTCATTTGCCGAAATCGCGTCCAGAACCTTGTTCAGATCAGAATAAGCTACCTTGACGATCATTATTCAGCTCCTCCTTTCTGAACAACAGACGCCTCAGCGTCCTTATCCTTCGTGTAGTCGACGACAGGGCTCACCTGGCCAACCTCCGCGCCGGCCATGAACGGACCGTACAGCTCGTTGTAATCCTTGATGAACTTTCTGTTCAGCAGATGAAGCGGAATGTGCTCCGGGCATACGCGGGAACACTCGCCACAGTCTGTGCAGCGTCCGGCGACATGGAACGCGCGGATGATGTGGAACATGCTCTCCTCGAAGCTGTTCGCCGGAGCCTTGTTGAACGCACCCGAATCATAATTGTCGAAGACGCATTTCTCGCATGTACATGCCGGGCAGACATTTCTGCAGGCATTGCAGCGGATGCACTTGGACAGCTGGGACTGCCAGAACTTGAAGCGCTCCTCAGCGGACATCTTCTCGATCTCCTCGACCTCATCGAACCGGTGAGAATCAAGGACCTCGCCGTCCTCGCCGATCAGCTCGTCGTAAGCGACATGCTTCTTGGACTTGCAGTTCAGGCATCTCTCAGCCATGACATCCATCGCCGGAACAGACTCCTCGCCGTAGATCGTGCTGATCTTCAGCGTGCCGTTCTCATTTTTCACATCTGTGATGCAGTCGATGCCCTTTGCGCGGAGCTTCTCGACATCAGCCTTGCCGTAGCACTCGATGCCGACCGCGTATACGTTGTCGCGATGGATCTTGTACTCCGTGAGCAGCTGGTTGAAGCTGTATGTATCGCACGGCTTCAGGAAAACGAGGACCTTGCCCTCCTTCTCAGATTCTGAGCGCAGATACTTGGACAGGTTTGCGCCGCAGAAATCATTGTAAACGAAATTATTCTTGACTTCCTCTACGCTCGTGAAGACAGCCGGTGTGATGTCGTACACGAACTGGCCCTTCTGCCAGCCGAGTACCCGATTCACCGTACCATCCTCAAGAAGCTCACAGGCACGCCTTATCAGTTCGTCTTGCATCTCAAATCCTCCAGTCTGCGATTTTCACCAAGCTCCTCGATCGTCTTCGTGAAATCTGTGACGACCTCGGCAAATCTTGCACCCTCTGCGGCAGATACCCACTCGACGCGGGTACGCGCGCTCTCGACGCCGAGGTAATTCAGCATAGAGAACAGAAGGGTCATGCGCCGTCTTGTGTGATAATTTCCCGTTGTGTAATGGCAGTCACCCGGATGGCAGCCCATGACGAGAACGCCGTCGGCGCCTCTCTGGAACGCTCTCAGGATGAACAGCGGGTTAATACGGCAGGAGCACGGAACGCGGATGATCTTGACGTTATCCGGATAGGACGCGCGGTTGTTGCCGGCCGTGTCAGCACCGGAATAAGAGCACCAGTTGCAGCAGAACGCCACGATCAGCGGCTTCCACTCTTTGTTTTCATTTACTGACATATTGCATCTACCTCCGCCATGATTTCCTGGTTCGAGAAGCCTCTGAGGTCCATAGCTCCGGACGGGCAGGTAACCGTGCAGGCACCGCAGCCCTGGCAGACAGCCTCATTGACCTGAGCGACGCGGCGAACCTTCGTCGTGCGATCCGGCATTCTGAATTCCTTCTCAACGTATGTAATCGCGCCGTACGGGCAGACACCCTGGCACTGTGAGCAGCCGTTGCACATCATTTCATTCGGATGAGCGACGCAAGCGTTGTTCGTCAGCTCCTTCTTGCAGAGGAGACCGATGACCTTTGCTGCTGCCGCAGAAGCCTGCGCGACTGTCTCCGGGATATCCTTCGGTCCCTGGCACATACCGGAGAGGAAGATACCAGCTGTCGCCGACTCGACCGGACGAAGCTTCGGATGAGCCTCTGTGAAGAAGTCATTCGTATCCATCTGCGTCGTGAGCATTGTCGCGAGCGGTCTTGCCGTCGGGCTCGGCTCAATGGCAGCGGAGAGGACGACCATGTCCGCCTCGATGTGGACCTGCTCACCCAGAAGGAGATCAGAGCCCTGGACCATCAGCTTGCCGTTCTCCGGCGTGACCTTGCCGACCTGACCCTTGATGTAGTGGACGTTGTACTGCTCAACCGCGCGGCGGTAGAACTCATCAAAGTTCTTGCCCGGCGTACGGACATCGATATAGAAGACGTAGAGGTCTGTATCCGGATAGTGGTCCTTTGTGAGGATCGCCTGCTTTGCCGTGTACATGCAGCAGACCTTGGAGCAGTACGGCTTACCTCTTGCCGGACCCTTGGTCGGATCGCAGGTCTCACGGGAGCCCACGCACTGGATCCAGACGATTTTCTTCGGCTCCTTGCCGTCAGACGGGCGAAGCAGATGGCCGTTTGTCGGTCCTGCCGCGTTCATGAGACGCTCATACTCGAGGGATGTGACGACATCCGGGCTCTGGGAGTATGCGTACTCATCATACTTGTCAACCTTGATCTGCTCGTAGCCTGTCGCAACGACGATTGCGCCGTACTTCTCCTCGATATACTCGTCCTTCGCCTTGTAGTTGATGGCGCCGGCCTGGCAGACCTTGGAGCAGATACCGCACTTGCCCTTGTTCAGCATGAGGCAGTATCTCGGATCGATTGTCGCGACCTTCGGGACAGCCTGCGCGAACGGGATGTAAATGCAGGACCTGTTGTTCAGGTTATGGTTGAACTCGTTCGGGATCTTCTTCATCGGACATTTCTCTGTGCAGGCACCGCAGCCCGTGCACTTGTCCTCGTCGACGTAACGAGCCTTGCGCTTGATCTTCACGTCGAAGTTTCCGACGAAACCACTGACCTCTGCAACTTCCGAATAGGAAAGAATACGGATGTTCTCATTCTGGCCGACATCAACCATCTTCGGTGTGACGATGCAGGATGCGCAGTCAAGTGTCGGGAATGTCTTGTCGAGCTGTGCCATCTTTCCGCCGATCGACGGGTTCTTCTCGACGAGGTCAACCTTGAAGCCGGCCTCCGCAATATCGAGTGCCGTCTGCATGCCGGCGATACCGCCGCCGATGACGAGCGCTCTCTTTGTAACCTGTGTCGTACCGGATGTCAGCGGGCTGTTCAGGACAACCTTTGCGACTGCCGCGCGGGCGAGGACAATTGCCTTCTCCGTCGCGACCTTGATATCCTTCGTGACCCAGGAGCACTGCTCACGGATGTTTGCGATCTCGAGCATGTACGGGTTCAGGCCGGCCTTTGCGATAGCCTTCTGGAACGTCAGCTCATGCATGTGCGGAGAGCAGGAGCAGATGACAACACCTGTCAGGCCATACTTCTTGATGGAATCCTGAACCAGTGTCTGTCCGGCCTCGGAGCACATATATGTGTAATCCGTGGAGAAAACCACACCCGGCTCTTTTTCCATTGCCTTGGCCACTGCCTTGACATCAACTGTCGCCGCAATGTTGGTACCGCAATGGCAGACAAATACGCCAATTCTTTGCATTGTATTTCTCCTTTACTTTGTATACTTGCGGAATGCGCTGACCAGAGCCTGCTGCGGCAGATCCGGGTCAAGCTTTGCCGGAACATCGTCCGGGATGAGGTGGTTCTGCCCCTGCTTGCGGATCACCGCGAGGCGGATCGCCTCAACAAGCTTTGCGGGCTCAACCTGGCGCGGGCATCTCTCGATGCAGGCCATGCAGGACATGCATTTGTAAATGGACTTCGATGCCATGAGCTTGTCGATCTCGCCGCGCTCAACCATGAGGACGAACTGGTTCGGATGATATTCCATCTCGTCATAGGCCGGGCATGTGCCGGAGCACTTGCCGCACTGCATGCACTTGAGCGGGTTGACGCCGCTGATCGCCAGAATTTCGTCTTTCGTAACTTCGTAATTAGAGGCCATTACATTTCCTCCTTTACGCCGAGTGCCTCGGCAAGAACTTCCGTGAAATATCTCACGGTGACGCCCGTGCCTTCGGAGTGCTTCTTCAGATTGTAGTAGCAGAGCGGGCACGCTGTGACGACCGTGTCAGCACCGTTGGCCTTCGCATTTTCAAGAATCGACTTCACGCGCTTTTCCGGAACAGAGCTGTCCTCCATCGTGAGGTACGCTCCGCAGCACTCGTTGCGCTGTGCGTAAACAACCGGTGTCGCGCCTACAGCCTTGATCAGGTCCTCAATGATGGTCGGATTCTCGGCATTGTCCATCGCCATAACCTGTGACGGACGAAGCAGAAGACATCCGTAGTACGCACCGATCTTCTGGCCCTTCAGCGGATTCTTGACAGCTGCCTTGACCTTGTCGTAGCCGATATCATCGCGAAGCAGCTCCAGGAAATGAATGACGCGCGTCTCGCCGTGATACTCAATGCCGTCTGCCTTGAGATAATTGTTTGCGCGTGTCGAGACATATTCATCATTCGCCATGTCGTCGTTTACCCGCTTGATCACGTTGTGGCACGCGGAGCAGATGGTAACCAGATCATGTCCGGCGTCTCTTGCGGACGCGAGGGCACGGACAGACGAAAGCTTGATCGCGATCTCGTCGTGGCTCAGCGGATATACGCCGCCGCAGCACTGCCATTCCGGAATTTCTTCCAGCTCAGCACCGAGCGCCTTTGCGGCCGCACGTCCGTACGCGTCCAGGTCCTTGGCTTTGTTCTTCAAAGTGCAGCCTGGAAAATAACTGTAGACCATAGTTTGATTTCCTTTCTACAATTTGGTTGTCTTGTATGTATATAGAACGCATGTCATGCAGTGCATGATACGGGGTTCTCTATTGAATCCGGCGCCGCCGGACAGGTCCCGCGGCGCCCGGACGGGGCTTACGCCATGTTTTCCGGATGGAAAACCTCATCAAATTTTTCCGGTGTCAGGAAGCCGAGCTTCACGCATGCCTCCTTGAGAGAAATGTTCTCCTTGAACGCCAGCTGGGACGTCTTCGCAGCCTTCTCATAGCCAATGTACGGGTTGAGGGCTGTGACGAGCATCAGTGAGTTGTGGAGGTTGTCATGCATCTTCTGCTTGTTTGCCTTGATACCGACGACGCACTTGTCCTTGAACGATGTCATGGACTCAGCGAGGAGACGGCAGGACTGCAGGAAGTTGTATGCCATGACCGGCATGAAGACGTTCAGCTCGAAGTTGCCCTGAGATGCCGCCATGCCGACTGCGACGTCGTTGCCGATGACCTGAACAGCGACCATCGTGACCTGCTCGCACTGTGTCGGGTTGACCTTGCCCGGCATGATCGAGGAGCCCGGCTCATTGGCAGGGATCGTGATCTCGCCGAGGCCGAGACGCGGACCGGAAGCGAGCCAGCGGACGTCATTTGCAATCTTCATCATATCGCAGGCCATAGCCTTGACCGCGCCGTGCGCGAATACGATTTCATCCTTGGATGTCAGCGCGTGGAACTTGTTCTCTGCCGTGTAGAAATCCTTGCCTGTCAGAGCGGAAACTCTCTCCGCGACAAGCTTTGCGAAGCCCTCCGGCGCATTGAGTCCTGTGCCGACAGCCGTGCCGCCGAGCGCCAGAGCCTTGAGCGGCTTCAGCGCGAGCTTTACAAGCTCGACATCCTTCTCAAGGGAAGATCTCCAGCCGCTGATTTCCTGCGAGAACTTGATCGGAACAGCGTCCTGCAGATGTGTGCGGCCCGACTTGACGATGCCCTCATTTTCCGCCTCAAGCGTCTTGAACGCATCGATGAGCGCCTCCGCTGACGGAAGCAGCTTGTCCTCAAGGGCAATGACAGCCGCGATGTGCATGGCCGTCGGGAACGTATCGTTGGAGGACTGGCTCATGTTGACATCATCGTTCGGATGGCAGAGCTTCTTGCCTGCGATCTCGTTCGCGCGGTTCGCAATGACCTCGTTCGTGTTCATATTGGACTGTGTGCCCGAGCCTGTCTGCCATACGACGAGCGGGAAGTTGTCGTTCAGCTCTCCGGAAATAACCTCATCGCATGCCTTTGAGATAGCGGCGAGCTTCTCATCCGTCATTTTCTCCGGCTTCAGGCTGTGATTTGCCTGTGCCGCTGCCTTCTTCAGAATGCCGAAGGCGTGTGTAATCTCACGGGGCATTGTCTCAATGCCGACGCCGATTCTGAAATTTTCGTGGCTGCGCTCGGTCTGGGCACCCCAGTACTTATCTGCCGGCACCTTTACCTCTCCGAGTGAATCATGCTCTAAGCGATAGTCCATTGTTTTTCTCCTCTTTGCCTGAATTGACAGTTCATATACCGCTGCGGGAGCTGC
>OMYS01000067.1 GCA_900315305.1 uncultured Eubacteriales bacterium
TACATACATCAGGAAGGAAGAAAGCCTCTATCTGTCGTGCTTGCCTTCTTCCCGAAGGAGTCTTTCTGTCTCGTGCGTATACTGGCACATATACTCCGGAATCTGGTCCGCTGCGCCTGCCTCAAGCTCGGCGCTGGCCGCGCAGGTATGGCAGAGAGACCTCAGCGGACAGGCGGTGCAGGTCCCGTTCAGGAGTACCCGGCCTATGCTCTCCGACATGCTCCGCCACGCCTTCTCAAATC
Organism: uncultured Eubacteriales bacterium; assembly: GCA_900315305.1. Taxonomy (GTDB): domain Bacteria; phylum Bacillota; class Clostridia; order Lachnospirales; family Lachnospiraceae; genus Chordicoccus. The sequence continues at coordinate 243 of OMYS01000067.1, forward strand.
CGTGCTCAAACACGGAGACGGAAGGCGTGCTCAGGATGACGCAGGGACGTATGTTCCCCTGCCAGTTAATCGTAAATGAGCATTTCCCGGCAAGGCATCCCATGGGCCTTGGCTTAGCAGGAACCGGATTGGCTCTGGCCCTGTCTACCTCAGCAAGAATGCGGCTGCGAACTATCTCAAAATTTTCCGGGCCTTCCTCCTCCCGCATAGCCATAACCCGCAGCGCGGCGGCTTCCTTGGGCGAAAGCCTCGTCTCCCCGCAGAATGCCTTCTCCCGCTCTCGCACAGCCGGAAGCATGTAGGTGTCTACATTTAATGGGACACCCAGCTCCCTTGCGATCTTAAAAAATGCAGAAAGATCTGCGGAATTCATTTTCGTCATGCTCGCGCCAAGGCGGACATCCACCCCGTGCCTTCGGAGCGCCCTCACCGCCGATATGGTCCGCTCAAAGCCGCCCGGATAATGGCAGAGCCTCCGGTAGGCAGTGTCATCTGCGCCATAGAGCGTGATGTTGATCCGGCGGGGCTTATATTTGCCGAAAAATTCAGCCAACTCCTCAGTAAGCAGAGTTCCGTTCGTATTGACAGTCAGAATCATCCCCATTTTGCGAAGAGCAAGATAGAGCTTCCGAAAGTCCGGATACGTGAGCGGCTCGCCGCCGGTCAAAAGGAGAAAGAGGACGCCCGCGTCCTTCATCTGCCGCGCAATCTCCAGCCATTCCTCCGCCTTGCGCAGCCGGCCCTGCGCCTCCATGTGTTCGCGGTCCAGCCGCACATAGCACATGTCGCAGTTCATATTGCAGAGCGGGGTCAGCTCGAGACTCCCGTTGATCGGAATTTGCCCTGCGGCCGCCCGCGCAAACAGCGCTGCCTCGGCGGTCGAGACCCCTGCCATCTGATCCATCATTTCTCCTTTCCAAACCGGAACCAACTTTATATAGTCATCCCAGAACCATGTTCGCGATCTTTTTCACTGTAACAAGAGTTCTCATTGTTGATTCCATATATAGGTCTTACTTGTCTCCTGAATCCCTGTATGAGAATGCCTGATACCGATCACGTATATACGCAGTCTCTGCAAGACATCATCCCGTTATCAATTACAATATTTTATACTCATGCAGAAGTTCCACCCGCTCTTTCCCGATCCGCAGACTTTCAACGAAATCATCATTGTTCCGGCTCCGGCGCTCCTTCTGGTACTTCGCCAGACGGTCAATCCAGGCGATCGGCAGGAGATACGGCTTCTTTCGAAGATACGGATACCGGGACGTAAGGCTCGAGGCATCGGGAAATACGCTCTTCCACACCCGGCTCCTGGCTGCCTTCCCTTCCTTTCCGGAGGCCGCCGCGTTCAGCGTGATGGTGCTGCTGTGCTTTCTGCTCATGGTCGAGTCGCCGAAGACTCCGCTCCCGAGGATGTCCTCGAGCATGTCATTTTCATCGACTGCAAGAGCCATCAGATCCTTCGGGCAGCGTGACTGCACCGGATCAAAGGTCAGATACTTCTGCCCGATCTTAAGCAGGGCAGCGAGAAAAAGCTCCGCATGGATCTTTCGACAGTTTCTGTGAACCTGATCCCAGTCAATATTTTTTCCATAGGCATTTGCAAACAGCGTGATATCGCAGATCTGCCTGATCCCAAAGCCGCTGTGCAGAAAATGCTTCAGCGCGTGGCAGATCAGATAAAAGAAATGGTCCGTCGGCGCCAGGGATGGAATCGCCGCGCCGTCTATGCTGACAAAGACAGCCCTCTCATGCGCTCCCTCAAAAAAGCGGTTCCACTCCCCATATACCGGAGATTCCGGCGGGAACAGCTGCTTGTGAAGCTCGATACAAAGGCCGCTGCGAGGCTTTCCATAGGGAACCTCATGCTCTTCCTCCGGGTTCTTTGACGGATCGGCATACTGCATCCCATACTCCCGGAGCAAATGGTCACATTTCGGAAATTCATTTTGGAAAATGAAGACATCTTCGTCGCCGGAGGGACGGTAATCCGGCTGCGGATAGAGACTCCGGCATACGATTCCCTTGACAACCAGCGGATGCAGCTGATGATTCAGAAGATATTTGAGCAGCCGGACGAATTCGCCCGTATTTCTCGTCTGTACCATCACGGTACGAAACACCAGCTGACGATAATATTCTGCCTTCTGCGGACTGAGCGAGTGAAAAGCATCACAGGTATATACCGTGTCAAAAATCATCGGAAGGATCTGGTGCTTGATGGCTTTCTGAAATAAAGTCTCCCACTCCTCCTCACTGATTGTCTGCGTCCATTCGACTTTTTCCTCTCGCAAAAAAGAACGCAGAGCCTCCAGAAGCAGCTTGTCTGTCTTCTCCATGTATATCTCCCCTCACAGAACATACATTTTCCAGCTATTCAGCACCTCGCGGAATAAACAGTGAAGATGCTGAGTCATTATCCTATTTTTACAAAACTATCGATTCCTCTTAACGCCGTCTCAGACATTCTTACGGTAGCGCATGCCATAGATATTGGTTATGATCCGGCGCAGCGGAATGATCCGGATCCAGACCTTCGCGAAGAACTCCCACCAGAAATCGCCGGGGCGAATCATTTTCCCCTTCCGCTTCACCTCAGTAATCAGCCCGAAGATCTGGTCTCTCCGGATCCCATGCTCGACCGCTGACTGGTTATCTCCGATCAGATCATAGGTAAGGCCTGCTGCATTTTTATGCACCCGGCAGATCCGGTGCATCACGAATTGTCCGGAAGCCCTCTGGTAAAATACGATGTCGCCCCTTTTAAGCTCCCGATCCGGCTTTCGGAAATAAACGAAATCCCGCTCGTGGCACAGAAACGGCGACATGCTGCTTCCGCTGACCAGGAGGCTGACCGTTCTTCCCTCTTCGACAAGACCGCGGAGCATCGAGAGATATTCAGTTGTGTCCACTCTCTTTATCACAGGCTCACCCATTAAACATGAATTCTCTTTAACAACCAGTATACTCCGTCCGGAGAAATCTGAAAATCTATAGGTTCCGCAGCTGCTCAGCACTCCATGCTCAGAACGATTCGCGCGTTCCAAGCCGACCTGCGGACAAGCAGCTGCCAAACACTATGTTCAGCCTAACACGCTCCTCGGACCTTCTACAGCATCTCAGAGAAAACCGCTCATTCCGAATCCAGCGCATTCTCCAGGCATCTCACCGCGTCTTCCGAGATGTCGCACCCGAGATGATACACCGGCACCGATCCGATCAAGCTCTCCAGAAGATTCATCGCCTTTTCATTTTCCTCGCGGTTCCAGCGATTGATCGTAACCTGACTGTACAGACCGATAAATGCACGCATCGGGGCCAGTCTCGCTGCGGCATTTTGTTTTTCCTGCGACAGAAGCACGATCGCACGAATCGGCGCAGCCATCTTATGGCAGATTTCGGAGCTCCCGCAGACCGGCCAGCCATCCGCGATCCAGCGGCCTTCCGGATCGCGGCGCAAAAGTCCGCGGTCTCCATTGACCGTAAATGTACCTCGATACTTCTGCCAGAGATCCGCCTGGGTGGACTTTCCCGTTTCGGACGGCGCGGAGAACAGCACCGCCTCATAAGCCCCGTCCGCAGCTTTACGCACGATATACGCGCAGTGAAGGATCAGCGCATCCCTCTCCAGCATCCGCTTCTCAAGGCAAAAGAGCGAAGAAAAAATAGTATCAATCCGCATGTCCGGAACGATGTCAGGCGAAATCAGAATCATGGCAGCTGCATTTCCCGTCTCGCGGTAACAGGCATAGGACTCTTTCCTTCCTCGAATGCCGATATACCGCGTCTCGAGGCCATTTTCCGCCACATAGGCCAGAAGGTCCTCTCTTCTGGCCACGCAGGTTCCATAGACTTCCGGAAAATGGTCACTGATCTCTATCCGGTACTGATAGACCTGCGCAGGCTCCGGGACATCCCTCTCAGGAATCTCAAATAGCAGAAAGTTCTCCGGAAATCGGACACACTCCGGGCTATCAATTTGAAAAATGAAATCACCTATCCTAAAGATCCTGTTGTCCAAAATTCCCGTCTCCCATATCAGAAAACCATCGCCATGCGGAAGCTCCTGCTCCTCATAGCTCTCCCTCGATTTTAAAGTTCCATCGCCATGTGGCCCGCCTCTCCAAAGCTTCGCCTCTCTTCTCAGAAGCCCATCGCCATGCGGCTTGCCTCTTCCTCTGCTATCAGAAATCCATCGCCATGCGGCTCGCCTCTTCCTCTGTCAGCTCTGTCACGTGCGTATTCATCACCCGGTAGACCCGCTGGCACATATTGAGGACGGTCGGACGATGCGTCGTCACGATGCACGTCTTGTTCGGCTTCTGCTTAATAATATTCCGGAGGACCTGCCGCTCTGTCGTAACATCGAGCGCAGACGTCGCCTCGTCAAGAAGAAGAATCGGCGCGTCTCTGAGCAGCGCGCGGGCGATCGCGATCCGCTGCGCCTGTCCCTCGGAGAAGCCGCGCCCTCTCTCGCCGATGGAGCTGTTGATCGTATCCGGAAGCTTTGACACGAAATCCCAGGCGCAGGCTGTCTTCAGCGCGTCCACAATTTCCTCATCCGTCGCATTTTCCTTCACCATGCGCAGATTCTCGGCAATCGTTCCGGAAAGAATCGTATTTCCCTGCGGCACATAGGCAAACAGATACCGCGTATCCGCGTTCATGTCAATCTCCCTGCCGTCCGAGGCGCGGAGCCACACCCTGCCGGCATCCGGATGCACAAGGCCGAGGATCAGGCGGATCATCGTTGTCTTTCCTTCACCTGAGGGACCGACCAGAGCAACGATCTCACCCGGCGAGGCAAGAAAATCCGAATCCGTGATCACGCGCTTTCCCGGAATATAGGAAAAATCCACGTGATTCATCTGAACCTCAAAGCCATCATCCTCCTTCGCCTTCAGCAGCGCACTCTCCGGGATGTGCTGCTCTCTCGGCAGCTCAACGAGCTCACGGATTCTGTGCGCAGAGATCGAGCTGTTCAGGAAGTTCGGGATAATACTGACCACGTTGCCGAAAGCGCTTGAGAGCTTCCCCCTCTGCTCCAGGAACAGGGTCATCGTTCCATAGGTAATCTGCCGGGTCCACAGAAGGAACAGGCAGTAGCCAAATGCGGAGTACTGAACGATCATGCCGATAATGGACATAAATATGCCCGTCCAGATCTGAAACCAGTTGTATTCCAGGCTGATCTTCTTGAAGCGCTGCTGCCACTCCCGAAGTTTCCGGCTGAAATGCTCCATGATGCCAAATGACTTGATCGTATCGAAATTATAAAATGTCTCCACCTCAAAGTTCATCACCTGGCTGCTCATTTCCCGCGTCTTCTTGCCGTATTCCCGCTGCTTCTTAATAAGAAAGCGGGACATCACCAGCATGACCGGCGCCGTCGCAAATGACAGAATCGACATGACTTTGTTGTAGTGCCAGATAACGAGAAATGTCGCGATGAAATTGTAGACCGCAATAATGATCGTGGGAAGCCAGCTGATGGCGTTATTGGCCACTGTGCCGATATCGCTGTTAAAACGGTTAAGCACATCGCCGTTTCTGTAATGATTTAAGGAGAGCCACTCCGCGTCGATGATCTTGTCAAAAATATCCGCCTGAATGTCGTTATTGATGTCGATGCTGAGCTTCGTCGAGATCCGGTTCAGCAGGTTTCCGAAAACGAGACTCGTGCCGGCGGAAATCAGCGTGATCAGAATCAGAACCCACAGCTTGTCCGTCTTGTATCCCGTGATGATATCGATCATATACTTGCTCGCGACACTCGATACGAGCCCCAGCGTGGTACTGACAATACCCAGAATCGTATAAAATACAATGGCGCCCTTATATCTCGCGCTGTATGTAAAGATCCAGCGCCAGTCATCGAGGATCTCCCCGAATGTGCCGTCCTTTATCCGCCGGATCAGCACGTCCAGCGAGCCGAAAAAGGCCCGCTGGCTGCTGCTCTGATTGCTGTCGTTCGTCGAATCCATGATCCATCCAAATCTATGTGATGCGCTCCATACGCAGGAGCAAATTACAGGTTTC
>OMYS01000106.1 GCA_900315305.1 uncultured Eubacteriales bacterium
CCCCGGATGCCCGGATATGTCAAGTCCGATCAGGCCATCGCCAAGTACACGAATCAGGACTGCCGGATTCAGCCGGACGGGTTCCTGAAGTTCCCGAAAACAAAGCAGCAGCTTCCGCTCGGCAACGCCTTCCCGGACGGGGCACCCCTGAAGGAAGTACAGGTCATCCCGGAATACGGCTCGTTCCGGGTCATCGTCATCTACGAGACAGAAGACAGCGCAGTGCCGTCCCCCGGCACCTGTCACGCGGCCATTGATTTCGGCGTCAACAACCTCGCAGCCATCGTAACGGACAGGGACATTCCCTGCCGGATTTACAAAGGCGGGGCTGTCAAAGCTGCAAACCAGTGGTACAACAAGCGTGTATCCCGCCTGAAGTCCGTGATGATGAAGGGAAAGGACCCGGATGAGTACCACTGTCCCCAGGCAAAACAGATGACGGCCCTGGCCCGCCGCCGGAAGTATTTCCTTGAGGACTACTTCCACAAAACAGCAAAAGATATCGTTGGATGGTGTGTACAGAACGGCATCGGGACGCTTGTCTGCGGACACACAAAGCTCTGGAAGCAGAAGGCCGATACCGGGAAGAGGAACAATCAGGCATTCGTGCAGATCCCGTTCAATAATCTGATGCGGATATTGGAATATCTGTGTGCCAGGGCCGGCATTCTCTTCCTCGAACAGGAAGAGTCCTATACATCCCAGGCCAGCGCCGTGGACTGGGACCCGATTCCTGTCTTTGACGGGAACCACAAGCCGGACGTTCATTTTTCCGGAAGCCGGATCAGGCGCGGCCTGTACCGGACAGCAGACGGCACGTGTGTCAACGCGGTGTGAACCGGCCCGCTTATGGTACGGACAGCCCTCGTAGTCCGAAAGGGGCAACTGTCACGACTGTACAGATACCCTATCCATACCGAAGGCATGGGTAGTGGTAAGTTCATTCTGCATACATATGGAGGGAAGATTGATTATCGATTGAATGCGTTCTTGCCCGGATAGACGGCTGCGTCGCCGAGCTCTTCTTCGATGCGGAGCAGCTGGTTGTACTTCGCGACGCGTTCGCTGCGACTCGGGGCACCAGTCTTAATCTGACGCGTATTGAGCGCGACAGCAAGATCTGCGATCGTTGTGTCCTCTGTCTCGCCGGAGCGATGGGATGTGATCGCTGTGTAGCCCGCCTTGTGGGCCATCTTGATCGCCTCGAGCGTCTCGGATACGGAGCCGATCTGGTTCAGCTTGATCAGAATCGAATTCGCGCAGCCCATGCTGATGCCCTTGGAAAGACGCTCTGTATTTGTCACGAAGAGATCGTCGCCGACAAGCTGGACCTTGCCGCCGAGCTCCTTCGTCATCTTCTGCCAGCCTTCCCAGTCTTCCTCGTCGAGGCCGTCCTCGATCGACCAGATCGGGTACTTCTCAATGAGGGACTTCCAGTGAGCAATGAGCTCCTCGGATGTAAAGTCTCTGCCGGACTTCGGCTGATGGTAGAAGCCCTTGCCCTTCTCGCTCTTCCACTCTGAGGAAGCCGCATCCATCGCAAGGACGAAATCCTTGCCCGGCTCATAGCCCGCGTTGCGGATCGCTGTCAGTATGTGCTCAATTGTGTCCTCGTCGCTTTTCAGGTTCGGCGCAAAGCCGCCCTCATCACCGACAGCTGTCGTGTTGCCCTCGCTCTTAAGGAGCGACTGCAGCGCATGGAAGACCTCTGTGCACCAGCGGAGTGCCTCGCGGAATGTCGGTGCGCCGACCGGCATGATCATGAATTCCTGTGTATCGACGGAGTTCGTCGCATGAGCGCCGCCGTTTAAAATGTTCATCATCGGAACCGGGAGGCAGTTCGCATTTGCGCCGCCAAGGAAGCGGTAGAGCGGAATGCCGAGAGACTCCGCTGCCGCTCTCGCGCTCGCGATCGAAACGGCGAGGATCGCATTTGCGCCGAGCTTTGACTTGTTCGGTGTCCCGTCAGCCTTCAGCATAGCCGCGTCGACCGCGTATACATCCTGCGGATCGAGACCGCGGACCGCGTCATTAATAATTGTATTGATATTGTTCACGGCTGTGAGAACACCCTTGCCGCCGAATCTTGCCTTGTCATTATCACGGAGCTCAATCGCCTCAAATTCACCTGTCGAAGCGCCGCTCGGAGCCGCACCACGGCCGACCGTGCCGTCGCTCAGCTAACCTCCGCCTCAACGGTCGGATTGCCTCTCGAATCTACGATCTCGCGTCCGATGACTTTCTCAATCTCCAAATGTTTTCTCAAAATTGACCATCCCTTCTGCCCGAAACGGGCCTTGCTCATCTGATGAACTTACCACTACCCATGCCTTCGGTATGGATAGGGTATCTGTACAGTCGTGACAGTTGCCCCTTTCGGACCACGAGGGCTGTCCGTGCCATA
>OMYS01000024.1 GCA_900315305.1 uncultured Eubacteriales bacterium
ATGTTCAACCGCATGGAGTCTCTGCCGATCCGCTACTTTGATACACATGCACACGGCGACATCATGAGTACCTACACGAATGATACCGATGCGATCCGGCAGATGATCGGGCAGTCGATGCCGATGCTGATCCAGTCGGTCCTCTCGATTGCCTTTATGGTCGTCATGATGTTCTACTACAGCCTCTGGCTCACAGCGATCGTTGCGGTGTTCATGATCGGCATGGCATTTATCACGAAGAACTTCGGCGGCGCGTCTGCACACTTCATGACAGAGCAGCAGAAATCGCTCGCCCGCGAGGAGGGCTTCGTCGAGGAAATGGTCGAGGGCGCGAAGGTCATTAAGGTCTTCAATCACGAGAAGGAGTCCGAGCAGGATTTTCTGAAGTACAACGAGCAGCTCTTCAAGGACAGTGAGGCGGCGAACAAGGCCGGCAACGTCCTGTTCCCGATCCTCGGAAATGTCGGCAACATTATGTACGTCGTTCTTGCATTTGTCGGAGCGGCGATGGTCTTTACAAATGCAGGCAATATCGGTTTTTCCGGCATGGGCACAATGACAGCCGGCATCATCATCTCGTTCCTGTCCATGGCGCGTCAGCTCTCGCAGACGGTCGGCCAGGTCTCGAACCAGGTCGCATTTATCGCGATGGGTATCGCGGGCGCGGGCCGTGTCTTCGAGCTCATCGATCAGGAGCCGGAGCAGGACAACGGCTATGTCATGCTCGTCAATGCGCGCGTAGACAAGGACGGAAACATCACGGAGACGAAGGAGCACACCGGCATGTGGGCGTGGAAGCACTACCACAAGGCGGACAACACGACGACGTACAAGAGACTCGAGGGCGATATCGAGATGGAGCATGTCGACTTCGGCTACACGCCGGAGAAGCAGGTCCTGCATGATATCACGCTCTACGCGAAGCCTGGTCAGAAGCAAGACGACGATCACGAACCTGATCAACCGCTTCTACGATATCCCGGACGGCAAGATCCGTTACGACAAGATCAACATCAACAAGATCAAGAAGCCGGACCTCCGCCGCTCACTCGGCGTGGTCCTTCAGGACGTTAACCTGTTTACGGGAACGGTCATGGACAATATCCGCTACGGCAAGTTCGACGCGACGGACGAGGAGTGCATCGCGGCGGCAAAGCTCGCAAATGCGGATGACTTTATCACGCGTCTGCCGGACGGCTATAACACGCTGCTGACCGGCAACGGCGCGCAGCTCTCCCAGGGGCAGCGGCAGCTGATCTCGATCGCCCGCGCGGCGGTCGCGGACCCGCCGGTCATGATCCTCGACGAGGCGACGTCCTCGATCGATACGCGTACCGAGGCGCTTGTCCAGAAGGGCATGGACAACCTCATGAAGGGCAGAACGGTCTTCGTCATCGCGCACCGTCTGTCGACGGTCCGCAACTCGGACGCGATCATGGTCCTCGACCACGGCCGCATCATCGAGCGCGGCACGCACGATCAGCTGATCGCGCAGAAGGGGACCTACTACCAGCTGTACACGGGAGCGTTCGAGCTGGAGTGAAACCCGCGCATAAGCTCCGGATTGCTCCGCTGCTTTGCGGCTCCCGCAATCCGGCCCGGAATTCACAGTCCAGGGCTTATGCGCTAAAATTTAATAGAATTGTAATTTATTTACGGGGCGCAAGCCCCGTTCTTCATGTATAATAACGATGTATCGCCACCGATGCTCTTTGGACGCGGGAATTAAGGGGCCTGCGCGGGAGCGGGTGATATCAGGGGATTTGCAGGGGAGCAACTATACATGGGGAACACATTGATTGCCGTAGCCGTTCTGCTCGTGCTTCTTGCAGGAGCGCTGTTCGTGTTCTGGCATCTCATATACAGGCAGCTGTGGAGACGTGCTCTGCAGGTGCGGTTTTCATTTCAGAAGCACGCGATCTATGCCGGTGAGGAGACAGAACTTTCCGAAGAAATTGAAAATGAAAAGAAGCTTCCGGTGTCGGGAGTCGAGATCGGCTTCCGCGTCCCGAAGGGACTCGTGCATGCCGACGGCAGCTCCGAAATCAAGGTAGCCATCTCGAAGGACATGCTCGGCGTGGCCGGACAGGATAAGCTTGTGCGGACGCACAGGATCCGCGGCACAAAGCGGGGCAAGTATGAGATCGGACCGTATTTCTGCCGGTCTCTTTCTAAGGCGCAGATGTTCTTCTTCGAGAAGGAGCCGGCTGCGACGGACAAGATCTATGTCTACGCGGCGAGGACGGATGTCACGGACATCGTGAATGCCGTTGATGAGGTGACCGGCGAGGCGGAGAACCAGAGGGCGCTGTACCAGAACCCGTTTGCGTTCGCGGGCGTGAGCGGCTACCGGAAGGGCAGCACGGCTGCGATGGATTTCGACGCGATCGCCGCGAACAGCCGCGTGATGGTCGGGTCGTACAATTCGATCCTCAACACGCAGTTCCAGATCTTCCTCGACGTCGATGACGAGGGCTCTGCCCGGGAGGCGACGCTGGTCGAGGAGAGCGTGAGCATTGCGGCGTCGCTCGCGTGCCGCTTCATGATGGAGGGCACGAAGACGGGCCTTCTGATCAACGCGATCTCGGAGCAGACGGGCCACTCGATGATCTTCGATCCAGGCACGGGCTCGCGCAAGCTGATCGATATCGAGCGCGCGCTGACGCATGATTTTTCGAAAATGAAGACCACGGACTTTGTCGGTCTCACGATGCACCTCGACATGAACCAGGTGCCGGTTTTCATTTCCAAGAACATGACGCAGTCGCAGGCCAACGATCTCGCGGCGAACCTCGGGACCGGGCGCGTCGGACTTCTGGTGATTCCAATCAGGGCCGGGCAGAAAGGATCTGTCAGCAGCACGGGCGGCCTCACGGTCATGTACCGGGAGGTATGAGACCAGCCTGACTTTGTAAATGAAGCGCGGTGACGCTCGGACATGCTCTGCCCGGGGTCATGAAACGGTTATAGAAGGGTAAAAGAACGGCTCAGCAGAAGCTAAAAAACGGGCGGTCCGCATTCACAATTTGTGAGTGCGGGCCGTCCGTTTTTCTATAGACTGAGTGTCCCGTGCAATGCTCAGAGCACCGAGAATCCGGAGTAGAGGTATTTCTGGTCCTCTGCGTTGTCGAGATATTCGTGGCCGTGGTCAGTGCCCGTAAACAGGAGACGGCCGTCTCTGAACGCGAGGAGCTGCGTCTCCGGGACGGGAGTCCAGCCACTGTCTGAGATCGGAACGGTCGCAAAGTAGGCGGCCGTTCCGGACTGCCAGATGTGCAGGGAGTCCCTGTAGTTGCAGTGCACGTAGTAGAGCTCTCCGTCGAAGATCAGCAGGTTCAGCTTGTTGCGCGGCGAGATCTCGCAGACGATCTGATCCATGAGATCAAAGCGCTCCTCGGCGGTCGGTTCCCGGCGGAGCCTCCGGATCAGCTCGTCCTGCCGGTCGATGATGTAGAGAAGAATCCGCTCGCTGTCGGTGCCTCCGCGCTGAGTGCGGATGTATGGGCGGAGAAGAGAGCAGTCGAAGATGGTTCCGTTGTGGGCGAGCGTCCACGAGCGGCCGCTGATGTCACGCCCTGTGAAGGGATGCGTGTTGTCGTACTCCATGACGCCCTGCGTCGCGTACCGGATGTGCGCGATCGCTGTCTTTGTCACGATCCGGCTCTTCAGGCGGTATTTCAGATACGTGCTGCTCCCGGCGCAGACCGGCTCTTTTTCGATCGCCGGGCCGCCGCAGTCAAGGAGCGCGAGCCCCCAGCCGTGCGGGTGGCGCACGCTGTGCGCGTAAAATTTCTTCAGAAGGTCATTTGCCTCGATCGGCGTGGCCGCGCAGATCCCGAATAATTCACACATGTCTTTCTCCCTCCCTGAGGCTCCGGAGACTTTCCTCCTGCCGCTGACGCGCGAGCACAAGGCCCTTCCGGACAAAGCCACCGGCATACTTTTCTTTCACGGCCGCCGCATAGCGTCTCTCCGGGTCCGTAAATTTTTCAAGCTCAAAGTCGAGCACGCACTGCACGTCCCGGCCGCAGTCCCTGAAAAATGTCTCCATGTCCTGAAGCAGGCGGAGACCTGCCTCGTGCAGGCTCCCTTTATTTCCGTCAGTGGATGCGAGACGCACCGTGCGAAGGTCGTAGCGCGCCGCCGATTTGAAGTTGCGCACGGCCATGATCTGTGCATTCTTGTCCGCACGCACCGCAGGCCCTGCCGCGAGATAAATGAGAAGCAGCTGCGCGAATTTTACGTCCCTGACCGCGACGCCGCTGAAGGCGAGCGGATTGAGGTCGAACATGCGCAGCTCGATGTGGCTGACGCCGCCGCTCCGCAGGTTATCCAGCGTGTTTTTCCCGCGCGGCTTCAGGCGGACCGGATAGTACAGCTCGGACGGAGCGCGCAGCACGCCGCCCGTCACATAGGCCTCGATGCTGTCCGCGTAGCTCCGGATGTCCGAGTAATCAAGGACCGGCGTGAAGAAGTTCCAGTAGCCGAGCTCGCTGCAGCGGATGCTCGCCATGCCCGGAAAGTAATCTCCGCCCGTCACTCCCTCCTCGGCAAATGAACTGTCTCCGAGCGGACTCGCGGCGGTCACTGCCGTCAGGATCCAGCCGGAGACGGCGGCCTTCTCCGCGAGCTCGACATAGAACTGGTCGCGGAATGTTCGAAAGCGCGCCTCCTCAGTCTGCTCTGCGGACAGGCCGCTCATCGGCTCCGAACTGTCTGACTCCGCCCGGGGAGCCGTTTTGGCCTGAGGCGTTTTCGTGCCGCCGGCTGCATTTTCCCTCTCACGGATCCTGAACTCCGCGCGGAGCAGCTCCTCGCTGAAGGAGTAATTCACGTGGATGCCCGAGAGCGTCATGAGGTAGCGGCCGTACCTTGCGGAGAGATACCGGCGGTACTCGGTCTTCTCGGCGAGGTCGCCATCGAAGAAAGCGATGGGAATGTCATTTTCCTGCCGGATGTACGGCGGGTTTGAGAACGGCCACAGAAGCTCCGGCTCGGGAAGCTCTGCGAGCACTCGCTGGAGCTTTGCGGTGAAGCGGTCGAGCTCGCGGACAGCCTCCTCGGCGGACGGGCAAGGGTCGGTATTCACCTCTGTCTGATTTTCACAGAAATCGCGTGTGACATGCGCGCTCTCTCCGAACGGATGGCGCGTATGGGACAGCGTTCCGTCCCCGAGAACGCGGAGACTCTCGCGCTCAAGACCGAAGCTGCCCTGAAAAAGGAGATCACGGATCTCCGGGTTCTCATAATGAAGCATATCCACCTCCCAAGTATGCACTTAGTTATTCAGCCCCGGATTCGGAACGCTTCGCGCTATGAGTCTGAGGGGTATTGAATTAAAAAAGTATAAGCGCTCCCACGCCTGAAAGCAAGAAATGAGACAAGCTTCGGCAGATTGTACGAAGAGAAATTCTTTAATTCCCACGAATTAGGTATGGAAAGTATGAAAAGATGTGTTATAATGCAAACTATCATCGTAACAGGGAGGCCCCAAGAGGTGGCTCCCGTCTGACAGGAAAGAGAGGACCGATGGAAAGAAAACGAATTGACACAGATGTCCTGATTATCGGCGGAGGCACCGCAGGCTGCTTTGCCGCGATGGTCCTCGGGCAGAGACCGGACATCCGCGTGACGATCGCGGAGAAGGCGAACATCAGGCGCTCGGGATGTCTGGCGGCCGGCGTAAATGCCATCAACGCCTACATCACAAAGGGACATGTCCCGCAGGATTATGTCGATTACGCGCGGCATGACGCGGCCGGCATTGTGCGCGGGGACCTGCTCCTCTCGATGTCCGAGCGGCTCAACCATGTGACTAAGGTCATGGAGGACCTCGGGCTCGTCATTTTGAAGGATGAGAATGGGGAGTACGTCTCCCGCGGCTGGCGGAACATCAAGATCAACGGAGAGAACATCAAGCCGCTCCTCGCGGAGGCCGCATCCGCGCAGAAGAATGTCACGATTCTCAACCATGTGAACATCACCGATTATCTGACCGTTCCGGCTGATGCAATCGATCAGCAGGCAGACAGTGAGTTCGTTCCGTCCGGAAGAAAAATCGCTGGCGCTGTGGGGTTCAGTGTCAATGAGCCTGTCGCGTATGAAATCTATGCGAAGGCCGTTCTTGTCGCGACCGGCGGCGCGGCCGGCATCTACCGGCCGAACAATCCCGGATTTTCCAGGCATAAGATGTGGTACCCGCCGTTTAATACGGGTGCCGGATACGCGATGGGAATCCGCGCCGGTGCGGAGATGACGACATTTGAGATGCGCTTCATTGCGCTTCGCTGCAAGGACACGATCGCGCCGACGGGGACGATCGCCCAGGGCGTCGGCGCAAAGCAGGTCAATTCTCTTGGCGAGGTCTACGAGAATAAGTACGGCCTCACAACATCGGAGCGAGTCTACGGCACCGTCGAGGAGATGCGCAAGGGACGCGGGCCGTGCTACCTGAAGACGAAGGGCATCTCAAAGGATGCGGAGGAGTCGCTCTACAGGGCATACCTCAACATGGCGCCGTCACAGACGCTCAAGTGGTTTGAAGGCGGTCAGGGCCCGTCCGAGGAAAATGTAGAGATTCAGGGCACGGAGCCGTACATCGTCGGCGGCCACACGGCGAGCGGCTACTGGATCCGGAATGACCGCTCGACGACAATCGAGGGACTCTTCGCGGCGGGAGATGTCGCCGGCGGCGCCCCGCAGAAATATGTGACGGGCGCGCTCGCGGAGGGCGAGATCGCGGCCGAGTCCATCCTGAAGCTTCTTGATGAAGGCGCTGAGAGAGGCGCGAAGCCCCAGCTTGCGGGAGATGCAGTGAGCGATGTGCAGAAGCATCCGTCGAAAGGCTCCGAAAATGCGGACCTGTGCACAGAAGGGACTGGGACTGTCCATGCTGATGCGGAGACTGCAGACAGAGCGCTGGCGGAAGAGGCGGACGCCCTCATTTCCTCGTATGAGGCGCAGCTCTCCAATCCGGAGTTCCTCATGACGACGGAGGAGATTGAGGAGGCCATGCAGAAGATCATGGACGAGTACGCCGGCGGCATCAGCACAGCGTACCGCTACAACGAGGCATCACTTGCGCTTGCGGACAAGCACATCCGGTCGCTCGAGGCGCTTGTTCCGAGGCTTGCCGCCGCGGACATGGACGACCTGCTCCGCATCTACGAGGTCCGGGAGCGGCTCACCGTCGCGCGCGTGCTGATCGCGCATCTCCGCGCGAGAAAGGAGACGCGGTGGCATGCATTTGCGGAAAATACGGACTTCCCGGAGAAGGACCCGCATTTTCAGGCGTATGTCAATTCCGTGTACAGGGACGGACGGATTACAACCGTCCTCAGGCCTCTGATCGCGGAGGATGGCGGAAATGAAAGGAGGGTGCCCGGATGAGCGTTAAATTCAACCGTTCAAAATGTGTGGGCTGCCGGCAGTGCGTCGAGGTCTGCCCCGGAAATCTGATCAAGATCGGCAGTGACCGGAAGGCGTATATCCCGCATGAGCGCGACTGCTGGGGCTGCACCTCCTGCATCAAGGAGTGCCGGTTCGGCGCGATTGACTTTTTCCTGGGGCCGGACCTCGAGGGCCGCGGCACGAAGCTTTCCGTCTCAAGAAATGAGAACGGATATGTGTGGACGTTCACGGATATCCAGGGACATAAGAGACAGATTTCGATCAATGCAAAAGACGCAAACAGATATTAACGTACGGAGGACAAAGCAGTGAGTGAATTATCCCATCTCGATCAGCTCGAGGCTGAGGCAATCTACATTATGCGGGAGGTCGCCGCGGAATGTGAGAAGCCTGTTATGCTCTATTCCATCGGAAAGGACAGCACGGTGCTTCTGCACCTGGCGCTGAAGGCCTTCTATCCGGAGAAACCGCCATTTCCGTTCCTTCACATCGACACGACGTGGAAGTTCAAGGAAATGATCAAGTTCCGCGATGAGCAGGCGAAGAAGTACGGCCTCAAGATGCTCGTCTACACGAACGAGGAGGGCAGAAAGCAGGGTGTCAACCCGTTCGATTACGGCTCCTCCTACACGGACATCATGAAGACGCAGGCCTTAAAGCAGGCGCTCACGAAGTACGGCTTCACGGCGGCATTCGGAGGCGGACGCCGCGACGAGGAGAAGTCCCGCGCGAAGGAGCGGATCTTCTCATTCCGAAATGAGGCGCAGGCCTGGGACCCGAAGAACCAGAGACCGGAAATGTGGAAGCTCTATAACACGCATATCCGGAAGGGCGAGAGCATGCGCGTCTTCCCGATCTCGAACTGGACGGAGAAGGACATCTGGATGTACATCAAGCGCGAGAACATCGAGATCGTTCCGCTCTACTACGCAAAGGTCCGCCCGTGCGTCGAGCGCGACGGCCAGCTGATCATGGTCGATGACGACCGGATGAGACTGAAGCCGGGCGAGGAGATCATGCACAAGAAGATCCGTTTCCGTACACTCGGCTGCTATCCGCTCACGGGCGGCTTTGAGTCGAATGCGGAGACACTTGACGAGATCATCGACGAGACGCTGAGCGCCGTCGAGTCCGAGCGCACAACACGTGTCATCGACAAGGACGCGGGCGCCGGCAGCATGGAGAAGAGAAAGAAGGAGGGCTACTTCTGATGCGTGACTTACTGAAATTCATTACCTGCGGCAGTGTTGACGACGGAAAATCGACGCTGATCGGACATATCCTGTATGATTCCAAGCTTCTCTACGCGGACCAGGAGAAGGCTCTCGAGCTCGACTCCAAGGTCGGAAGCCGCGGCGGCGCGATCGACTACTCCCTGCTTCTCGACGGTCTCACGGAGGAGCGCGAGCAGGGCATCACAATCGATGTCGCGTACCGGTACTTCACGACAGACCACCGCTCCTTCATCGTCGCGGACACACCGGGCCATGAGGAGTACACAAGAAACATGGCAGTCGGCGCTTCATTTGCCGATCTCGCCGTCATCCTGGTGGACGCGAAGCAGGGCGTGCTCGTCCAGACGCGCCGCCACGCGCGGATCTGCGCGCTCATGGGCATCCGCTACTTTGTCTTCGCGGTCAACAAGATGGACCTCGTGGACTACAGCGAGGCGCGCTTCAAGGAGATCCTTGCGCAGATTGCCGAGCTGACAAATGAATTAAAGCTCGAGAACGTCAACGTGATCCCGGTCTCTGCGACGGAGGGCGACAACATCACGAAGCGCTCCGCGAACATGCCCTGGTACAAGGGCGACGTGCTCCTCGATTACCTTGAGACCGTCGATGTTCAGGACGCCGCGAAGGAGCAGGGCTTCTACATGCCGGTGCAGCGCGTCTGCCGTCCGGACCACAATTTCCGCGGCTTTGAGGGACAGATCGAGGCCGGCTCCGTGAAGGTCGGCGATGAGATCACGTCTCTCCCGAGCGGTGAGAAGGCGCACGTGAAGGGCATTCTCATTGGAGACAGACAAGCGGAGAGCGCCATCAAGGGTCAGCCGGTCACCCTCTCGCTCGACCGCGAGGTCGACGTGTCGAGAGGCTGCGTGCTTGAGAGCGGCTCCGGCGCGCAGATCGCGGACACAGTCACGGCGACGATTCTCTGGATGGACGACGCGACGCTTGAGAACGGCAAGAACTTCTATGTGAAGCTCGGCACCCGCGAGATCCCGGGCCTTGTCACGAAGATTCTCTATAAGATTGACGTCAACACGGGAGAGCACGAGGAGGCGACATCTCTCAAGAAAAATGAGATCGCAGAGGTGCGGCTTGCATTTACGGACCGGATCGTCGTCGATCTCTTCAGTAAGCACAGAACACTCGGCGAGCTCATCCTGATCGACCGCATCTCCAACATGACGTCCGCGTGCGGTGTCGTCGAGTCCGTGTCGGACAGCGGCAACAACTTCGGCGAGGGCAAGGTCACGAAGGAGCTTCGCGCGGCGCTCGAGGGCCAGAAGCCGGTCACGGTCGAATTCCGCATCGGAAGGAACGGCCTCACGAGAGAGACGGCAGAGGCGGTCGAGAAGCAGCTGGTCATCGCCGGCAGACACACGTACCTCTACGCGCCGTCTGACGCGGAGCATGTCGCTGAGGTCGTGCGGAGACTTAATCACGCCGGCATCATCGTCCTGCTGGTTTTGAATGAGGAGCTTGCGGATAAGCATCTTGTTCCGAGAAAGCCGTCCTATATCGACGACTGGGGCGAGGCGGGCGAGTCTGTCGACTCGATCGTGAAGTTCATTCTGGACGCGTCCAGATATGACACAGGCGTAGCCGGCAATAAAGACTATATCTGATCCTGCATGAGGACCTCTTCCGGGGCACGTTCCCGGGAGAGGTTTTTTCATTAACAGGAAATCCTTCTGCATTTCCCACTTGACAATCCCACTAATCATAGTAAAATAATGGGAAAATAACAAACGGAGGCGCTATGAAATTCAATACCAGATTGCTGCATGGCAGGGCCGTGAAGCGGTACGCCGAGGGCGCGACGGTACCTCCGATCGCGCAGGTCACTGCATTTTCCTTTCCGACCGCGGAGGAGCAGGCCAATGTCTTCCAGCACAAGGCCGCGGGCTTCGCGTACAGCCGCGTGGGAAATCCGACGGTGGCGGCCTTTGAGACAAGATTGAATGAGCTTGAGGGCGGCAATGCCTGTATTGCCTGTTCGAGCGGAATGTCGGCGATCACGCTGGCGCTCCTCAATATGCTCTGCGCGGGCGACGAGATCATCGCCGGCTGCGGCCTTTACGGCGGGTCCATCGATCTTTTCGAGGACCTGACGAAATTCGGGATCAAGACACGGTTTGTCCGCCACATGACGGTGGAGGAGATCGAGCCGCTGGTGAACGAGAGGACGCGCGTCATTTTCGGCGAGCTGATCGGAAATCCGGGACTCGAGATCATGGATGTCCCGAAGGTCGCGGAGTACGCGCACCACATCGGTGTTCCGCTTATCGTCGATTCCACGACGGCGACACCGTACATCGCAAAGCCGCTCGAGCTCGGGGCGGACATCGTCGTCCACTCGGCATCGAAGTACATCAACGGCGGAGGCAATTCCGTCAGCGGCGCGATCATCGACGGCGCGAAATTCAAGTGGGATTTTGATAAATTCGAGGCGCTCTCCGGCTACCGGAAATTCGGGATCCTCGCGTACACGATCCGTCTTCGGACGGACATCTGGGAGAACATGGGCAGCTGCCTCTCGCCGATGAACGCGTACCTCAATATCATCGGTCTTGAGACGCTCGGCCTCCGGATGGAGCGGATCTGTCAGAACGCAGAGACACTGGCCCGCGCGCTCGATGAGATTCCGGGCATATCGGTCAATTATCCGACGCTTCCCGGAAACCCGTACAGAGAGCTCGCCGAGAGGGAGCTCCAGGGCCTCGGCGGTGGCATCCTGACATTCCGTGCGGGCTCGAAGGAGAAGGCGTACCGGGTGCTTGACTCCCTGCAGTATGTGACGCGGGCGACGAGCATCGGGGATTTCCGGTCTCTTGCAATTCACCCGGCATCCACGCTCTATATCCGGAGCACGCCGGAAATGAGAGAAGCCGCCGGCGTCTTTGATGACACGATCCGCGTGAGCGTGGGCATCGAGGATGTGGAGGACCTGATTGACGACTTCCGCCAGGCACTGAAGGCGTAAGCGATAGAGTTTCATTTACTACCATTACTACAGAAAATACCATAAAGGAGAACTGAGATGACAATCACAGTAGGCGGCGAGAAAAAAGAAGTGAAAGACGGGATCACCATTTCCGAACTGATCGAGCAGGAGAAGGTTGAGACTCCGGAATATGTCTCCGTATCCGTCAATGAGGAGTTCGCGCAGCGCGACACATTTGACACAACGCACCTGAAGGACGGCGACGTTGTTGAAGCGGCCGCTGATGCCATTTACAAATGAACAGCTGGAGCGATATTCCAGACACATTATCTTAAAGGAGATCGGCGTCAAGGGGCAGAAGAAGCTGATGAACGGCTCTGTCCTCATCATCGGCGCCGGCGGACTCGGCGCACCGGCAGCTATGTATCTCGCCGCAGCCGGAGTCGGAAAGATCGGCATCGCGGACGCGGATGTCGTTGATCTCTCGAACCTGCAGAGACAGGTCATTCACACGACCAATGATCTCGGAAAGCCGAAGGTTGAATCGGCCGCAGAGACGATGCGCGCGATCAACCCGGATGTCGAGGTCGTGACATACCAGGAATTCATTTCCGCGGCGAACATCAAGGATATTATCAAGGACTACGATTTTGTTCTCGACGGGACAGATAATTTCCCGGCAAAGTTCCTGATCAATGACGCGTGTGTCATGCTGAAGAAGCCGTTCTGCCACGCGGGCATTATCCGCTTCAAAGGTCAGCTCATGACATGGACTCCGGAGTCCGGAGCGCCGTGCTACCGCTGCGTGTTCAAGAACCCGCCGCCAAAGGACGCGGTCCCGACCTGCAAGCAGGCGGGCGTCATTGGCGCGATGGCGGGCGTCATCGGATGCCTCCAGGCGCTCGAGGCCGTCAAGTACCTGACGGGGGCCGGCGAGCTGCTCACAGGGAAGCTGCTGACATTTGACGGACTGACGATGAATTTCCACACGATCAAGCTTCCGCCGAAGGGCGACGGCTGCGCGGTCTGCTCGGACCATCCGACGATTACGGAGCTCATCGATTACGAGCAGGCGACGTGCGATTTCAATCCGAAGAAGCCGCTGGACTGAGAGGCGGTGCCGGCCGGGAGTAATCCGAAGAAACAGCCGGACTGACAGACGGTGCCGGCCGGGAGGCTGCAGAACGCAGGCTGGAAAGCGGCACGCTTGAAGCCGGTGGGCGTTGTTCCGATAGTGCGGCATGACGCGTCGGATTCCGGAACAGGAACAGCGGATCTGGAGGGAACAGACATTGAAGGTATTACTGAAAAAGAGTGACTATGAGAAGATTCTCGCGTATGCCCGGTCTGAGCGGCCGGACGAGGCCTGCGGGCTGATCGCGGGAAAGGACCTCGATGACGGCATCACCCGCGAGGTCCGGAAGGTCTACATGCTCACGAATATTGACCACACCAATGAGCATTTCTCGATGGACCCGAAGGAGCAGCTCGCCGCGGTGAAGGATATGCGTGCAAACGGCTTCATGCCGCTCGGCAACTGGCATTCTCACCCGGAGACGCCGGCGAGACCGTCGGAGGAGGATATCCGCCTTTCATTTGACAGCAGGGCAAGCTACCTGATCCTCTCGCTCAGAGTTGACGAGAGACCGGAGATCAATTCCTATCATGTCGTGCACTGCCGGGACGTGGCGAAGGAGCAGCTCGTTCTTGTGGACTGATTTCATCAGTTTTCTGTAACTATTCAGCACCCCAACACTTGGAACGCTTCGCGTTCCTCGTTGTGGGCGGGCAGAGCGGCTTCGCCGCTTGTCCGCCCCTCAGAAAACTTCAGAAACCGTCCGGCGAGCAGGCTCTCCGTCCGGATTTCATCAGTTTTCTGAGGGGTGCTGAATCATTGCATTTTGCGGAGGAAAGCATATGGCTACATATGACATTGCCGCGCTCAAGAAGGGCGGCTTCATGAAACAGAAACAAAAAGGAAAGTTCTCTCTTCGTCTCGGCATTGTCGGCGGTCAGGTGACGGCCGAGCAGCTGGCGGCGGTCCTGGAGGTCGCAAACCGCTACGGACACGGCTATGTCCATCTGACGGCGCGCCAGGGTATCGAGATTCCGTTCATCGATATCGATCAGATCGAGGAGGTCAAGGCGGCTCTCGCAAAGGGCCATATCGCGCCCGGCGTCTGCGGCCCGCGTGTCCGCACGATCACGGCATGTCAGGGCATGGCGACATGTCCGAACGGCTGCATCGACACGGAAGGTCTTGCGAAGGAGCTGAACGACCGCTACTTCGGCCGCGAGCTTCCGCACAAGTTTAAGTTCGGCGTCACGGGATGTCAGAACAACTGCCTCAAGGCGGAGGAGAACGACCTCGGTATCAAGGGCGGTCTCAAGGTCGATTGGCAGGAGGACAAATGCATTTCCTGCGGCGTCTGCGCGAAGACCTGCCGCACGAACGCGATCACGCTGAAGGACGGTAAGATCACGATCGATCCTGCAAAATGCAATTTCTGCGGGCGCTGCGCGTATGCGTGCCCGACGGACGCGTATGACTACACGCGCGGCTATATCCTCACATTCGGCGGAAACTTCGGCAACAACATCGCCATGGGCGAGCCGGTCATTCCGTTCATCGAGGACCACGACAAGCTGATGGCTGTCTGCGACGCGACGATCAAGTTCTTCGCGGAAAATGCGAAGCCGTCGGAGCGGTTTGCATTTACGCTGAAGCGGGTCGGATTTGACAAGCTCGCGAAGGTCGTCCGCGAGGCGTATGAGAGCGCGTGATGGCTGCGGGCATGCCGGACCGCGATCCGGCAGACATGCCGATGTGATCCCTGAGTAATCTACGAGAGGCTGCCGAAGGCGGCGGAGAGGAGAAATATATGGCTGATACAATCAAAGCTGACGAGACAGTCGATATCACGGACGTCGTCTGCCCGGTCACATTTGTCAAGGCGAAGGTCGCGCTCGAGGAGCTCGACGACGGACAGATCCTGTCCATCCACATGAACGACGGCGAGCCGGTCCAGAATGTGCCGCGCTCCATCAAGGATGAGGGCCACAAGATCCTGAAGCTCACGGACAATGAGGATGGGACGTATGACCTTCTAGTGAGAAAGGTTGGGGACTGAGAGGTTCCTTTTTTGAGCAGGGGCTCCGCCGGAAGGCGGGGCCCCTGCTGGCTCTTGCGGAGAACGCGGATCTCCTGTATAGTGGCGCTGTATAAAGGGAGGTTAGCCATGATACGGATCAGCCAGCTGAAGCTGCCCTGCGGGAGTGACCCCGCGGAGCTTGAGAAGAAGATCAGAAAGGCGCTCAGACTGAAGAGAGAGGAGCGGGTTTCATTTTCAATTGTGAGGCACTCGGTCGACGCGAGAAGACGGCCGGAGCTTTTCGACGTCTATTCGGTCGATGTGAGTCTGGAGGCGGATGGAAGTGTGTCCGGAGAGAAGACCGCACAGGGGCAGGAAGCTTCGGAGAAGGAGCTCCGCCGTGAGGAATCTCTCGTAAAGAAGCTGCACGACCGGAATATCCTCTTCACGCAGCCGAAGGCATATGTCTTCCCTGATGAGAATCCGGACCTGCCGCGCATGCCGCACCGCCCCGTTGTCATCGGGAGCGGTCCGGCCGGCCTCTTCTGCGCGCTTGAGCTCGCGCGCCACGGCTACAGGCCGGTCCTTCTTGAGCGGGGCGATGCGATGGAGGAGAGAACGGCGCATGTCGGCCGGTTCTGGGAGACGGGTGCGCTCGATCCCGAGTCCAATATCCAGTTCGGCGAGGGCGGCGCGGGGACATTTTCAGACGGAAAGCTCACGACAAATGTAAAGGACAGGTACGGGCGCAATGCGCGCGTGATCCGGACCTTTATCGAGGCAGGCGCGCCGGAGGACATCGCGTATGAATATCATCCGCACATCGGGACGGACATGCTCCGCGGCGTGATTGTCCGCCTGAGAAATGAAATTCTATCGCTCGGGGGCGAGATCCGCTTCCGCTCCCGCGTCACGGATGTTCTGGGAGAGGGAGCTGTCAGCGGCGTTCGCGTCGAGGGTCCGGACGGCCTGTATGAGCTGCCGGCATCTGTCGTCGTGCTCGCTCCGGGCCACAGCGCGCGCGACACGATCCGCTCTCTCTCTGCGCGAAGGATTCCGATGACGCAGAAGAATTTCGCGGTCGGCTTCCGCGTGTCCCATCCGCAGCGCATGATCGATGAACGGACCTACGGCATATCTGATCCGCAGGAAATGAAGCGCCTGCGCCTTCCGGCTTCAAGCTACAAGCTGACAGCAAAGGCGTCTGACGGGCGCGGCGTGTACAGCTTCTGCATGTGCCCCGGCGGCTACATTGTTAATGCGTCCTCAGAGAGGGGACGGCTTGCTGTGAACGGGATGAGCGACTATGCCCGCGACAGTGCGCGCGCAAACAGTGCAATTGTTATGACGGTCGACGCGAAGGACTTCGGGTCGGACGAGGTCCTGGCGGGGCTTCATTTTCAGGAGAAGATGGAGGAGCGGGCGTATGCCCTGGCAGACGGGCGGATCCCTGTCGAGCCGTATCTTCTGTTTGAGGAGGCCGTGCAGGATGCGGACGGGAGTGTGAAGGAGAAGGCTGGAGTGGAACGGACAGATGCAATCAACACGCATAAGCCCACAGAGCACCTCCGCAATGCCCAGGGAACGACGAATGAGCTGACGGAGGGGGCTGAGAGCCAGTGGAAGACGCGCGCGATGACGGCGGAGGAGACGGAGCAGCTGTGCCTTCGGGGGCTTGCCAGCTATGCGCCGCTTCACCGGCTGTTCCCGGAGCAGATGAACCGGGATTTTGTCGAGGGGATGAGAAGGTTCGACCGCTCATTTCCGGGATTTGCCGGGGATGAAGCATATGTGTGCGGGCTCGAGAGCCGCACGTCGTCGCCGGTGCGGATCCTCCGCGGGGATGACTTTATGTCGCCGGCCCTTCGCGGCCTTTATCCCTGTGGCGAGGGCGCCGGGTACGCCGGCGGCATCATGTCGGCAGCCATCGATGGTCTGAAGGTCGCCGAGGCGGTTACGAAGGCGTGGCGGCCGGCGGAGTGATACGCGCCGCCCTTGACGAGCCAGGCCGGATCGGCAGCGATGAGCCGTGAAAACCTGGCGGCCGGAGGAGTACATATGCGCCTGGTGACCGGAACGTATACAGAAAGAAAGAGGCCCCGCGGGCAATGCCATTTTTTCAAATGACACCAACCGCGGGACCTCTTTTTGGAGCAGATACCGGTCGCTTATTCAGGACACGGCCGCTGAATCTACGGCACTGTCGGTTGTGGCGGATTCGGCAGCGGTATTCTGCGATTCTATCTTCGCGATTTCCTTCGCGTGTGAGTCCTTTGCGTCCTTCAGCGCTTCCTTTGCGCTGTCGTTATTCTGCAGGTACGAAAGAAACTCCGCCGCTCCGTCCGGATTGATTGCCCGGGAGAGAACGCCTGCGTAGTAGCCGCCCTCGAGCGTCACGCGCGTCGAGCTGTTGATGAGATTGTTGCGGTTCGGATTGACATCGGTGGACGACTGCTCATCGAGCGATCCGATTGCCGTCTGGTCGGCCGTGATGATGATGTCTGCACCCGCCTTGGCGATGATCTCACTTGCGAGCGTGGTGCCGGCGTCGAAATTATAGATGATCCGCACGCCGGGATGAGCCGCCTCATACTTTTTCTGTATTTTCTTGATGGCTACATCAAGCTCCGAATCGGCAAATACAATGACCTCTGCGTCGGTCGGAGCGGCCGTCGATATGGAAGAATCCGTGCTGCTTGCCGCATCCGATGCGGAAGTTTCCGACACGGACGATGAAGTGGAGATGGACCCGCAGGCTGTCACGGAAAATGCGAGAGCTGCTGCCATCAGAATTGCTGTCAGTTTCTTATACATAAAATCCTCCTCACTGCTGGAAGCTGTGACGCCGGGCCGTGCCTACGGTCCGACACTTTGGTATTATGACAGATTCCGCGGCATTTGTCATCCTGCCATGTTACAGTTCACACGCAACCGAAATGCGTGCGAACTGTAACCCTGCCATAAAGTTTATGAAAATTTCATGCGCTGGAGATTGGAGTGCGCAGGGGCGGATAGTACAATATATGTAATGATTCAGCACCTTGCGAAGCGTTCCGGGTCTGAGGTGCTGAAGCTTTACAGAATCTAATAAAAGAGGTGCGGCTATGCAGATACTCATGGATCTGGTCACGAACCAGGCGCTGATGTCGGCGCTCGCGGGCTGGCTCATCGCGCAGACGGCGAAAATACTCCTGGAGATCGCGAAAGGACAGTTCTCGAAGGAGCGCGTGGCCGGAGGCGGAGGCATGCCGAGCGCGCACTCGGCTACCGTTACAGCCCTTGCCACAGGAACAGCCATCACCTGCGGACTTCACAGCGCAGAATTTGCGATCGCGTTCTTCTTTGCGATCATCGTCATGTACGACGCGATGGGCGTGCGCTACGAGACGGGCGAGGAGGCGAAGGCGCTGAACAAGCTGCGGGAGCGCGACCTGAAGGAAGGCAGAGAGCCGGTCACAGATAAGAAGCTGACAGAGAAGCTCGGGCACACCCCAAAGGAAATCGCGGTCGGGTTTCTTGTCGGCCTCGGAGCTGCCATACTCGTGTGCGCGGTCATCCCCGGATAAGGGCTTACCGATCCGGAACACTTCGAGTGTTCACACGCTATCAGACATCGGAAAGCGGTCAGCGATACTGTCCTGATATTCGCGACCGCATGCGATTCTGTATGGCGTGTGAACGGTATCGGCGGGTGTGAATAATTGCCATTTTGTCATTAAGCTCTTTACATCAGAAACACATGGGTCTATAATGGCCTCTGTAAATACATATGGAGATCTTCAGGGCGGGGCGAAATTCCCCACTGGCGGTAATCTTTCATCGAAGCGCATCTCATCTGCAAATGAAATGCGGCGATGCAAAGCGAGTCCGCGACCTGCACTACGCAGCCGAGCCGGTCAGATTCCGGTACCAACAGTACAGTCTGGATGGAAGAGGATCAGAAAGCTGCGGCACTGACACCCTGAGAAGAAAATTCTCAGGGTTTTTTGTAATTATTCAGCACCCCTCGGAAAAATGATGGAATTCGGATGGAGAGCTTGCTCTTCGGACGATTTCATCATTTTCCCGAGGGGCGGACAAGCGGCGAAGCCGCTCTGTCCGCCCACAACGAGGAACGCGAAGTGTTCCGAGTCTGGGGTGCTGAATACTTATGAGAGCTTTTTTTGCTGCGGCAACCCTCATGGGGATCTCCGGAACATTCGTTTTTCAAGAAAGAAGGAGATCTATATGACAGAAATTGCCAGACAGAAAACACGTGCATCCAGGTCATCAGCGGGCGTCCGCTTCGTGGCGGTCACCGGTATCCTCTCGGCGGCGGCATTTGTCCTCCAGCTGCTGGAAATTCCGCTTCCGTTCATGCCGTTCTTCATCAAGTTCGATTTTTCGGACCTTCCGGCGCTTCTCGGATCATTTGCGCTGGGTCCTGTGTGCGGCGTCGTCATCGAGCTGATCAAGAACCTGCTGCACGCCCTGTACTCGAGCTCATTTGGCGTCGGTGAAATTTCAAACTTCGTCCTCGGCGCCGTGTTCGTCGCGGTCGCGGGTGCTGTGTATGGTCACAAGAAGACGAAGAAGAGCGCGATCATCGCATCTGTCGTGGGTGCGGTCGCCATGGCCCTGATTTCACTTCCGTCCAACCTGTTCGTCGTCTACCCGGTCTACTATCAGTTCATGCCGGAGAAGACAATCCTCGCGGCTTATCAGGCGATCATCCCGTCGATGAAGAGCGTGGCGCAGAGCCTTGTCGTCTTCAACATGCCGTTTACATTTGTGAAGGGCATGATTGATGTCGTGATCACATTCCTGATCTACAAACCGCTCTCCCCGATCCTGAAGGGATATCGCCGCTGAATGTAAACTGAATATCAGATTTCCCAAGGTCCCCGTCAAGTGTCGGGGGCCTTTTTTACTGTATAAAACCCGCCCGCAGTGCACGTTACAGTCCACACGCCACCAGACCTCGGTGAACGGTCAGCGATACCGCCCTGATATTCGCGACCGCATGCGACTTTGGATGGCGTGTGAACAGTGACACCGCGCCCTCCCGACGTCTTGCCGATCTGTGCATTTGTAGTGTATAATCACTTGATGGACAGACAGCCGGCGGTGGCGGAAGACAGGCCGGCAGATTATGTGCGAGGAGGCATTGGTATATGGCAGATGACAAAAAGAAGAAAGGGTTCTTCCAGGAATTCAAGGAGTTCATTTCCCGCGGAAATGTCATGGACATGGCAGTCGGTATCATCATCGGCGGGGCATTCACGGCGATCGTAAATTCTCTCGTGGATGATATCATCAGCCCGCTTCTGGGACTGTTCGGAAATATGAATTTCGACCAGCTGACAGCAAAGATCGGCGGAGTGACGCTGACATACGGCAAGTTTGTCACAGCGGTCATCAATTTTCTTCTGATTGCGCTTGTGCTGTTCTGCATCATCAAGACGTTGAACAAGGCGAGCGAGAGCGCAAAGAAGCTGACAGGGCACGAGGACAAGCCGGCAGCACCGACAACGAAGATCTGCCCGTACTGCAAGTCTGAGATCCCGATCGACGCGACACGCTGCCCGCACTGCACATCACAGCTCGACAAGTGAGCTGAGGGCAGCGCAGACAAAGTACTGCATGGCACAACTTGACAAGTGAGTCGAAGATTGCACAGATCATGTCTGCGCATGGAAGACGGCAAGCGGAGGATGGCTCGCACATCACAGCCTGATGTGTGAGCTGTGCAGGGCACAGGGCGCTCTTTTTGCGGACGAAACCACAGTCATGAAGGGTAAGATAGGAGACTGACGAATGAAAGAAGCCAGAAAACTGGGACTCACGGAAGAATTTATGCCGGAGGTCGAGGAGATCGCGAAGGAAGTATCGGACGGGACCGTGCCGATGGAGGACCTGATCCAGGAGGGCTACGTGGGCCTCATGGAGGGAATTGCCGAGCTTGATCAGGAGGGCGGCAGCGGCGATGAGGACGACTTCGGCACGTTCAGCGGCTACGACGACGGCGGACTTTCGACAGAGGAGGTCATGCGCGGCGCAATCCGGAAGGCTCTGGAGCGTGCGCAGAAGGAGGCGGCTGCCCTCAAGAAGAAGGATGACCGCGTTATCGTTCAGGTCGAGATGTTAAATGAGAGCATCAGCAAGCTGACGGATGAGCTCGGAAAGAAGCCGACCATCGATGAGATCGCCAATGATCTCCGCATTCCGCAGGATAAGGTGCTGGATATCCTGAAGCTGACCGGCGAGGACATCGATGCTGAGGACAGGGCTGCAAATGCTGTCCCGGAGGATGAGAAAGATACAGACAGCGGGAGCCATTGAGGGATGACGGCATCATGCAGACGGCGGAAGCCGGTGACGGAAGGCGGCACTGAGGGCCGATAGTACATGCGGCAGTTTCTGACAGACGGCCGGGCCTTTCGTATGGCAGATGACAGCGGACCTGACAGCACGGACATGATTCGGGAGTCGACTGAATGGAAGAGAAGAAGGATATTGAACACGAGCTGGCGCGGAGCCTCAAGGAGCTTGCGGTCAGGGAGCCGTTCGAAAAGATCACAATCAAGCAGATTACGGACGGGGCGGGCGTGATCCGGGTCACGTTCTACAATCATTTTCAGGACAAATATGATCTCCTCGAGTGGATTGTGAGGACGGAGATTCTGGAGCCGGTCCGCATTCTGATCAACAACAAAATGTTCCGCGAGGCGCTGATCCTCATTTTCAGCAATCTGAAGAAGGACCAGGAGTTTTACGAACACGTCGTAAAGCTCGAGGGCCAGAATTCATTTGAAGAAATTTCATATAAGTCGATCCGGAATATGCTGTACAGTCTGTACCGGGACGAGGGCGCGGCGAAGCGGCTCGAGAAGCATCCGTGGATGACGCTCGACTATGTGGCGGACTATTACGCAAATTCAATGAATTTTGTCGTAATGTACTGGATCCGCTCAGGCATGCAGGCAAGTCCGGAGGAAATGGAGACAATCTACGAGTATATTGCGACGCGCTCGATGTGGGACGTGCTCGAGGAGTTCCGGGGCGGGAAGACATAACGGCAGAGCGGATGCTCTGTGAATAGACAGGCGCCGCCTGATGAACAGTTTTACCGAATTGTTCAAAACGATGTATACAAACGGCCGGGTTTGTCAATCCGGCCGGAACATGGCCAGGGGTTTGAATATGTGAATATTCAGCCCCTTTTTTTATACTCGATTTGCGCGCGAAAAGTGCGCATGTTTATTGAATGGACTTTTGACTGGAGGGAAGAAGGGTATGCAGAATTTCGGCAAAGCGGTCGTGAAGGCGAGATATGTCATTCTCGTCGTCGCATTTCTTCTCCTGATCCCGTCTCTCATCGGATACAAGGCGACGCGTATCAACTACGATATGCTGACGTATCTGCCGAGTACGATCGACACGATGAAGGGACAGAAGATTCTGGAGGATGATTTCGGAACTGGCGCGATCTCCATGGTGATCGTGGAGGGGAAGAGCGACAAGGAAGTCGTCGCTCTGAAAAAGAAGATAGAAAAAGTAGACCATGTCAAGAAGGTACTCTGGTATGACAGCTTCGCGGATATTTCCGTCCCGAAGGAGCTGCTGCCAAAGAAGCTGGAGGACGCATTTGTCAACGGCGACGCGACGCTGATGGCGGTCACCTTTGACACAGCGACATCTGACGATGAGACGATGAACGCAGTCGTCAAGATCCGGAAGCTGCTCGACAAGGACTGCTACCTGCAGGGCGTCACAGCCGTCCTTCAGGACACAAAGGAGCTTGCCGAGAAGGAGGAGCCGACATACGTCGGACTCGCTGTCCTGCTTGCGACGGTCGTCACCGCGCTCAGCATGGATACGTTCCTTGCGCCGATCATGTTCCTCATTTCCATTGGCATGGCGATCCTCTATAACCTCGGCACGAATATCTTCATGGGACAGATTTCGTACGTCACGAAGGCGCTGGCCGCTGTTCTGCAGCTCGGCGTCACGATGGACTACTCAATCTTCCTGTGGCACAGCTTCAAGGAGAATGAGGCCCTGAAGCCGGGCGACCCGAAGGGCGCGATGGCGAAGGCGATCAACGCGACGCTGCAGTCGGTCATCGGATCCTCGATCACGACGATCGCAGGCTTCGCGGCGCTGTGCTTCATGTCATTTACCTTCGGCCGCGACGTCGGTATCGTCATGATGAAGGGTGTCGCATTCGGTGTCATCTCCTGCGTCACGATCCTTCCGTCACTGATTCTCATCAGCGAGAAGGCGATCGACAAGACGCGCCACAAGCCGCTGATGCCGAAGCTCTCAGCACTTCCAAAATGGGTGCAGAAGCATTACAAGCTGATCCTTATCCTGTTTATTGCTGTCTGGTTCCCGGCGGTCTATGGCAACAACCACTACAGCGTGTACTACAACCTTGACAAGACGCTGCCGAAGTCTCTGCCATCCGTTCAGGCAAATGAAGAGCTCAAGGACAAGTTCGATATGAGCACGACGATGATGGTCCTGACAGACGCGAAGACATCATCGAAGAACACAAATGACATGTGCGACGAGATGAACGACGTCAAGGGCGTCAAGTCCGTGATCGGTCTTGACTACATCATGGGCGGCGCGGTTCCGACGGATATCCTGCCGGACGATGTCACAAGCCAGCTCGAGACAGGCAACTGGAAGCTCGTGCTGATAAACAGCGCGTATAAGACCGGGTCAGATGAAGTCAATGACCAGATCGATCAGCTGAAGGCGATTGTCAAGAAATATGATTCCAAGGGAATGCTGATCGGCGACGCGCCCTGCACGAAGGACCTCGTTCAGATCTCGAACCACGATTTCAATATCGTCAACTGGGTATCGATCATCATCATCGCAGTGATCATTGCATTTGTCTTCAAATCGATCTCACTGCCGTTCCTGCTGGTCCTTCTCATCGAGTGCGCGATCTTCATCAACCTCGGTATTTCCTACTACATAGGAACGCCGCAGCCGTTCATCGCGTCGACCGTTATCGGAACCATTCAGCTGGGATCAACCGTCGACTACGCGATCCTGATGACGAGCCGGTATCAGACCGAACGGTACTCAGGAAAGCCGAAGAAGGAAGCCATTGAAATCGCACACAGGACATCGACCAGAAGTATCCTGTGCTCCGGATTTACATTTTTCGCGGCATGCTTCGGAGTCGGACTGTACTCCAATATCAGCCTGATCTCCTCGCTGTGCACGCTGCTTGCCCGCGGCGCTCTGATCAGTATGGTCGTGGTTATCACCGTGCTGCCGGCGCTCCTGATGGCATTTGATCCGATCATCATCCGGACGAGCATCGGCTTTGTCCCGTCGAAGAAGACGAGACGCCAGGCAAGAATGGAGAGACGGGCCGCACAGGCTACCGCAGCAAATGGCAGGCAGACAGAGGCAGCCCATGCGGAAATGAATGCCCCGACGGTAAGCAAAGGCGTAGAAACAGAAGGTAAAGGCATCGAAGACAGCAGGAAGCCGGGAGCCTCTTCAGGGAGGACATCAGGCGGAACGCATACGCAGGTATAACTGAGGACAAAGCCCGCATCAGAAAGGGAGCAGATATTATGAAGAAAAAACAGGTAATGGCACTTATGCTTGTGATGGCCCTTGCGGCTCAGACAGCCGGAGGCTCAGTTGCGGCATCGGCCAAGTCAAAGAAGACGACAGACAGCACCTCCTCGGTGAGCACTGATTCTGAAAATGAGAGCACCTCATCCGATACGAAGAGCACAGACTCCGACGTGTCGGGCAAGGACCTTGAGAACGCCATGGAGTCGGCGGCCGGCGTGACAGCCGATGGCGCCGCGAAGAAGGAGGAGACGGTCTACGTCTTCACCGACGCGAAGGGCAGCCAGAAGAAGATCACGGTTTCCAACTGGCTGAAGAACGAGAACGGCGACGATACATTAAATGATGAGACGACGCTTGACGATGTCGAGAATGTCGAGGGTGACGAGACCTTCAAGCAGGACGGCGACAAGCTGACCTGGGACGCGAAGGGCAATGACATCTACTATCAGGGCACGACATCAAAGCAGGCCCCGGTCGGCGTTCAGATCTCCTATTACTTGGACGGCAAGGAGGTTGAGCCGTCTGATCTTGCCGGCAAGAGCGGCAAGGTCACGATCAAGATCAAGTACACGAACAGCCAGAAGGACGGAGATGTCTATGTTCCGTTCACGGCGATGACGGGTCTGGTATTTTCCAATGACAACGTCAAGAACGTCAAGGTCGACAACGGCTCCGTTATCTCGACGGGCAAGTCGACGGTTGTCGTCGGACTCGGCTTCCCGGGTCTGCAGGACAGCCTTCAGTCTGTGAAGGACGACACGAAGGACATCATTGATCAGACGGACGCAAGCCAGGATATGAAGGACAAGGTTGATGACCTCGATATCCCGGACTCCGTTGAGATCACGATGGATGCGACAGATTTTGAAATGAACACCTGCATGACGATGGTATTCTCAAATCTGCTCACATCGGATGATGTCGATGATGACGAGGTGACATCTGACCACGACACCATGCTTGACGACATGGATAAGAAGGTCGATGAGCTTGTGTCGGACGGCGATAAGCTGGCGGACGGCGCGAAGGAGCTCTCGGACGGCGTGAAGTCGGCCGCAGACGGCGCAAACCAGCTCTCCGACGGTGCGGACGAGCTCTCCGATGGTGTGAAATCGTATACGGATGGCGTTTCCCAGGTTGATAATGGTGTCAGTACATTAAAGAGCGGAACTGATTCTGCGGCGAGCGGCGCATCGACGCTCTCAAACGGCATCAAGTCCTATACGAGCGGTGTTGATCAGGTAAACAGCGGCGCAAAGCAGCTCTCAAGCGGCGCATCCACGCTGAATGCAAACAGCGGTGCGTTAAACAGCGGTGCCGAGGCACTCTCAAGCGGCGCCGCATCGCTTGCTGCAGGCGCTGCGCAGATCGCATCCGGCGCTTCTCAGTTAAACAGCAATTCGGCGGCCCTTACGAGCGGTGCGGGCCAGGTCGCATCCGGCGCATCTCAGGTAAACAGCGGTGTCTCACAGCTCTCCGATGGCGCTGACACACTTCTTTCCGGAACGGAAGCGTACACGGACGGCGTGGGCCAGGTCAACAGCGGTCTGCAGACATTAAAGTCAAGCGTTGACGGCGCTCTCTCGGACGGCGCCCAGCAGCTCTCTGACGGTATCACAGCATACACAAGTGGCGTCTCAAAGGCGAAGGCAGGAGCGGATACTCTCCTTGCGGACAAGAACCTGCCGGCTCTTGAGACCGGTGCGAAATCCTTAAGCAGCGGCGTGAATGCCTATGTCACGGGTGTGGATTCCCTGCTCGAGGGCGTTGCGCAGCTGAATGACGGCATTACATCTCTGACGACAGGCGCGACAAAGCTTGCGACGGCTGTCAGCACCAACGCGTCGAAGATCTCGGACGGCGCGTCCCAGATCTCAGGCGGTGCATCGAAGATCACAGCCGGCAACAAGACACTGCAGAGCGGCGTCTCCTCCTTAAGCAGCGGCGTCGATTCCTTAAACAGCGGCGTGTCTGCATTTTCATCGGCGGCGGAGGCTCTTCCGGATGCAATCGATAAGGCAGATGCAAGCGTTCAGGCGCTGAAGAACGGATCTGCGGCGGTCACAAGCGGTATTAACTCCGCAAAGAGCGGTGCCGATGCTATCAAGAGCGGCGCGGATTCTATTACGAGCGCGGCAAAGACCGATATGTCGCAGGTCAGCAGCCAGGCAGCCTCGGCGGGCGCTTCGGCAGGCACGGCGGCTGTATCCTCAGATGTCTCGGATGAGGTGAAGGCAGCCCTCAAGGCAGCGGGCTTCACCGATGAGGAGATCGCGAAGGTTGATCTCTCCGGCGTCAACAGCGCGGTATCCGCGGATGTCTCGAAGGCATCACAGACGGCGGCTCAGACGGCCGCAGGCGCGGCGACAGGTGCGGCGGACAAGATCCTTGACGGCATCGAGTCCGGCTCCGAGCAGGTCAGCAGCGCAGCCTCTCAGGTGTCCTCCGGCCTGTCTCAGGCGGCGTCAGGCTCTCAGCAGGTGACGGACGGTCTCGGAACGCTTGATACATCGCTTCAGTCGGCGAAGACATCGATGAGCGAGGCGCTCTCAACCGTGAAATCCTCGGTACAGGCGATCGTAAACGGCGCATCCCAGGTCAAGAGCGGCGCGGGCCAGATCTCAGACGGCGCGGACGCGCTTCAGAGCGGCGCAGATACGGTGTCATCCGGCGCGAACACGCTGGCGGGCAGCACATCAGCCCTGACAGAGGGTGCATCACAGCTCTCTGCCGGTGCATCGCAGGTCCAGAGCGGTTTTGATCAGGTTGAAAACGGCGGCAAGGAGCTGCAGAAGAACGACGACACATTAAAGAACGGCGCGGCGCAGGTCGCGGCTGGCGTCACATCTGTAAAGGACGGCGTCCAGCAGCTGGACGACGGCCTCACGACACTTGACAACAGCTCGTCCCAGCTGACAGCCGGAGCGGCGAAGCTCGTCTCATCCTCGAATACACTGACGGATGCGGTCGACAAGCTCGCGGCAGGGTCCGCGGAGGTTGAGAAGAACAGCCTCTCGCTTGTCACAGGCGTCAAGCAGCTGTCGACCGGCTCGAAGACCCTGCTCTCCGGAACAGGTACGCTGGCAACAGGCGCTTCCTCACTGGCGACAGGCCTTCAGGCTTACACCGCCGGTGTCGCAAAGTTAAACAGCGGCGCGGACGCGCTCTCAAGCGGCGCCTCCTCTGCGGTTGCAGGAGCCTCTAAGCTGACGTCAGGCGTCAAGGAGTACACGGCAGGTGTATCACAGGTTGCATCCGGCGCAGGCACGCTGGCGGCCGGCACAGCGGCTCTCGCGGCAAATAACGGAACGCTGAACAGCGGCGCCGAGGCACTTGCAAGCGGTGCAAACCAGCTGGCTGCCGGTGTCGACACATTAAAGAGCGGCACATCACAGCTGGCCAGCAACAGTGCGGCGCTTGTCAGCGGCGCGCAGCAGCTTTCGAGCGGCGCGAAGACGCTGGCTGACGGTATGGCGAAGCTTCAGTCCGGCTCTGTCGAGCTGAAGGACGGCTGCGTCAAACTGAATGACGAAGGTATCAAGAAGCTTGCAGACATCTACCAGACAGATGTAAAATCTCTTGATGACAGGATCGTGGCACTTAAGAATGCGGCGAAGAATTATACGACATTCTCCGGTGCGACGAGCGATGAGAAGAGTACGGTGAAGTTCATTTACAAGGCGGACAGCATCACGACGGATGATTCCGATAACTGATTCTGAGGTTCGCCGCCGTACCTGCGGAGGTGTGACATGCATGCCATGTTTATTCTTTTGATATCGATAGCGCTCGCGCTGGGCATCTTTTCAGCGGCAGTGCAGCGCGGTGCGAATATCGTGAAGCTTGACCGGAGAATGGCTGAGATGGGCGTTATTGCAGGTGCCCTCCAGCTTCTTGCGGCAGCCGCCGGGTACGGAATCGGACACTGGATTCTGAGCGGTGACATACAGCGAACGAAGAGTGCATTTCTTGCGCATGTTCTGGCAGGGGTTCTGCTGGCTGTCGTCGGGGCGCGGATGCTGATGGTCGCGTTTCAGAAGAAGACGCTCTTTGAGCACAGGATGGAGAAGATCGACATGAAGGCCGATGTGCTCCAGACCCTGAAGCTCTGCGTGAATTCGCTTCTGGCGGGTGTCGCGTGCGGTATCATGCGGTTTAATCTGCTCAGCGTGATCCTGACCGTTTTTGCGGCCACGGCGGTATGCTCGGTCATCGGGTATATCAGCGGGCGCGCGTATGGAGGAGAGCAGTCCAGCCGGATCGCGGATGCGGTCGGCGGCGGCCTCCTGTGCGCCGTGGGCGTGCTGCTGCAGATCCTGTGAATAATGACGGAACAAGAGGTCCCGCCGGGTAGTCCGGCGGGACCTCTTTGTTGTATAATGTGTTTAATAAATCAGCACCCCTCAGGAAACTGACGAAATCCGGACGGAGAGCTTGCTCTCCGGACGATTTCGGAAGTTTTCTGAGGGGCGGACAAGCGGCGAAGCCGCTCTGTCCGCCCACAACGAGGAACGCGAAGCGTTCCGAGTGAGGGGGTGCTGAATTATTAGGCTTTATGGCTCTGTCCGCCCACAACGAGGAACGCGGAGCGTTCCGAGTGAGGGGTGCTGAATAATTGTGATCCATCGCTCTGTCCGCCCAAAACGCGAAGCGTTCCGAGTGAGGGGTGCTGAGTTATTGTAATAGGGCAAGCTCTCCGGACAGCAGCCAAAAACAAAATGAGAAAGAGAGGACCGCATGCAGAAGGAAACAGGACTTTTTATCAAGAACTATATGCTGTATATCCTCCGGTGGATTGTTCTCGCACTGGTGATCGGCGTGATCTGTGGCGTTCTGGGCGCGCTGTTCTATGACGGCGTGGCACTTGTCACAGGACTCCGTGAGAAAAATGAATGGCTTCTCTACCTTATGCCGGCGGCCGGCCTCCTGATTGT
This sequence comes from uncultured Eubacteriales bacterium, assembly GCA_900315305.1. GTDB lineage: Bacteria > Bacillota > Clostridia > Lachnospirales > Lachnospiraceae > Chordicoccus. Next base: position 29,201 of record OMYS01000024.1, read on the forward strand.
GTTCATGTACGTGAAGCTCGATCTGGTCGGTGCCGGGACGGACACGATCATTGACGCGGCGCGGGACGGCGGCCAGCTGCGTTTCCGTCTCATCCCGGCAATCTTCTTCGGTACGCTGCTCACGCATCTGACCGGCGGCTCCTCCGGCCGCGAGGGCGCTGCCCTTCAGCTGGGCGGCGACATCGGAAGCCATGTCGGGCGCTGGTTCCATCTCGATACGGATGATATGAAGATCGTGACGATGACAGGTATGGCCGCGTTCTTCTCAGCACTCTTCGGGACACCGCTCACGGCGACGGTGTTTGTTTCATTTTTCGTCGCGGTCGGACATGTATACTCAGCGGCCATGTTCCCGGGGCTGATTGCGTCCATCACGGCCTATGCGATCTCACGTGAGCTCGGGATGCAGCCGTTCCGCTTTGCGGTTGCGCTGCCGGACTTTCAGGTCATCATGTGCCTTAAGGTGATTCTTCTTGCGGCACTCTGCGGTCTTGTGTCCTCGCTGTTCATCGAGACGCTTCACCTGACAAAGCGGATGTACAAGCGCTTCTTCCTGAATCCGTACGTCCGGGTCATCGTCGGTGCGTGCCTTGTGATTCTGCTCACAAAGCTGGTCGGCACCTATGACTACAACGGCGCCGGGACAAATGTGATCAAGGCGGCGATTGAGGACGGTACCTCGCATCCGCTGGCATTCTTATTCAAGATCATCTTTACGGCACTGACGCTCGAGTGCGGCTTTAAGGGTGGTGAAATCGTCCCGACGTTCTTTATCGGCGCGACCTTCGGCTGCGTGATGGGGCCGCTGCTCGGGATTCCGGCGACGTTCGGCGCGGCGATCGGGCTGACCGCGACATTTGCCGGCGCGACAAACAGCATCATCGCACCGATCTGCCTCGCCGTCGAGGCCTTCGGCGGGGGCGGCATCCTGTATTTTGCGATTGCCTGCGCGGTCGCGTTCACGACGTCGGCCTACGATGGCCTGTACGCGAGCCAGATTATTGTATTTTCCAAGGTCTCGACGCACAGGCTCGATATGAAGGCCGGGCATATTCCTCATGAGCGCCCGCGCAGAGGTATCCGGAAGGCTGTGAGGGAGGCCGGTGAGGCCGCACAGGACCCGCGCACCTGCATAAAGGAGGAGCTGCACCGGGAGAAGAGAGAACGCGTCATGGAATTCGGACGCGAGCGGGAGGCAGAGAAGGCGAGAAGGCAGGCCGCGCAGGAGCAAAAGCAGCAGGAATCGGAAAAGCACGGCGAATGAAAGGCAGAGAAACGGTTTCTCAGACAGAGACGGACAGGCCTCTGTCTGAGAAAGTGATAGCTTCAGAGAAAGGAAAGAGACTATGTGGGAATTTGAGCAGGTAAGAAATGAAAAGCTTGCGGCACGGGTTGTGAAGAACTTCGAGGCGCGCGGCTTCGAGGCATGCTATGCGGCGACGAAGGAAGAGGCAAAGGAGAAGGCCTTAAGCTATATCCGCCCGGACGATGTCATCGGCTGGGGCGGATGCTTCAGTGCGGAGGACGTGGGCCTTATGGATGAGCTCAGGAGCGATCGCTATCCGAACGCGATCGACCGCGACACGGCGAAGTCGCCGGAGGAGAAAAAGAAGATGATGCGCGCCATGTTCTCCGCGGACGTCTTCATCGGCGGGGCGAACGGCATCTCCGAGGACGGGCAGATCGTCAACATTGATGCCACGGGCAACCGCGTCGCGGCCATGACGTGGGGCCCGGACACAGTGATCGTGATTGCCAGCATGGACAAGATCGCAAAGACGGTCGAGGATGCGATGGCGAGGGCGCGCATGATCGCGGCCCCGGTCAATGCACAGCGCTTTGCGATCGACACGCCATGTAAGAAGACCGGCTCCTGCGCGAACTGTCTCTCTCCACAGTCGATCTGCAACTATTTCCAGGTCATCCGCCGCTGCAATCCGAAGGGCCGGATCAAGGTCATTCTGTGCGGCGAAAAGCTCGGTTTCTGATGTGAGATCCGGAAATGTAGGTCCTGTGCTTTACTTACATTTCCGGCGCGTGTAGAATGTGTGTGTCTATTTGCATGCTTTCGGAGGAGGAATTCATTTTATGAGGATTGTAGTATTATGCGGCGGTATTTCCACAGAACGGGAGATTTCCATTGTGTCCGGAACCGGAGTCTGCAAGGCACTCCGCTCAAAGGGCCACGACGCGATCCTTCTCGACGTATTTTTCGGCGATGAAAATGCGGATCTCATGAACGCGTTTCCGGAGGAGTACGACGTCGACGAGGCCGCAGCGTATATCAGAAGCTTTGACAAGGACATCGCGAGCGCTGTCGGCAATCCGAACCGCACATTTTTCGGCGCCAACGTCATCAAGCTCTGCAAGATGGCGGACATCGTATTTCTCGCGCTGCACGGCTCAAACGGTGAGGACGGAAAGGTCCAGGCCGCATTTGACCTGCGCAGAATCAAATACACGGGCACGGACTACATCAGCTCCGCGCTCGCTATGGACAAGGGACTCACGAAGATCATGCTCGAGGCAAAGCATGTGCCGACGCCGAAGGGCTTTACGATGACAAGAGCGTATGCCGATACGAATCTTGAGGCGCACGGCATGGACTACCCGGTCGTCGTCAAGGTCTGCTGCGGCGGCTCATCGATCGGCGTCTACATGGTTCACAATGAGGAGGAGTACGAGAAGGCCCTCGAGGAGGCGTTCCGTCTCGAGCCGGAGGTTGTCGTCGAGGAGTATATCAAGGGCCGCGAGTTCTCGGTCGGCGTGATCGACGGCCGCGCACTTCCGATCATCGAGATTGCCCCGAAGGAGGGCTTCTACGACTACAAGAACAAATACACGGCCGGCGCGACGGTTGATACCTGCCCGGCAGAGCTGACCAATGACCAGACGAAGCGCATGAAGCAGTACGCGGAGGAGGGCTACAGGGCCCTCGGCATCACGTCCTACGGCCGCCTCGACTTCCTCATGAAGCCGAACGGCGACATGTACTGCCTCGAGGCAAATACACTTCCGGGCATGACACCGACCTCTCTGGTTCCGCAGGAGGCGGCCGTCGAGGGCATCGATTATCCGACCCTGTGCGAGAAGCTGATTCAGGTCTCGATGAAGAAGTACAACTGACGTCTGCGCATGCACTGTGCGGACTGGAGAAGTGAAGGAGGAAAAACAATGAAGGGGCTTACCCCGAAGAAGATGGCTGCCGCGTGCGGCGGCCAGTATTACGGACCGAAGGAGATCGCCGACACGGAGGTGACGGCGGTCACGACAGACAGCCGGAAGGTCACGAAGGGCTGCCTCTTCGTGCCTCTTAAGGGGACGAGAAGCGACGGCCACGACTATATTCCGCAGGTTATGAAGGATGGCGCGCTCGTCACACTGACTGAGCGGCGCGAGGCGGCAGCGGGCTATCCGAACATCCAGGTTGAGTCCACGGCCGACGCGATCCAGAAAATCGCAGGCCTCTACCGCCGGGAGCTGGATATTCCGGTCGTCGGCATCACCGGATCGGTCGGCAAGACATCCACGAAGGAAATGATCGCCGCCGTCCTCTCGCAGAAGTACCGCGTCCTGAAGACGGCCGGCAATTTCAACAACAACCTCGGACTTCCGCTCACGATCTTCCGCCTGACGCCGGAGGATGAGATCGCCGTCCTCGAGATGGGCATCAGCCACTTCGGCGAGATGGAGAAGCTCGCCGAGACCGCCAACCCGGACACGATGGTCATCACGAATATCGGCACCTGCCATCTTGAGTTCCTGAAGGACAGAGACGGCGTCTTCAAGGCAAAGACCGAGTGCTTCGACTACGTGAAGTACACGGGCTCCGTGATCCTTAATGGTGAGGACGACAAGCTGATCCAGGTGAAGGACGTCCACGGGAAGCAGCCGATCTTTTACGGCTTAAGTCCCCGCTTCCGCGTCTATGCGGACAACATAAAGCCGCTCGGCCTCAAGGGCATCAGCTGCACGATCAATATCGACGATGACAGCTTTGACGTCACGGTCCCGCTCCCGGGCATCCACATGGTCATGAACGCGCTCGCCGGCGCGGCCGTCGGTGCGGAGTACGGCCTGACAAATGAACAGATCAAGGCCGGTATCGAGTCCCTGGAGTCTCTCGGCGGCCGGTTCCACATCGTCGAGCAGAACGGCCTGCAGGTCATCGACGACTGCTACAACGCAAACCCGATGTCCATGAAGGCATCTCTCGGCGTCCTGAATGACGCGGGCGGCCACCGCGTGGCGATCCTCGGTGACATGGGCGAGCTCGGAAAGACGGAAAATGAGCTGCACCGCGAGGTCGGCGAGTACGCCGGCGGCACATCGATCGACCGCTTCATTACGGTCGGACCGCTCGCAAAGCACATTGCGGAGGGGATCCGCGCCGTGAAGGGCGATGCGGACGTCACAAGCTTTGATCAGGTGGACGACCTGCTCCCGAAGCTCCCGGAGCTCGTGAAGGCGGGAGACACGGTGCTCGTGAAGGCATCTCATTTTATGAATTTCGGAAGCATCGTTGAGGCTCTGACGGAAGAGAAGAAGGCCTGATCCCGGTTTTATCGAAATGGACAAAAAGAGGCGGTGTCTCCTGAGCGGAGAGACCGCCTCTTTTTCTGTGTGCACTTTTTTGAAGACGCCGCCGTTTTATTCGAGCGCCTTATTTTTTACAACCATGTCGCGGATCTTTGTACGGAAATATTCATCGATATTCCGCTGCTCGTCGCGTGTCAGGTCCTTGTAGGCAACCGGCTTTCCGTACTCAATGACGACGTGCGTCGGCTTTACCTTCGGGAACTGCCGCTCGAAGATCGCCTCCGTATTGTTGAAGGAGACCGGAATAATCCGACATCCCGTCTTCTTCGCGATGTGGAAGCTTCCGCGGTGGAACGGAGCGATATTCGTCTCGTCGCCCGACTTGTTGCGCGTCCCCTCCGGGAAAATGAACACCGAGATCCCGTTTTTGATGTAATCGATCGCCTTGTTGATTGTCGCCATTCCCTGCTTGATATTTTCGCGGTCAATGAACAGGCAGTACAGGAATTTCATGTTCCAGGACAGGACCGGGACCTTCTCAAAGGACTTCTTTGCGACATATCCGCAGCGCGTCTTCATCTGCGTGTATCCGATGATGACGTCGAAAAAGCTCTGATGGTTTGCGACAAAGAGAACCGGCTCATCGTCCGGGACATTCTCGAGGCCGATCGTTGTGACGCTGACGCCGCAGATCTTGTAGACGACGCCGAGAGCCCACTGCACAATCTTCAGCATGGCCCAGGTGGCGGCATTCTTGCTGAAGAGGCGGACGATGCACATGATTCCCAAAAGCGGAATAGACACGATGCAGTAAAGCACGACAAAAATCATAGCGATAATAGTTCTGACCATGACAGTGTCCTTTCATTTCCAATTGATACTCTGATTATAAGGCCTGCGCATTTCATCTGCAAGAAGCCCTTGAATTTCGGAAACAAGGTGCATATACTGGAGATATGTTCTGATTGTATACAAAAAACATGGCTTATACAATACGTACATATCCGGTCGGGGCGGCGTGCATCTGATGCCGCCCGGCCGGAAGTTAATGCGATCAGGCATGTATTGCCTTGCAGGAGGAAAATGAAATGCGTCTCCGCGCAAATGCGAAAATCAACCTATCTCTCGATGTTCTCGGAACCAGGCCGGACGGCTATCACGAGGTCCGCATGGTCATGCAGATGACCGGCATGTACGACCGCCTGACGCTGACCCCGGTGAAGGGGAGAGAGGGCATCCATCTCAGCGTCAACCTGCCGTATATCCCGACCGGTGACAGCAATCTCGTCGTGAAGGCCGCAAAGCTTCTGATGGAGAGAAAGGGCGTCACGGACGGTCTTGACGTGGAGCTTGAGAAGTTCATTCCCGTCGCGGCGGGACTTGCGGGAGGCAGCTCGGATGCCGCGCAGACGATGATCGGCGTGAACCGTATATTCCGGCTGGGATATACGCGGAAGGAGCTCATGGAGCTCGGCAAAGAGATCGGCGCGGACGTGCCCTACTGCATTCTGCAGGGGACAGCGCTCTCGGAGGGCATCGGTGAGGTCCTGACAAGACTTCCGGGAATGCCGCCGTGCCATATCCTTCTGTGCAAGCCGAACATTAATGTGTCGACCAAGGACGTGTATCAGTCATTTGATGCGCTGAAAACAGTCAGACACCCGGATGTCGACGGACAGATCGAAGCGCTTAAATGCGGCGACCTTGCGGGCATTGCAGACCCTGCGAGGATGTCCAATGTCCTCGAGCTCGTGACGGCGGACAGATACCCTGTCGTCCGCGCGATCGAGCAGGACATGAAGAGAGCAGGAGCTCTTCAGGCCGTGATGAGCGGCAGCGGACCGACCGTCTTCGGCATCTTTGATGATCGTGAAAAAGCGGAAGCATGCAGAGAACGCCTCAAGAAAACGCGCCCGTCGGCGCGCACGTTCCTGACCTGGCCGCAGTCAAAATATGGAGGAAAATCATGACACAGGAAAATGCAATGACCAACCCAGAAGACTACATGCCTCTCCGTGAGGTCGTCTTCATGACACTCCGCCGGCAGATTCTGCGCGGTGAGCTGAAGCCGGGCGAGCGCCTGATGGAGATCAGCCTCGCGAACAAGCTTGGCGTATCGAGAACCCCGATCCGCGAGGCGATCCGTATGCTGGAGCACGAAGGCCTCGTTGTGATGGTCCCGAGACGCGGCGCACATGTCGCTGAGATCACGCGTCAGGAGCTGAACGACGTCCTCGAGATCCGGAAGACACTCGAGGTGCTCGCGATTCAGCGCGCGTGTGCCAATATGACGGACCGCGATATCCGCCAGCTTCGCGAGGCAGAGGAGGCATTTGCGATCCTTGTCGAGCGGAAGGATGCAGACATCACGGCGCTCGGCGAGGCGGATGAACATTTTCATGACATTATTTATCAGGGAACGAATAACCGCCGCTTAATCCAGATCCTGAATAACCTGCGCGAGCAGATGTACCGCTTCCGTGTCGAGTACCTGAAGGACATCGATATCCGTCAGATGCTGGTGCGCGAGCACGATGCGATCGTCAAGGCGCTCGAGATCCGGGACACGGAGGAGGCTGTCCGGCTTGTGACCATGCACATCGATAACCAGTACCGCTCGATCAACAAGGCCCTCGATGAGCGTGATCAGGAGGAGAACGCGAAGAGCGTCAAATGAAAAACGCATGACAAGAGATGTAACTGTTACAATGCGCGCCCTTCACAAGGGCGTGACGGAAATGGATGCCCTTCCGGTGGAAGTAAAGACGAAGGGCATATACCGGTTTGTCAATAAACGCCATCACATCAGCTTCATGGAGGCTCTGGATGGCGGAAGCAAGGAGCAGACCCGCGACCACATCGCGATCGGCGAGGATGCAGTCGACGTCCACAAGACGGGCCAGGCTGAGACCGATATGCATTTTGAGATGGGGAAGCGCACGCCGCTCGACTACGAGACCCGCTTCGGACGCCTGCGCCTTGAGACGGACACGAAGGAGCTGTACATCGATGCGGCTGATGACAGGATCCGCGTGGAGATCCGTTACTCGATCTACTCTGCGGGAAAGCACGCGTCGGACTGCGTAATGCAGATCGAGATTGTGCCGGCGGACTAAATCAAAAAAGAGACGGCTTGACGGCCGTCTCCTTTTTGATTACTTTCTTTTCTTTGATTTTGAATCCTGCTTCTCGAGCTCCTTCAGCTCCGCCTGTGCCTTCGCCTGGCGTCTCAGAAGTCTCTGCCGGAAGCTCTTCTTTTTCTTCTCCGGAATCGGGTCCAGCTTGCCGTGCAGCGCCTTGACATCCGTGATGTAGATGCCGGCGACCGTCGCCTTGACTTCCTTCTTAACCGGGATGATATCGAAGATCTTGTCGTCCGCGATCATGTTCATGACCTGAGGCCCGTACTTGACCTTGACGATCGGCATTTTCTGCCGGCGCATGATCTTCGGCACCTGATCGATGACCTGCTGGGGAAGACCGGACTGCTTGACCGGCAGCCGCTTCTTGTCAATAATGAGCAGCGTTACCTGCTGCTTTGACGCTTCAATCTGTTCCTGCTGCTCATCCTGCTTCTTCTGCATGCGTTTGCCGACGAAGTAGAGCACGACCAGAATTCCGACCAGGATGGCCAGAACGATCAGAATAATTACCCAGGGTTTCAATGCTTTCTTTCCTCCGTTCCTGATGGTCACACCATGAATTTCATCTTCTCATGTTATCATGAAAATGAAGTCACGGCAAGCCTCAGGCCTTGCCGACTGCCTTAACCGGCGTCGGGCGCGAGCTGTCGAATACCGATTTCACATCGAAAAGGTCCTCGAAGACGTTGGTCTTCGCCTCGCCGGAGAGCGCCCGCCACATCTGGTAGCCGTCGCAGTCGATCCGGCCCTGCCGGACATAGCTGTCCCGGATCTGGATCCAGTATTTGGAGGAGGCGTCGACGTTCGCGTAGAAATTATAGCCCACACTCTTTAAGTAGGCGTAGTCTGCATTTGTCGAGGCGTCATAATTCTTCCAGGTGCCGATATCAGCGCCGTGCGCGAAAATGATCGTGTCCGTCTTGCCGGTGATGTTCGCGACCGTCGCCTGCCATTTATCCTGATCGGCCTCCAGCGTCTCGACCGGAAGATTCGTGACGCTTAAGTGTCCCCATGTGTGGCAGGCAAACTCCCAGCCCTCGCTCTTGACCGCGTCGGCGATCTTCTTTGCCTCTGCGACCTCATCGTCCCAGTTGAAGTCCGGATGATCCTTGAGCCACGCCTTCTGATCGTCGTCCAGATTCTCTCCGGTCTTGTAGGCCGTGTCGGTGCGGTAGCCGAAGACGCCGTTGTAGCCGGTCATCGCGATGAGACCGCGCGCGCCCTTGTAGGAGAAATCCGGGTGCTTCTCGCAGAACGTGTTCAGCCGCGGCACTACGTCGTAGTCGCCGACACTGACCTTGCCCTTCGCGTCTGTGTACTGGCATTTGACATTGCCGTCCTTGTCCAGAACGGCCTTGTCGGCGTAGCCGTGGCCCTCATACGTGTGATAGTAGCTCCAGTCATCGACCGACAGAACAATCGGCTTCTTTCCCGCCGGCAGCATGAGCGACTTGTTCGCCGTAAAATGAACGGTGCCGTCCGCGTCCGTTGTCTGTGTCACGAGATCGCGCATCCGGATCAGCACGTAGCCGTTGTCATACAGCTGCTGGATGATCTTGTCGAACTCATCGATCGTCGTCATCCAGGCGTTCGTTCCGGCGATGTCGAAGGCCGACCAGAGCTTGGTGTTAAATGCCCGGTCCGTGTCGACGATCAGAGAGTGGAAGAAGATATGCGGCACATCCGTCGTGTCAACTGCCGATGTCGTCGCCTTCTCCGCCGTGATCTTTGCGATCGCGCTCTTCAGCTCGGAATCAGTGCCGGCATTCGGCTGTGACTGCAGAAGCGCAACTGCCCCGTCGTAATCATAGCCCTCCGCCATTGTCTCTGCCTGAGAGATGACGCTTCGCTTTGCGTCAAGCGCGGCCTCCTCCGACTCGATCTCGGCGGCCTTCTCCGCCTTGATCGCGGCCCGCTTGGCCTGCTTCCGCTGAATGTTGATGCCTGCGACGGCGAGAATCAGCACGAGAACCGCGGCGAGCGCGATGAGATAGACGACCCGCATGTGCTGCTGCCTCTTCCGCAGCGAATTCTGGTTTTTCTTTTTTATTTTCCGGTCGTGTCTGGCCGAGTTGATATCGGACTGCAGGCGGCTTGCCGCGTCCTTATTGTCTTCGGCATGATCGGTCTGGTTGTTGTGGATATCAGCCATTACTTCCCCTTATTGAGAAATGCGTAACTATTATTACAAAAATGCTTTGTATCTGTTTAGTATAGCAGATTTCCGCAGAAGAGGATAGCGCCGCCGAAAAATGCCTGTTCAAATCCGGAAGGATTTGTTGTAAACTGAGGGGTACACGAGATATCACATATCAGAAAGGAAAGCGCATGGAATCAAAAAACCGTGAAAAGGTAATCGTGATTGATTTCGGTGGCCAGTACAAGCAGCTGATCGCGCGCCGTGTCCGCGAGTGCCATGTCTACTGCGAGATCATCCCGTACAAGACAAGCCTCGAGGACCTGAAGGCTATGCACCCGAAGGGAATTATCCTGACGGGCGGCCCGAACAGCGTGTACGCGTCCGATTCACCGACGTATACGGCAGAGCTCTTTGACATCGGCGTTCCGATTCTCGGCATCTGCTACGGCTCGCAGCTGATGGCATACAAATGCGGCGGCACCGTGAAGACGGCCCCGACGAGCGAGTACGGACACACCGATGTGACCATTGACGTGACTGACAGCAAGCTCTTCAAGGACGTTGTTCCTCACACGACCTGCTGGATGAGCCACACCGACTATATCGCAGAGGCACCGGAGGGATTCCGGGTGACTGCCCACACGGCGAACTGTCCGGTTGCGGCTATGGAAAATGCAGACCGGAAGCTCTACGCCACGCAGTTCCATCCGGAGGTTGTCCATACACCGGAAGGAAAGAAGATGATCCGCAATTTCGTCATCGATATCTGCGGATGCTCCGGTGACTGGAAGATGGATTCATTTGTCGAGATGACAGTGAGAGAGCTGCGCGAGAAAATCGGCGACCGCCGTGTCCTTCTCGGGCTTTCGGGCGGTGTCGACTCAACGGTTGCAGCAGCCCTTCTCTCAAAGGCGATCGGCAAGAACTTGTACTGCGTCTTTGTTGACCACGGTCTTATGCGGAAGAACGAGGGCGACGAGGTCGAGGAGACCTTCGGAAAGGACAGCGGCTTCGACCTCAATTTTATCCGCGTCAATGCGGGACCGGAGTATTTTGCGGCGCTCAAGGGCGTCACGGACCCGGAGAAAAAGAGAAAGATCATCGGCGACCATTTCGTGGATGTCTTCGGAGCGGAGGCAAAGAAGCTCCATGATCAGGGCGGCGTCGGCTACCTCGCGCAGGGCACGATTTACCCGGATGTCGTCGAGAGCGGCGCGGGCAATGGCGGCGATGTCATCAAGTCCCACCACAATGTCGGCGGTCTTCCGATCGAGAAGGTCATCGAGTTTGGCTTCGACCAGACACCGATCGAGCCGCTCCGCTACCTCTTCAAGGACGAGGTGCGGGCAGTCGGCCGCGAGCTCGGTCTGCCGGAGAAACTGGTGAAGCGTCAGCCCTTCCCTGGACCGGGACTCGGCATCCGCGTCGTCGGTGAGGTTACGCCTGAGAAGGTGCACATCGTTCAGGAGGCGGATGCGATTTATCGCGAGGAACTCGAGAAGAACGGCATCGATATGTCGAAGGGCCAGTTCTTCGCGGCTCTTTCCAACATGCGCTCTGTCGGTGTTATGGGTGACCACAGGACATACGATTACGCAGTCGTACTCCGCGGCGTCATCACTTCAGATTTCATGACAGCGGAGGCAGCGGAAATTCCGTGGAGTGTGCTCCAGACCTGCATGAATCGAATTATCAATGAGGTCAAAGGGGTCAACCGCGTTATGTATGATCTCACGAGTAAACCGCCGGGAACGATCGAGCTGGAATAAATATTGAAAGTCCGGAACCCGGCATAAACACTGGGTTTTCGGACTTTTTCTATGCCTCGTGAGTACATTTTTCAAAAAAGATTCGGCGTTTACCGACCATCCTTTTTGCCTGAAAACGGAACCACCTATTTACCTCCGTCTGTGAAGGTGAATAATTCCTCGACAGTAACGTCAAATACTCTTGCGATATCCATTGCCAG
>OMYS01000064.1 GCA_900315305.1 uncultured Eubacteriales bacterium
TCAACCATTTCGGCGGCTGATACATCCAGCATGACGCTGAACACGGACACGAGCCTCACGGTTGCAAAGGGCGACACGGTCAATATTGATTATACAGGCTATGTCGACGGACAGCAGTTTGACGGCGGCACGGCGACGGGCCAGGACCTGACCATCGGATCAGGCACCTTTATCGACGGCTTTGAGGACCAGCTGATCGGCGCGAAGGTCGGCAGCACAGTTACGGTCACCGTCACGTTCCCGGAGGACTACGGCGTAGACAGCCTGAACGGCAAGGAAGCGACATTTGACGTAAAGATCAACGGCATTTATCAGTGACATTTTATGTAATTAGTAGCGATATCTGACTTGCTGAAACCGGTTTCATTATGATAAAGTCTTTCTAATGTTCTGAAAAAACTTTAGTGTAATAAAGCACGGACCGGCCGCCGCCGGTCCGGCGCGAAGGGAGGCTTTTTCATGAATCTTTTCGGCGGGGTTATCCAGATTACAGGAATTACGTTCCTGCTGGTGTGCGTGTTTATTATCATGGCGCTCGGCTATATGCTCGGGCGCATCAAGATTAAGGGCGTTGACCTCGGGACGGCCGGCGTCTTTATCGTTGCTCTCATTTTCGGTTGTCTCTTCTATAAGCCGCTCGATGCGGAGATGACGGCGATCGGCGATGTGACAAAGGACATGCTCAGGGTCATCGAGAACATCGGTCTCGTGCTGTTCGTCACGTCGGTCGGCTTCATCGCGGGACCGAACTTCTTCAGCAATCTGAAGAAGAATTTTAAGTCCTATGTCGCGATCGGAGCGGTCATTATCGCGAGCGGCACGGCAGCGGCTATTCTCTGCATTCTGATCGGCCGCGGGCTCGGTGAGCCGGACTCGAAGCGCCTGACGGCGATGGTCGCGGGCCTGTTCTCGGGCGCGCTGACATCGACGCCTGCGTTCTCGGCCGCGAAGTCAGCTGTCGATCCGGCCTATGAGGACATCGTGTCGGTCGGCTACGGCATTGCCTATATCTTCGGCGTCATTGGCGTTGTTCTTTTCGTCCAGCTGATTCCGAAGATCAGGCACGCGGACATGAAGGAGGAGCTGAAGAAGATCACGGAGGTTGATGCCGGATCAAAAAAGAAGCGTATTCCTGATGAGCAGCTGCTCCACATGGACCCGTTCGGCTGTATGCCGTTTGCACTGGCGATTGTCATCGGAATCTTTGTCGGTATGATTCGTATTCCGCTCACGGCAAAGGGACTTGACGGGACGTGCTTCTCCCTCACAACGACGGGCGGCTGCCTGATCGCGGCTCTCATGCTCGGTCATTTCGGGCGGATCGGAAAGGTCTCGATGATGCCGTACTACAGCTCGCTCAAGGTCTTCCGCGAGTTCGGCCTTGCTCTGTTCCTGATCGGCGCAGGCGTTGCCGGAGGCGCAAGCTTCGTCGAGAACTTCCAGATCATCTATTTCGTCTACGGCGTAATCATCACGTGCGTGTCGATGTTTGTCGGCTATCTGTTCGCGACAAAGGTCCTGAAGCTGAGCCTGCTCAACGCGCTCTCCTCGATCACAGGCGGCATGACATCGACGCCGGCCCTCGGGACGCTCATTTCCGTTGCCGGATCTGAGGATGTCGCGTCGGCTTATGCGGCGACCTACCCGGTGGCCCTGATCTGCGTCGTGCTCGCGACACAGTTCCTGATTATTTTGTTCTGACTCGCGTATCAATTGCATAATGGCCGTAAGACAGACCGGACCATGCCTGGCATGGCCCGGTCTGTCTTTCCTCTATTTTTATGGTATTTACAAAACAAGGGCGGGAAAGCCCATTTTTGCTTTTTTATTGCATTTTTGTATAGCATATGGCATATTGCATATGTGGGTAATCAATAAAAATATTGGCAGCCGTATCGGTCTGATAGGATGCGGCAGCTCGGAAAAACGAGGCTTTCTATGGCAAAACCGGCACAGGAAATGCACGTCGTCCGCCTGCGGATACAGACAACAGAATATGAGGAATCTCTGTTTGCAAAGCGGTTCCATGCGCTGAGTCACGTTCACAACGTCATGGTGAAGCAGGCCAAAAAGCGGATCATCCGCCTGGAACACGACCACGAGCACCAGGAGATGCGTGCCGCCTACGTGAGGCTGCTGAAATTGCCAAAAGAATCCGTCACGCCGGACATTGAAAAACAGAAGAAAGCACTTTCCCGGCAGATGAACAGGAACTGCCAAAAGTACGGGATTTCCGAATATGATTTCCAGAAATATCTGGCTGCCTGCGGAAGACAGTACAGAACCCTTCTTTCCTCACAGCAGGTGCAGAAAGAGGCTTCCCGCGTATTCCGGTCTGTGGAACACTATCTCTACGGGAAGGGGAAGGAAATCCACTTCAAGCCGTACCGGAATTTCAATACGATCGGCGGGAAGTCCAATCGGAACGGGATCCGGTTCGATCCTAAGTCCCGGATGATCCGCTGGCTGGGAGACACCTTTCCGTGCCTGCTCCCGAAGGACAGGGCATCCCGTGATTATGTTCTGGAAGCGCTGAACGCGGACATCGCCTACTGCGATCTTAAGCGGCTCATGTTTCCTAATGGCTGGCATTATTATGTGGTCATCGTTTTACGCGGACCGGCTCCCAGAAAGTTAACCGTCGGGACCGGGACGACCGGCATTGATCCCGGCGTTTCCACGATGGCCTGTGTCTCCGATGAACAGGCAAGCCTCTTTGAGCTGGCGCCGGGCGCAAAGAAATACAACCCAGCGATCCGGAAGCTCCAGCAGCAGATGGAGGCTTCCAAACGGCTGTCCAATCCGGACCGGTACCGGGCCGACGGCACCTATATCAAAGGCAGTCAGGGCCAGTGGACGTTTTCGAAGCGGTATTTCCGGGTGCGGGACCGGCTGAAGAGTCTGTACCGGCAGAAGACCGCGTACACGCAGGATTCCCACCGCCAGCAGATCAACCGGTTGCTCGCGGATTCCAGAACCTTCATCGTCGAAGACATGAACTATCTGGCGCTGGCAAAGAAATCAAAGAACACCATCCGGCAGGACCATCCGTCCATCGTCACGGACAAAAAAGGCTGTCAGCGGGTTGTCTACAAGTACAGGCGCAGGAAACGGTTCGGCAAATCGATGAACAGCCGGTCGCCGGGGGCTTTTCTTTCCAGGCTGGAAGAAAAAGCGGCGCTGTACGGCGGGACGGTCATCCGGATTCATACGAAAGAGTTCCGGGCCAGCCAGTACGACCACGCCGCAGATACACGCCAGCGCATCCCGCTCACCCAGCGGTCCAAGATCGTTGATGGCCACAAGGTACAGCGGGACCTGTACAGCGCGTTTCTGATCCGCAATACGGATGACAGTCTGAACCATCCGGACAGAGAAAAGTGCTTTGCTGAATTTCCGGGCTTCCTGCGGATGCAGAGGACCTGTATCGATACCATGAAACAAAACCACCAGTCGATGCCGCAGTGCTTCGGCTTCTGATACAGTCAAAACATAGCAACGGTAACTGTTAACGATCGTCAACCAGGCTCAGGCATCAGCCTTCCGCAAGTGCCAGGTAGGGACTGTGTCCCGACGGCGCAAACACTTCTTTCGGGGAGACAGGGGCGGTAGATCCTGAAAACAATCTCTATATCCTGTCCTATGCGGACAGGTGATGAGATCTTAATCTAAGGAACCCCACGACTCTTGTCCCAATTCTACGAATTGGGACAAGAGTCGTGGGAGGATGTCAAATTTTCCGGGTAATTTCGTATGATGGAAGCCGTTGCAGTGACTCTTATCATAACACAGAGGACGGGAGTTAATCATGATTTACCTTGACTATTCAGCGAACACGCCGGTGGATCCGGAGGTTCTTGACGTATATACGAAGACCGCACTTCATTTTCCGGGAAATCCGAATTCCGCGCACGCAGCGGGACGGGAGGCAGCGGAGGAGATGGAGCGCGTGACGGAACGAATCGCTTCAGAGCTCACGTCAGCAAATGAAGGAAGCGCACAGGTCCTTCCGGAGGAGCTGATCTATACGTCCGGCTCGAGTGAGTCGAACAACCTCGCTGTAAAGGGACTTGCCCACGCGCAGCGGCACAAGGGAAGGCACATCATCTCGACGGCGCTCGAGCACTCGTCTCTTAGCGGGGCGCTCACGGCGCTGAAGGACCAGGGCTGGGAGATTGATCTCATTTCCGTGGGGAGAGACGGGAAGATCGACCTCGAGGAGCTGAGAAGCCTTCTCCGGAAGGACACGGTCCTCGTTGCCGTGTCGGCTGTGGACAGCGAGCTCGGGACGAAGCAGCCCATCCGCGAGATCGCGGAGATTCTGAAGGACTTCCCGGGGACGAGGCTTCATGTGGACGCGACGCAGGCGGTCGGAAAGACGCCGCTTCTTTTCGATGGGGTCGATATACTGTGCTTTACGCCGCACAAGTTTTACGGTCTGCTCGGATGCGGAATCCTCTATAAGAGAAAGGGTGTGATTCTCGAGCCGCAGATTAACGGCGGCGTCAGCACGACGATGTACCGGAGCGGCACGCCGGACCTCGCGGGCGCCGCAGCGCTTGAGAAGGCGCTTGCGAAGGCTGTCAGCGACTATGAGGAGAGAGCGGGCCGTGTCCGCGAGCTGAACGCACGGCTCCGGAGGGCGCTCAGCGCATATCCGTCCGTCAGCATTAATTCCCCGGACGATGCGGTCCCGCACATCCTGAATATCAGCGTGAAGGGCATCAAGGGCGATCTGTTTCAGCAGGCGCTCGACAAAAAAGGAGTGTGCATTTCCGTGAAGTCGGCGTGCTCCGTGAAGGGAACGCCGTCGAAGGCCGTCTACGCTGTGTGC
The DNA here is from genome assembly GCA_900315305.1 of uncultured Eubacteriales bacterium. Classification (GTDB taxonomy): domain Bacteria; phylum Bacillota; class Clostridia; order Lachnospirales; family Lachnospiraceae; genus Chordicoccus. Next base: position 4,835 of record OMYS01000064.1, read on the forward strand.
CACGACAGGAGACGGGCGATGGAGTCGTGGAGAATATCCTTGAGCCATCTGACAACAGATGAGGAGATCGACGGCTTCCTTCAGGCTTTTGACAGCTGCCTGAAGGATGAGACGCTTACGCAGAGAAAATGAAGGTCAGGATGACTGCGGGTGCGAAGGACAAGGGCCCTGTTAAGGTGAACCATCGCGGCGGATGTCGGAGATGAAACGGCACAGGAGACAAAAAGAGCTAGAAAGAGAGCATTATGGCAAGAAGAGAACTGGAACCATACGAGAAGATTGAGAGAAGCATTATCACAAAATACAGGAAGGAGCTGTGGCATCCGTTCATCGATGCGGTCGCGAAGTACCAGCTCGTGAACGAGGGCGACCGGATTGCTGTGTGCATTTCCGGAGGAAAGGACTCCTTCTGCATGGCAAAGCTCATGCAGGAGCTCGAGCGGCACGGCAAGGTGAAGTTTGAGGCTGTGTATCTGGTCATGGACCCGGGATACAACGAGATTAACCGCGCGAAGATCGAGAGCAACGCGGCTCTGCTCCATGTTCCGATCCAGATCTACGAGTCGAACATTTTCGATATCGCAAACAGCCAGGACCACAGCCCGTGCTACTTATGTGCGAAAATGCGCCGCGGATGGCTCTACAACAAGGCGAAGGAGCTCGGCTGCAACAAGATCGCGCTCGGCCATCATTTTGACGATGTCATCGAGACGACGGTCATGAGCATGTTCTACAGCTCACAGATCCGCGCGATGCTGCCGAAGCTGCACAGCGACCATTTCGAGGGGATGGAGCTGATCCGGCCCATGTACAAGGTGCATGAGCAGGACATCATCGCTTGGAGACGCTACAACGAGCTGGAGTTTATTCAGTGCGCCTGCCGGTTCACGGAGAACTGCTCGATCTGTGACAACGGCGGGGGCGGCTCAAAGCGGCAGGAAATCAAGAATTTGATCCGCCGGATGAAGCGGGACACGCCGGACCTCGATCAGAGCATCTTCAACGCGATCCACTCGGTATGTCTCGACACGATGCCGGGGTGGACCTATCACGGGGAGGAGCACAGCTTCCTTGAGGACTATGATTCCTGACAGCACGCGCGAAAAATGACGAAGCGGCTCTGCCGGGGAGTGTTTCTTATAATGAAATGGCAGCTGTGATTTGAAAACGGCCTCAAAAAAAGACAGGGCAGCGGAGAGAATGAAGCTCTCTGCTGCCCGGTCTTTTTGCAACGTGATTTCTATGACTTGTCACAGGACGGGAGATGAATGTCATTTGCCCTGCATTTTCAGCTCCCTTTCGGCTCAGGAGACGACTGCCGTGCGGCCCTCGCTCTGACCGAATGTGATGTAGTGAATGTAATACCAGTGAAGGTCACGGCCCGCGTAGTGTACCCGCAGATCGTAATTCAGACGGCGGTATGTGTAGACATTGAAGGAAGCGGATGCCTGACGGCCCTCGTACATACCGTAGGTAATGAAGTGCTGGAACGCGCCCTGCGGGTCATTCGCGTAAGCAGCCTTGAGGTCCGCATATTTATTGATGTAATAGTCGAAGTCGTAGACAGCGGACATCTCAGAGACTGTGTAGACAGCGCCGTCGCGGCCGACTGCCGTGATCTCTGCCGGCTGAGCGGCCTCCTGCGTGTCCGTTGTATCGGCTGCTGTGTCTGCGGTTGCCTGCGTGCTGTCTGTCGTATCGGATGTGGCGACATATCCCTGGAACTCGCTCCAGTAATTATTTGCAAATGCAGCTCTGCGCGGGATCTCCACGTCATAATTTCCGCACTGCTCAAACTGCTGGCAGAAGATCGATGCTGCCTGTGATGCGCCGTCCGCCGTGTTCGGAACGCTCTGGAGAGCTGCAAGAACACCGGAATAGCTTCCTGTGAGCTCTGTGCCGAGGAAATGAACCTGGCCCTCAATGCTCGCTGAGTCATAGCCGGCCTGCGCGCAGTATGACATGAGCTCTGCTGTCAGAGCGCCGCTCCACTGGCAGAGGCCGTAGTAGGAGCTCTGTGCTGTCGGGTCAAGACCGGATTCCTGATACATATTGCCGAGAATACCGCATGCCGCTGCTGTATTCAGCCCCAGCTCTCCGGTGAGATAATTAAAAATGACCTGTTCTGAGGATGCGCTGTCCGCCATGACATTGACTGAGCTGAGAGCCGTCGCTGCCGGAGTAACAGAAGCTGCCGCACATACGGCGGATAACGCAATGATGAACTGTCGTTTCATATATTGTCCTTTCTTGTGTATCTTACGGGTTTGCCAACGCCCTACCTCGTGTACGTGTAAGAC
>OMYS01000071.1 GCA_900315305.1 uncultured Eubacteriales bacterium
AACTCTCGTTAAGATTGTTGATCTTGGATCCGATGAGCGTCAGCTTTCGCTTGTTCTCTCGTTTCCATACTTACTGTTGAGATTTGGTTCTCATTTAAAGATTCTCTGCTGCAAAGGAACCATCTTCCGGCCGGCAAGCCGGCCGGAAGCTCCGCTGCGCGGAGCATACGTCTTTCAGACCCTGGCCGCTCACGCAAGCGTGGCGGCCAGTTCTGAAATCCGTGCGTTCCTTTGCAGTTACAGAACGTTCGGGTTTTGTATGTGTTTCACTGTTCAGTTTTCAAGGAACCGTTCGCCGTCTTCTGAATTGTGACAGCCTGTATAGTTTATCAGGTCGTCTCTTTCTTGTCAACAGCTTTTTCATTTGTTTCTTGTTTTGTACTGTCGTTCTTGCGACAGCTCAATTATAATATCACCTGCCTGTGGATCCGTCAACACGTTTCTTCATTTTTCTTGAAATTCTTTCTGATCGCGGCGTCGCTGTACTTTCCCGCATTTTCTGATAGAATAGGAACAAATATCTGCAGGATCTGATCCCAACCATTTCTCAGGAGGAAATCTCTATGAACGTAAGAGAAGAAGTCCGTAAAATGAAGCTCGTCTCGCCCGCCATGGCGTCGACGTCAAATGAAGACCGCAGCCGGATGCTGCGCGGCATCGCTGAGGCGCTGACCGCCGGCAAGGATGAAATTTTTGCGGCCAATGCAGAGGACGTCGCCGCTGCGGAGAAGGAGGGCATTTCGCCGTCAATTATCAAGCGGCTCCGTTTTACGGAGGAGAAGCTCCGCGACTGCCTCGCCGGCATCGACACCATGATCCAGCTCCCTGATCCGACCGGTAAAATCGAACTCGCACGCGAGCTCGATGAAGGACTCACGCTCTACCGCGTCACCGTCCCAATCGGCGTCATCGGCGTTATATTTGAAGCAAGACCGGACGCGCTCGTCCAGATCTCATGCCTTTGCATCCGAAGCGGCAACTGCGCAGTCTTAAAGGGCGGCAAAGAAACCGCGAAGACCAATAAGGTTCTCTTCGATGTCATCAAGGCAGCCGCCGTAAAGGAAGGCATGCCCGCGGACGCCCTGCTCCAGGTCTCCCTGCACAACGAGATTGATGAGCTGCTTGCGTGCGACGGCGATGTCGACCTGCTGATTCCGCGCGGGTCCAACAAGTTCGTTCAATATATTATGAATAACACAAAAATTCCGGTCATGGGCCACGCGGACGGCGTCTGCCACACCTATGTTGACCGCTATGCCGACCAGGACCAGGCTCTCCGCATCATTATCGACGCGAAGACGCAGTACGCGGCCGCCTGCAACGCGACTGAAACTGTCCTCATTGACCGCGCAATCCTCCCGGAATTCCTTCCGAAGCTGAAGGATGCCCTGGACAGGAACCACGTCCGGATCCACGGGACAAAGGAGATCGCGGACCTGACCGGCTGTGATGTCATGGCGGATGACGCGTTCCACAAGGAATATCTCGATAATGACATTTCCCTGAAGGCTGTGCGCGACGTGAAAGAGGCGGTCGATCACATCAACCATTTCGGTTCGCACCACACGGACAGCATCCTCACGGAAAATGAAGAGAACGCCCGGTATTTTCTTTCTATGGTCGACTCCGCCGGCGTCTATCAGAACTGCTCAACCCGCTTTGCAGACGGCTACCGCTACGGCTTCGGCGCTGAGGTCGGCATCAGCACAAGCAAGCTTCACGCGCGCGGCCCGGTCGGGCTTGACGGCCTCGTCACCTACAAGTACAAGCTGATCGGCCACGGCCAGATCGTCGGGGACTACGCCTCCGGGAAGAAGCAGTTCCATCACAAGGACCTCCCTGTCCAGAGCTAAAGAGTTCCTGCGCAGGATCCTGACGTTCCGAATTATATCCGTCCTTATCCGGCCGCTCCTGCATTTTCACACAGGGCAGCTATTCAGCAGAACAATTCAGCCATAAAAAGGCCTTCACTGAGGCAGCTCATTTCTCAAATAAACTGCCTCGGTGAAGGCCCTCTCTATGTCTGTATCCCATTTTTATCGCAGCTTTCAGAAGTTCGCACTGATCTCTGAAGTCCCTGCAGGCGGCACATGCCTCACGACTTCCAGAAATTGACCGGCTCGTAGTCCTGCAGCTTTGCGAGATAGCCGCGCTTTTCAAGCTCACTCTGGATGATATCGAGCACCTGCTCACTGTCCGCGGAAACTGTGTGATAGTGATAGCCGCTCGTCGCGTTAGAGAGCGGAAGACTCTTTCCGCCGGAGATTTCCTCCTCGTAGCGCCGCACATCGAGCCGCGACGCGATCCGCATCGGCACCCTGACGACACCGTATACTCTGTGGTAAATGAACACATCCTCGATCCGGCCGCCGCAGTCGACAATCAGGTTCATCTCGTCCGCTGCCTCCTCCGGCGTGTGATGGACCTTGAACACACGGGTCCTGCGGGTCTCCGGCTTGACGAGGACATACCCGCGGGCCGCCGAGAGGATCTGATGTCCCTCCGCGCGGAGCAGAGCGATATCCTGCACGACGACCTGCCGGCTCACGGAAAACCGCTTCGCGAGCGCACTGCCTGAGACCGGCTTGTCACTCGCGCTCAGACAATCCAGAATTTCTCTGCGTCTTTCATTTCCTGTCAACACTGTCCACCTGCCCTGTCCATTCTATACTCTGTCATTATTATATCGTCCATTGCACACGCAGACAACCCCGCGGGATCCCCTCACTGCGCCAAGAGTTGCGTGCGGGTTACTGTTCACACGCCATCCAAAGTCGCATACGGTCGCGAATATCAGAGCGGTACCGGGCAGACTCCGTCCTCCTCAGCTTCCCCTCGTCACTTGAAAGGAGGGTGTCAGGGAGGGTGTCAGGTTCCGATTAACAAATCATAAATATTCGTCTCGATTTGTTTATAGAAATTTTATGGGAACCAGACACCCGGGAACCTGACACCCGGGCAGACACCCGGGCATGCTCATACCGCGTGCAGATGCTTCAATGAGATGTCGAGGATCGGCGCCGAATGTGTGAGCGCGCCGCTCGAGATATAATTGACGCCGAGATCTGTCAGCGCCGCGATCTTCTCCTTCGTCACATTTCCGGAGACCTCGACCTCAGCCCGGCCGTCGATGATCTGCATGGCCTCCTTCATCGTCTCGTGATCCATGTTGTCGAGCATGATAATATCCGCGCCGGCCTCCACAGCCTCGCGCACCTGGCCAAGCGTCTCGACCTCGATCTCAATCTTGCGGACAAACGGCGCGTACGCCTTCGCCATGCGAATTGCATTTTCCACACTGCCGGCGGCACCGATGTGGTTGTCCTTTAAAAGGACGCCGTCCGTCAGATTGTAGCGGTGATTGTGGCCGCCGCCGACGCGGACCGCGTACTTTTCGAAAATGCGGTTGTTCGGCGTCGTCTTTCTCGTATCGAGAAGCCATGTCTTCGTCCCCTCGAGGAGCTTCGCCGACTCATGCGTGTAAGTCGCGATTCCGCTCATGCGCTGCAGATAATTGAGCGCCGTGCGCTCTCCTGAGAGCAGTACGCGGATGTCGCCCGTGACGCGCGCCATGAGCATGCCATTTTTCACCTCATCGCCATCGCTGACGAAAAATTCAACCTCCGTCGCCGGATCAAGCAGCGTGAAAACGCGCTCAAAGACCTGCAGGCCGCAGATCACGCCGTCCTCCTTCGCAATCAGGTCGACCGTGCCCTTTTTCGGGCCGGGCATGACGCAGTTGCTGCTGACATCCTCACTTGTGACATCCTCGCGGAGCGCGCTCATAATGAGCGGATCCACATGAAGCTTCATCGTAATCGGATCAAACATCTCGTTCTCCTTCTGTAAAATGAACGGCCCGATATCAGACCGCATCTGCCTTCTCATTTTCTCTCGCGAACTTGTCCCTGTACGCAATTCTTGTCGATGACGGACCGCCCTCGCGCTCGATTTCATCCTGTACAAGTCCCGCGTATTCTCTCTCAAGCGCGTCGGCGTCGTTGTACTGGCTGAGATCGGCGCTGACCGGGCTGTCCTCGCGGCTGTATGTGCCGAGCATGTCATTTGCCGCACGCTTTGCGAACACGAGTGCCTCGAGCAGTGAGTTCGACGCGAGACGGTTCCGGCCGTGAACGCCGTTGCACGCGCACTCGCCGACCGCGTAGAGACGCGGCATCGATGTGCGGGACTCATAATTGACGCGCACACCGCCCATGAAATAGTGCTGTGCCGGAACGACCGGGATGCACTCCTTTGTGACATCGTAGCCCTGCTCCTTGCAGTGCTCGATGATGTTTGGGAAATGCTTCACGAGCTCATCGTGCGGAATGGTCCTAAGGTCCTCCCAGACGTGCTTCGTCCCGTCCTTCTTCATCTGCTTCAGGATCTCGATGGTCAGGAGATCGCGCGGGAGCAGCTCATTTGTAAAGCGCTTCATGTCCTTGCCGTAGAGCTTTGCGCCCTCGCCGCGAACCGATTCGGAAATGAGGAAGCTTCTGTCCTCTTCCTCTTCTGAGTAAAATGTCGTCGGATGGACCTGGATATAGTTGACGTGCTCTGTCTCAATGCCGTGCTTCAGCGCAATCGCGACAGCGTCGCCTGTCAGCTGGCGGAAGTTCGTCGAGTGACGATAGAGACCACCGATGCCGCCCGTCGCAAATACGGTGTAATCGGCAACGACTGTATCTGTCTCTCCATTCTGGTTCCGGATGACAGCGCCGCGGCAAATGCAATGATCCTCTGTGAGCGCGCGGTCCGTCAGTGTGTCCTGTCCGATCTTCACGGTCAGAGGCTGCTCTCCGCCCTCGCGGTCTTCATTTTCCGATGTGAGAATATCGATCATTGTCGTATATTCCTTCATCGTGATATTCGGACGCTTCTTCGCCTGCTCGAGCAGATGGCTCGTGATCTCCTTACCCGTGATGTCCTCATGGAAGAGGATGCGCTTGTTGCTGTGTGCGCCCTCGCGGGTAAATGCAAGCGCGCCGTCGTCCGTCTTTGCGAACTCGACGCCATATCCGATCAGGTCGCGGATCACGTCCTGTGATGAGCGGATCATGATCTCGACAGAGCCCTTGTCATTTTCATCGTGACCGGCCTTCATCGTATCATTGAAATAAGACTGATAGTCGTCCTCATTGCGGAGCATGCAGATTCCGCCCTGCGCGAGGAAGGAGTCGCTGCTCTCGAAGTCCGCCTTGGTGATCAGAAGAACCTTCTTGTCCTCCGGCACCTGAAGCGCAAAATACAGTGCGGCACAGCCGCTCCCGACGATCAGCACATCTGTTTTTATCATGTTCAGCTTCTTTCCGCGGCACTGCCGCATTTCATCTGTCGTGTGTTACAGTCCCGGATTATAGCATTGCTTCTTCGGTCTGACAAGACATATTTTTACATATGTCTTGACACTTATCTGGACAGTTACTATACTGTGACAAGTGCCGAATCCTAAAGGAGGCGTATATTCTGCAAATCCAGAGATCAGGAAGCCGGTCATGTCAATAGTACAAAACGGCAGACCAATCTGAGCAGATCAGGAAACCGCTCCTCAGGCAGGTAAGAGAACCGGCATATCGGTCTGAATGTAAATGCGGAACCGACTTCATAGAAAGTAATAGAAAGAAGGACAAATCATGACCACACGGGAACTTCAGGACAGGATCATCGAACTGAAAAAAGAAAAGGATGTGTGCATTCTTGCGCACGCCTACCAGAGTCACGACATCTGGGAGGTCGCCGACTACATCGGAGATTCCTACGGTCTCAGCGTACAGGCCGCAAAGGCACCGCAGAAGACGATCCTCATGTGCGGCGTCCGCTTCATGGCCGAGACATGCAAAATTCTCTCACCAGAAAAGCGCGTGCTGCTCGCCAATTCCCTCGCCGGCTGCCCGATGGCCATGCAGATTAACCGCGAGCAGGCCCTGGAAATGAAGAAAGCCCATCCCGGCCTTCCGCTCGTCGCCTATATCAATACGACCGCTTCGCTAAAGACGGTCTGCGACGTCGTCGTGACCAGGAGCAGGTCCCGGATAAGAAGCTTCATCTTATGAAGGGCGGCTGTCCGACGCATATGCGCATGACGGCCCGCGATGTAAAAATGATGAAGGCCATGCACCCGCACGCGCTCGTTCTCGTTCATCCGGAATGTCTGAAGGAGGTCGTCGACCTCGCGGATTATGTCGGCAGCACGACAGGCATTATGAAATACGCAAAGGAATCCGACGCGAAGGAATTCATCATCGGCACGGAAGCGAGCATCGTCCAGCACCTGCAGTTTGACTGCCCGGACAAGAGCTTCTATCTCCTCTCGAAGGAGTGCGTGTGCCACAACATGAAGATGACGACGCTCGTCGATGTCCTGCACGCGGTCGAAGGAACCGGCGGCGACGAGATTACGCTCCCGGATGACACGATCCGCGATGCCAGAAAATGCATTGACCGCATGATCGAGCTCGGAGGCTGAGACGCAAAGGCCGCGCAGATGTATACCACATCTGCGCGGCCGTGT
>OMYS01000089.1 GCA_900315305.1 uncultured Eubacteriales bacterium
AGCATCCACATGGGCCGAATTCTGAACAGTCGTTTCAGAGAGCAGCTCATCGCTGAACGGCCCTCTGTCCGCCTTCAGCCGGTGAATCATCGTTCCGTCGTTCGTGATGACATAATGGATATCCTTCATGTGAAGGATTTCCGCGGGCAACCCCGTGAAGGGACGGCCGGTCACGGGAACGACCTCGCAGCCAAGCTCTGTGGCCTCATGGATTAGCGCGCGCGTCCGCTCCGTAATGCATTTCCTGTCATTTAAAAGCGTGCCGTCGAGATCGATGCCGGCCAGGTAAGATTCGCGGCCTGCTGGTCTGGTGCCGACCTCGCTTTCAGAGGCCTGAAATCCGGCGCCGGCATCATCCTGACGGATGCCGGCAGGCTCCGTTTTTATGCCCGGATGTATCATGATGCCTTGTTCTTCCAGTCCGGAGCGGCGGATGAGGCCCTCCTGCTCGAGTGTCTTGAGCTGGGAAGAGAGTGTTGCATTTGTTACATATGGCATCAGCTTCTGCAGCTCGCTGAAGCGGAGCGTGTGGCCGTCGAGATTGTGCAGAATGACGATAGACCACTTGCCCTGCAGAAGACGCTGGGCTGTGACGTAGGGGCATTTGCCGAATTTCTGAAGATCCTTTTCTGTCATAATAAAACTCCCATGCGATTTGTGAAAATTCCACAAATAAAAGCTCCGCAGGGCGGTCTGCCTGTTTCAAAACGGTCTGCCGGGAAGTGTTTCCTCCTATATAATGCACAGGGTCTGAAGAAGCATGCAGCGGCGGTATTTGTGAACTTTTCATAAACGAATTCCATGGTATCTGCCAAAATACCAGATACATGAAAAAATCGTCCTTGCGCTATTTCCAAACAGTATTATAATAAAACTCAGTTCGAAATCCATACCATTGTAGCATGATCATTTCATTTTGCAAGACGAAATCATGACGATGTTTTTTCAGAGGAACATGCATCGGCATGACGGAGGCCTGCAGATGACAATAAAAAAGGCAGAGAGGGAAATGAACGCATCTAAAAATCATTCGCGTCATGGAAAAAAACACAGCCATAAGGCCCTGTTGATTTCACTCATTTCACTGGGCGTCGTTGCAGTTGTTGGCGGCGGCTATGCGATCACAGCGAAGGCCTATGAGACCAAGTTCATCAAGGGAACGACGATCAACGACATCGATGTCAGCGACATGACGGTCGAAGAAGTCGAGAAGCTCGTCAAGGACAAGGTCGAGGATTACAAGCTCGACATCAAGCTTCCGGACGGACAGTCCTACACGCTCGACGGCAATTCGATCAGCCTCACCTATGTTCCGGACGACGGCATCCAGAAGGTGCTCGACAGTCAGAACAACGCGGCCTGGATCACAGGCGTGTTCGGCAAGAAGTCGACATACACGGTCAGTGAGAATTATTCCTATGATTCCGCAGCGCTGCAGAGCTATCTCACATCGCTCCCGGAGCTCGATGCGGCAAATGTCACGATGCCGCAGAACGCGGGCATGCAGCTCGGCGACGACAATCAGATCACGATCGTACCTGAGGTCAACGGAAATGAAGTTAACACCGACGATTTCTTTGGCAAGGTGACGGACGCGGTCGGCAGCGGCAAGACGACGCTTGACCTCACGGATGACTCCGATTTTTACGTACTTCCGACGGTCACATCCACGGACGAGAACTTGGTCGCGTCGGTCAATGATATGAACGCATTTCTCGCGACGACGATCAACCTCACGATGTACAACGGCGACACGATCACGCTGGACGGCTCGACGACAAGAAGCTGGCTCGTCCAGACGGAGGACAGCTCTTCCGTGACCGGTGTAAACTACAGCATCGACGCAGACACGATTTCCGCAGACAGCGCTTCATTTATTGCGGATGTGGCAAGCAAATATGATACAGATACCGGATCGATGGAATTCAATTCTACGAACCGCGGCACAGTGTCCGTACCGATCAAGGTTGACGACGCGGTCGGTTACAAGATCGATCAGACAACGACGGCCAATACGATCGCGAGCGACCTGCAGAACCATCAGTCCTCGACATTTAATCCTGAGTATTCACTCGCGAAGAGCGTGTCGGACTTCCTCGGCGGTACATACATCGAGATCGATCTGCAGAACCAGCACGTCTATGAGTATGTGAACGGCGCGCTCGCGGCTGACTCCGCGTGTGTCTCCGGTCTTGCGACAGATCCGGACAGAGTGTCCGATACAGGCGTGTTCGAGGTCTACTGGAAGGTCACGAATTACACAATGCACGGGCCGAACAACAGCTACAGCTCATTTGTCAACTACGCGATGTTCTACAATGCGGGCGAGGCGCTCCACGATGCTTCCTGGAGATCCTCATTCGGCGGCGACATCTACAAGACAAGCGGCTCACACGGCTGCATCAACCTTCCGCTGAGTGCAGTGCAGACATTCTACTCACTGACACCTACCGGAACACCGGTCATCGTATTCTGAAACAAGACATATTGAGAAATCCCTCCGCACTGAGCGGGGGGATTTTTTGATATGGCCTGCGATCCGGGCGGTGAGTAGGGGGTTCGGTGCGTCGAGGCCTGACACGCGATACACGTGTAGGGTGTGAAGCTAGATTTTGGGCTGAAGCCCTACGGATCGGCTGACGAGTAGAGTTTCCGAAACATTAAGACTGCTACGCGCTACAGATACCTGGCATTCCGAAAATTTCTATAAATTTGAGAGAAGGCGTTCATTTTCCGGGCTGAATGTGCTAACGTTAATGTTCAGACAACAATTAGTATTATGCACTTCAGGAGATTTTTATGCCGGCACAGAAATTTCACATCATATATAATGACTTGAAAACCAGCATCGAGAACGGAATATATCGCCCGGAAGCTACTCTTCCCACGGAGTTTGAGCTCGTCGACAAATACGGCTGCTCGCGCAATACGGTGCGGCGCGCAATCGCGGAGCTCGCGAAAATCGGCTACGTGCAGAGCATTCGCGGCAAGGGCGTGATTGTCATTTACCAGGGAAAGGCCGGCTCGAAGGAATTCTCACTGGGTTCGATTGAGACTATGCGCGAGGCCGCGGAGCGGAACCACAAGACATATAGGACAAAGGTTGAGGTGTTCACGACATTTCCTGTTGACGAGAGGATTTCAAAGCGGACCGGCTTTGATGTCGGCGAAACTGTCTATTACGCGCAGCGCGTCCGCTTCTTTGACGAGCGGCCTGTCATTCTCGACAACAACTGGTTCCTTGCGCGGATTGTGAAGGATCTCACACCGGAAATCTGTGAGAAATCGGTCTATCAGTACATGGAGCATGAGCTCGGCGAGAACATTGTGACTGCGAAGCGTGTGCTGACGGTCGAAAAAGCCACGCAGGTTGACCGGAAATATCTGGATCTGCGCGATTTTGACTGCGTGGCAGTCGTGACGTCGCATACATTTAACGCG
>OMYS01000075.1 GCA_900315305.1 uncultured Eubacteriales bacterium
TCGTCCGCCTCGCGTATAAACCTAAGGCCGATGATGGACAGAACGGTCGGCACACTATAGACGGCGACGCGAAGGGCGCTAGTTCCGTTGTCGTTCCAGCTTTTCCAATCGCTGACGACGCTCTTGTACTGCGTGTCGGAAAGAAGCGTATCGAGAAGGTTCGTGAACCGTCCGACGTAAAACACGATGACGACACTCAGCAGAATGAAGAGGACCGTCCGGAAGTTCCAGGCCTTTCCCTGCACGATGAAGATCACGGGGATCATGAGGAGCGCGGACGCATGCATCGTGGCTGCCAGAAGGATGAGGATGATGGCCGGCGCAAACTTCTTCTTCAGGACAAAGCCGGTCGATGCGAGGCAGATCGTGACCGCAACGAACTGGCGGATGCCGTTGAACATCCACGAATAATAGTCTGTGGATGCAACAAAAAGAAACAGGGCGAAGACAAAGTCCTCAGAGTATTTTCTGAAAAAATGAAGGAGCAGAAGCCCCTGAATGATGGCAAGAACCAGAAAATAGATATGGACGTTGGAGCCGACAAATGCGCGGATCAGGGCTGTCAGTGCCGCAAAGCCCTTGTCCTTTGAGATCGATGCCACATAGGACGGAAGGCTGCCGAGCGATGCCGGCACCTTTTTGTACATGCTCATATAGGCTCCCGTATCAGCAAAGCGTGGCCGGAACCCCGCCCAGATAATTACGGGCAGAAATGCGACCACCGCGAAGGCGGGCGTAAAGCGGATTCTCCGCCTCCCGGCGACCATTTCCTCCTGTCTGAGTCCCTCGCCCCCAAGGAACGCAAAGACCGCTACGGCCGCGATCCATATCAAAATCAGATAGTATCCTGACATCTTCACCTCTTAGTTTCCGGTCCGCTTCTCCCCAAAGCAAGGGGTCATATCGGACCGATTTCCCGGATTGTCTCCCCGACAACCGCTTCTCTGTCAAATTCGCGCTCCATCTTAGCCCGCGCATTTTTCCCCATTTTCTCGCGCCTCTTTGGGGAGAGCGCAAGGAACTTCTTCATCGCGCGGTACAGGCTGTCCTCATCCTTCACGCGGACGAGCATGCCGGTCTCCGGCATGTCGACGGCCTCCCGGCAGCCGGGGATATACGTCGTGATGACGGGCCGCCCCGTCGCGGAGGCCTCGAGGTTCACGTTGCTCATGCCCTCGTGGTAGCTCGGCATGACGACGCAGTCACTCTCTGCGTAGTACGGGCGCGGGTCCTCCTTGAAGCCGTGGAACCTTGCGATGCCTTCATTTTCCAGGCGACGGACAGCGGTTTCATATGAGTCCTCGTAGAAGCCGACGAGATCAAGGATAAAGGAATAGCCCTCTTTATGGAGCCGCTCCGCCGCGTAGAAGAGCTCATCCATTCCCTTCTCCTTCATGATCCGCCCGATGTAGAGGAAATGCACGGCTTTATTTGATGGATACGGCACATACGGGTAAGCCTCAAGGTTCACGCCGGCGCCGCGGAGAACATGAAGCTTCCCGGCCGGTACGATGTGCCTCTTTCGGAAAAGCTCCGCGTCCTTTTCATTTTCAAAGAAGACCGTGCGCGCCTTCCGGAGCGCTGCGCGGTATAAGAAACTGACAAATGCGGCAAGTCCCGCGGACTCAAAGGCTGTCCCGAGGCCCTGCACGTTCGCGCAGTACGGAATGCCCCGCTGCCCGCAAAGGAAGCCCGCGTAGATATTCGGCTTGATGGAATACGTGATAACAAGGGCGGGCTTCTCTTCCGCAAGTATCCTCTTGTACGTCCCGATAAGGCGCAGGTCCTTCACAGGATCGGTGCCGCGTCTGTCGACATCCGTCCGGATGCAGCGGACGCCCATCCTTTTAAAGTCCTCCTCGTGGCCGACAAACGGCATGGCCGCCGTGACGTCATAGTCCTTAAGGAGACACTTAATCAGCTCTCTCCGAAACTGCCAGAGCATGTAGGAGTGGTTTGTGATGATGAGAATCCGCTTCCGCTCTCCGCTATGCTCCGCCTGTTCCCGCTTCATGGCGCCCGTGCCGCCCTCGACGACGCCCTCGCCGCTGAAGACATCTGTAAATGTCTTAAGGATGCACTCCATGTCAAGGAACGGGCTTACGTGGCTTGCATAGTAGCCATCGAGCCTTGCCTTCTCCGGGATCTCGAGCGTATCGCGCCCGTTCACCTGTGCCCAGCCCGTGATGCCCGGGTAGACGTCATTGGCCCCGTACTTGTCGCGCTCGGCGATAAGGTCGTCCTGGTTCCAGAGCGCCGGCCGGGGTCCCACGAACACCATTTTTTTCTTCGGGTCAAGGCTCAGCACGTTGAAGATCTGCGGCAGCTCATCGAGGCTGTGCTTCCGGAGGAACCGGCCGACCCTCGTGACATATCGGTCCGCGTCAAGGAGGTGCGTCGGAACGTCGTGCGGCGTATCGACGCGCATCGTGCGGAACTTGTAGATCTCAAAATAGCTCTTCCCGATGCCGACCCGCTTCTGGCGGAAGAAGACGGGCCCCGGGCTGTCGAGCTTTATTGCAAGCGCAATGAGAAGATAGACCCACCAGAACAAAAGGAGAAACAGCAGGGCAAGGAGCGATGACAGATACCGCTTGACGCAGAGCGCATAAAACCGCCTCATGGATTATACCCTCCGGTCCTGCCTCTCAGGTCCTCGTATTTTTTCATGTAGGCATTTCCCGGTGTCAGCGTACGGCTTCTCCGGGTCCCGGCTGCAGGTCCTGCGGACATAGCCGCCACATGGGCGGATGCCCCCGCTGTGCTGTTTTTCGCCGGGTGGTAGGTGCCGACGATGCCCATGATCACCTCTCGGATGAGCGGCGAGTTCTTCTCGGCTTCCTTCTTAAGTCCCTCGAGCTGCTTCTCGAAGACCGCATCGTCCATAGTAATCGGGTGGCCGATGAAGATGCGCTTGTTTTCTGTCTCTGTCATGCCCTCTTCATCCAAGAGGAGCTCCTCGTAGAGCTTCTCGCCCGGACGAAGCCCTGTGTAGACGACCTTGATGTCCACGTCCGGCACATGGCCCGAAAGGCGGATGAGGAGCCGCGCCATGTCGTCGATCTTTACCGGATCTCCCATGTCGAGGACGAAGATTTCGCCGCCCTTTGCGTAGTGCGCGGCCTGCAGAATGAGGGACACGGCCTCCGGAATCGTCATAAAGTAGCGGATGATGTTCTTGTCCGTCACGGTGACCGGACCGCCCTCCGCGATCTGCTTCTTAAAGAGCGGAACGACGGAGCCGTTCGAGCCGAGGACATTTCCGAAGCGGACGGCGACATACCGGGTACCCGCGTAGCGCCGGTTCATGTCCTGGACGATCATCTCGCAGATGCGCTTTGTCGCGCCCATGACATTCGTCGGGTTGACCGCCTTGTCCGTAGAGATCAGCAGGAACATCGAGACGCCGGTCTCTCCGGCAGCTCTCGCCGTGTTCCATGTGCCGAATACGTTGTTCTTGACCGCCTCATTCGGGCTGTCCTCCATGAGCGGCACATGCTTGTGCGCGGCCGCGTGGAAGACGCAGTCCGGCTTATACTTGTTCATGACGCCGAATATGCGGTCATAGTCGCGGACAGAGCCGATGATCGTCACGAGATTCAGGTCCGGATAGAGATGCCGGAGCTCCTGCTGGATGGCGTAGGCATTGTTCTCGTAGATATCAAAAATGACAAGGCATTCCGGCCCGGCCTTTGCGATCTGACGGCAGAGCTCGGACCCGATGGAGCCGCCTCCGCCCGTCACAAGGATGCGTTTTCCGTGAAGCGTGCGGAAGATCTCGTCGTTGTTGACCCTGATTTCCTTGCGCCCGAGGAGGTCCGTCACCTCGACGTCGCGCAGCTGCGAGACGTGGACGTCTCCCTCGACCAGCTGGTAGATGCCGGGAAGGACCTGCACCTTTGCGCTTGTCGCCCTGCAGAGGTCGAGCATTTCGCTTCTTACCTTCGCTGACGCCGACGGAATCGCAAAGCAGATCCGGTCGATGTCATAGCGGACTGCATTTTCCGCAATCGTGTGGCGGCCGCCTGCGACGAGAATGCCGTCCATCTTCTTGCCGATGAGCGCCGGATTATCGTCGATAAAGCAGCGGACCCTGCCGTTTAAGTGGGTGCTCGTGCCAAATTCCCGCGCGAGCTGATGACCCGCGGCGCCGGCGCCGATGATCATGATGTTCTCGGTTGCCTCTTCATTTTTCTTTTTCTCTGAAGCCTTCCGGCAGTAGAAGCGGTAGGACAGGCGGATGCCGCATGAAAAAAGAAAGGACAGAACGTAGCCGACGAAGATGGCCGCGCGGCTCACCTCAAGCGGCAACACGATCCAAAGCCCAAGCAGGACCGGCACCAGCATGATATACGCCTTGACGGCCTGCTCGACCTCGACGACGCCGGCGTAGCGCCAGACGTTGCCGTATAAGCCGAAGATATAGTAGATGATGAGAGACGCCGCGACCACAAACAGGACATAGATGGCGTGGTCCCTGACGGCGCTCCGTGCGATGCTCGAAAATGTGAAATCATAGCGGGCGAGCAACCCGACCCAATAGGAAAATGCGATCAGAATTCCGTCGCAGAAGGCAACGGCGACCGCACCGTGAAGCGGATACTTAATGCCAGACTTTTTCTGTTCCATTTGCAAGACTCCCCTCTGTCAAAATAAATGATATATTTCTTACTGACCGGCTGAGGCCGTGTCAGAAGATGTGCTCTCTGTATTTCCTACAATGGTTCTTCCGTACAGGTCCATCTGGATCTGCTTCGCATTTGCTGCAAGGTCCGGAACCAGGACCTCCATGCCCTTCCGGAGCGTCTGCTCCGTGTAGGTTCCCTCGAACGGGCAGCGGTACTGCTCTCCGAGCGTCATGCCGCCGGTGATCACCTTCGTGACGTAGGACAGGATCTTCGTATCAGTCATATCGGTCGTCAGATACGGAAGTGACTTGTTCGCGATACTGAGAACCTCTGCGATGCCTCCCTGGCGCACCTTGTTGAATGCGGACATGAGGACTCTTCTCTGCCGGTCCGTCCGCTCCCAGTCGGATTTGCCGACGTGGCGGAGGCGCGCATAGGCGAGCGCCTGCTCCGGCGTCAGTGCGTTGACGCCGACCTTGAGGCCCCAGTCAGGATTGGTCTGCGCAAAGTAGTTCACCTCGTCCTGATTGAGCTCGATATCAATATTCCCGATTTTGGACATGACGTTGATAAAGCCCTCGAAGTTCACCTCGACGTTGCCGTCGATCGGAATGCCGAGGCACTTCTCGATCGTTCGTGTCATCGAGGAGCTCCATGCCGCCGTACTGGTAGGCCGCGTTGATGCGGTTGTCGCTGTAGCCCTCAATTGGCACGTAGAGGTCACGCATGACCGAGCAGAGCGTGATCTTCTTCGTCTTTGTATTGATGCTGCAGATGATCATCGCATCGGACCGCGCCCGGCTCTCCCCCGGCCTTGCGTCCTGGCCGATGAGGAGGATGTTCCGGATATCCTTGTCATAGATGACGCCGTCCGGCTTATCCCATGTGATCTCGTCCGGGTCGATCGTATCGGACCCTGTATTTCCCTCGTTGTCAAAGGTCTCGCTGTCGGGAGAGACGCGCGGGATATCATCGCTGACCCGCTGGATCTCCTTCAGCTTCGCGTATATGAATATGGCGCATACCAGGAAGAGAATCAGAAGAACGGACAGGACGATGCGGACAACCTTTCCCGCGCCGCTGTGCCCCTTCTTGTATTTGTCACGAAAGGTAACCTTCGTGTACTCCTCCTTTTCTTTGCGTCTCTTTTTAAAAAAATCCCCCATAGACCCTCTCATCCCTCACATGAGATTCGTATATCACTTTGTACTATTTTACCATGATCATATGATTTGGCAAGGATGTTTCAAACGCGGTACAGGCTCGCTCCGTATTCAGCTCTAAGGCAATTTATTTTCCCAAAACGTCTGCAAGCGGCCGCGACGTCTTCTGGCGCGTCATCTCAAGGATCCCGAGGCCCGTGAGGTCGACGACCTCCGTGCGCACATGATCGCGCCGGACAGCCTTCCGCATCACATGGAAGAGCTCCTCGCGGTGGTCCTCCGCTTTCATT
>OMYS01000062.1 GCA_900315305.1 uncultured Eubacteriales bacterium
TGAGGAGAGCTATGGGTGCCTGCCGGGAACCTACGCGAGGGACAAGGATGCGTGCGCGGCAGTCATGATGCTGGCCGAGCTGGCTGCATTTTACAGAGCGAAGGGCATGACACTGATCGACGCGATGGAGGAGCTGTACAAGAAGTACGGCTATTACAGAGAGGGCCTCACAGCGCTCACATTCAAGGGAAGAGACGGCGCGGAGAAGATCAGCCGGATCATGACCGATATGCGGGAGCATCCGGCGGAGACGCTCGGCGGAAACCGCATGCTCGCTGTCCGCGATTATAAGAGCGGCATCCGGACGGACGCGGCGACGGGCGAGGAGACGCGCCTTACGCTTCCTGTGTCGAACGTGCTCTACTATGAGCTTGACAACGGCGCGTGGTGCTGCGCGAGACCGTCGGACTCTGCAGAGAAGCTGAAAAAGCTGATGAATGACCTTGAGGCGATGGGCAATATCGACTGAACAGGCCGGTTCAGGGCCCGTGACACATGCCGGCTGACAGCATAGGAAAGGAAAGGCAGACGATGATTACAGCAGATAAGACGCATGGCGTCTTCCGCCTCGATACGGAGCACACGAGCTACGCGATGGCAGTTGTGGACGGGAAATATCTCGTCCACGTGCATTTTGGCGGCAGGATTTCAGATACGGATCTCATGGCGCTCACGCGCTGCGGGGAGAACCCCTATGTTCCGTCCGTGAATCCCGCCGAGAAGGTCTCATACTTCGGGACGGCGCAGCCGGAGTACTCGTGCTTTGGCATGGGCGATTTCCGCGAGGCATGCCTCGATGTGAAAAATGAAGACGGACAGCGCGGAACAGAGCTCGTCTATCAGTCTTATGAAATTCTTCATGAGAAGCCGGCTCTTCCGGCTCTTCCGGCCTCTTTCGGAGAAAAATGCGAGACGCTCGTCATTGAGCTTGCAGATGAGCACGAGCATCTCTCCGTGTTCCTCAGGTACTCAGTCTTTGCCGATGCGGACGTTATTGTCCGGTCGGCGCGGATCGTGAACCGGGCAGAGCAGCCTGTCTTTCTCGAGCGGGCGCTCAGCGCGTGTCTCCACATCGAGGATGAGGGAAGAAATTTCCGGGCGCTCACGTTCTCAGGGACCTGGGCCAGAGAGCACAGAATCAGCACGCAGGAGATCGGCTCCGGCGGCGTCAGCGCCGAGGCGCTCCGCGGCGAGTGTGGGCACAGCACGCAGCCGTTTATCGCGGTTCTATCTGAAGACTGCGGTGAGGACAGCGGCGAGGTCTACGCCATGCATTTTGTATATTCCGGGAATTTCCTCGCAAAAGTGCAGAAGGACCCGTTTGATCAGATCCGTATGGTCATGGGCATTCATCCGGAGACGTTTGAGTGGAAGCTGGAGCCGGGAGCTGCGTTTGATACGCCTGAGGCGGTGCTCGTTTACTCGGACACAGGGCTCGGCGGCATGTCGAGGACGCTCCATGACTTCTACAGAAACCATCTCATCCGGAGTCCGTGGCAGTTCCGCGAGCGGCCGATCCTCATCAACAACTGGGAGGCGACGTATTTTGACTTCGACTCCGACAAGCTGGTCAGCATCGCCGATGAGGCATCGCGCCTCGGCATCAATATGCTCGTGTGCGACGACGGATGGTTCGGCTCGCACCGCGACCAGCCGTCGTCGGGGCTTGGTGACTGGACCGTCAACGAGAAGAAAATTCATCCGGTCCATGAGACGGAGCCGGAAAGTGGGATGGCAGGCGGTCTGTCAAATGAGAAAAGTCCGGAAGAGAAGGACGGCATGCGCTCCTTGATCAACGCTCTATTAAGGCGCCACATGAAGTTCGGCCTCTGGTTTGAGCCGGAAATGATCTCGAAGGACTCGGAGCTCTTTCGGAAGCACAGCGACTGGGTCCTTCATCTGAAGGGAAGAGAGCCGGGGCTCTGCCGCGACCAATGGGTGCTCGATTACTCGAACCCGGCCGTCACGGATTTCATTTTCGAGTCGATCGCAGCGCTTCTCCGGAAGTATGATATCGCCTACCTCAAATGGGACATGAACCGGCCGCTGACGGATGCAGGCAGCGAGTATCTTCCGGCGGACCGCCAGGGAGAGATCTGGCACAGACATGTGCTGGGCCTCTACTCGATCCAGGAGCGGCTCGTCAGCGAGTTCCCGGAGCTTCTGATTGAGAACTGCTCATCGGGCGGCGCGCGCTTTGATCCGGGCATGCTCTACTACAGCCCGCAGATCTGGTGCTCGGACGACATGGACCCGATCGAGCGCCTCAGCATCGAGGAGGGGACGGAGCTTCTCTATCCCCTGTCGACGATGGGAGCGCATGTGTGCAAGTCGCCGAATGACATCTCAAAGCGCGTGGTGCCGTTTGCGACGCGCGCCCTCATGGCGATGACGGGAACGTTCGGCTACGAGCTCGACATCACGAAGATCCCGGAAAATGAGAGACGCGCGATACCGGCGCAGATCTCCCTGTATAAAACGATTCGGCCGCTCATCCAGAAGGGCGATCTCTACCGGATTGCCTCGTTCCGGAAGAACCACGAGTGGGATGCGGTCTGCGTGATGGCGAAGGATAAGAAGACGGGATTCTTCCTGTATGTGCAGGGACTCTATGTGCCGAATGCAAAGAGCCGTAGGATTCGACTCAAGGGGCTTGATCCGGACAGAAGGTACACACTCATGATCGAAGATATCACAGGAGCAAAGCTTAAGGAGACTGATGCCGGCACGTTCGGCGGGGATACGCTGATGCATGCGGGCCTTCTCCTTAAGCGGCCGGAGATGGACTTCGGCGCGGTGATGGTCCGGATCCTGGCGGAGGATGCCGGAAGGTGAGACGTGTGCGATGAAAATGACATGGCGGGATATCGCGGATATCCCGTTGAGCAAGAAGACGGCTGGACACGTGTTCAGCCATTGCAGCAGGGTATTTGACAGCGGAGGATATGATGGGAATATTGAAGTTAAAGCCGGCCTGCAAGGACTACCTGTGGGGCGGCCACAGACTGGTCGATGAGTTCGGTGTTCAGTATGATGGAGACGTCTGCGCGGAGGCCTGGGTGCTCTCCTGCCATCCGGACGGACCGTCGACGGTTGTGAACGGGCCGTATGCGGGAAAAACGCTCAGGGAATACATCGACGGCGAGGGCCGTCAGGTGCTCGGGACACACTGCAGGAGATTCCGTGACTTCCCGATTCTGACAAAGTTCATCGACGCGAAGGAGAACCTGTCCGTTCAGGTCCACCCGGGCAACAGCTTTGCGCTGCAGCACGAGGGACAGTACGGCAAGACGGAGATGTGGTATGTGATGGACGCCGAGCCGGGCGCATTCCTGTACTACGGCTTCAAGAGAGAAATCTCAAAGGAGGAGTTCGCGCAGCGGATCAAGGATGATACGCTCCTTGAGGTTCTGAACGCAGTTCCGGTCAAGAAGGGCGATGCGCTCTTTATTGAGTCCGGCACGCTGCACGCGATCGGTAAGGGAATCCTCATTGCCGAGATTCAGCAGAATTCCAATGTCACCTATCGCGTGTACGACTACGGCCGCGTCGGCAAGGACGGAAAGAAGAGAGACCTTCACATCGAGAAGGCGCTCGCGGTCACGAATCGCGTCCCGATCGTCCGGAGGGGCTCGAGTTATCCGCACGTCGCGGACTGCGACTACTTTACGGTCGATAAGCTGAATCTTGACGGCAATCTTACGTACCGCACGCAGGGAACGGTGAAGGACACATCCTTCCTCAGCATTCTGATCCTGGACGGCAAAGGAACGATTACATGCCAGGGAGAGAAGCTGGACTACAAGAAGGGCGACAGCTTCTTCATTTCCGCGGGCAGCGGCGACTGGCAGATCGAGGGAACATGCGATGCTCTTCTTACGACAATCCGCGAGAAGGCGAATCCGGTCCGCGTCGGCATCACGATTGGAAGCTCAGAGACTCAGATCGGTCTCGTGAATGACCAGAATGAGCTGATTGCGTCGCAGTCCTTCCCGACGGAGCCGAAGCGCCCGGCAAAGGAAATCATCGACGAGGTCGCGCAGCAGACGCTTGATCTCCTGAAGGAGCAGAACGTGCCGCTCGACCAGTGCATCGGCGTCGGTGTCGGTGTCCCGGGAACGATCGACCGGAGAGCCGGAAAGGTTATCTACTCGAACAATATCCGCTGGGAGAATGTTGCGCTTGTGAAGGAGCTCGGCAAGGTTATTCCGTGCCCGGTGCGCATCGCAAACGACGCTGACTGCGCCGCGATGGGCGAGGCGGTCGCCGGCGCGGGCAAGGACTTCAGCGATGTCGTCATGTTCACGCTCGGAAACGGCGTCGGAGGCGGCATTATTCTGAACGGTCACATTTTCGAGGGCGGTGTCATGGGCGGCAGCGAGGTCGGCCATCAGGTAATCCGCGTGAATGGTCGGCCGTGCACCTGCGGCCGCAGAGGGTGCCTCGAGGCCTATGCGTCTGTGCCGGCTCTTTTGAAGGCAGCGGAGCAGGCGGCCGGAGAGACGGTCGCTCTCGGAGATATTTTCGCGAGGGCGAAGGGCGGCGATGTCGCGATGCAGGAGGTCGTCGAGCAGTATGAGCAGATGCTCGGAACCGGCATCGTGAATATCGTGAATATGTTCCGTCCGCAGCTCGTCGTTCTCGGCGGCGCGATCTCCGCCTATGCCGCGGATATGCTCGAGCCTCTGCGGGAGATGATTTCTACGGACGCGTTCGGAGGCGCGAGCGGCACACTGCCGGAGATCACGGTCGCGGAGCTCGGGAGCCAGGCGGGCCTGATCGGGGCGGCAAATCTGTAAGCGCGGGAGTGGGGTTCGCTCCGCATATTGGTCTGGAGCAGGGGCGAATATCAGGACGTTGTCGGGCAGACTTTGATTCCTGGCCTTGCTCCGCATAGTGGTCTGGAGCAGGGGCAGATATCAGTACGTTGTCGGGCACGTTCCGTCCCCCTCAACTTCCCTTCGTCGCCTGCGGCTCCTCAGGGTGATTTTCGGGCTCCTCCACTTAACGCCCTCCAACGTAGCTGATATTGCCTCCTGCACCCAGGTTCCGAAGAGGAGCAATGACTTCCTGAAGCGGCAAATCAGAGTGAGACTCTGATTTCAACGCCCTCCACCGTTCCTGATATCGCCTCCTGCACCCAAGGTTTCTAATCGGAGCTCATGACGCCCCGCGCTTTCAGATTCGACCTGAGTAATTTCAGGTGGGTACAGACCTATGTTCGTGTTATACTGAAAACGATATGTTTTAAGTATGCCTGATGTGTCCGCCGGGCAGGGTTCTGCCGGAATCTACTGGGGACTGTCTGGGTGGATCGTTGTGATAACTGTATTTTTGTGTGCGAGAGGGGTCTGCGGATGGAGAGTGAGGAGTTCAGAAGACAGAGGGAAGAGAATAAAAAGCGCTTCAGGACGATGACGTTCGGGCAGAAGCTCGGCTTCTTCAAGGATTATTATCTCCTGCGGACGGTGATTATCGCCGGGATTTGTGCAGTGGCAGCTCTCCTTATCTGGAATTTTGTGCGCCCGCAGACGAAGGATATTCTGACGGTCTATGTCTATGATCAGTATCTGGGAGACGATGCCTCTGACGCGCTGACGGCGAAGGTGGAAAAGCTTCTGGGTGCAGGCAAGAGAGAAGAGGTCCTGATCCGAAGCGGGCTCAGTTCCTCCAATACGCAGGATACGGCCATCGCGAGTGTGCTTTCTTTTAATAACGCGATCGACGTCATTATCTGCCCGAGGGACCAGTTTGAGTCCTTTGCCGGAAATGGCTATTTCCTGAGTCTTGATGATGTGCTCTCTGATGAGGAGTGGAATGCGCTGTCAGGTCAGCTGTTTGCCGCGGCCGGGTATCAGGAGTCCGATGATGACTCGTTCGACGGAACGGCGAAGGGAGAGAAGCTTGACTACGGAATTGACCTCGGCTCTTCTTCTGTCTGGCAAACGTATGCCGCATCCTCTGACGAGGACATGATCGCGGGTATTGTCTCGACGACGAAGTATAGGAAAAATGCAGTGAAATTTCTAGGCCTGATCGCGGGTCTGTCATGAATAAGTCATTTTCATTCAAAAACGGCCGGAAACGCGCAACGCATTTCCGGCCGTTTTTCGGGCTGAATGTGAAAAAACTGTGAACGCCCCTGAAAATAGGCATTTTTTTGACCGGAAATGGTTTGACAAATGAAGATTTCGTTCTATAATGAACTCAATCGCTTTTGAAATGGAGGCAACGATCCGAAGATGGATAAAATTATTTTATCTCTGCTCGTCGATAATACATCCGGCGTTCTATCACGCATTGCAGGCCTCTTTTCAAGACGAGCCTACAACATCGACTCTTTGACAGTCGGTGTCACTGCCAATCCTAATATTTCCCGTATGACAATTGTGAGCCGCGGTGATGAGCTTGTGCTCCACCAGATTCTGGCTCAGCTCAGAAAGCAGGAGGACGTAAGAGACGTCAAGGTCCTTCAGCCCGGATCCTCTGTTGACAGAGAGCTGATTCTCGTCAAGGTCATGGCTGATGTCCGCAACAGACGTGATATTACCGATATCGCGAATATTTTCCGCGCGAATATCGTCGACGTCCAGAAGGATTCCCTGATCATCGAGCTGACCGGTTCACAGTCCAAGCTTTCCGCGCTGCTTGATATGCTGAGTGATTATCAGATCGCTGAGCTGGCGCGTACAGGAATTACAGGACTGACGCGCGGCGCTGAGGACGTCCGGTATTATTGAGACGACAGCAACCGCAGCAGAAGTAGTTTTCATTTGTTAGTAACTACCCGGATCCGCGGGGCGTTTATGCGTGAAGCAGCCTCGGGTATTTACATATTGTTCTCACATGATTGTCGTGCGAGAACACGCAGACAAGTTCTGTAATATTTTTACGAGAGGAGTCATATTATTATGGCAGAAGCAAAACTGTATCATCAGGAAGATTGTGATCCGTCTTTACTGGAAGGCCAGAAGATCGCCGTTATCGGCTATGGTTCTCAGGGCCATGCACATGCGCTGAACCTCAAGGATTCCGGCTATGATGTCATCGTCGGTCTCTACAAGGGCTCCAAGTCCTGGGCTAAGGCTGAGGCTCAGGGTCTCAAGGTCTACACAGCAGCAGAGGCTGCAAAGCAGGCAGACATCATCATGATCCTCATCAACGATGAGCTTCAGGCTGATATGTATAAGAAGGATATCGCTCCGAACCTCAAGGCTGGCGATATGCTTATGTTCGCTCACGGCTTCAACATTCACTTCAATCAGATCATCCCGCCGAAGGATGTCGATGTCACAATGATCGCTCCGAAGGCTCCGGGCCACACAGTTCGTTCTGAGTACCTTGCAGGCAAGGGCACACCGATGCTCGTCGCTGTTCAGCAGGATGCTACAGGCAAGGCTCTTGACAGAGCACTCGCTTATGGCGCTGCAATCGGCGGAGCTCGCGCTGGTATCCTTGAGACAACATTCAGAACAGAGACTGAGACTGACCTCTTCGGTGAGCAGTGCGTTCTCTGCGGCGGCGTTGTCAAGCTTATGCAGACTGGTTTCGAGGTTCTCTGCGAGGCTGGTTATGATCCGCGTAACGCATACTTCGAGTGCATCCATGAGATGAAGCTGATCGTCGACCTCATCTATGAGTCCGGCTTCGCTGGCATGAGATATTCTATCTCCAACACAGCTGAGTATGGTGACTACATCACAGGTCCGAAGATCATCACAGAGGATACAAAGAAGGCTATGAAGAAGGTTCTTTCCGATATCCAGGATGGTACATTCGCAAAGGACTTCCTGCTTGACATGAGCTCTGCTGGTGGCCAGGCACACTTCAAGGCTCTTCGCAAGATCGCTTCCGAGCATCCGTCAGAGGAAGTCGGCAGACAGATCCGTGCTCTGTACAGCTGGTCTGAGGAAGACAAGCTTGTCAACAACTAATACGGTGCACAGGTTTTTTCAGCCCCATAGATGGTCAAACATTTATGGGGCTGTTCATTTAAGGATGAATTTTATGGACGAAAATGAACACAGCTCCATTGAGGATCCGGCGGAGGCAGCCGCGAAGCGGCGCGAGGCGTTCCGCACGGAGTATGCTGCGGGCGATTCGCAGAAAGAGGATGGCGAAAAATGTGCCTATGCGAACCAGCAGGCGGAATACGGAAGTCCACAGCAGACCTATGACCGCGGGAACCAGGAGTACGGCGATCGGAACCAGGCTGACGCGTACTGGCAGAACACGGCGGGCCGCGACCCGCAGGAGGCCTATCACAGACAGGTGCCCGCAGAGCAGAGAGGAAATCCGGAGACTCTCGGCATTATCGGCATGATCTGCGGGATCATCTCGATTCCGGCAGCATTTTCCGTATTTCTGGGACTGATCCTCGGTATCATCGGCATTGCCTGCTCGGCGGTTGCCAGAAGACGCGGAGAACAGTCGGGAACAACGACGGCAGGCCTCGTGACGGGGATTATCGGCGTCGTTCTTTCTCTGATCATTCTGCTTGTTTTTATTCTTCTTGTACTTGGATTTACCAGAGGAGCGTCGTACTATTATTATGGATACTGATCCGGTATCCATACAGGCGGGCACTGCCCGCGAAACAGGAGGTTACTAATTATGGGAATGACCATGTCTCAGAAGATCCTCGCAAGCCACGCGGGTCTTGACTCCGTCGAGGCGGGGCAGCTGATCGAAGCAAAGCTGGACCTTGTTCTCGGCAATGATATCACATCCCCAGTCGCTATTCACGAGATGGATAAGATGACGGTGAAGGATGTCTTTGATAAGGACAAAATTGCGCTCGTGATGGACCATTTCATCCCGAACAAGGACATCAAGTCCGCAGAGAACTGTAAGTGCGTCCGCGAATTCGCGAAGGCACACGATGTCACGAACTACTACGATGTCGGCGAGATGGGCATCGAGCACGCACTCCTTCCGGAGAAGGGGCTTGTTGTCGCGGGCGATCTCGTGATCGGCGCTGACTCACATACCTGCACCTACGGTGCGCTCGGCGCATTTTCGACAGGCGTCGGCTCGACCGATATGGCTGCCGGCATGGCGACAGGCAAGGCCTGGTTCAAGGTACCGGCCGCGATCCGCGTCAATGTGACCGGAAAATTCCGTCCGTATGTGTCCGGCAAGGATGTGATTCTTCATCTGATCGGCGAGATCGGCGTCGACGGCGCGCTCTACAAGTCACTTGAGTTTGTCGGCGACGGCATCAGCGAGCTCTCCATGGACGACCGGTTCACAATCGCAAATATGGCGATTGAGGCTGGCGCAAAGAACGGCATCTTCCCGGTTGACGACAAGGCCATGGCCTATATGAAGGAACACTCCGTGAAGACGCCTGTCATTTACGAGGCAGATCCGGACGCAGAGTACGAGAGAGAGGTTACGATTGACCTCAGCACGCTTGAGTCGACCGTCTCTTATCCGCATCTTCCGGAAAATACACACACCATGTCTGAGATCAGAAAGGCAGAGCCGATCGCGATCGATCAGGTCGTCATCGGGTCCTGCACGAACGGCCGTATCAGCGATCTTCGTCAGGCGGCTGAGATCCTGAAGGGCCGGAAGGTAAAGAAGGGTCTCCGCTGCATTGTGATCCCGGCGACGCAGGCCATCTATCTCGAGGCCATGAAGGAAGGACTTCTTCAGACATTTATCGAGGCAAATGCGGTCGTCTCTACGCCGACCTGCGGTCCGTGTCTCGGCGGCTATATGGGGATTCTTGCGGCGCATGAGAGATGCGTCTCCACGACAAACCGCAATTTCATCGGCCGCATGGGCGACACGACATCGGAAGTCTATCTCGCGAGCCCGGCAGTTGCCGCGGCTTCTGCGGTCACAGGCACGATTTCTTCACCGGAGGATCTCTGATTATGGAAAATGCACATGGAACAGTTTTTAAATACGGCGACAACATTGATACGGACGTCATCATCCCGGCCCGCTATCTGAACAGCACGGACCCGGCGGAGCTTGCGACCCACTGCATGGTCGACATCGATCCGACATTTACGAAGAGAGTCCACAAGGGCGACATTATGGTCGGCAGAAAGAATTTCGGCTGCGGCTCCTCACGTGAGCACGCGCCGCTCGCAATCAAGGCGGCGGGCGTCAGCTGCGTGATCGCGGAGACCTTTGCCCGCATTTTCTTCCGCAACTCAATCAACATCGGCCTTCCGATCATGGAGTGCCCGGAGGCGTCCCGCGAAATTCAGGACGGAGATGACGTGGAGGTCAGCTTTGATACCGGTGTTATCACGGACCACACGACGGGCAAGAGCTACAAGGCTCAGCCGTTCCCGCCGTTCATGCAGAAAATCATCGACGCGCAGGGACTTGTGAACTATATTAACGCGCAGAACGAGTAACTCGTCACTGGCTGCACCGCCCTGATATTCGCAAAGCATGCGACTTTGGATGGCGAGTGAACAGTAACTAAACAGCGGCCCATATTGCGCCGGATTGCCTCAGGAGGTTGTCCGGCGCTTTTTTTTATGTTAAACTTTACATTGAATGCTGACCTGCAGGGGTGGAAGCAGGCCGGAAATCCGTCCCGTCACGCGGAACGGGCTTAATGAACATTTATCCGAAGGGAAGAATATGAAAACAGCTATAGTAGTCGATTCAAACTGCGGCATGCTTCCGGAAGACGCGAAGGAGCATGGCATTATTATGCTTCCGATGCCCGTGATCGTGAATGGAAGAGAGTACAAGGAGCATGTCGATCTCGCGTATGATCAGTTTTATCAGATGCTGAAGGAAGGGGCGGACGTCTCGACCTCGCAGCCGTCCGCCGGAGACGTCATTGATCTCTGGAAGAAGACGCTGAAGGAGTACGACGAGCTCGTCTACATTCCGATGTCGAGCGGCCTCTCCGGATCCTGCCAGAGCGCGATGATCTACGCTGAGGATTTCGACGGGAAGGTCCAGGTCGTCAACAACCAGAGAATTTCCGTCACGCAGAGACAGTCTGCGCTCGACGCGAAGGTGATGGCCGAAAACGGCGCTTCGGCAACGGAGATCAAGAAGAGACTGGAAGAGACAAAGTTTGAGTCCCACATTTATATCATGGTCGATACCCTGAAATATCTGAAGAAGGGCGGGCGTGTTACGCCGGCGGCTGCGATGATCGGAACCGTTCTCAATCTCAAGCCGGTGCTTCAGATTCAGGGCGAGAAGCTGGACGCCTATTCCAAATGCAGAGGCATCAAGGCGGCAAAGAAGATTATGACCAATGCCGTGATGGACGGAGTCAATGAATTCGGCGGCCTCGATCCGGAGCATCCGAACTGCTGGATCGGTATGGCGCACACGCAGAATTTTGAGGCGGCGCAGCAGTTCATGGAGGAGACGAAGAAGGTCTTCCCGAACTACGACATCCATCTCGATCAGCTGCCGCTGAGCATTGCCTGCCATATCGGCCCCGGGTCGCTCGCGCTGACCTGCACAAAGGTCCTGCCGGAGGGTGTTCAGTATCCGGCGGAAGACGGACAGAAATAAAGCTTCAACAGGAGAGAAAAATGAGTTTTGAATTTGTAAGTGAGATGCCGGAACCGGACGAGATCAAGGCGGAGTTTCCGCTTCCGGAGAAATACCGTGAGATCAAGAAACAGAGAGACCGCGAGATCGCGGACATCCTGACAGGAAAGGACGACCGCTTCCTGATGATCATCGGTCCGTGCTCGGCCGACAGAGAGGACGCCGTCGTCGATTACGCGGTGCGGCTCGCAAAGGTCGCTGAAGACGTGAAGGACAGAGTGCTTGTCATCCCGCGCGTCTACACCAATAAGCCGAGAACGACAGGCAAGGGCTACAAGGGCATGCTTCATCAGCCCGATCCGGAGAAGAAGCCGGACCTTCTGGCCGGCCTCATCGCAATCCGGAAAATGCACATCAAGGTCATCACGGAGTCGGGCCTCACACCGGCGGACGAGATGCTCTATCCGGAGAACCACTCCTTCATGGACGACGTGCTCTCCTATGTGGCAGTCGGCGCGAGGTCTGTCGAGGACCAGGAGCACCGGCTCGTCGCGAGCGGCGTCGACATCCCGGTCGGCATGAAGAACCCGATGAGCGGCGATTACAGCGTCATGCTGAACTCAATTGTGGCCGCACAGGCGCCGCAGATGTTCATTTACCGGAACTGGGAGATCAAGACGAAGGGAAATCCGCTGACCCATGCGATCCTCCGCGGCTCCGTCACAAAGCACGGACAGAACATGCCGAATTACCACTACGAGGAACTGAAGCTCGTGTCTGATATGTACCTGGAGAAGGGACTTGAGAATCCCGCGATTATCATCGATACGAACCACAGCAATTCCGGCAAGCAGTTCAAGGAGCAGATCCGCATCGCGGGCGAGATCATGCACAGCCGGAATCATTCCGATGAGGTGCGCCGGATGGTCAAGGGCCTGATGGTTGAGTCTTATATCGAGGAAGGCAATCAGAAGATCGGAGAGGGCGTCTACGGCCGTTCGATCACGGACCCGTGCCTCGGCTGGGAGGATTCAAAGAACCTGATCTATTCGGTCGCGGAAAATGTCTGAGTGAATTCATTTTCAAGGTTGACAAAAGGTTTCCGTACCTTCATAATCAGAAGGTACGGTTATCGGGGTATGGCGTAGTCTGGTAGCGCGCTCGGCTGGGGGCCGAGAGGCCGCAAGTTCGAATCTTGTTACCCCGATTTTTCATCGCCGCAGCCAAGGGCTGCGGCATTTTTATGCGCAGGTTTTCCTGCAGGGAGAAATCATGGCTGATCTTGTATTTTCATTAAATGCGACCGTTCCGGTCTTTCTCATGATCGTCCTGGGCGGACTGTTCCGGAAGCTCGGCATATTTGACGACCATTTCGTCAGCAAAATGAACACCTTCGTGTTCCTGATCCCGCTCCCGGTCATGCTGTTCCGGGACCTTGCGACGGAGGACTTCTCGAAGGCCTGGGACGGGCGGTATGTCGTATTCTGCGCGGTCGTGACGCTCCTTTCGATCTTTATCGCATTTCTCATCGCGATTCCGCTTAAGAACCGCGGCATGAAGGGCGAATTTATTCAGGCGTCCTACCGGAGCAGCGCCGCCATTCTCGGCATTGCGTTCATTTCAAATATCTATGGAAATTCAGGCATGGCCCCGCTCATGATCATCGGCACCGTGCCGCTCTACAATATCTTCGCCGTGATCGTGCTGATGCTGACGGCAGAGGGGGAGGACGGCCGGAAAAATAAGCTGACGCCCGCCATGGTCCTTAAGATCCTGAAGGGAGTTGCGACCAACCCGATTATCCTCGGCATTCTCGCGGGACTCCTCTGGTCGGTCCTCGGCCTTCCATTTCCGGCGATTCTCGACAAGACGACGGAAAATGTCGCGAGAGTCGCGACGCCGATGGGCCTCATGGCCATGGGAGGCGCGTTCCGCTTCAGCAGCTTCCGGAAGGTGCTAAAGCCGGCAGCGGCCGCGACTGTCATGAAGCTTTTCGGCTTTGTCGGCCTGTTTCTTCCGCTCGCTATCCGTCTCGGCTTCCGGAAGAGTGAGCTCGTCGCGATCCTCGTGATGCTCGGGTCGGCGTCAACCGTCACCTGCTACACGATGGCGATCAACATGAAGCACGACGGGGCGCTCTCGTCGGCGGTCGTCACGCTGACGACGCTGGGGTCTGCATTTTCCCTGACGCTCTGGCTCTTCATCATAAAGTCCATGGGGCTTGTGTGAGAAAAAGATATCGCCGACCGTATGCGACTTTGGGTGACTGTTCACACCGAATCGGAACTTTGGAAGCCATAAGCGATATCAGATACGTTGGAGGGCGTTAAGTGGAGGAGCCCGAAAATCACCCTGAGTTGCGGTAAGCCCCGGGGGACGGAACGTGCCCGACAACGTATTGATATTCGCGATGGCATTCAACTGTACATACGGTGTGAACAGTAACGTTTTGGGTGACGTGAGACCATCGGCGGGACAGACGCTGTTGCGGGCGGAAAATACGGCATGCTATAATGATCATGAACAGAAAACGGCAGGAGATGTATCCTTTATCTCTTGCACCGCTATCCGGAGGGAGGAAAAGCTATGATCTATGTGCTTCTTGTGATTTTGATTATTGTGATTCTTGTAGCAGCAGCCAATATTCGGGTCGTCCCGCAGGCAAATGCCTATGTCATTGAGTATCTCGGCAAATTCAAGTGCGTCTGGGAGGCGGGCCTTCACATCAAAGCCCCGTTTGTCGAGCGGATCGTGAAGAAGGTGTCGCTCAAGGAGCAGGTGCTTGACTTCGAACCGCAGCCGGTCATCACGAAGGACAATGTGACGATGCAGATCGACTCGGTTGTCTTCGCAAGAGTCTTCGACCCGCGCCTTTATACCTACGGGGTCGAGAGTCCGATCGCCGGTCTCCAGAACCTGTCGGCGACGACGCTCCGGAATATTATCGGCGATATGGAGCTCGACCAGACTCTGACGAGCCGCGACACGATCAACGCGCGGATGCAGTCGATCCTCGATGAGGCGACCGACCCGTGGGGAATCAAGGTCACGCGCGTCGAGATCAAGAATATCAACCCTCCGAAGGAGATCGAGGAGGTCATGACGAAGCAGATGCGTGCAGAGCGCGAGAGACGCCAGACTGTCCTCGAGGCGACGGCCCATCAGGAGGCGGTCGTAAGCCGGGCGGAGGGCGACAAGAAGGCCAAGATCCTGTCCGCGGAGGCGGAGAGAGACGCGCAGATCGCTCTGGCAGAGGGACGCGCGAAATCCATCGCTCTTGTCTACGAGGCGGAGGCGGAAGGCATTAAGAAGCTTAATGAGGCGCATATCAGCACAAATGTCCTGAAGCTGAAGGGACTTGAGGCACTGAAGGACGTCTCGGACGGACGGGCGACGAAGATCTATATGCCATCCGATCTCGCGGGCATCATATCCTCACTGGGCGTCGCGGGAGAGGCGATGGGGATCAGCGACGCAATGCCGTACGACCGGAGCGCAAAGCCCGTTCCGCCATCTCCGGAAGATCCGTGCATTAAGCCCGAGACCTCGGCCGGCGGACGGGAGGCGGCCGAGACGACCGCCCGGATCCACGCGGAGACGGCGTCCGACGAGTACAGGGACGATGACGAGGATGCCGTGAAGCCGGAAAGAGTCTGAAAAACCGATACGTTACAGTGCACACACCGCCAGACCCCGGTGAACAGTAACTGGTGAGTTACTATTCACACCGAATCGGAACTTTGGAAGCCATAAGCGATATCAGATACGTTGGAGGGCGTTAAGTGGAGGAGCCCGAAAATCACCCTGAGCTGCGGTACGCCACAGACTTTGTGCGCGGCCTTTTTCTATGCTATACTAGGACACAATGTGACAAATAAGGAGGAACAACAATTTATGGAGCGTCTGAACGCATGGAACACATATGATCTGAAAATGCAGAAGGAGTGCGACGATCTCTCCTCGGCCTACATTGATTTCCTGAATCAGTGCAAGACGGAGCGCGAGTGCGTCGACTACGCTGTCAATGCCCTGGAGGATGCCGGGTACATCGATCTCGAGGAGGCAAAGGAAGAGAAGCGTGAGCTTAAGCCGGGCGATAAGGTCTACAGCGTCATGATGAACAAGTCCATCGCGGCATTCCGCATCGGGACCCGCCCGATCGAGGAGGGAATGAATATACTCGGCGCGCACATCGACTCCCCGCGCCTCGATGTCAAGCAGAACCCGCTCTATGAGGACGGCGGCATGGCTTATCTCGACACGCACTATTACGGCGGCATCAAGAAATACCACTATGTCGCGCGCCCACTGGCGATCCACGGCGTCGTCGTGAAGAAGAACGGCGAGACGGTGATCGTCAACATCGGCGAGGACGAGGACGATCCGGTCTTCTTCGTGTCTGACATCCTGATCCATCTCGCACAGGCACAGCTGAAGAAGGAGGGCTCGAAGGTCGTCGAGGGCGAGGACCTTGATCTTGTGATCGGATCAAAACCGCTCGTGATCACGGCGGACAGCAAGGCCGGAAGCGAGGGCAAGAAGCCGCAGGAGCAGGGTGATGTCAAGAAGGCCATCCTGAAGATTCTGGAGGAGTACGACATCGAGGAGGCGGACTTTGAGTCCGCGGAGCTTGAGATCGTCCCGGCCGGCAAGGCCCGCGAGGCAGGCCTCGACAGAAGCATGGTTCTCTCCTATGGGCAGGACGACCGTGTCTGCGCCTATCCGTCTCTCCGCGCACTTCTCGATACGAAGGACTGCGAGAGAACATCCGTCTGCCTTCTCGTCGACAAGGAGGAGATCGGATCGGTCGGCGCGACGGGCATGCGCTCTCATTTCTTTGAAAATGCACTCGCGGAGGTCATGAACCTGACCGGAGATTACAGCGAGCTGAAGCTTCGCCGCGCGCTTGCGGGGAGCGATATGCTCTCCTCGGATGTCAGCGCCGTCTACGATCCGCTGTACAAGGAGTGCTTCGACAAGAAGAATTCGGCGATGATCGGAGAGGGAGTTGTCTTCAATAAGTACACGGGCTCACGCGGAAAGTCCGGCTCAAATGATGCGAATGCCGAGTACATCGCGCAGCTCCGGAATATTTTCGACAATGCGGATGTCCGCACACAGACGGCGGAGCTCGGCAAGGTCGATGTCGGAGGCGGCGGAACGATCGCCTACATCATGGCTCTCTATGGCATGAACGTGATCGACAGCGGTGTCGCCGTGCTCAGCATGCACTCCCCGTATGAGGTGACGAGCAAGGCGGACATTTTCGAGGCATACAGAGCTTACAAGGCATTTCTTGAAAATGCAGACCGCGTATGACAGACGCTGAGGAAATGAGCAGCCGCCTCCTTGCACTCCTCCGGGAGATCGCGCGGATCCCTGCCCCGACCGGGCAGGAGTCCGCGAGGGCGGCTTTCATCATGAAATGGCTTGGCGAACGAGGCGCAGGAACAGTCCGGTGCGATGACGCGGGCAATGTACTCCTCTTTTATCCGGACGAGAAGCAGGCCACCTACGACCTTTTCTCCGCGCACATGGACATCGTCTTTCCGGGAACGGACGAGATTATGCTGAGAGATGAGGGAGACCGCCTGTACGGGCCCGGCGTGGGAGATGACACGGCAAATCTCGTAAACCTCCTTGAAGCGGCGGCAATTACCCTCGCGGAGAAGCCGGTCCTGCCGGAGGGCAGGGGCCTCCTCTTTGCCTTCGTGACCGGAGAGGAGGGCCTCGGCAATCTGCGCGGAACGAGGCAGATCTTCCATGATTTTGACGGAAGAATCCGCACGGCGACCTCCTTTGATCTGTATACGGAGACGGTTGTCGCGGAGGCGGTCGGCTCGGACAGATACTGCGTGAGCGTGGAGACGCCGGGAGGCCATTCCCTTCATGACTTCGGAAAACCAAATGCGATTGCCATCCTCGCGGATATGATCAGCCGGATCTATGACATCCGCCTCCCGGAGAAGGGAATGACGACCTATAATGTGGGGAAAATTTCGGGAGGAACGACGGTCAACTCCATCGCGGGACACGCGGAGATGCTGTGCGAGGCGAGATTCACAGACCCCTCGTCGGGACAGTACATGAGGGACGAGTTCCGGAGAGCAGCCGTTTCGGCGGCCGCTCCGTACGGAGCAGTTCCCGAAGGAATGGACGAGATATGCGCGGATTCGGAGGATACGGCCGGAGACGGTCGGGACTGCACTGAGTCCTGCGCGGACCGGGGAGATGTGACCGTGCGGTTTGAGCTTCTCGGGCAGCGCCCGTGCGGCACGGCGGAGCCGACGGAGGAGATGCGGTCCTTTGCCCGGCGGGCAAAGGACCGGGTCTCCGCTGTGACAGGAAAAAAGATTACTCTTTCCCAGGGCTCCACCGACGCCAATATCCCGCTCTCGCTCGGCATACCGGCCGTCACGATCGGGACCTGCCGCGGCGCCGGCCTGCACGGAGCGCATGAATATATCCTGAAGGACAGCCTGTATGAAGGGTACCGGATCGTCCGGAAGAGTCTTCTGGAATCCGCCGCAGGAGTGTGATATACTATATTAGCTCTGCGCGGCGGTAAGCCCCCGGACAGTTCGCTTTACATTTGATTTTCAGAGGATGATCCAGATGGATAATTTAACAAGCTACGATTATCATGACGCCATAATTCAGATTGAAATGCTCTTTCAGAGCCATATCCTTTCCTTCGGCTTCAAGGAATATTCGCTCGAGACGTACGTCGACAAGCGGTTCTTCAGCAGCTGGAAGGGAAGAGAGGGCTGTGAGGACACAGACGCCATGCGGGCGGGACAGAATATCGACGGAATTCTTGCCAGCTCTGACCCTTCCGAGGGAGAGGTTCTGACCTATCTGCAGTATACGCTGAATATTGCCGAGCTCTGCAGACGCCGCTTCAACAAGGAGGAGGCTCAGGGCTACGAGTTCGATGTGCGCAATTACACGGAGCTCCTCTCACGGATCCGTGAGCTTCTCCGGAGGCTCCACTACGACGTAAAGTACGTTCCCGAGAAGGAATATATCTACCTTGTTCCGCACAATGCGGCGCTCGATGCGGTCACGGAGGATGTGTCGGACCCGGTCTCGGCGGCGATCACCGAGTACAGAAGCTCCGCGGTCCAGGGCAAGCTGGAGCGCAAGAAGCAGCTGCTCAATGAGCTCGGCGACAAGATCGAGACGTACGACGACAACCACAAGGGCGGGAACAACGCGATTTACAGCCGGATTAAATTCCTCGAGGACAACTGCGACATCCGCAAGGACAACAGCGCTGAGGGCGAGGAGCATGTCGACCGCGTCGCGAAGATGTCGGAGGACGAGCTCGAGAAGTGGTATGACGAGGCATACCAGCTGATGCTGCTCCGCATTCTGACGAAGGAAAATGAGGACCGGATCGCGGAGGTCGACAAGCTGGCCGATGAGTGCGGCACGCCGATCACGACGATTACAGAGGAGGAGATTGCCAAGCTCCTGTCTGCGCCGAATGACCCGGGAGCTCTCGATGACGCGGAGAATGGAAAGACGAATCCTGACGGCGGGAAGTCCGATGAAAATAAAGAGGCCGTGACTGAGGAGGAGAGGAAGGAGGCCGAGGCTGAGGTTCGGAAGGCCGGAAGCCACGCGGTGCGCAATGTCATCATCGCACTCGTGATCGCGGACCTTCTGTTTATCATGTTCCTCCTCTGCTATTTCTTCCTGCTCTGATCCGGGGCGGACGAGATTTATATCAGTATTCAGCATCCCGGAAAATTTCTGAAACCGTCCGGATTTCATCAGTTTCCCGGGGTGTGCTGGATAAATACCATATCAGAAAGCTCCGGCAGGCGCCGGGGCATCTATCTTTGGAGATTGTATGTCAGAACCAATATCAGCTGAACTTACCATACCTGCATCCGGGAAAAAAGAAGCTCCAAAAATCCAGAAGAAGAAAAAGAGAAAAATGAATTATGCCGTTGCCGCATTTCTGATTAACTTTGCGGCAGCGTTCTTCGGCATTGTGTGGACGCTGATCGGCCACAGCGGACTGTTTTCGGTCGCCGGCGACTTCAATGTGCAGCAGATCCCGTTTGCCATGTACGCGAATGACGCGATCAAATCGGGACGTGTCGTCTGGGACTGGTCGCTTGATCTCGGATCCAATTTTGTCGGCGGAATGACCTTCTATATTCTTGGAAATCCGTCCTTCTGGATTTCCCTTCTGTTCCCGTCGGACATGTTCATGTACATCGTCGGCTGGCTGTACATGCTGAAATACGCCTTCGCCGGCCTCACGGCTTACCTGTGGCTGAGGCGCTATGTGAAGGATCCGAAAAATGCAGTCATCGGCTCCATGATGTACGCATTCAGCGGCTTCATGAACGAGGACCTGCTGTTTTATCATTTCCATGACGTCGTCGCCCTGTTCCCGCTGCTCCTCATCACCTTCGATGATCTGGTGCAGAAAAACAAGAAGGGGCCGTTCATTTTCGCGGTGCTCCTCAATGCGATCGTCAATTATTTCTTCTTTGTGGGAGACGTGATTTTCCTCGCCGCGTATTTTATCCTGCGGTATGTCGTCGGCAATGGAAGAGGCGAGTGGAAGAAGCTCGGACGGATCCTGACGGAGGCCGTGCTCGGCGTCATGTGCGGCTGCGCGCTGCTTCTGCCGGCCGCGATCTTCACGATGCAGAACCCGCGTGTCAAGTTCGACTATAACGGGAGCAATGCGCTCGTCTTCTCGGCGGAGCGGTACCTCTTCATTCTGAAGGGACTTCTCTTCCCGGGAGAGGTGATGTCCGATCAGAGCGCCGTGATCAACCGAAATTTCTCGTCGTGCGC
The DNA here is from genome assembly GCA_900315305.1 of uncultured Eubacteriales bacterium. Classification (GTDB taxonomy): domain Bacteria; phylum Bacillota; class Clostridia; order Lachnospirales; family Lachnospiraceae; genus Chordicoccus. The sequence goes on from OMYS01000062.1 coordinate 20,314, forward strand.
GGCGTATATTCCGATGACGGGACTGGTGCTTGTGATCGCCTTTCTCTCTGTCCGGAAATACAAGAAGCACTGGATCACGAGAATGCTGAAATGGAGCCTCATCATGGCGGTCGTCCCGATATTGAACGCAAGCTTTTCGCTGTTTGCGGGCCTCTACCACAGATGGTACTACATGCCGGTGCTTCTCTTTGCGCTCTGCGGCGCGGTTGTGCTCGATGACATCGAGAAGGAGAACCGGGTCTTTGAGGGACCGACGGAGACGGAGAGGGCTGTCTCGAAGGGAACGCTGATCTGGATCCTGGTGCTCGCCGGGTTTGTCATTTTCCTTGCGTGCTTCAAGTGGAGCGACTCGGAGCCGAGCAAGATCTACAGGACGGACCTCTTCATCGTCTGGACCTGCGTGAGTGCGGCCGGAACACTGCTCACGTGGCTTCTTGTCACGCAGATCAAAAAGCACGGGAAACAGCTGTTTACGGTATTTCTCTTCCTGTTCTGCGTCGGGACGCTCGGCGGCACGCTGTTCCTCTATCAGATGGCAAATGGTGAGGACGCCTACGGGCTGCACGACCGGATCGAGACGTCCGCAAACTTCAACGTGAACACGACGGCGTACCGGTTTTCAAATACGGACAACCCGGAGACGCTGACGCACGGCTTCATGGCGTCCGCAAACTTCTGCAGCACGGTGTCGGGGTCGATCTTCAAGTTCTACGAGGACCTCGGACTCGAACGCGATGTCAAGTCGCCGGAGGCGCCGGCAGGCATGTACAACCTGATTTCGGCGGCCTACACATACAGCACGACTCCCGAATCGGACGGCGTGCTCGTGCAGACGGTCAAGGGTGCGTCGCGGACGTATTACATTTATCAGGACCAGTCCGTTCCGCCGATCGGCTTTACGTATGACACCTATATGACCGAGTCCGATTTCCAGGAGACGGCGGCCGCGACAAGGGCGATTCTCATGCTGAAGACACTGGTGATCCCGGACGACAAGGAGGACGAGGTCTCTCAGTATCTGCGGAAATATGACGCGGCGACTGACGGAGAGGCGACGGAGACCAATCTCACGGAGATCAGCAGCTCGCACTTAGGCGAGAGCTCGACGGACATTAAGCGGACGACGGACTCCTACAGCTCGACGATCACCTGCGATGCGGACAAATACGCGTTCTTCTCGATCCCGGACGACTCCGGCTGGAGCGCGACGGTGAACGGGAAAAAGGCGGAGATCATCGATATCAACGGCTTTATGGCTGTCCGCGTATCCGCGGGCACGAACCGGATTGAGTTCCACTACACAACGCCAGGCCTTAAGGCAGGCATTCTGATTTCCGTGACGGGCTTTGGCGCGAGCGCCATTTACTGCGTGGCATGGAGGCGAAAGCGCAAAAAAGAAGCCCTCGCGTGACGTGGGGGCCTGCAGGCGGGCTTAAGCTCACTCCGCACGCGGGTTTGCGCGCGGAGTAAGCTGCCCTGTCAGTTCTTTTTGCCCGGGAGTGAGCCGGCGAAGACCAGCGCGGCGATGAAAGCCAGCGAGGCGATGCCGAGGATCACATCCTCGTACTGCGGGCGTTTTTTCCCCGCGATGCGTTTCAGAAAGTCCGGCATATAGATTCCTCCTTGTGCGAGAAGCTATGAGGCGCCCCATCCGGATGAGATCTGCGGCGCCCCGTATCTGTTGTTATTTATTATAGAATAAATCTGTGAAAATGAAATCTGATAGTCGGCGTATGGCCGGAAAATTTTTCTGGCCGGCTGCCTCGGCGGCCTGGATGTATGTGATCTTCGGATTTTCCCAGCAGGGATCCGGTCAGTCATCCGGCCTCTCGATGGCGGTCTCAAAGAAAATTGCTGCAATTCTTCAGCAGTCCTTGCTTTATGGGCGGGGCTATGATACATATAATCTCGCGGAGACGATTCATCCGTATGTCCGCAAGGCGGCCCACATGACGGAGTACGCGATTTTGTTTATTCTGCTCTATATGGCGTATGGGGCATATCTCGGCTTCTGCCGCCGGATCTCGGCGAGTGTCTGGACGGCGGCGGTCTGGGCGTCACTCGATGAATTTCATCAGACCTTTATCCCGGGACGCCACGGCTGCTTTCAGGACGTGTGTGTCGATCTGACAGGCGCCCTGGCGGTGATCACCGTCCTGCTGTTTGTGAGCGGACGGAAGGAGAAAAGACTGCGGGAGGCCGCTTTGTCTGCCTGCAGTAAGGAAGCAGTAGGGAACATGAAGCGTTCTGAATCCGGGACGCTGAATGGTTAACATCTAATATATTTAAGGAGACTGTACATGATTGAAGCAGTAGGCGTTACATACCGCGTCGGCAAGAAGGC
>OMYS01000094.1 GCA_900315305.1 uncultured Eubacteriales bacterium
GCGCCACCGGAACAGGCAGCAGTTGCTCCGCCGCAAAAGGCCATTTATCTGCCGCCATTTTATTTTTCTGAAGTCGGCGTCGTGAAAAGAATGAAGGCTGTTCTTGAGAATTCGGCCGGCTTTCGGATTCGCACGGATGGTCTCACAGAGCGCATCCGTCAGAAGACCGGGATGGTGTACGATCAGATCCAGCAGCAGGCGATTCTGTCCGCTGTGCAGCATAAGACCCTGATTCTGACCGGCGGTCCTGGAACAGGAAAGACCACGACAACACTTGGCATTATCACTGCATTTCGCGAGGCAGGGGCAAGTATCCTGCTTGCCGCGCCGACTGGCCGCGCCGCAAAACGTCTGTCGGAAGCGACAGGGATGGAGGCGAAGACCATACACCGCCTGCTTGAGGTTAAGCCGCCGGAGGGATATCAGAAAAATGAGGTGAATCCGCTGGAGGGCGATGTGCTGATTATTGATGAATGCTCCATGATCGATGTCATGCTGATGTACAATATGCTGAAGGCTGTGCCGGACAGCATGACGCTGATTCTGGTTGGAGACGTAGATCAGCTGCCTTCGGTCGGAGCGGGAAATGTACTTCGGGATCTGATTGACAGTGAATGCTTTCCGGTTGTAAAGCTGACCCGCATTTTCCGGCAGGCACAGACCAGCCGGATTATCATGAATGCCCATCGGATTAATGAAGGCAGTATGCCGGATATCAGCAACGGAAGGGATACCGATTTCTTTTTTATGGACATGGAAAAGGCGGGAGAAAAGGCCGGCTTGACAACGAACGACACAGCGGCTATCGCGGAGCTGTCGGCAAAAACGATCGTTGACCTTGTGAAAACGAAACTGAGCCGGTATTACAAGACGCCGCCTGCTGACATACAGGTCCTCACTCCCATGCAGCGGGGCGTCGTCGGCGCTTCGAATCTGAATCTCATTTTGCAGGAGGCTCTCAATCCGGGAGGCATCGGTCTGAAAAGAGGAGGGGTTATGTATCGCTTCCGCGATAAGGTGATGCAGATCCGCAATAATTACGACAAGGAGGTTTTCAACGGGGATATCGGCGTCATCAGCTCTGTCGATGTGGAGGACCGGAGCCTCACGGTGGACTTTGACGGAAGAAATGTGGAATATGGTATTTCTGAGCTCGATGAGCTTGTCCTTGCCTATGCGACGACGATTCACAAAGCGCAGGGATCGGAATACCCGATTGTGGTTATGCCGGTTCTGATGAACCATTTTGTTATGCTGCAGCGGAACCTGATTTATACGGGCATTACGCGCGCGAAGAAAATTCTTGTTATCGTCGGAACGAGGAAGGCTCTGGCCTATGCAGTCAGAAACGTGACAGTGACAAAGCGAAACACACTTCTGAAAGAGCGGCTGAAAAGCAGTCTTCCCAAAGCTGTGCTTCCAGCTGCAACTGCGGAGAATGCCCACCTTGAGGAGGCTTCTTCGCCGAAGGCGGGGAACAGGCAGACGATTCTGCCATATTCGAAGCGACAGCAGCAAACAGGCAAAAGCAGGATTCCGCGTGAGATGCCATCAGATCTGCCGTATCCGCAGCAAAGCGGGCAGAGAGTTGCAGAGCCTGCCGCAAGCTACGGACAGAGCAGCAACGATCAGAAAATGACCCACGAGGAATGGCTCAAAATTGATCTCTTCGCCCGTCTCGCCAAATCTCCGTTCCGGTCCCGGTTCCATCTCTCGGAAAAGGATAAGGCGTACGTCCGGCAGAAGGGGATGGATACAATCCGCTCTCACGCGCAGGATTTCATTTCCCGCCGGCTTGCCCCGGCTGTTATTCCCAATGATGGGAGGCAGACGCCGATGCATGGCCATCCGGTCTTCATTGCCCAGCATGCGACCGGTTGCTGCTGCCGGGGGTGCCTCTACAAATGGCATGGGATTCCTGCAGGCCGCGAGCTGACAGAGAAGGAGCAGAAGTACGTGGTTGATGTCCTCATGCAGTGGATTGAAAAGCAGATGGCGGCTTCATGAGATGAAGATCTGGTGCCGCACTGATTGTGCTGCTTACGCGAGGATAAACCGGCTGAAGTAGTGGCTGCGCTCAATTTTCTTCCGGTGTGCGCCCGGCGTCATACCCGTAAAGCGCCGGAAGTCATGCGTGAACTGCGCCTGGTCAAAGTAACCGTGGTCAGCGGCGAGGTCGGCGAGCGAAATATCACTGTCGTGATCGAGCTCATCGATTGCGGTCTGGAAACGGATGATCTGGCACATGCGCTTCGGTGAGATTCCTGCGTGCTCACGGAAGAGGGTGTTCAGGTAACGGGTTGAATATCCGACATCTGAGGCGAGTGTCTCGACAGAAACCTGTCCTTTCTGAAGGAAGATCTCGCGCATCGCGAGAAGAAAGCTTCCGGTGCCGCTCTGCCAGCTCTCTGCATTTGTGTAAATGCCGGGCACATCTGATTTTCGCAGGGCGGCCAGATACAATTCCATGAACCGGTCGGCTCTTGCGGAAAAGTCCGGGAGCGAGGCCAAAATTCCGGCAAGGTCGGCTGTTCCGGGAACAAAAGCGGCGATCGATGGCGAAAGACAGTCATGAAGTGCGATCTGGTTTCCGACGAGGTCCCTCATGGCCGCATCGCAGAACGGAGGGATAAAGCCCGGCTGGAACCGCACACCGAAATACCGGTGGCCCGATACGGAGGGAATATTCGTGCACGCGAGTACGGAGCCGGCGAGGATAGCGACTGGCCGTTCCGGGTCAAGGTCAAACAGCATATCGAGACATCCGTCCGGAATGGCCGGGAGATTCCCGTCGGTATTATTGACATATTCGTAGAGGTGCGTGATGCCGTAGCGGCCGATTACCCGCTTGAAATAGTGAGTGCTGGACAGCGCAAAATATGGCTGGAT
>OMYS01000012.1 GCA_900315305.1 uncultured Eubacteriales bacterium
CTGATGCTGGATGATTATGACGGAGGAAGGCAGGTCGGTGCGTTTTTCAGAGAAAACGGCAGAGAGAAGATATTATTTGTAGCGGACAATCGGCTGAAACCGGATTTTGACAGATATGAGGGACTTTGCTCCGGGTATGGAAGAACAGTGGATTTTTTGGAAGTACCTATGAGTAAAAAAGAAAGACAGGCACATTATCGGGATATCTTACCGGTATTTCAGGAGTATGATTCGGTATTTGCTGCATCGGATTATTATGCGGTAGAAATTATGTACTTTCTGATTCACGCGGGGATACGCGTCCCGGAAGATATCTGGGTTGTGGGATTTGACGACATGGAGCTATGCAGAAATGTCATGCCGCAGTTATCCTCTGTCCGGCAGGATGTGTTTTTGCGCGCGGGAAAAGCAGTGGAGTATCTGGATCGGATGAAAACAGACAGAAGTTATTCGGTAACGGAAAAAATTCCGGTACAGTTCGTTCCGCGGATGAGCTGTGGAAGAAGATCATATTGAAAGGAATAAAGCCGGCTGCAAAGTGGAATATCGTGGGGACGATGATGGATTTACGGTAAGATTCCACCGTCGCTGCGGAGAAGGCTGGGGGACAGGCTTGAGTGCCAATGTCATTCACGGTGGCACTTACGATGAAGAAAAAATAAGAGAATCCTATGAATCTGGCATTCTCTCAATGGTGAAGTCAAATAACAGAATTACCCGGAAAGAAATGGCGGAAAAGTTATCCATCAGTCTCCGTTCTCTTCAAAGGATTATTAATGCGATGGATGAATTACATTACGTTGGAAGCGGAAATCACGGACATTGGGAGATCAGGCATGATTAATATTGACTTCGCGCAAGGTGACGATAGGGCGACTGATTCAGGCAAAGAAGTCAGTGGGTACAAATTGGGGACACCAGCTGCGAAGCAGTTTGAAGCCGTGAGTACATTTTGAGTACACTTTGAGTGCGATATAAATTAGCGTGATCCAAAGAAGTGATAAAACCGAAGAAAAGTAGCACAACACTAATCCCCGCAAGTCCAGCAGAATCAAGGACTTGCGAGGATTTTTCTATGCCCGGTGGGTTTGCAGATGCATATATGAACATTCCGGTTCATCATATAGTATGGCGCAGTTCGAGCATTGGAGAATCAAATGTAAGTCAAGTTTGCTGAGACGAAGCAATGAATTTGCTCGACATCTTACGTGAGAAGAGGAGGTCAGGATGGACTATAGAATCGAAACCAAACAAAGTTTCACCATAGTTGGTATTTCAAGACGCTTCCTGATGGAGGACTGCTATCGGCAGATTCCGCTGTTTTGGAAAGAGATAATGGGACAGGGCAACAGACCAAACGGTATTGTGGGAATGTTCGGAGTGACCTATGACACGACAAATACAGATTTTGCCTATATGATCGGTGATCTCTATGAGCCGTGGCGTGAACTTCCGCAGGCCTTTCAGTCGCTTACATATGAGAAGGGGACATGGGCTGTGTTTCCGGTGCATGGACAATTGCCGGAGTCGCTGCAGTCCGTGAATTCGGCAATATGGCAGTCGTGGGTTCCGGAGCATCGGGAATCCTTTCGTTTTCGCACATCTGGCTGCGTGGAGATGTATGCCCCTCTGCCGGTGAATCCGGAGGAGACTTACGCTGAAATCTGGCTGCCGGTGGACAGACTTATGTAACTGATAATCAGAATCTTTGATGGGGCAATGTGGTTCTGAATCTCATCTTGGTGATTGTTTTCGGGATGGGCATCGGACCGGAAGCTTTTTACGGAGAAAAAATCGCTATCGTGCCGATGGATTTCTATTACCCCGGCAAAGGAAAATCCGGAGATCTCCCGCCGCGGAAGTTCATGGCGGAGTACCACGACGAAGTGGTTCGTATGATAAAAAAATCCGGCTCACGATTCTGATTGGGAAGTATGCGGCGGATTATTATCTTTCAGGACAGATAGGACATAACCAGACAGAGACAGTCCGGCACTATCAGGAATATCTTCTGGAATATTTCCCGATCGTGCATCCAAGTCCTCTGAATATCGGCTGGCAGAAGAAAAATCCCTGGTTTCAGGAGGACGTGGTGCCGGTGCTTTAGGAAAGAGTGGCGGATATTTTATATCAACTCGGATATATGATTAATAATTGCTGAACCAAAATAAATCCCGAAATCGGGATATAAATATAAAATTATAATATTTATTTCGAACCCGGGACTTATATTGACCTTCTGCCTTACCTGCATTAAACTGAATGCAGACCAGACAGGAGGTTTTTTATGATACAGAGAAAGGAATATCTAGATCTTCTTGATCAGTGGAAAGATGAGAAGGTAATCAAGGTGATCACCGGGATCCGGAGGTCGGGCAAGTCGACACTTCTTGCAGAATATCAGGAGAAAATACAGTGCGAGGGAGTCAGTAAGGAACAGATCATCAGTATCAATTTCGAGGATCTGGCATATGAGGATCTCTTAGATTATAAGAAGCTGTATCAATACATTACAGAGAGGATGGGAGAACTGCGGCCGGTCTATATTTTTCTGGATGAGGTTCAGAAGGTGAACCAGTTCGAAAAGGTGGTAGACAGTCTCTATATCAAGGAAGGCGTGGATGTCTATATTACCGGGTCAAATGCATTCCTGCTGTCAGGTGAACTGGCAACGCTTCTGTCAGGCCGATATGTTGAAATCAACATGCTGCCGTTGTCTTTTCGTGAATATCTGGATGCGGCGGGAGGTAAAGATCCTGACAGGACATTTTCTGACTATCTGGAGTTCGGCGGATTTCCCTTCGTGGCAATGCTTGGAAAGGATACAAACAAAGTTCATACCTATCTGGAGGGAATCTACAATACCATTCTGATCAAAGATATCGAAGAACGGGAAATGCGGAAGAGCGATGATCCGAACAAGCGGAAGATCAACGACGTAAGCCTTTTGAAAAACATATCCAGGTTCCTGGCAGGCAGTGTGGGAAGCCCGATTTCTGTAAAAAAAATAGCCGGGTTTATCACGTCCACAGGAAGAAAAGTTTCTCAGTCCACAGTGGCTGATTATGTAGAAGCGCTGGTGGAGCCTTATATTTTCTATGAAGTAAGTCCCATCAATGTCTCTGGAAAGCAGCTTCTGAAAAATGTGTCAAAATATTATATTTCGGACCTCGGAATCCGGAATCTGATTCTTCCGAAGCAAAGGTATGATCTTGGTTTTTCATTGGAGAACGTGATTTTCTTTGAGCTCAAGAGGCGCGGATATGAGGTATGGGTCGGAAAGCTTGGAGAACTGGAAATAGACTTTGTTGTCAGGAAAGATGGAATCTATGAATATTATCAGGTGACAGCAAATCTGACGGAACAGGCAACATTCGACAGGGAAATAGCTCCACTGCAGAAAGTGCGGGATAATTATCCAAAGACCATTCTTACCTTGGATCGCTTCAGCCAGGGAAATTACAATGGTGTGCAAGTTGTTAATGCGGTTGACTGGCTGCTGGAGTAAGCGATACAAGGTGTATGGCACTATCAGGGCAGCTGCTCTCAGTTCCGGTGGTCGCATTTTTCGCACTGCGTCATCAGGTTTTTACTGTCTTCTTTGTAGAAGATTCCGGACCAGCTGCAGATGCTCTGGAGAATCGGAACGACGGACTTGCCCTTCTCCGTCAGGGAATACTCGACTCTCGGCGGAATCTCATCATAGGATTTCCGGCTAATCAGCTTGTCACGGATCAGCTCCTTCAGCGTAGAAGCGAGGACCGCATCGGTGATGTTCTTCATTTCCCGGCGGATCTCACTGTAACGCAGGGTTCCCTTGGCGTTCATGACGCACAACACTCTTGACTTCCACTTTCCTCCGAATATTTCGAGCCCATATTCCAGCGGGCAACGGATATCATCCTCAGTCTTCTTCTGATACATTATATGCCTCCTCAGGCGTTTCTGACAGGCTCCGGCGCTAACCGTGCCTGGTCTGGCCTGTTTTCTATATTGGTATTGCTGCATGCAGGGATCTGTTTATCTCTGCTAGTGCTTTTATCGTAACAGCAACTATCAAAAAATGAAATACTCATAAATTTCATAGTATGACCGATGCCGAAATCATATTATCGAAACAGGAGGAAGTGGTGCCGGTGTTTCAGGAAGGGGCAGCTGACATTTTCAGATATTCCAGAAATTTCCGCACAGCTGGAGAACATTCCCTTATATCTTTTACAGCCGCGCCAAGCCTGCGGTAATATGGCTTTTCCAGAGGGCGGATCGCGATGTGATAGGGGATCCGTTCCAGAATATTTGACGCAAGGATGCTGACGGCGAGGCCTTTTTCAACCATCGCCATGACGGCAAAATCCTCCCAGGTGGAGAGGCGGATGTCCGGATGGACTCCCGCTTCCTCCAGTAAGGCGGAAACCTCTGTCTTTCCTCCGTTTTCCAGCAGAATAAAGGGAAGCCCTTCAAAATCCCGGATATCGACTGTTTTCTTCCGGGCTAAGGGGTGGTCCACAGGGAGCACGGCCAGATATTCATTTTGAAAGAGGAAAATGGTATCAAAGCTTTTTCTGGAGGGCAGGCGCAGGAGGCCGATATCAATCCGGCCGTCTGAGAGCCAGTTCTCGATCTCATCGTATTCGCCCAGAAGCATTTCATACCGGATACCGGGATAGTCCCTGTGGAATCTTGCGAATACATCCGGAAGAAAATTGATGGCGATGCTGGCAACCGTTCCTGTCCGGATGGTCCCGTCAATGGTGCCGTTCAGGTCGTCTACATGGGTCTGGAAGCCATGGCAGGCCTCCGCTATTTTTCTGGCATAGGGCAGCAGCTCCTCTCCATTTCCGGTGAGATGGATGCCATTCCGGTCCCGCTCCATCAGCACCATGCCACAGTCCTTTTCCAGATCGGATATCATTTTTGAAATCGAGGACTGGGCAAAGTTCAGCTTTTCGGCGGCCTTTGAGAAGCTTCCGGTTTCGACACAGGCTATAAAGGCCAGATATTTCTGCAGGTTGTGGTCCATGATATATTCCTTTTTTCGATTTATGTAATCAAATAAATTCGCTATTATGATGCATGCTATTATACTAAACTGTCTGAGGAAAGAAAAGACAGGGAGGACATGCATTCAGATGAAAATGAGACGCCATGCAGCGGACCTTTTAAACTGCAACCTTGGAGCAGGAATATTTCTGTTCGCCATGCCGGTGGCCTTTTCCAGTATCCTGCAGCAGGTATTCAATTCCGCGGATACAGCTGTTGCGGGAAGGAAAGAGTGGCGGATATTCTCAGGTGATCTCCCGCAGGCGGCTTCGCAGCAGGAAAATATAAATCAGATCAAAGACAAAGCATACAATTCCGGTTACCAGGATAAAGCTGGCGTTTTATATGTACGGTGATTCTATCAGGAGCTTCTTGAATTCATGATCTGCTCTTCATTTTTCGATATGTGATGCCGAACAGCACGATGACAAGTATTACGGATACGATGTCCGCCGCCGGCTGCGCCCACAGAAGTCCGTTCACGCCGAACAGACTGTTAAAGATATAGAGGCAGGGGATGTAGACAAAGCCCTGTCTTGAGAGATTGATGATGAGGGCAGACAGCGCCGCGCCCATCGCCTGCAGTGCATTTGAAAATACGTAGAACATACCGAAGAGGAAGCTCGTTGTAAGAAGAATTCGCGCGAAATGCACCGCGTAGTCATAGGCGGCTGTCTCCGTGAGAAATGCGCTGACAATCTGACCGGTGAACACATAGCACAGAATGGTCATGACCGTGGAAAGCATGAGTGCAAAAATCACAGAGAAACGCAGTGACCTCTGGAATCTGTCCCAGTTTCTGGCGCCGGTACAGTATCCGAGAAGCGGCTGCACGCCCTGGCCGAATCCGATGCAGATCATGCCGGTGATCATCGTGACCTTCATGGCGACACCGAAGCCCGCGACAGCCATATCGCCGTAGGAAGCGACCAGCGCATTTGCGACAATGTTGGAGACGCTCATCAAAATATCTCCAATCGATGCCGGAATGCCGATTGCCAGGACATTCTTCATGATATCGTCCCGGGCGGAAAAATCCTTCAGCCGGATCGTGAGCATGGATTTGCCGGATGTGAGGTACACGATGTAGAAGGCCGCACCCGCGACATTGGAGAGCGTGGTCGCAAGTGCCGCGCCGGCGACATTCCAGCCAAAGCCGAGGATCATGATCGGGTCCAGAATGACATTCAGCAGGTTTCCGGCCAGCTGACCGATCATGGCTGTTCCGGCCTTTCCCTCCGACCGGATGATATTGGCGTAGCAGTTGGCAATCAGGACAAACGGGCCGCCAAATGCGACGATCGACAGATACTGCTTCGCGTAATCCCAGGTGTCGGAGCTTGCGCCGATCAGCTTCAGAATCGGGTCCATGAAAATGAGAATTAACGCGGCAAATGCAATGCCGACGATGACACACATCCAGAAGCAGAACGCGCAGACGTGCCTTGCGTAATCCTTCCGTCCCTCGCCCATTGCCCGGGAGATGACCGATGTGCCGCCGATGCCGAAAATGGTTCCCAGTGCCATGAAGAGAAGAAACACCGGAGTTGCCAGCGACACGGCCGCGACCATCAGCGCATTGTGCGTCTGGCCAATGAAAAATGTATCGGCCAGGTTGTAGACGAGTACCATGAGCATGGCCACCATCGCCGGAATCGTATTGGTCAGGACAGCCTTTGGAATCGGTGCTGATGCGAAAATTTCCAGATTGTCTTTTTTCTGTTTATCCTTCATTGTTCGTCTTCTCCTTGATTTGGAATTTTTAATAGCCTGCTATTTATATGGCCGCATGTTTGCCGGCCGATTAGATCGGCCGGCAGTGCGGGCCTAGTTTCCTTTCAGCGAATCCCGGACCCGGAGAAGCATATTGGAAAACTGCGCCTTCTCCTGATCAGACAGCGGCTTCATCATTTTTTCGGCCGCCTCCTTCATGTGGAGCTTTCCATATTGCGCTTTTTCTCTCCCGGTCTTCGTCATGTGGACCAGCTTGACTCTTTTGTCATTCGGATCCTGAAAGGCTTCCACCAGCTTCTTCAGCTCCATGCGTCTGATAATACCCACCGCTGTCGGCTGGGCGACACCGAGAAATTTTTCAATTTCCTTCATGGACGCTGTCTGATGGTCCCGTTGCTCAAGCTCGAGCAGAACGCTGGCCTGAATCAAGGTCAGGTCCTCTGAGCGCAGAGCGTTATTGGCATCCTTTTCCAGCTGATCATTGATCTGCTTGATCAGCATGCCGCATTCCTCGTGTTCATTCATAGGTGTTCTCCTTTCAGTAGAGGATAGCGCAGCAGAAATTCTATGTCAATAGCATGCTATTAAAATTATCGGCTGTTTTGCAGAATCTGGATTTTTGCTCCTGAGGGGACAAGTGGTATTGCGCTTTTCGCGGGCAGACATATATACTGAAGCCAGGTAATTAAAACCCAGTGTGGCTGCAACAGGAGGTTTACAATGGATCATTCATTTCCGGAAATGAAAAAATACCTTGGCTTTGGCTGTATGCGTCTTCCGATGAAGGGCGATGAGGTGGATCTGGAGCAGTTTATTCAGATGACCGATCTGTTCCTCGAGAACGGGTTCAACTATTTTGATACGGCGCATGGCTATATCGACGGAAAATCGGAGACGGCGATCCGCGCGGCGCTGACCAGCCGCCATAAGAGGGATGAATACCTTCTCACGGACAAGCTGACGGACCCGTATTTCCAGAAGGAGGAGGACATCCGGCCGTTTTTCGAGAAGCAGCTTGCGTGGTGCGGCGTGGACTATTTCGATTTCTATCTGATGCACGCGCAGAGTGCCGGAAATTATGAGAAGTTTAGGCGCTGTCATGCCTATGAGACGGCCTTCGCGCTGAAGAAGGAAGGAAAGATCCGCCACGTGGGCATCTCATTTCACGACAAGGTGGACGTGCTTGATCAGATTCTCACGGATTATCCGGAGATTGAGATTGTCCAGATTCAGTTCAACTACCTGGATTACGAGGACGCTTCCGTAGAGGGCCGCAAGGTTTACGAGGTGGCGAGAAAGCACAATAAGCCGCTCCTCATCATGGAGCCGGTGAAGGGCGGCAGTCTGGTCAATCTGCCGGAGCATGCACAGGAGATCTTCGACGGCCTGAACAGGAAGCATGGCACGCACAATTCCAACGCCAGCTATGCGATCCGCTATGCGGCGGGCTTTGACGGCGTCCGCATGGTGCTGTCCGGCATGAGCACGCTGGACCAGATGAAGGATAACATTTCCTACATGAAGGATTTCAAGCCTCTGACAAATGAGGAGCAGCAGGCGGTTGCGGGTGTGACGGAGGAGTTCCACAAGCTCGACCTCATTCCGTGCACGTCCTGCCATTACTGCGTGGAGGAGAATCACTGTCCGAAGGACATCCGGATTCCGGACATGTTCGCCTGCCTGAATAAGAAAACGGCCTTCCGCAACTGGAACATGAATTTTTACTACAATACGGTCCTGACGAACGGCCATGGAAAGGCGAGCGACTGCATCGGATGCGGCGGCTGTGAGCGCGTCTGCCCGCAGCATCTGGAAATCCGGAAGCTGCTGAAGGACGTCGCGGCGGAGTTTGAGCAGAAGGCGGAGGCATAAAATCCGGAGCGGTATCAGGCTCGTGTAAAGACATGAGCCTGCCATTTATCTGCGAAAACAAATAATGCACCCGCATCACAGCTTGTAGATATGTGTTCCTATCTCCGGTTCAAGACTGGAAACCTCGACGCGGACATTGTCCAGCGTAAAAGGGACGACACTTTCAGCCTTTGAACCGGAATAGTATTTGCGCAGAATCGGACTGGCTTCAAATACCTTCTGCCGGTGCTTCTCATCATCCTGCATCCGGACCTTTCCGCTGATTCGGATCCAGTCCATCGTCTCATTATCAGCGACTGTGATTTCTACATCAGGATGCTGAGAAATCTCCTTCCATGTCTCTTTCCCCCGGACCGTATCAAACCAGAGCTTCCCATCCTCCTCGAATTTAAACTCAAAGGCCTTGACCTTGGGCTTGCCGTCCAGTCCGATCACGCCGATGTACTGCATCGGATATTCCCTCAGCATGGCGAGTGTTACGACCATCCCATCGCTCATGTCAAGATTTTTTAAAATGCTCTTCTTCATTGTGCTGCTTCTCCGATTTTTACGACGCGGCTCTCTCTTCTTCCTTTGCCGCGCTTTCTCTGTCTTCTAACAAGCCATTTGCTTCCGAGGCCCAGCACTGTGGGTCCTCAGCGTAAAAGCTGCCGTAAGTTCCCTTTGCCACTGCGGGGCATCCGCGGCACCATGCTTTCAGCATGCACCGGCTGCATTTGCTGAATTTCTGATAATCCCGATAGTCCTCTGCCTGGTTAAGCCACAGATCCGCGAGTCTGTCCGTGAGCGCATTGCCGATTCCGCTGTCAGCTGCGCGGCGGCAGGCATATACTTCACCGGTCGGAAGAATCGTCAGATGGCAGTTTCCGCAGTTGCATCCGCCATAGATCATCCCTTTTTCTGCCCATTCCGGGATCTGGAACTCCCCGGTCTCATACTGGTAGAGCGTCCAGAGATGGTCCTTCCTGTTGAAATAGGTCACACAGGACGGATCTTTCTCGTACTGCTTGTATTTCTGATCCACCACTTTGAGAAACTCGCGGTATTCTTCCGGTGTAATCCCTGTCATCTGTTTGCCGTGCTCGGCCCGCTCAGCTTCCGCATAGAGGGCAGGAACCTTTGAAGGGTCCGGGGCAGTCGGCACATATCTGGCAAATGCATACACATCAGCCTTATATTTGACGACTTCATCGATAATGTCCGGAACTTCCTTCAGGTTCACAGAAGAAACTGTCGTCATCACAACAGAGGTAATGCCGGCCTCGTTGATCATCGGAATTTTCTCGAGTGTCTCACGAAATGATCCTGGCTTTCGGAACCAGTCGTGTGTCTTTTCCATTCCGTCGATGGACAGCTGATACTTGTCACAGCCGCATTCCTTCAGGCGCTTCAGATTGTCATTTGTCAGATGGAAGGGGTTGCCGAGAATGGTAAATGGAATCTGCTTCTCCTTGAGGAGGTCCATCAGCTTCCAGAAATCCGGATGGAGGATCGGGTCACCGCCGGTGATGTAGAAATACGGAAGGCGGCCAAACGTCCGGCAGAAGTCCTCCGCGTTTTCCACTACCTTCTGCATGTCTTCCCACTTCATGCTTTTCAGAGCCTTGCAGGCATTCTCCGCAAAAATATAGCAGTGCTTGCATCTCTGATCGCATTCTTCCGTGATGTGCCACTGGAAAGCAAAATACTGTGCCATAATTCTTGTTCCTCCACTTCCGGGTTCCGGATTCACTGATGCCGGATCATTTCTAATGTTCTGAGTTTTTAAGGGACAGATCCTGTCACGCAGCATAGGCCCGTAACCGTCTCTGTCCCATGATACGTGCTGATTACTTCGATGCGCCGCATGCACTGCCGCATGCGCTGGGCTTTGTTTCCGGCTTTGCTGCGCCGCATGCACTTGACGGCTCTGACGGCTTTGCTGCGCCGCATGCGCTTGACGGCTCTGACGGCTTTGACGCGCCGCATGCGCTTGACGGCTCTGCTGACTTTCCAGCGCCGCAGGCAGACCCGCAAGCCGCAGCCGGCTTCTCTTCAGACTTTCCAGCGCCGCAGGCAGATCCGCATGCAGCCGATGCCTTAGATTCCTCTGCCATTTTTGTCCATCCGAATAAATTTGCTAACATAATCGTTTTCCTTTCCGCAGGCTATATTGCTGCTCTCATAAGCGTTCCTCCGTGTTTTGTGAGGACCTTGTTTTTGTTTACAAGAGCATAATACCTGCTGCCGCCTGAAATGTGAAATAATTATATGCTATAATTTATGAGTAAATCGCATAAATAAATTTCCTGCATTTCAAAAAAATCCGCGGCTCCATCACTGGAACCGCGGATGTATTCTTCCGATATCTGTTTTCAATTTCCGACTCTGACGACAATTTTACCGTTGATCCTTCCTTCGTCCAGAGCGATGCACGCTTCCCGGATGTCCTTGAAATCATAGACCCTGCCGATCAACGGTCTGAGATGATGAGCGTCCATAAAATGATAGATATCCTGCATCATCTCCGTGGTTGGATCATTGCTGTAAAATCCGGTCAGGCAGACGCCGTTCGGAATATCCTTGATCGGGTCAAAATGGTTCCATTCGTAGACCTTTCCGAGCACTCCGGTGTTGCAGACAATGCCGCCCTGCTCTACGCTCAGCATCGTGTCCTGCACCGTTCTGATGCCGACAAGATCCAGTGCCTTTGTCACGCCGTGCACTCGTCCCCGGAGACTCCGGTCATCCAGCAGGCACTCATCACATCCGGCATCTCTTAACAGCT
This sequence comes from uncultured Eubacteriales bacterium, assembly GCA_900315305.1. Classification (GTDB taxonomy): domain Bacteria; phylum Bacillota; class Clostridia; order Lachnospirales; family Lachnospiraceae; genus Chordicoccus. Next base: position 11,414 of record OMYS01000012.1, read on the forward strand.
GCATCTTGGATTCTCTGTGCGTTGTGCCGATCACCCTGCAGCCGAGCGCCTTGGCGAGCTGGATCGCTACATAGCCAAGTGCGCAGGTCGCGCCGCGGATGAGCAGCCTGTCTTCCGGCTGCAGCCGCAGGCACTGGAACAGCGATCCCCAGGCCGTGAAGTAGGTCTCCGGCATCGCGCCCATTTCCTCCCAGGAAAGATTCGATTCCACCGGAAACACATGATGAATGGGAAGGAGAGCATATTCAGCGTAGCTGCCGTTGAAGCTGCGCCCCATGCCGCCCATCAGCGAGACAACCTTCTGTCCTTTCGCAAGTCCGCTGTCGGACGGATCCGCAATTTCTCCGACGCATTCGATGCCGGGAATGACCGGCTTGCGGATATAATCATTTTCAATTTCAAACTCACGCAGAATCTCTTCGGAATGATTCATGCCGAAGGCCTTTATTTTCACGAGGACCCAGCCGGGGCGAGCCTGCGGAACCGGGACTTCTGAGAGAGTTACATCGGCACCCTTAGTCGGCTTATCGATTAGAACGGCTTTCATTGTATCTTCCATGATTTTACCCTGACCTTTCTATGGACGACCTGGGACAATTTTTTACTACAGGTCTGTCCGCCCACAACGAGGAACGCGAAGCGTTCCGAGTCTGGGGCGCTGAATAGCTACCTCACTTTTTCTCTTTTGGTTTATAAGTGCATGATATCCTTTGCCGTCTGGAATGTAAAATGATTATATGCTATAATCAATACGTAAACCGTATAAATCAAATTGTAAAACCAGGTCCTATGAATACGACACAGCTTGAATGCTTTACGACACTTGCCGGCACATTGAATTATGTCCGCACGGCAGAAGAACTGAATATGACGCAGCCGGGCGTATCCCGGCAGATCCAGTCGCTGGAGCAGGAGCTCGGCGCAAGGCTCTTTCATCGGACGACGCGTTCGGTTTCGCTCACCCAGATCGGCGCGGAATTTCTGCCGGAAGCCCAGCAGATGCTGAACACCTACTATCACTCCATCGAATGGATTTCCTCTTTTCATGAGAGCGCGCATCAGGCGCTGAAAATCGGCTACAATGACCCTCATTCGCTGCTTCCCATTCGGAAGGCACTGGCCGGGATCCTGGCTGACGCACCGAACCTGTCCCCGGAGCTGACGCTCGATCAGACGGACGCCAACCTGCAGCGGCTCATTTCCGGTGAGCTTGACCTGGTATTCGGGATCAGGGACGCAAGATTTAAGAACGAGAAGATTCTGTTCACGCCCTTCCGTGAGGAACATTTTGTCTGCGTCCTGAGAAAGGATCATCCGCTTGCCAATGCATGCCGAAGGAAGCGCAGGAGAGCCGTATCGTCTGAAGATCTCTTCCCTTACCGGCAGGTCATTGATATCCCTCCGTATCTTCTGAAGAATGCCTTTTCAAGGGGAAATAAAATCATCCCTGTCAATGACACCCTTCAGAACCTGATTGTCACAAACAGCGAAGAGGCGTATGCCCTCGTCATTGCAGGCGTGGGGTACTGCCTTCTTCCGGAGTATCTGACCGTTCCGGATAAGGAATTGAAATTCTTGGAGTGGAAGGAATCTCCGCACACGCCGCTTGGAATTTACGCGGACGCACAGGCCTGCAGGGATAAGAACTCACTCATCCGGCAATTTATTGATTACGCGGCTGATTTGTATCGTGAAAAGGAAAAATGAGTTTATCGGAACCGGGTACCATGCGGAAAACGTTTGCAGCTTCGCGTATATAAAGCTGCCAGCCAGTGGGACTGATTATTGCCTGGGTATTGGTCAGAGATGATTTTCCGTTCAGGAGACTGATGGATGGGCTGTCAGCACCGAACCAGATCCTCATAGGTGACGCCGTACTTTTTCGCGATGTCGCTTGCGTGGCTCAGTCCTTCCGGAGGCGCGAGCTTCACCCGGTATGAACGGACGCCTTCCTCTGATTCCACGACCAGAGAGGCTGCCCGATACGGGGAAACGTCAGCGTCGGCTGATGAGGCGGCCCGATGCGGTAAAGCTTCTGCACCGGCTGATGATGCAGCTGCAGCCGGCGGCGTATCCCCTGCGTATTCCCGGTTGATCTCGTCGATTTCTCTGGCGAGCTTGTGCATGTGCGTGTTATAAATGACGCGGCAGCCCTTGTGGAGCATGGCACGGACTGCGTCTCTTGCGATATAGTAGCCCTCCTCGAAGGAGGTTGTGGAGAACGTCTCGTTGAGGAGCAGCAGACTGCGCTCCGTCGCGCCCTCAAAGATACTCCGGAACCGCCGGCACTCCTCGCCGAGCCGTCCGAGCTCCATCGTTTTATCCTCATCCGCCGGGAAGTGCGTGAATATACCATCGACAGGCTGAAAATGAAAGCTATCCGCAGGCACGGAGATGCCTCCCTGCGCCAGGAAATACAGCTGGCCGACGGCCTGTGTGATCGTGGTCTTGCCGCCGCGGTTCGCTCCGGTCAGGATGTAGATCCGGTGCTCCGGCAGGAAATCAAGGTCATTGGTCACGATGTCCGACACACGGCAGTTATCGAGGGCGGCGAGCTTCAGGTTATAGATTCCCCTTGCGTCCATGGCGGAGTTCGAGACCTCGGGCTTTGCGAAGTGGTAGCCTTCTGCCTCGAGCTTTTCAATATATTCTGCCCAGCGGACATAGTAAATGAGCTCCGGCATCAGAGAGGTGATGCTTGTGACGGTCACCATGCTGTACTTATTGAGGACAGAGCGGAGATGACGGACGGTCCGCTTCAGCATCCGGTTTGCGATGTCGTTCATATAATCCGGGAGAGAGCGGATGGACTCTTCATTTTCCGGAACAGTCATGAGCGTCGCGAGAGCGATGGGAGGAACGACCGCGGCCCGGAGGTCCTTCTTTGCGGCCTCACTGCCGGCGTCGGAGTCGAGGTCGTGCGTTATATAATCCTTCATGAAATCGATCTGATCGAGGATCTCGAGAAGCTTCTTCCGGACGGAGAGATTGTGGTGAAGATCGTCGAACACGTCGCACCGGTACTGGACCGTGTGGGGATCAGCGGGAAGAAAGCGCATGACGTTCCGGATATATTCGCGCTCCTTCGGCTTGTCGGACAGTTTTCCGATGATAGAGTCCATTCCGAGATCGTGGATGGCTGTCTGGGATAATTTGTGAAGTTTCTCTTCCCGGTCGGGGCAGAGGAGACTGAGTTGCTTAGACATATAATTTCTCCTGTTCTTTTTTCATAAGCAGAGGTCATCAGCACAATTGCGGTTCGAGATGCTTATCCTCGGGAAGACTTCATTTCCAACTGCTTTTATTTATACAACGGATGAAAATGAAAATCAATTGCGGGCAGTGGCTGCCACGATATCGATGGCTGATTGAAGTGTATGGCAGCGCTTCGGCCATTATCTTGATTTAGCATTGACACGGCGTCAGAACGAGACTATATTATAAATGATGACACAATGTCAGAACAAAGGTGGAATATATATGCCAAGAGGATCAGAAGAACTTACAGAGAGCAGAAAAGAAGAGATCGTGGATGCGTGCGCAAGGCTGTATCAGACCATGAATTACCGCGACATCACGATCAAGGAGATCAGCACGGAGACCAGCTTCTCGAGACCGTCGATCTATAACTATTTCGAGACGAAGGAGGAAATTTTCCTGGCCCTTCTGACCAGGGAGTATCACGCCTGGACAGAGGATGTTCTGGAGCTGGCGAAGAGGCCTGAGAAGTTGACGAGGGACGCATTTGCCGCACGATTTTCAGAAATTCTGGCAAAGCGGGTGACTTTACTTAAGATTTCATCGATGAACCTTTATGAGATCGAGGACCACAGCCGCCTGGAGCGCCTGGTTGAATTCAAGAAGGAATTCTTATGCGCCATGGACGCGGTGAAGCGGTGCCTTCAGCATGTCTTCCCGGATATGACGGAGGAGCAGATCGAGGAATTCCGGTATGCATTTTTCCCGTTCATGTACGGTATTTATCCCTACGTGTACCCGACGGACAAGCAGTGCGAGGCGATGGAGACGGTGGGAATTCCGTTTAAGAAAACAACGGTCTATGAGATGGTCCTTCATTTTCTGAAGCAGATCCTGCCGTGAGCGGAATTTGTACAGGCAATCATTTGTGAAGAAGCTTTGAAACAGGAGGAAAATGAGATGAGCAAAATTACACAGACAGCAGGCAGAAATGCGCTTGGCGAATTCGCGCCGGAATTCGCGCATTTTAATGATGACGTACTCTTCGGGGAGAACTGGAACAACCAGGATATCGATTTGAAGACGCGTTGCATCATCACGGTTGTGGCGCTGATGGCGCAGGGCATCACGGACAGCAGCCTGAAATACCACATTCAGAACGCAAAGAACAACGGCGTGACGCAGAGGGAAATGGCCGCCGTGATCACGCACGTCGCGTTCTACGCGGGCTGGCCGAAGGCATGGGCTGTCTTTAACCTCGCAAAGGAGGTCTACAATGAGCCGGTGAAGGAGCTTACAGACAAGGACCGCTACCAGAACACGATCTTCTTCCCGATCGGAGCGCCGAATGACGCCTATGCAAAATATTTTATCGGCCAGAGCTATCTCGCGCCGGTTTCCACCGAGCAGGTCCCGGTCTTCAACGTGACCTTTGAGCCGGGCTGCCGCAACAACTGGCACATTCATCACGCAAAGTCCGGCGGCGGTCAGATGCTGATCTGCGTGGGCGGCCGCGGCTATTATCAGGAGTGGGGCAAGGAGCCTGTCGAGATGACGCCGGGCACAGTCGTCAATATTCCGACTGATGTGAAGCACTGGCACGGCGCAGCTCCGGATTCCTGGTTCTCCCATCTCGCTATCGAGGTTCCCGGTGAGGAGAACTCCAACGAGTGGTGCGAGGCAGTATCGGACGAGGAGTACCGGAAGGCAGTCTCTGAAGATTGCTGAGGGAAAAGGTGTCAAAGGTGTTGGTGCCATGGGTAAAGGTGTCAGGTTCGGATTAAAAAAGAATAAAGTCGTTTATAAAAATTTAATCGGAACCTGACACCTGACACCGACAACACCAGACAAGCGGGAGGAGAGAAAGTGGCAGATAAAAATGCAACAGGAACGGTCCGGGATGGCAGCCGCCGGATCCTGCAGAACAAGCTGTACCTGTATCTGACGGAATTTTTTTCAGGCATGGCGGTCATGGCTGTGGAGATCGGCGCGCAGCGTCTGATTTCCCCGTATTTTTCATCATCACAGATCGTCTGGACAATCATCATCGGCATGATCATGATTGCGATGGCCGGCGGCAACGTGTACGGCGGACGAAAGGCGGACAAGGACCCGAATCCGGACAAGCTCTACGGAAGGATCCTGTTTTCTGCCGCCTGGCTGTCGCTCATCCCGTTTCTCGGGAAATATGTCATCGTCGGGATCTCCGCGGTTGTCATTTTCTCGGTCAACGCGAACTACCTGATTATAGCGGCCTTTGCGACCTGTCTGATTCTCTTTGTATTCCCGCTGTTTCTGCTGGGGACGGTGACGCCCTCCCTGGCGAAGTATACGATGGACTCGCTGTCCGACAACGGGAAAATCGTCGGGACTCTCGGGGCCATGAATACGATCGGCAGCATTATCGGAACATTCCTGCCGACCTTCGTGACAATCCCGGCGGTCGGGACAAACATCACATTTCTGATTTTCTCGGGCATCCTTGCCGCGCTGTCTGCGATTTATTTTATCAGCGTTGGAAAAGGGAAGGCCCTGCGCCGCGTCGGACCGGCAGCGGCCATTTTCCTCATTGGATGCATTCTGGGGCATGAGACGAATTTTGCGTTCTGGGAATCAAGAGACGGGCTCCTCTACGAGGGCGAGTCGGTCTACAACTATCTCCGCGTGCAGGACAGCCCGGAGCAGACGGTCCTGTCGACAAATGTCCTCTTCGGCGTCCAGTCGGTGCTGGAGAAGACGGACAATCTGACCGGCATGTACTATGACTATGCGCTTGCGGCGCCATTTATGACAAATGCAGATCTGCAGGACGGAGAGGATGTCCTCGTTCTCGGCATGGGCTCGGGAACGTACGCGCGGCAGCTTATGCGCTATCTGCCGGACACGAGCGTGTCGGGCGTTGAGATCGACAGGAAGATTACAAGCCTCGCCCATGAATACTTTCAGCTGCCGGACAGTGTGCCGGTGACGGAGTATGACGGGCGTGCCTATCTGAATGAGACGGACCAAAAGTACGACGTGATCATGGTCGATGCCTATCAGGATATCACGATCCCGTTTCAGATGTCATCGACGGAATTCTTTCAGAGCGTGAAGGGGCATCTTAAGTCCGGCGGCGTCATGGTCGTGAACCTCAACATGCACGGCACGGAGCAGGGCGGCATCGCGGACTGGCTCTCGGATACGATCGCCGGCGTCTTTCCGGAGGTCATGACCGTCGACGTCCCGGGAAATACAAACCGGGAGCTTTTTGCCGGCGGCGCGGGCATGAAGGAAAAGCTTGCGAAGCACACGCAGGATGCAGAAAATGAGCAGCTCCGGGGCCTTTTAACGCAGATCTCGGACCAGGTGTCGGTCTACCGGTCGGGCGGCCGCACGCTGACCGATGACAAGGCACCCGTCGAGCTTCTCGGTATGAAGGAGCTCGACGGGCTGATCCGCCAGGAGGCGGAGCCATATAAGAAGATTTACAGAGAAGAGGGCCTGCAGGGCCTGCTCGGATCATTCTGAAGGGAAAGGAGGTAAAGGTGCCAGGTACGGATTAAAAAAGAATAAAGTCGTTTATAAAAATTTAATCGGAACCTGACACCAGAGATAGACACCAGAGACGCCAGACCGCGCGGTTTTATGTGTGCCTTACGACCTCGAACCGCTGGAGCTTCACCGGCTCCTCGTCGCGGATGCCGGCCTTCCGCTTTGCAATTTCGATCTGCTCTTCGACGGTGTCGACGCCGTCGAGATCGGGCAGGAGAAGTCCGCGGCGGCGGCCCTTCGTGACGATGACGCCGTACCTCTTCACGTCAAGAAGCGCCGGCGAGTCGATGTCCTCGGGCTCGCTGAGAACATCCACGCTGTATTCCAGGTGGCTCAGCTCATTTTCAAGGACCGGATGGAAGCGCGGGTCACGGGTCGCGGCGGAAATGGCATTGCGGATGATTTCCTCTGCGATGCAGCTGTAGCAGGGCAGAATCGTCCCGATGCAGCCGCGAAGCTCCCCGTCCTTGTGCAGTGAGCAGAATACGCCGGCTTTTCGATCCAGCATGTCGTCCGGCACGTCTCCCTTCTTCGGGACGCGGAGCGTCTTTCCGGTGCGGATGTAGGTCTCGACCGTCCGGCGGGCAAGCGCCGTGTACGGGTCTTCGCCCTCTCTTGCGGCCGCGATTTTCTTCTCCTGCTCTGCCTCGTACTGGTCGAGGAAATTTCTGTGCGGATCGGTCCCGGTCACACGGAATGTGCAGACGCCGTAGCCGACTCCCGTCACGTCCTGATGGGAGAGCCAGCGGGCATCCACTGACCGGCGGTCGAGCGCGCCCGCCATAATGACAAATGAACGGTGCCCGCACTCCGCGGCCTTCTCAAGCAGTACCGGGTCAAAGGAGAGAAGCTCGCCGAGTGCTCCGCGCGAGCAGACATCCTCAAGCTTCCTGTCATAGACCGGTCCGTGCGGGTCAAACCCATACGGGCCGGTTTCCTTCAGCTTGTGGGAGAGGTCGCCGCTTGCGACGTAGACGACCCGGCGGCCGAGCTCATCCGCCGCCTGCTGCACGAGCATGCCGAAGCGGTACTGCTCCGCGAGGGAAATGCCCGAGATGCCGAGGCGGACCAGGCGGAAGTTTTTGTATTTCTTGAGAATAAAATAGAGCGGAACGATCGTCCCGTGGTCGAGCGAGGGATCGCGCTCCCCGAGATAGCCGGCCGGAATCTTATGTTCATCCGCGAGATCGCAGAGCTGCGAGGAGAGCTCCTCGTCGTAATCCCGCTCAATCCGCACCTGCGGCGCACGGAAGCGCGCCATGCTCCCCTCGGCGTGCGTGCCGGGCGAGATGTGCAGATAGTCCGCGTACATAATGCTGTGCGGCGACGACAGAACGATCGTCTCCGGCTTCAACTCCGCCACAAAATCCGCGGCCTTCTCATAGGCATTGATTGTTTCCTGAATCTGCCGCTCCGATCCTCTGCCGACCTCCGGCAGAATCATCGGCGGATGCGGCACCATGATTGCTCCGACAACAGACATAATAGCCACCTCCTAAATAGTAATATTCAGTACCTCTCGAAATGATCCGGAAATTGAGCAAGAAGCTCACTCACAGGGGGATTTTTGACGTACTTCTCCTCCGGGGCGCTGAATAGTTACCGAAATTTACTGCACTCAGCAGTTCCCGACGAAGACGTTCGGAAGATACCTTCTCGCCACGTCTGCGAGATGATAGACGGTCCGCACATCGGTTGCGGGCGTATCGAGCTTCCACCGCGGAAAATACCGGGTGATGTGATAAGCGATCGGCTCCTTTGAAGGAAGAGAGGCGAGCCACTTCGCGGCCCCTGCGATTTCCTCCTCCGAGTCATTCTTCCCGAGAATGATAAGCGTCGTCACCTCCACGTGGCAGTGCGCGGCGGCCGTCCGGATAAAGTCCTTCGTCCCGGCAAGATTCCCTCCGACAAAGTCCGTATAGAACTCGTCCGTGAATCCTTTTAAGTCGATGTTCATCGCGTCGATATAAGGGAGAAGCTCATTTAACACGGCGGGCTCAGCGGTCCCGTTCGTCACGAGCACGTTCAGCATGTCCGTCTCATGGATCAGCCTTGCGGCGTCCCGCACATATTCCCAGGACGTGAGCATCTCATTGTAGGTGTAGGCCACGCCGATTGTCTCGGGATGCCGCGCCTTTGTCTCCTCCGTGAGGTAGAGGAGCTCCTCCGGGCTCACATACCTTGTCCCCTCGCGGTCTCTCTTCTGCGAGATTGTAAAATTCTGGCAGAAGGGACAGGCCAGGTTGCAGCCGTAGCTTCCTGCCGACACAACGAGACTTCCGGGATGAAACATGGCGAGCGGCTTCTTCTCGATCGGGTCGAGGGCAAGAGATGTCAGATATCCGTAGCTTTCGCAGACGACCCGGCCGTTCCGGCAGACCCTCGCGCCGCAGAAGCCCTTCTGGCCCTCCTTCAGATGGCAGTGCCGGAAGCAGGTATTGCAGATCGCACCCATCGTTCTCCTCCTTTCCGCAGCTCTATGCTGATTTGATCGTACCTATTCAGCACTCCGGATTCGGAGCGCTTCGCATTCCTTGCTGTACCGAATAACTACATTGTATCACGAAAATGCAGGACAGATCGCATGACGGAGGTGTCTTTGCGAGTGGAAAAATAAAGCGGGATGTGGTATTGTCCGAGGTGCAATGGAGGACTGAAAACGAGATGAACAGACTGGCTGTAATTTTTCCGGGAATCGGATACAATTTCGACAGGCCGCTCCTGCATTTTGCGGAGAAGCAGGCCTTGCACTACGGGTATGAGATCAGGCATGTCACGTACTCCGGCTTCGACAAGAAGGGGATGCGCGGCAATGCGCAGAAAATGAAGAGCGCCTTTCAGCTCGCGATGGAGCAGACGGAGCGGCAGCTCGCCGATGTTTCCTGGGACAAATACGAGAGGATTGTCTTTATCTCAAAGAGCATCGGGACGGTGGCCGCGGCGCACTACGCTGAACGGCATGGGATTGCTGCGGTGCAGATCCTGTTCACGCCGTTCCCGGAGACGTTTGAGGGCGCGGCGATTGATCAGGGCCTTGCATTTCACGCGAGAACGGACCCGTGGATGGACGACGGCGAGACTGTCCGTGCGGCCGAGGAAGCCGGCGTTTCGATGATCTGCTATCCGGAGGGGAATCACTCGCTTGAGACCGGGGACGTGATCCGGGACATCGATACGCTGGCGGATGTCTTCCGAAGGACGGAGGAGCTGTATCGGGAGTGAGGCATGCTGCAGCCTGCTTCGCATACAGGCCTGCGTGCGTTCAGGCCTGGCACGGAGTGATTCATACCAGATGGGTACAGGCATCACAGAGGCGGTTTCTGGTTGACAGTATTTCTTCGGGCAGGTAAAATTATAATTACATACAAAACCTGTATGAAAAGTAATAAAAAATAGGAGGGCAGAATTTTGAGGCAGCTCATTGAGCGGGTTCCGATTCCGCTGGCCGGCGTGATGCTGGCCTTCGCGGCGCTCGGGAATTTTATGAAGAAGACCACAGTACCCGGGTGGTTTATTCCGGAGCTCATTTCCGTGCTGCTTCTTATTTTGCTGCTCCTGAAGCTTGCCATGTTTCCGCGAATGGTTGAAAATGACATGCGCTTTGGGGCCGTGGCCGGTGCGTCAGGCGCATTTTCGATGGGCCTCATGTACCTCGGCGCCTGTGCGGGAGGCTTCAGCCATGCGGCGGGAGCCGTGATCTGGTATGCGGGGCTTCTGATCCATGTCCTGCTCATCGTGTACTTCACGGTCCGGTTCGTGCTTCATTTCCGGATGGAGCAGGTCTATACGACGTGGTTTCTCGTCTATGTCGGAATCGCAGCGGCGTCGCAGGCAGCGGCTTCGTTCGGCCTTGCTGCGGCGGGACAGTGGATTGTCTGGTATGGACTTGCCGCGACGCTTGTCCTCATGGTCCTCATCACGGTTCGGTACAGACGGATTCCGTCGGAGAGACCGCTCCGGCCTCTGCTTTCGATTTACGCGGCGCCGGTCAGCCTGTGCCTTGCGGGGTATCTCGCGGCGTTTCCGGATAAGAGCCGGACGCTGGTGCTTGTCCTTATCATTCTTGCGCAGGTTTTCTATGTGTACGGCCTGATTCAGGCTCTTTGCATGATCGCGGGGCCGTTCTCACCGGCATTTTCGGGATTTACATTTCCATTCGTCAGCACGGCGGCTGTTACGTACAGCAGCGCGGTCTTTCTCGGGACGGAGAGCATGGCGGGAAGGATTCTCTTTCCGACAGCCGTGGCGGAGAACTTGATCGGGGCGGCATTCCTGCTGGCCGTCTTCGTGAGGTATCTCATTTTCCTTGGCGGAAAAAACGCACAACGCATGAGATCCATCGGGCAGGAGAGCTGAAAAGAACCAATATCAACGACATCACAAGCATAAGGAGACTGCATGATCGAACACATTCACAGCCACAGAAACCTGATCGGATTTGACAAAAACGGCATTCCGACCGTTACACTGAAGGCCTCGGCCCACGATCCGGAGGCGATCGACGCGGAGTACCGCGCCGTCGAGGAGGGGGAATTTTCCGGAGAGCACGCACACGATGCGCACGCGCACGGCGGTCATGCCGGGCATGTACACGGTCCGGAGACGGGCTCCGATGACGATGCCTTTATTCAGGACTATATGAACGCGGTCAAGGCATACCGCATGACATTTCCGGACAAGAAGGAGCAGATCGAGAAGACGCCGGACCCGGCGATCCGGGAAATGCTTCTCCGCTCGGAGCAGCTCGGCATCGACACGACCTTTGACCGGTTCGATCAGCAGCAGCCGCAGTGCAACTTCGGCCTCGCCGGCATCTGCTGCAAGATCTGCAACATGGGTCCATGTCGTATCACGAAGAAGTCAAAGCGCGGCGTCTGCGGCGCGGACGCGGACCTCATCGTGGCAAGAAATCTGCTCCGTTCGGCCGCTGCCGGCGCCGCCCAGCACGGCATGCACGCGCGTGAGCTGATGCTGGAGCTTCTATGGGCCGCCGACGGCAAGCTCGATGCCCCGCTTCTCGGGGAACAGAAGATCATGGCCACGGCGAAGGCATTTGGTATCGATACAGAGGGCCGTGACGTGAAGGCTGTCGCCCACGATCTGGCAAATGCACTGCTCGCGGACCTCTCGAGCCCGGATCCGTCCCACGTCTACAAGACCGCGGAGGTCTGCGCGCCTGCAGACCGCGTGAAGCTCTGGAAGGACCTCGACCTGATGCCGATCAGCGCGTACCACGAGGTCTTCGAGGCGTATCACAAGACGGCAGTCGGAACAGACGGAGACTGGAAGAGCATCATGGAGCACTTCCTCCGCTGCGGTCTCGCGTTCTGCTTCACCGGTGTGGCGGGCGCGTCTATTGCGACCGACTCTCTCTTCGGTGTCGGTGACCGCGTGACCTCAAAGGTGAATATCGGCGCGCTTAAGAAGGGCTATGTCAATATCGCAGTCCACGGCCATCTGCCGCTCCTCGTCAAGGAGATCGTCAAGTGTGGACAGACGGAGGAGATGATTAATCTCGCGAAGTCAAAGGGCGCGAAGGGAATCCGCTTCTACGGTATCTGCTGCAGCGGACTGTCGGCGATGTACCGCTATGACGGCGTTATCCCGCTCTCCAATGCGGTCTCCGCGGAGCTCGTCCTCATGACAGGCGCACTTGATCTCTGGGTCGCGGACGTGCAGGACGTCTTCCCGGCGATCATGGACGTCGCGAAATGCTACCGGACGACGGTCGTCACGACAAGCTCGTCCGCGCGTCTCCCGGGCGCGGAGAAGATGGAGTTCGACCGCCATCACTCAAATATTGCTGACGCGAAGAAGCTCGCGGAGAGAATTGTCCGCCGCGGCATCGAGAGCTTTGAGGCAAGGCAGGGCATCCCGGTTTACATTCCGCCGTATGAGGTCACGGCAGAGGTCGGCTTCTCCGTGGAATATCTGAACAAGCGGTTCGGAAGCTTTAAGCCGATCGCGGACGCGGTCCGGGACGGAAGAATCCTTGGCATCGTCAATATGGTCGGCTGCAACAACCCGAAGGTGCCCTACGAGCGGTGCATCGCCGATGTGGCGAAGGTGCTGATTGAAAATAACGTGCTGATTCTCTCGAACGGCTGCGCGTCCTATCCGCTGATGAAGCTCGGCTACTGCGCGAAGGATGCGAACCAGCTCGCGGGCGACAGCCTCCGGGGCTTCCTTGAGCCGGACCTTCCGCCGGTCTGGCATGTGGGCGAGTGCATCGACAACACGCGCTCGAGCGGCATCATGGCCGGCATCGCGGCAGCTCTCGGACAGAAGCTCCCGGACATGCCCTATGCATTTTCTTCTCCGGAGTGGAGCAATGAGAAGGGTGTTGACGCGGCTCTCGCGTTCCGTCTTCTCGGCATTTCCTCCTATCACTGCGTGGAGGCGCCGATCTTCGGCTCGAAGAATGTCATCGAGTTCCTGAAGCAGGGCACAGAGGAGACGCTCGGCTCACACATGGTCGTCAACGTGGACCCGGTGAAGCTCGGCGAGCAGATCGTGAAGGACATGAAGGCGAAGCGGAAGAAGCTCGGCTGGGACTGAGATGCAGGCAGCGGGATACGTCGACTGCATAAATAAACCGCTTGATACAATTCGGAAATTTGGTCATAATGAAGCTGTATCAGGAAATATGCCACTCCGTGCCGGCATTTGCTTACGGACTGGAATGGACGTTGTAAAGGAGGCGGCAATATGAAGAATATTCTGAATAAGCATCAGTTCTGGGCATGCCTTGCCATGCTCAGCATGTTCATGGCGATTGTGACTGGTCATCAGCTGGTGAGCGGCGGTCACAAGAAGGAAGAGAAGTCAGACGAGGACTGAATCCGATATCCGGACATGCAGGCCCTCTCCCAAACCGGCAGATGCCGGGGCGGGAGAGGGCTCTTTTCATTGGATGAAACAGACAGAGACTTGGTAATCTAAAGGCCTCGTGCTATAATGGCCGATAGTCAAAGGTGAATAATGTCTGAAAGAGATCGAGGGGAACCGGGTGCAAGTCCCGGACGGTCCCGCCACTGTAAAAGTCAGATTGCCTCCTCTTTCCTGAAACTGCGATGGACAGGAATATAAGCGCGCCGGAAATGAAGGCATTTCCGGCGTACTCGTATGCTCCGTTTTCGTATCTGCGAAAACGGTCTTTTTCTGTGCGCAGGTTCAGCGCCAACCGGAAGCATTCCACGATCGGAAACGCTTTCCGGCGCGGCGGGCCGGCCGGAGACTGGTATCTGAAGGCAGCGCACAGGAAAGGAACAGGATTATGAAAAAACAGATAGCAGCAGTACTCACGGCGGTCAGCGTCGCGGCGACACTCGCGGGATGCGGAAGCGCATCCACCGGGTCCGGGGCATCGGTCGTCACAGCGGCCTCCGGGTCAGAGACAGCATCTACAGCAGAGACCTCCGGCGATACCGTCGTCATCGGAGAGACCTCGATGGTCGACAGCATCGACCCGACCAACAACGGCGATCCGTGGTCACTGACAGCCGACGGCATCTCGGAGACGCTCTATAATCAGGATGAAAACGGCAATCTCGTGTCGCACCTCGCGGAGTCTGTCGTCCAGAACGACGCGCTCGACTGGACGCTGACGCTGAAATCCGGGATGAAGTTCTCGGACGGATCTCCTGTCAACGCGCAGGCCGTCGCGGACTGCATTAATGACATCATGGCGAACAATGAGATGGCGACCGCGTCCTGCGGCGTGATCACGGCGACGGCGCAGGATGACACGACCGTGAAGCTTGCGACGGAGCGCGAGACGACGGTCATGGAGTCCGTCCTCTGCGAGTGGACGAATGTCATTTACAAGAAGGACAGCAGCGGCAATTATGTGTTCACGGGCCCGTATGTCGTGAAGTCCTTTAACCCGGGCGTGTCCATGGAGCTGACACCGAATCCGTACTACGACGACAATGCGTCGAAGCGCCCGAATGTGAAGCTCATGTGCTTCTCCGATGCGACGGCGATGCAGCAGGCCTTTGAGTCGGGCGAAATCGACATGGCATTTACGGTCACGCCGGATGCGGCAACGCAGCTTGAGGGCGAGGGCTATACGGTCAAGGAAATGAACGCCGGCTATCAGTATTTTGCGATCGTCAATATGCAGAAGGAATCTCTGTCTGACCTCAAGGTCCGCGAGGCGATCAATCTCGCCATGAACCGCGACGATATGATCAAGGCCTTAAAGGGCGGCCGCGTCGCGACAGGGTTCTTTGCGACCTATTATCCGTTTGCCGGCGATGTGAAGGAAACAACGGACGTGGACCAGGCGAAGAAGGACCTGGCGGACGCGGGCTACACGGACTCCGACAACGACGGGTACCTCGACAAGAACGGCGAGAAATTAAGCCTCAACCTGGTCACCTACTCCTCAAGACCGGACCTCACCATCATCATGCAGCTGGCAGCGGACGAGCTGAGCGACCTCGGCATTGATGTCTCGACGCAGATCGTGGATTCGATTGATGATACCCTGTCTGCGGGACAGTATGACGTCGCGTTCTATGCGCAGCACACGGCGCCGACAGGCGAGCCGGCCTACGCCCTGAACCAGTTCTTCCGCACGGGCGAGGGCAAGAACCACAACGGGTACAGCAGCGATCTTGTCGACGGCGATCTCGACAAGATGGGAACGCTTCCGGCGGGCGATGAGAGAAATGAGCTCGCGAAGGAGATTCAAGAGCAGGTCTACAAGGACCTTCCGGTCATCTATCTGGTTGACCCGCAGTGGCACATCGCCGTGTCAGACAAGCTCAAGGACTATGAGCCGTACTGCGGCGACTATTATGTCGTCAATGACCAGCTGGGCCTTACGAATTCATGAGACGCTGGCTTTCCTTTCTCGGCAGATGGCTTGTGATCTTTCTTGTGGCGTCGGTCCTCATTTTCGGGCTGGTCAGGCTTATGCCGGTCAGCCCGGTGGACCGCTGGCTGTCCGCGTTTAATCTTCCTTATACGGAGGAGAACGTCGCCTATGTCACGAGGCGGATGGGCCTTGACAGGCCGCTCATCGTGCAGTACGCGGACTGGATCCTGAATTTCCTTAAGGGGGACTGGGGCTATTCGCTGAAATCGCATCTGGACATCCGGCAGCAGTTTCTGGCAAAGCTCCCGTATTCGATCAGCATCGGCATCGCCGGCATTGTGATCTCTGCATTTGCCGCATTCTTCATCGGGTACAGGGCGGCCGTCCGCCGCGGAGGGATCTGTGACCGCGTGAGCGCCGCATTGTCGGTGCTCACGCAGTCTGTCCCGAGCTTTATTGTGTCAATTGTTCTGATCTATTTCTTCGGCGTCCGGCTGAAGCTGGTCCGCTTTTTTACCGGGAACGGGGCGTACGCGATGACAGCCGCGATTCTGATCACGGCCCTCTACGCGGTCGGCCCGCTTTCGCGCGTTGTCAGGAAGGCATTTCGCGAGGAAATGAGAAGCAGCTATGTCCGCTTTTCTGTGTCCCGCGGCTTTTCTCCGGATCAGGTCTTATTCTTTCATGCGTCGAATCCGGTGATCTGCCGGCTGATTTCGACGGTTATGGCCGAGTTTGCGACGGTGTTCGGCGGGAGCTCCGTGCTGGAGTTTGCGTTCGGCATTCCCGGGATCAGCACGTTTCTTGTGACGAGCATGAAGAATTCCGACTACAACGTGCTTGAGTCATACATACTGGTCGTGATCATCTGGATGTTCTTTGTGCATCTCCTGCTGAATCTTGCTTTGCAGATGATCGATGTAAGGAGGCGGGAAGCATGAGCAGAAGACAGAAGGTGATGATCGCTCTGTTCACAGTCTTTGTTCTCTTTCTTCTCTTTGCGCCGCGGCAGAGTATTCTGAAGACGGATGTCCTGCACACCTATGAGGGGCCCTCGCGGGCGCATCTTCTCGGGACGGACAATCTGGGCCGGGACGTCTGGTCGCTGCTCCTTGCGGGCGGCGCAAGGACGCTCGAGGTCGTGTTCCTCGCGGGGGGGGATTTCATTTTTTGCGGGAACGACGCTTGGCATGATCGCGGCTTTTCAGGGGAAGGCTGTCCGGGGGATCATCCAGCTTGCCGCGGATTTTACGCTGGTTGTACCGTCGTTCATCATGGCGATGGTCTTCTCGGCGCTCTTTGGCTTCAGCCCAGCCGGCGCGGGCGTGATCTTCGGGATCGGAAATATGGGGCAGTACGTGAACCAGGCGTACGACCTCTCCGAGGGCTTAAAGAGCCGGGAGTTTATCGATGCCGAGCGGGTGGTCGGGCTCGGAAAATGGCGTCTTCTCTTTTTTCACGTTCTCCCGAATATTTACCGTCAGCTGCTCGTCTTTCTCGGAAACCGGGCGGCCGGCGTCGTGCAGTACGCGGGCCTTGCATTTATCGGGCTCGGAACGGACATCACGAACCCGGACTGGGGGACGCTTCTCTATCAGTATCGGGCCTATCTGACGACTGACCCGGCGCTGGTGCTGTATCCGACAGCCGCGATCGCTGTTCTTGTCCTGTTCTTTCATTTTATGTTTGACAGCACGGGAGGCAGAGAGGAGGCGGAGACGATCTATGACTGAAAATGAGAATTTTGCCGTGAGGATTGAGCACCTGAACCTTCGGACGCGCGGAAAAAAGAGCGCGCAGATTCTCCATGATATCTCTCTTGCCATCCGCAGGGGTGAGCGCTGGGGCATCGCCGGGGCCTCAGGCGCCGGCAAGTCGATGACGGTGTATGCCATGACGGCGCTCCTGCCCGGCAGCATGGAGGCGGAGGGAAGGATTGTCTTCGGGGCGGACCCGCTGGGAAGAAATCTGCTCGATATGAAGCGGAGCGACCGGCACAGGTACTGCGCCGGTCAGGTGTCGGTCATTCTGCAGGATTCGATTCACGCGCTGAACCCGTATGAGCGGATCGACAGGCAGTGGATTCCGACTGTGAGGCTGCATCACCCTGACATGCCGGCGGAGGCGGTCAGACCTCACCTGCTTGAGCGGCTGGAGCGCTTCGGAATCGCGGGCGGCGAGGCGGTGCTTGCGAAATATCCGCATCAGCTATCGGGCGGCATGAAGCAGCGCGTCGCGATCGCGATGGCGCTCGAGTCCGGCGCGCAGGTTCTGATCGCCGATGAGCCGACCACGTCTCTTGATGCGGTCAACCAGCGGAAGGTCATTGCATTTCTCGATCAGATCTGCCGGGAGAATCACCTGACGCTGATTTATATCACGCATAATCTCGGGATCATCGAAGCTCTCTGTACGCACGTGGCCATTCTCCGGGACGGGAGGATCGCGGAGCAGGGGAGAGTCGCTGATGTCTTCCGTCATCCGGCAAATGCATACACCGCAAGGCTCCTTGAGGAGACGGCAAAGCTGTACGCGTCAGGGCCGGCTGCATCGTTACCGGGAGAGATGCTTCTTTCAGTCAGCCATGTGCGGAAGAGCTTTCGAGAAGCGAAGAACATGGGACGGAGGGGCCGCTTCGAGGCGGTGCGGGACGTCTCATTTTCCATGCGGAGAGGAGAGATCCTGGGGCTTCTCGGGGAATCGGGCTGTGGGAAGACGACGCTTGCCCGGATGGTCCTGGGTCTTGAAAAGCCTGATGAAGGGAGTATCTCCTATAAGGGCCGCGAGATCGGATCGCTCGGGGAGAAAAAGTTCCGACCGCTCCGACGGGAGATACAGATGATTTTTCAGGACCCGTTCGGAAGTCTTGATCCGCGGCGACGCGTCCGCGATCTTCTGATGGAGCCGCTTGCGGTCTGGAGAATCGGAGGCGGGAGAACTGAGCGCGAGCGGATGATCCGGGAGATGGTCCGGGAGTGCGGCCTGCCGGACGATGCGCCCGATCAGTATCCGACGGAATTTTCCGGCGGGCAGCTGCAGCGGATCGCGATCGCGCGGGCCCTCCTCGTGCGGCCGGAGCTTCTTGTGGCCGATGAGATTGTGTCGGCCCTCGATGCGGCCGTGCAGAACCAGATCCTCGAGCTTCTGCTCCGCATGAAGGAGAAGTACGGCCTGACGATTTTATTCATCACGCACGATCTTGCGGTAATCCGCAGAATATCGGACCGCGTTATGGTTATGCAGGAGGGGAAAATTATAGCTTCAGGGGAAACCGACGAGGTCCTTGAGCGCGCGGAGGACCCGTATATCCGGGAGCTGAAGGACGCGTCATTTACCTTGAGCGCGCCGTGAAGAGACGAATCCTTCCTTTGGCTTCGTCCGGAATCATGGTACAATACAGAAAGAAGCCGCTCTGTTCGTCCCGCAGCGAGGAACATGAGGAAAGCGCGGCGATGACAAAGCGGTCTCGGCCTGTTTTCCCCGCAGCGAGGAGAGTGAAGCGCTCCAGGTTTGGGGCTGAACCCTCACATGTTTACGAAGGAGGTAATTTACGATGGAACTTTCCGCAAAGCAGTCAGTGATTACGCCTGAGGGCGTCTTTATTATCGGATCGTATGATGAGAACGGTGTGCCGAACGCGATGAACGCGGCGTGGGGCATCCAGTCGGATTACGGCGAGATCACGCTCTTTCTGGCAAAGCACAAGACGACGGACAACATCAAGAAGACGAAGGCATTTACAGTCGCAATGGCGACGAAGGACACGGTTGTCATTTCCGATTACTTCGGCGTCGAGACGGGAAACCGCGTGAACAAGATCGAGAAGGCGGGCTGCCACGTCCACAAGAGCGCGCATGTGAACGCGCCGATCATCGAGGAGTATCCGCTGACGCTCGAGTGTGAAATGAAGAGCTGGGACGATGAGACGGGCATCCTCGTCGGGAAGATCGTCAGCGAGCAGGCCGACGAGTCGATCCTGACGGACGGCAGGGTCGATCTCGACAAGATGCAGCCGATTATGTTCGATATTGCGACCAGCAGCTACCGCACAATCGGCCCGGTTGTCGGCAAGGCCTTCCATGACGGACTTGCGCTGAAGAAATAAGGCGCGTGATACTGAGATGCGATTTATTATCGTGATAAAAGCCTCCGTTCCGGCAGATCCTGCCGGGACGGAGGCTCTTTGTATTTCACCACGTCGGGCCGTTTAGCGGGGTGGCGGATTATCTGTCTCGCGAGGAACTCTTCTTTTCAAAATGTGCCAGCGTATCGCCTTGTGGTATGGCCTGTATTCGGCGGCGCGAGGCGATCAGCGCATTCAGTGTGCCTCGAAGAAATGGATGATGCCTTCCTCCACCTCGTTCTGGATGTCCTTGTAGTTGTGGATCTCGTGACGGTATCCGCTGTAGACCTTCGTCGTGATGTCGTGGCCGCTGTCCGCGAGCCAGTTCGAGCACTGGTAGAGACCGGTCGCGTAGGTGCCGAACGGGTCCTGATCGCCTCCGATGGAGTAGATCGGAAGCTCCTTCGGGACCTTCTCCGCCCATGCGCTGCCCTTGACGTCGTCGATCATCTCGATGAAGTAGAGCAGGGCCTGATTGGTGGTCGGCTTTGCAAATGCGTCGAACGGGTCAAAGGCGTGGTCGTACTGCACATGCGCATCGCTGCAGATCCACTCATTTCCGTACTTGATCTGTCCGCAGCGCTGACCCATCCATCCCATCAGGTTCATGGCGGCAGCCGGATCTGATTCCTTCGCCTTGCCGGCGTCTACGAGAGCCTGGCAGGCACTTTTTGCCTCCCTGGTCGGGAAATCGCCGCACGTGCCGCAGATCGTGGCCGCCTTTAAGTCCGAGCCGAAGCGGGCCATGTACTGCCTTGTGATGACGGATCCCATGCTGTGCCCGAACATGTAATACGGGACAGCCGGGAACTTTGCGGCCGCGATGTCATGCAGCTGCTTCTCGTCCTTCACCATTGTCTCAAAGCCCGCGTCACCCCAGTCGCCCCAGGTGTTATTTGCCATAGCGGTTTTTCCGTGACCGACATGATCGTCCGCAGCGACGATATAGCCCGCCTCCAGGAAATGCGCGATCATGTGAAGATACCGGCGGCTGTGCTCGCCGAATCCGTGGACAAGCTGGATGACGCCCTTCGGCTCCGCCGCCGGGACATAAATCCAGTACTGCACCTGGTCACGACCGTTCACTGATAAAAAACTATCCTCAAACAGCATAAACGCATACCTCCTTGTTGTGGAATTTTGCTTCCTATGGCTCTGATTATACGACGTATTGCTTTAAAATGCACGAAACACTGCTGCTGAGAATGTATAGATATATACAAATTGACGACATTGTATGACGAGAAGTGACGCTGCTCATTTGGCAATGACGTCCACTTGGCTGTAAATATAATCCGAGAAGGCGCGCAGGGCGGCATCCATTGGATGGTCGTTGCGGATACAGTAAAACAGGGAGACATAGCTGTCCTCCTTGAAGGGGATGACCACAAGGCCGGGATCAAGGTTGCGGAGCGTGATCTCAAAGCACAGGGCGATGCCGCCAAGCTCTCTGGGGAGATTGACGTAATTTTCGTAGTCGTTCGAGATATAGCTGCGGTCCAGCGAGTAATAAATATCCGGATAGGCGAGCCTGAACTGCTGGTTCTTCCGGTGCGTCTCATCCGGGAAGAAGCATTTTTCACCCCTGAGGTCCTGAAATGAGATTTCCTTCCTTCCGGCCAGCGGATGGTCCGGGCGCATGACGGCGACAAGACGACTGTGGACGATCTGGTACATATCGTAGAGATTCGTGTGTTCCGGCCAGTCCAGGAAGGCGCCGTCTGCGCGTCCGTCGATCAGGGCATTCTCTGCCTCCGGGTCCGAGACATACTGAAGGTGCAGGTTGATGTCCGGGTGCGCGTGGTCAAAATCCAGGAAAAATTTTGTTCCCAGAACCGTGTGGATGCCGGGGCAAATGAAAATATTGAGGTCCCTGGCCCGCTCCTTGTCGTAGCGCTCCAGATTCTGCAGTCCTGCCTCATAAAAGGAGACGGACTTCTCCAGATAGGGGCGGAGAAGCTCCCCCTGCGGCGTGAGCCGGACTCCCCGTGGCTCACGTTCAAACAGAGTGACACCGAGCTCCTGCTCCATGCTGCGGATCTGCCGGCTTAAGCCCTGCTGGCTGATTTTCAGGAGCTCACTGCATTTGGTGATATTCTGAATTCTGCACAGTGTGAGAAATGCGTGAATCGTCTGTATCTGCATATTTTCTGCCTCCAATGCCTTCAGTCTAGCAGGGCCCGGCAAAAACCACAATGGATTGTTGTATTTCCCTCCGTATCCTGTTCATTTTTTTAAGAGAGCCGAACGCGCATAATAAAAAACAAATGAATGAATGGAAGGATGATTGACGACAGTGTTCCGCGGCCGGAAATTCCACTGAGACTCGCCAATGCCCGGCGCATTGCCCTCGAGCTTGAGACGATGTACATCGGCCTGAACCGTCCGGCGGAGGAGCTTGGCATTGACACCTATTCCACGATTATCATGAGCGATGAGGACCCGGAGGTCACATTCACCAAGTCGAACGGAACAGACAAGGGTACATTTATTGCCAACTGTTTGAACCTGATTATTCCTGATGCCTCTCCTGCAGGGACATGCACGCTGTTCTTTACGACATTCGGAGACTCGGAGTTCTGGGGAAATGTAAGACCGGAGGACTATTACAGGATCAAGAACCGGCGCATGGAGGAATGGGTCGACTACTATGAAAAGAACACGGGCATCACGATCCGGCCCTATATCGAGGAGATCGCATACGCCACGCCGGCGACGTTCTGCCGCTACCTGAATACGCCGAACGGCACGCCCTACGGCTATCAGGTCACTGCCTGGGACAATATTATCTCCAGACTCTCCAGCATGGAGAAGGAGCAGGGATACAAGAATCTCAGGATCACAGGCGCCGCAGCTGAGAATATCGACGGTTATAATCTCTGCTACCTGAACGGCTATATTCAGGGGCATAAAACGATTGAAGACGCGAAGGAGGATGCATAATCATGGCAAAGAAACCGAATCTGAATGCAGTCAGTCCTCTTCGCTTTCTGAAGCTTGAGAAGGTCCGCGAAGAGGAAATCAGGAAGGCACCGGCGGAGCCGCTTCCGAAATCATTTCCTGTAAATGAGCTGTCCGCTGCCTTGCACCCGGACAGACAGTATGGAGTAATCTCGGCTGTGAAGGTCTGGGACGAGAATTGCAAAAGCTTTACATTTTCACCCGATCCGTCCCGCGGCACGAGACAGTTTGCCTGGTTTCAGGCAGGCTCTTATCTCAGTGTCTTTCTGGAATTTGACGGCATGAAGCTGACGAGACCCTATTCGATCTCTTCATCTCCGGCGGAGACAAAGAACGGCGGCACCTATACGCTGACCGTCAAGCGGGTGCCAGGAGGTCTTGCTTCGAACTATATTCTGGACCACTGGAAGATCGGGGACAAGGTGACGCTCTCGGGACCGCTCGGTGAGTTTGTCTATCTGCCTGTCCGGGATGCGCACACGGTCATCGGGCTTGCGGGAGGCAGCGGCATCATGCCGTTCCACTCATTTGCGAAAGCCATCGTGGAGGGCGATGAGGATTTCAATCTGATTCTCATTTACGGGAGCCGCACGGAGAAGGACATTCTGTTCAGAGAGGACTTCGATGCGTTTGAGAAAAAATCAGATAAAATCAAGGTCGTGCATGTGCTCAGCGATGAGGAGAAGGCCGGCTATGAGCATGGCTTTATTACGGCCGATTTGATTAAGAAATATGCCCCGGAGCAGTACTCCGTGTTCATGTGCGGTCCTGCGGGCATGTACAGATTTCTAGACAAGGAGCTCCTCAGCCTGAATCTCGAGCGGAAATGGATCCGCCATGAGCTTCAGGGAGAGGTCCATGACGCGGCCTCTCAGCCGGATTATCCGGAAGGCCATGCAGCTGTTCCGGAGACGGTGCAGATCACGGTCAGGGTCTGTGACAGCGTCCGGACAATTCAGGCATCGTCCTCCGACACCGTTCTCCAGTCGCTGGAGAAGCATGGCATTGAGGCGCCTGCACACTGCCGGTCGGGGGAGTGCGGCTGGTGCCGCGCGCATCTGGCAAAGGGCGAGGTCTTCTGCCCGAAGCACGTAGAACACAGGCGTGCCGCGGACCTTGACTACAACTATTTCCATCCCTGCTGCAGCTTTCCGATGAGCGATCTTGAGATCGAAATCGCGCCGGTCAAGGGATGAGGGCTGGACCTCCTGTTTAGGAGGATTAAGCGGAAATCCTCGGCCATTTGACCGAGTTATTCACAAAGAGACGGGCAGAACTGCACATTCAGTTCCGCCCGTCTTTTTGAACCACAATGTAAGCTTATCCCCGGATAAGGAACGTTTCAATTCTTCGAGGAGTACTTAAATTCCTGCGAAGCGGAGTATCATTTCCGCCAGCCTGTTGCTGCGGACCACATAGCTTGTGTGCGTCGCGTGCCTTACGATGATCTCACGCGCGCCCTTGATGCAGGAGGCGATGTGGTCCGTTTCCTCCTGCCGGATCACGTCGTGCTGGCCGGCGGTGATCAGCGTTCTTGCGGTAATCTGCTGTAGCTCCTCATCCCGTATGTCCGGCTCTTCGATCATCAGGCGGAAGAGCGGACTCCGGGTGAGAGCATAGATTACGTGATTGATCATCCGGAACGGAAGAATGAGGCCGTCAGGGCTTGCATTTGCCCCACAGGCGATCAGCGTCTTGATGCGGTCCGTCTGCGAGGCGGCAATGAGGCCGATGATCCCGCCGTCGGAGAAGCCGGCGAGCGTCACATCGTGCAGATCGAGCCGGCGGATGAACTCAAGAATGTCCGCGGCCATCTCGCGGTAGTGGAGCTCATGGAGACGCGTGCTCCGCCCGTGGCCCCGCGAGTCGATCAGGTAGCACGAAAAATGAGGCTCCAGCAGCTCTGTGCGGAAGATTCTGTGGTCCTCGCCGTTCCCGTGAAGAAGAATCAGAGGATCGCCATGCCCCCGGACCTCATAGCAGAGCGTGATCCCGTTGACAGATAGTTCTTTCAAGATACAGGGCCTTCTTTCTTTTCCTCGCGCTCTTTTACTTTTTCCTCTCTGCGCTCCTCAGCCTGCTCCTTTCGCTCTTCGACCTTTTCTTTATGCTCCTCGACCTTTTCTCTGTGCTCCTCCGCAATCATGTCGGCAAATGCACGGACATAGTCGGAGAAGCCGGCGGTGTCGAGCACGGTGCACATGTCCTTGTCCATGAGAAGCGACATGTGGCGCGGACTGCAGACGATGTAGACATTCTTCCACGTCGGATTGAACTTGTTCTTGGCCTCGTAGAGGGACTTGAACCCGTAGATATAGTTCATGTTCTCGAAGACGTAGTGTTCTCCCTTCTCAAATGCAGTCGGATGCGGCTCGTCCTCCGTGTTGAAGAGAGGCGCAATGCCGAAGCTGGCCTCAGCTGCGCCCTCCTTCTTCAGCAGCTCCATCTCGTCGTGGAACAGGAGCTCCATGACCCCGTGCGGGCAGCCGTCGCGGCGGCGCATGATATCGACGATCCAGCCCTTTCCGGACAGGTACGGATTGAGGACATGAAAGCCCTGCATGATACCGTCCCCGTCAACGGCGTAGAAATAGCGCTTGTCACACTCCCTGTCCAGCATCATCGTGCCGACCGCGAACTGAAGCCGGCTCGTGTGTTTTTCATCGAACCACTGGGCGGAAATATCCTTCATTTCCTGCTCGATTGCAGGATCGCGCTTTTCGTATGGCTTGTATTCATGAACCGTCAGTCCGTGGTGGACGGCGGTGTGATAGTTCGAGCGGGCCTTCGCACATTTTCCGCCGGCCATGGACCAGGTGGGAACGGAGAAGACGGCCTCCTCGCCGCTCTTATAGATCCCGAGCCCTGCCTCGCGGTAGGCGGAGAGACAGGTTTCGAGTGTCCCCAGGAAAATGAGGTGCCTGTGTATGCTCTCCGCATAATCCAGAATCTCTCTGAGAAAGACCGGCAGGTCCTCATGCCGGCATACCGGGTCGCCGCACACGACCATGGTGTGGCCCGACAGCGCATAGGAGGCGACGCCATCCACCTTCTCAGAGAAAAACCACTGCTTGTCATCCTCGAGGGAGAGATAAGCGAGGGAGTTGAATGCGTATTTTCGGAGGAGAGACCGCACGCGGAGCCAGTCCGCCTCGCGTCTCTCCGCGGGAGTTTCATTTTCTGTATGCATTGATTCGATTGATGTATCCATAGGTTTCGGTTTCGATGCCCCTGCCTTTCTTTAAAATTCGGTAATATTCAGCCCTTCGGATTCAGAACGATATGCGTTTCTTGCTGCGGGCGATGCAATCGTTTATCAAGTATTATACCACCGGACAGGAAACAGGACTCGGGGTGCGAGGAGGCGGGGCAGCTGTCTTGCAATCGTGGACGTGACAATGACTGCAAATTTTGCTAAAATACGATTTAGTAAATTATGTTTTAGTAAAACGTATTTTAATTAAAATGGTAACCTGTGTCTGCGCTACGGAGGTGGTATGCATGTTCATCGGAAGAGAAAATGAACTTCGCGTTCTGGAGGAGACGTATCAGATGTCCGGTTTTCGGATGACTGTTATTTATGGCCGGCGGAGAATCGGGAAGTCGACACTGATTCGGGAGTTTCTGAAGGGCAAACCTGCATCCTATTATGTCGCCAGCCAGACCTCGCTTGAGGACAATATTACAAAATGGTCCGGACAGTTCATTCAAGATCTGGTTCCTGAGGCAGAAGGCGCATCATTTGCGAATATGGAGGATTTCTTTCATTTCGCTGCGAAGCATGCGGGCACTGAAAAAATTGTTCTCGCGCTTGATGAAGTACCATATATAGCGGAAGCGGACAGTTCATTTCTGTCCAGGCTGCAGAATGTGATTGACAATATCCTGTCGAAGACAGAGGTTTATCTCATTTTGTGCGGATCTGCTGTAAGCTTCATGGAGAAGAAGATTCTCAGCGAAAAAAGTCCGCTGTTCGGACGACGGACCAATCAGATCTTTTTGAAGCCTTTCCGTTATCTGGAAAGCGCAGAATTTACGCCATCCTATACGGACGAGGAGAAGGCAGTCGTGTACGGGGTAACCGGCGGAGTGGCAAAATATCTGTCGCTGTTTGATGATGCCAGATCCCTTGATGATAATCTGAAGCGTCATTTTTTCAGGACATCCGGCTATTTGTACGAAGAACCGTCTAACCTTCTGACACAGGAGTTTCGCTCAGTTGGCACCTATAATGTCATTATCGAGGCCTGCGCGGCCGGTTCCGGAAAGGTTAACGAAATCGCGGATAAGACACATCTTTCATCGCCTGCGGTGACGTCAGCGCTGAAGAATCTTGAAACAGTTGGGATCATTTCGCGGATTTTCGCCATCACGGACGAGTCTAATAAAAAGAAGACCCGCTATGAAATTACAGACGGCATGTACCTGTTCTGGTATACATTTGTCTCCCCGGGACTTGCTGCGATTGAAATGAATAGAGGCGATAAATTTTATGAAAGAGCAGTTAAACCGAAGCTGCATGAATTTATGGGCAGCATTTTTGAGTCGATGTGCCGGGATTATGTTCTGATGGAGGGCCTTGATGGCAAGCTTGGCTGCTTTGTGACAATGGTTGGAAAATGGTGGGGGCCCGGACATGATCATATCCCGACGGATATCGATGTTGTCGGAATCGACACGACATCAGGCAAGGCTGTCATTGGAGAATGCAAGTTCAGAAATGAACCGATCGACAAGTCGATGGTTGAGGCCCTGCTTGCCAGGAAAGGACTGATCAGCAGAAAATATACGGAGGTACAGTTTCTGCTCTTTTCACTCTCCGGCTTCACGGAATGGGTGCGGGAACATGCAACGGCGCCTGAATTTTTGCTTCTGACACTGCGGGACCTGTATGCGGAAAGCTGAAGGATATCCGGACGACTGGTATTAAGTATGGATTTGGAAATTTTATGTTTATTATTATTGACCTTAAACCGTAATAGGTTTAGTATAATAAACATATAAACGAAAGGAGAATGGTTCATGGCGGTTTTGTTACCCGGACAGAAGAGAATCATGGAGAAAGTGGGCGAGCAGATCCGTATGGCGCGCCTTAGACGAAAGCTCCCCGTAGAAATGGTTGCCGAGAGAGCAGATATCAGCAGGGCAACGTTATGGAAAATAGAAAAGGGGGATCCATCGGTTGCTATCGGCAGTTATCTGAAAGTCCTGAATGCGCTGGGACTGCAGAAGGACATGGAAAAACTTGCCGCGGATGACGTGCTCGGCCGGACGCTGCAGGACCTCGGGATGGAAACAAAGATATACAAGAAAAAGTAAAAGGCGATTCACATAGTAAAAATGGAGGACATGAATATGCGGCGCAGCGACAGAGAACTGACAGATCTTGACGATATCCTTGACGTGATGCGGAAGTTTCACGATACCACGGGGCAAGCCCCGTGGATTGTGGTGGCAGCTGCTGAATAAGCGGCTGTTGCTGCAACCTGTGTCGGAGGCGACACGGCATTCGTGAGCAGAGATAAGCGGTTCTGCGGGCAACCGTATGAATCCGTGGTGCGAGTGTACCTCTGAGTACGCCGGGACCTTCGCGGCCCTGTCCAGAACAAGCACCAACGTTATGCGAATGAGTACCTGCTGGTGAGCTCCAAGCCGCATGCACAGCGAAGCGCATAATGAGTCTCTGGAGACATCCCGGATGCTTTGTCATCCATGGGTGTTTGCGGCCGGCAGGGAGGCCGCGGCCTGACGCCATGATTTCCCTGCAGCCTGATACTTTCACGGAAGGAGGAGTCCATGGATACAATTTATGTGCTGAATAGAGACGGCAGACCACTCATGCCGATGCATTCATGGGGCCGGGTCCAGCGGTTCCTGAAGAGCGGCCGGGCATCTGTGGTATCCAGCCTTCCGTTTACCATCCGTCTGAAAAAGCAGATCGAGGACCCGGAGCTGGACCGCTGCATTCTGGGAATCGATCCCGGACGGACAAATATCGGTCTCTGTGTCACCGACGGCAAGGGCAAGCACAATGATAGGTGGATTGCCCTCGATGCTGCTGATCATACGCTTGAGAAAGCTCAGTCTCGCTTTACGCTGTTGCACCACAACACAGGCATTGTCTTTGTATAAGACCAGAAAGGCGTTCCTCCCCAGGGCAAAGCCCTGGGGCTTCCGCGCCAATTAAAGTTCTGTGACGTCTGCCGGATTGCCCTGAACGACAAGGACGGCTTTCCACACGTTCTCCCGCTGAATTTTGGCATGACCTGTGAGAACGGGCAGATCGAGCTCTTCTTCCACAGTGCCACGGAGGGGTACAAGCTCGAGCTTATAAAAAATGACAACCGCGCTTCCTTTGAGATGGACTGCGATCACACTCTGCAGTACTTTGAGGACAAGGGCTACTGCACCTTTGCCTATGAGAGCGTGATCGGAAAGGGGCATATTACGATTCTTGAGGGCGAGGAGAAGGTGGACGCACTCCAGAAGCTGATGGACCACTATCATCCGGGAAAGCACGCGTATTTCAACCCGGCAGCAATCCCGAGGACGACTGTCTACAAGCTGACCGTCGAGAGCGTCACCGGGAAGCGGAAAAAGAAGAAGTAACGGATGATTGGCACGAAATGATTTCCTGTTGGCACCTGGTGATGTTCCTTCCTTCCGGTTTGGACGTTGCAAGCTACGTGCCACTGGCGCGCAGCTTGTGTCTTTTGCAGAATAAATGCACAAGTAGACTTTAAAAGTGGACTTTAAAGGAACTTTAGGGTATATGGTAGACTTTAAAATGGGCGGCATTACGCCTATCCTGCAGATGATGAAGGATCTGAAGAAGGGCGGGAAAAGAAAGGCGCTTCTCATTTCCGCGACAGGAAACGATTTGTTGGAAGAAGAATCAAGGCGCGAGGCCCACCTGGGGTGTGGGAAGGTCTAATTCTCATCCGAGAGTGATCTGGCCACCAGAACACAGAAAGGGATAAAGATATGGTTCTGTTTTCGACGAAGCGCTGCAATATCCGTTTCTTTCAGGCAAAGGATATCGAGCGGTTCATGTCATACCGGAATGATCCGGTGTGGATGAAATATCAGGGCTTCAAAGGCCTTTCAAGGACAGAATATGAAAAAGCGCTGCTTTCCACATCGGATTGGAAACAGGGTGTCCAGCTGGCGGTGACGGATAAAGAGGACTTCCTGATCGGCGATTTGTATGTACGGGAGGACCCGGACCAGGTGGAAATCGGATTTTCGATCGCACCGGAATATGCCCGGAGAGGCTACATGGCAGAGGCTGTCTGCGGTCTTCTTACTTACCTTCGTGAAATCAGTGGCAAGCCGGTCATTGCCGAGACGGATCCGGAAAATGAAGCCTCCATTCGGTTTCTTCGAAAACTGGGATTTCAGTACGCCGGCAGATATGACGGATGGGAACAATACAGGAAAGAGCTTTTCGGAAGTTACTCGTACTTGCGACTCAAATCCGAAAGGATTTAAGGCATGATCGAGCGTGAACATTATCTCCGTTTTTCTTCTGAATTAAAGAACGGTCTTTTGCGCGGCTACGCGGATGCCTCCATTGAGGCGAACCTTGCCCTCCGCCCGCAGTTCATTTTCAATGATCCGGCGGCGGGACGGAAGGTCCTTGTCGATCTGGAAAATGAGCTGCGCCGCTGCGACCGGTTTGGAAAATGAGCTGCGCCGCTGCGACCGGTTCGCAATGAGCGTGGCATTTGTCACGATGGGCGGCATCACGCCTCTTCTGCAGACGCTGAAGAAGGCCGGGAAACTCATGGCTATGAGCATGGGGATGGTCGCTCTGCTCGAAGTGCTGCATGCATTTCTTGGTGGAGCAATGGAAAGTGTAGCCGCGCGGTTAACTGCATAAGCAGAAAACGGAACACTATGGAGGTGTCATCTGTGGCAAAGAGAAAACCAATTTCAAAAGTAAAAAAATATTACAGTTTTGAAAACAAACTATTGATAAGAGCGCTTGAAAACGCTATGATATGCTTGACAGATGATTTCAAAAGTTAAGTTACATTGCATTTTTGAAAGCGGATATG
>OMYS01000076.1 GCA_900315305.1 uncultured Eubacteriales bacterium
GAAGGGATATCTGGACGCGATGGCGCACCACGGACTGAAGGTCGAGAAGGAATGGGTGACAAAGCTGGAATTCTATGAGCTCGACCGGCTCGCGCAGTATGGACGAATGGCGGAGAATGGCTTCATCGGCTGCACGGCCCTTTTCTTCGCGTCGGACACGATGGCGATCGAGGCGATGCTTGCATTTGCCAATCGGGGAAAAAAGGTGCCTGATGATATATCGATTGCGGGCTTTGACGACAGCCGGCTCGCCAGAAGAATAAAGCCGAGACTCACGACGGTCCGGCAGGATTTTGCGCTGAAGGGCAGGAGGAGTGTCGAGGAGCTGATTCTCCTGATCCAGAATTCGGAATACAGCTCGAATGTATTGCTTCCGGTCACGCTCGTCAAGGGCGAATCGGTGAAGAAAATCAGATAGAAACCTAATCATTATTCGGTGTAACGAAGAGAACCGAAGGTTCTCGAGACAAGGGTGCTGAACAGAGAATCAAAAAGGTGCGGGGTATACGGAGAGAACCCCTCACCTTTTTATAATTACCATTATATACAAAATTAGTGCCTTGCTATTATTGAATCTGAACGGTTATGAACAAAACCTATTGTCCGGACTCGGGATATACGGTAGGATCAAGACAGAGCGATGAGCTTGCGCGGGAATGGTCTTCCTATGCGGCCTGCATAAAGAAAAAAAGAAGGAGGAACTTTACAATGAATAAGGCGTGGTGGAAGGAAAGCGTTGTCTATCAGATTTATCCGCGGTCGTTTGCGGACAGCAACGGGGACGGAATCGGTGATCTGAACGGAATCACGTCAAAGCTTGATTACCTGCAGAAGCTCGGCGTCGATGTGATCTGGCTGAGCCCGGTCTACAGGAGCCCGAATGCGGACAATGGATACGACATCAGTGACTACGAGGCGATCATGAAGGAGTTCGGGACGATGGAGGACTACGACCGGATGCTGAAGGCTGCGCATGAGCACGGCATCCGGGTCGTCATGGATCTTGTCGTCAATCACACGTCAGACGAGCACAAGTGGTTCATTGAGTCGAGAAGCTCGCGCACGAATCCGAAGCGCGACTACTATATCTGGAGAGACCCTGTGGACGGACATGAGCCGAACAACTGGGGGTCGAATTTCTCGGGCTCTGCGTGGAAGCTTGATGAGAAGACAGGCCAGTATTATCTGCATCTCTTCGCGGAGAAGCAGCCGGACCTCAACTGGTCAAATCCGGCGGTCCGCAGAGAGGTATTCGACATGATGACCCGCTGGTGCGAGAAGGGAATCGACGGCTTCCGCATGGATGTCATTTCTCTCATTTCCAAGCCGGAGGGTCTGCCGGACGCGGCTGTCATGGGAGGAGGTCTCTACGGAGATCCGAATATCTGCGCGAACGGGCCTCATGTCCATGAGTATCTGCAGGAAATGAGAAAAACCGTCCTCTCGAGGTTTGATCTGATGACGGTCGGTGAGTGTGCGGGTGTGACGCTCGAGGAGGCAAAGAAATATGCCAACGCCGCAGGGACGGAGCTCAATATGGTCTTCCAGTTCGAGCATGTCGGTCTCGATGGGGGTGATGGCATCAAGTGGTCGACGAAGAAGATGCCGCTCGTTCCGCTGAAGGAAAATCTCTCCAAGTGGCAGAACGGTCTCGACGGGGTCGCGTGGAACAGTCTGTATTTCTGCAATCACGATCAGCCGCGTATTGTCTCGCGCCTCGGAAATGACAGTGACCAGTACAGAGAGCGCTCCGCGAAGGCGATTGCGACCGTCCTTCACATGATGCAGGGCACGCCGTATGTCTATCAGGGCGAGGAGCTCGGCATGACGAATTATCCGTGGAAGTCAGTTGATGAATTCAATGACCTGGAGTCGATCAATGGTTACTACGAGCTGACGGAAAAGGCCGGCATGAAGCCGGAGGAGCTGTTTCCGATGATCGCGCACAAGAGCCGTGATAACGCGCGCACACCGATGCAGTGGGATGATTCGGACAATGCAGGATTTACGACCGGTAAGCCGTGGCTCGCCGTCAATCCGAATTACAGAAAGATCAACGCGAAGGAGCAGGTGGCCCGTCCGGATTCTGTCTTCAATTACTACCGGCAGCTGATCAGCCTGCGCCACAGCAGTGAGCTGATTGTCTACGGCCACTATGAGCTGCTGCTGCCGGATGATCCGGACCTCTTCGTGTACCGCAGATATCTCGATGATAAGGAGCTCCTGTGCGCGGCTAACCTGTCGGAGCATGCCCGGACATTCGATATCCCGGAGCGGTTCCGGAGCGGGCGCGTGCTCATTCAGAATATGCCGGAGCACGATGTGAGGGATGGGCAGATTGCGCCATATGAGGCGTATGTCCTTCTGAAATCCGAGTAAAATCCGGATGTAGATCCGTCTGCAGAGCAGCTAAGCGGTGGGATTTTTACGGAGGCGTGCACAGAGATTGCACCAACAGGCAGAAAGAATCTCACTGTGAAGGAGCCGGATCGCATAGCCTCAGCGATGGATATAGCGGACGCTTTGACGCACGACCAGTGTCGTCGGAAGCGTCACGATCCGGTCATTTGTGAGTGAAGCGGTCTTCGGGGCATCAGAGGATGAGGCGGGGGCTTCATGTTCGGGGAGGCGGGATGCGATGGCATCGAACAGGAGACGGACAGCCGTCTCGGCCTTGCCCGTGATGTCCTGATGAACTGTCGTCAGCATGGGATTTGTAAACTCGGCGTAGGGGTTGTCGTCGAAGCCGCAGACAGAAAAATCGGCCGGAATTGTAAGTCCCCGGGAGTTCAGAAACCGAATGACGGAAAATGCAAGCTGGTCAGATGTGCAGAACAGCGCGACATTGGACTTTGCGAGCGGAAGAATGCTGCCGAGCAGCAGCTTTCGGCGGCGCTCGTCGTCCGGAAGAACGAGACAGCCTGTCGGAATGATCGATGTGACGCGTGAGTTCGGGACACGGGCAGCGGTCAGCGCGTCCCGCATGGCGAGCGTGCGCTGGCGCGAGGAGCCGATCCTTGCATTTGTAATGGTCAGGATGTCGCGGAAGCCCTGCCGGAGAAGATAATCGGCCATCTGCCCCGCGGCCTTGTAATCATCGAGCGTCACATGGAGACCGTGCATGCCGGAGAAGGCCGCCGGAGCGGCGTAATCATTTTCCGGGTGCGTGTCGATGCCGACGACTGGACACTCCGCGAGAGAGCACAGCTTCTCGTAATTTTTATAAGAAAGCGTGATCGCGATAATTCCCGACACGTTCCAGGACAGGGCCGTGCTGAAAATGCGGTTAATATCGGAGTCGATACAGAGCATCATGTAATAGCCGTCCGCCCGGACCGCGGCCTCGATCGCTCCGATGGTCTGCCCGAAGAACGGGTCGGAGACAGCCGTTCTCTGAAAATGGGCCGTCGTGTGGACGACAGCCATGATGAGGCGGGAGCGCTTCTGAGAGAGCACCTCAAGACCCTGGCGCGGCACAAAGCCGGAGGCCCGGATTTCGTCGCGGACGCGCTGAATCGTTTCGGGAGAGACCTTGCGGGTCTTTCCGTGGATGACATTGGATACAGTTGTGGCACTGACGCCGACGCGCTCGGCAATTTCCCGGATTGTGACCATAGAAGCTCCTTTCGGGAGAGAAGTAATGATCCGACGTATGCGGCTTGATGCGGCCGCAGACATTAACTATAGTATACTCCCGGGGCCGGGAGGATGACCATGGCATCGCTTGGGGAAATTACTATAAATATGGGTTACAGTTCACACGCCACCAGACCTCGGTGAACGGTCAGCGATATCAGGAGCGGTGAGGGCGTTATACGGAGGAGTCCGAAGATCACCCTGAGCTGCTGTGTCAGCAGCGAAGGGAAGCTGAGGAGGACGGAGTCTGCCCGATACCGCCCTGATATTCGCGACCGCACGCAATCTCGGCGCGTGTGAACTGTAACGAATATGGAGGAATGAATATGCAGAAAAAATGGTGGCACGGAAAGGTTGCCTATCAGATTTATCCGAAGAGCTTTAAGGACACGACCGGCAGCGGTATCGGTGACCTGAACGGCATTACGGAAAAGCTCGACTATCTGAAGAGCCTCGGCGTTGATATTATCTGGATCAGCCCATGCTATGTCTCACCGCTCGCGGATGAGGGCTATGACATCGCGGATTACTATAAGATTGACCCGCGCTTCGGGACAAATGGCGATATGTGGCGGCTGATTGCGGAAGCAAAAAGGCGCGACATGTACATTCTGATGGATCTCGTCGTCAATCACTGCTCCGATGAGCACGAGTGGTTCAAGAAGGCACTGGCGGACCCGTACGGCAAATACGCCGGTTATTTCTTCTTCGAGAAGGCCGTGGATGGCCATGCGCCGAATAACTGGCGGTCCTATTTCGGAGGAAGCGCATGGGAGAAGGTCCCGGGAACGGACCTCTATTATCTGCATCTCTTCCACAAGAAGCAGCCGGACCTCAACTGGGAGAATCGTGAGCTCAGAGAAGAAATCTATAAGATGATGAACTGGTGGCTGGACCGCGGCATCGCAGGCTTCCGTCTCGATGCGATCATGAACATCAAGAAGGCACTTCCATTTGAAAAATACAATTACACGCCGGACCGCGATGACGGGATGTGCCGCGCCTCCCGCATGATTCAGGATGCGAAGGGACTCGGCGACATTCTTGCCGAGATGCGCGATCGGACATTCAAGCCCCACAACGCGTTCTCCGTCGGTGAGATTTTCAACAACACAAATGAGCAGATCCCTGAATTTATCGGTGACAACGGGTATTTCTCCTCGATGTTTGACTTCCGGGAGACGATTCTCGGCGCGAGCGACAAGGGCTGGTACGACTTCGAGCCGGTCACGCCGGACGAGTACCGCGACGCATGCTTCACGACGCAGCGGGTCGTCGATGACCAGGGCATGGTCTCTACAATCATCGAGAACCATGATGAGCCGCGCGGCGTCTCGCGCTATATTCCAGAGGGAGATCTGACGGACCGCAGCAAGAAATTCCTCGCCGTCATGCAGTTCATGCAGAAGGGACTGCCGTTCATTTATCAGGGGCAGGAAATCGG
>OMYS01000077.1 GCA_900315305.1 uncultured Eubacteriales bacterium
GAAGGATTCTGTATGAGCCCTCGTACATCAGCCACATCATGACAGATATTCTGTCTAATATCCGGAAGTATGCCGTGCCTGAATCCGTCATCCATATTGATCTCGAAGAAAATGATGAAAATGTCGTGCTGACTGTCATGAACCCGATCGCGAAGACCGCAGAATCCCGCCAGGGCACAACGCATCTTGGCGTCCGGAATATACAGGAAATGATGCGGCTCATGCATGGCACCTGTGAATGCCGTAAGGATCCGGACGCGGCCTATTACACCGTGCGTCTTGCATTTCCTGTGGCCGGAAACTAAAGAGAGGTGACTTTTACTTTGAATTCGACGAAAATCCTGATTGTGGAAGATGAGAAGGATATCCGCTGTTCTCTCTCGGAGCTTCTCAGGAAGGCCTGCTACCAGACAATAGAGGCAACGAACGGCCGATCCGCCTTAGATATCTTTTCGCCAGGCATCGATCTTGTCATATTGGATGTTATGCTGCCGGATATGTCCGGGTTTGACGTCTGCTCCGCGATCCGCGAGAAATCAACGGTACCGGTTCTCTTTCTGACAGCCATGGGAAGCGAAGCGGACATTATTCACGGACTCGAGGTCGGCGGCGACGACTATCTGAAGAAGCCTTTTCTCGCGGGAGAACTGATGGCGAGGATCAATTCTCTGTTCCGGCGCTCTCGGTTCTACAATGCAGCTCCCCATGACAAAAAAGAATCTTTTCTTTTCTGCGGCCCTCTCAAATTGTCCCTTGATCGCAATTATTGCGAAAATAACGGTCTCAGCGTACAGCTCACAGACACGGAGTATTGCATCCTGCGCCTTCTGCTGAAGCGCAAGGGTGATCCACTCTCACCCCGATATATTTATGAGCAGGTCTGGAACGAACCATTTCTCGATAATTCTGCCAATACGGTTATGGTCCATATTCGGAGCCTGCGGAGGAAGCTTGAGTTGGACCCGCATCATCCGAAGCTGATCCAGACCGCATGGGCAAAGGGTTATATGATCAGCAAGAAAGAGAAGGCCTGAGCCATTCGAGAAAGTGGTACAGCACCTCTGCGGTAAGGCCCCAGATCACGCCCTCATCTGTCCGATAGAAGTACATGGTCCGCGGTATGTTCTGCCACGGATAGTCCCTTCCGCCCGGTATCAGCTCGTATGGGAAGCCCTCCGGGAGATGGATTCTGTACTCCGTCTTATAGATCTCCGGTTTCTGCCGGAGAAGCCATGGAACAGGCAGAACGAAGACCCGGCTCACCTCATCCGTCGAATAGGTTCCTCTGTACCCATGAATTGCGCCAAGATAAGACGTAATCTCTGATCCGCCCGGCCCGCTTAAAACATGCATCGGCGCGATACACTCTACATTTCCTTCAGGAACAAGAAGCTCCTCCGCAGTCTCCCGGACCGCTGCGTCCTCCGGATTCTCACGGGGTTCAATTCTGCCTCCCGGGAAACAGATCTCTCCTCCCTGTCCGATCCTTATGCTCCTCACCTCAAAGAGGATTCCGGCATTTTTCAGGTCAAAGCTTTCCGATGACTTGGAAAATGGTTCGGTAAGCCTGACGAGCGGGATCATGACGGCTGCGTTTCTTGCGCCCGGCGCGTAGATACGCGTCGGGCTTTTTTGCTTGCTTCTGTCTTGAAAATTCTGTATGTTCATGCTCAATATTTCTCAAGGAACTCACTAACACTGACAATTCTAGGATCCTCTACTGCTGACTCCAGAAAGTCCTTATCGCCAGTCAGGAACAAATCTGTTCCTTCATTCAAAGCAGCCCGAAGAATGGGACGGTCTTTCACATCTCTGACATTAGTGCTTCCGCCACTCGTCCATTTGGAAATAAAGCCGCTGAAATAAAAATATTCGTGTCGATCATAATTTTCATTCAGCGTTTTCCTCTCTCCTGGACTTTGTGATCCAGTCCGCCACGTCATCTTCCGAGGAAAAACCAGCGCCTGCCGCTTCACCTTGCATTTGTTTCTGAAATCTTTTCAAGGCATACACAGCAGAATTCATAACACGTATCTCAGAGCCCTCCACTATGAATGTGACCCGATCACCCGTTTCAACACCGAGAGCCTCACGTACATGCTTCGGTATAGTCACCTGCCCCTTGGACATAACCTTCGCATCATTCACAAATACATCCTCTGCCATAATTCCCACCTCCATAAGTAGGGTTTTCCTACTTTTATATTACATAAAGCATTCAAGTCTGGCAAGATGATCATGAAATTTTGTCACATTTCATCGGGTGAATTATGTCTCCTCCGCTCTGCCGCCTTGACCAGTTCCACCACCGGTATCACGAACACCGCGATGACAAGTGCTGTTAGGTATTCCCGGGCTGATACCGGCGTAAAACGGAATGCCTCCGCGACCGGCCTGACCTCCACAACCGTGACCATAATCAGTGCGCTAAACAGCAATGAGAGCCACAGGACCTTGTTCTGCCCTTCGATCCGGAAAATGCTTCCCCGGAGTGACCGCATATTGAAGCTGTGAAGGATCTCGCACATATTGAGCGTGAGAAATGCCATCGTCATACCATCGCCGGACATGCCCTGCGGCAGCCCGCTGCCTCCGCTCATCCAATATCCTATTATATAGGAAATAACAGTCAGCGCCGCGATGACGATTCCCTGATACGCGATGTCCCCGCCGACGCCTCCTGCAAAGATTCCGTCCGTCGATTTCCTCGGCGGTCTCGACATGCTGTCCTTCTCCGCCTGCTCCATGCCGAGGGCGAGCGCCGGAAATGTATCGGTGATCAGGTTCACGAAGAGCAGATGCACCGGATTGAGGAGCGTAAAGCCAAGCAGCGTTGCTACGAAGACCGCAATCACCTCGGCCAGGTTCGAGGCCAGGAGGAACTGGATTGCCTTGCGGATACTGTCGTAAATTCTGCGTCCTTCCTCGACAGCTCCGACAATCGTCGCAAAATTATCATCGGCAAGAACCATATCGGCGACATTCTTCGTGACGTCCGTTCCCGTGATGCCCATCCCGATTCCGATATCGGCCGCCTTGATACTTGGCGCATCGTTGACGCCGTCGCCTGTCATCGCCGTGACACAGCCGTTTGCCTTCCAGGCCCTCACAATCCGGACCTTGTGCTCCGGCTGTACGCGCGCGTAGACGCTGTAGTTCTTCACATGCGCCTTCAGCTCCTCATCGCTCATCCGCTCAAGGTCCGCACCCGTCAGGGCCTGCTCCGGTCCGTCCGCGATGCCGAGCTCCTTTGCGATGGCGACCGCCGTATCCTTGTGATCGCCCGTGATCATGACCGTGCGGATGCCGGCCGACCGGCAGAGCTTCATCGCCGGGAGGACCTCCGGCCGGACCGGGTCAATCATGCCTGTAAGCCCGATGAAAATGAGATTCTGCTCGAGGTACGCAGCCTCGTGCTTCTCCGGCCGCGCGTCCCAGAAGCGCTCCGCCGCCGCGAGCACGCGGAGCGCCCGGTCCGCGTACGCCTTGTTTTGCGCAAGGATCTCTCTCCGCTTCTCATCTGTGAGCGGATGAATCCCGTCTTCATCCAGATAGGAGACGCACCGCCTGATCACCTCGTCGGGTGCGCCCTTCGTGAACTGGACAAACCGCGGCGCACTCTGCCCGGACACCTTGCATTTTGCGAATAATTCTGAATTTTCATTCTTTATCTCGTGGACAGTGCTCATCATTTTCCGGAGCGAGTCGAACGGGGCCTCGTCCACGCGGGGAAGATCAGCCTCGAGGTCCTGCTTCTTCAGCCCTTCGGAGGACGCGAAGTTCACGAGCGCGGCCTCTGTCGGCTCGCCCTCCGCGCCGTCCTCCTTCAAAACCGCGTCATTGCAGAGGGCCATCGCCGCCGCGAGATGCTTCGCATTTCCGGTGTGCTCGACAACGGTCATCTTATTCTGCGTGAGCGTTCCGGTCTTATCTGTACAAATGACCTGCGTACAGCCGAGGGTCTCAACCGCCGTCAGCCGGCGGATCACCGCCTTCCGCTTCGACATACGCGTGACGCCGATCGAGAGCACGACTGTGACGACCGTCGCAAGTCCCTCCGGGATCGCCGCGACTGCAAGCGACACCGCGACCATGAAGGTCGAGAGCACCGTCTCGAGCCGGTAATTGCCTGCTCTCACCAGACTGAAAATAAAAATGAACACACAGATCCCGAGAACAAGCTTCGAGAGCGTCTTTCCGAGCGCCGCGAGCTTCTTCTGGAGCGGGGTCTCCTCATTTTCTGTGGCGGAGAGAGCACCTGCGATCCGCCCCATCTCTGTGTCCATCCCGGTGGCGGTCACAAGCATGCGGCCTCTGCCATAGACAGCGGTCGAACCCATGTAGGCCATATTCCGGCGGTCGCCGAGAAGCACAGACTGCCCGTCAGGACAGTGAAGCGCCTCTGTCTCCTTCTCTGCCGGAACGCTCTCTCCTGTCAGCGCGGACTCCTCAATCTTGAGACTCGCCGCTTCAAGGAGCCGCCCGTCCGCCGGCACACTGTCGCCGGCCTCAAGAATAACAACGTCGCCAGGCACAAGGTCAGCGCTCGGGACGATTGTCATTTCCCCGTCCCGGATGACCTTGCTCTGCGCCGCGGTCATTGTCTGCAGGGCCTCGATCGCAGCCTCCGCCTTCGACTCCTGATAGACGCCGAGGACCGCGTTCAATATGACGACACCGATGATGATATAGAAATCCGCGAGGCTTTCGCCCTGAATCACGGACGTCACGGCCGACACGCAGGCCGCCGCGATCAGAATGATCAGCATCGGGTCCTTCAGCTGCATAAGAAAACGGTGTACAAGACTCTCCTTCTTCGCAGCCTTCAGCTGGTTCGGGCCGTATTTCGCAAGGCGCGCCTGCGCCTCGCTTCCTGAAAGGCCGTCACTGCTGCTGCCTACACTGCGGACGACGTCCGCGGCGTCCATCTTATACGCATCTTTCATAGGCTGTTCACCTCCGGAAAATATAT
>OMYS01000080.1 GCA_900315305.1 uncultured Eubacteriales bacterium
ACCAGTCAGTGCACGTCAACTATTGAAACCGCCGTGTACCGAACGGTACGCACGGTGGTGTGAGAGGACGGGGGTTAATCACCCCCTCCTACTCGATTTTCAGGGTAATATTTATGTAAAATGTTGCACACGCAACGGACAGTCTGTTATACTTTGTGTAATCTTTATAAGTAATGCGTATCTTGGCGGCGGTCTGTTTGTCATTTTGCCGAAAACGGTCTGCTGTAACAGAGCGCAGAATCTGCAGTGGGACAGATAAGCGGGCAGCTCATATTTTCGTCCGGTTTCCTGCGGCAGAGAAAGGAATGACATGGTGGAAGGATCGGAAGGAGAGCTTCGAGTGCGGCGTGTCTATGAGAAACGGGTGCCGGAGGACGGCACGAGGATTCTCGTCGACCGGATCTGGCCGCGCGGCATCCGGAAGGATTCCGGCGCATTCGACGAGTGGGCCAAGGAGGCGGCGCCGTCCGCGGAGCTCCGAAAGTGGTTTGCGCATGATCCGGAGAGGCTTCCGGCATTTGCTGAAAAATACAGGGAGGAGCTGGACGGAAATCCCGCGGCAGCAGAGCTTATGAAGACTGTCACAGAGCTTCTTGCGCATGGCAATGTGACATTGGTTTACGGCGCAAAGGATGAGAAGCACAACCAGGCACTGGTCCTTCGGGACTGGTATCTGGAAAAAAGAAAGCAGGGAGGCTGATTATGGGCTATGTATTAAGCAGCGACGGCTTCGGGCAGGTCATCGACAGACTGCTTGAGACCTACCGGGTCTACGCACCGGTGGTGAAGACCGGCGCGGGCCGTTTTACGGACACCGACGTCGTCATGTATGACGAGGTGCATTCTGCGGAGGAGATTGAACTCCTGAAAAAATCAGATTATTCCTTCAAGGAATTTCTGACACCGCTCTCCGAGACGCTGTTCTTCTATACTGAGGAGCAGGTGAAAGAGGCGGATCTGCCGGACAAGCCGGTTCTCATTTTCCTGAGAAGCTGCGACATGCACGCTGTGAAGCGGCTTGACCAGATGTATCTCGCAAACGGAAAGGAGAGCGACTGGTTCTACGCGCGCCGCCGCGAGCTCGTGAAGTTCGTACTGATCGGCTGCGGCCAGAGCTTCGACAACTGCTTCTGCGCCTCGATGGGCAGCAACGAGACAAAGGACGGGTACGTCTTCTCTGTCGATGTCCGCGATGGCAAGATCTACAGCGACGTGAAGGATGACGCGTTTGCTTCTGTATTTGCGGAGAACGCGGAGCGCGAGGAGCAGGTGGTTCCTCTCCATGTCACGGAAAATGAGACCCGCGTCCACATTCCGGAGAAGTTCCCGCTCAGCATCCTGAAGGACCCGATGTGGGATGAGTACACGACGCGCTGCATCGGCTGCGGCCGCTGCAATTTCGTATGTCCGACATGCACGTGCTGGACGATGGAGGACGTAAGCTACACGGACAACGGCCGCGTCGGTGAGAGACGCCGCGTCGCATCCTCCTGCATGGTCGACGGCTTCTCGACGGTCGCGGGCGGCGCCCAGTACCGGAAGACGCAGGGCGAGCGCATGCGCTTCAAGGTCATGCACAAGATCTATGACTTCCGCAAGCGCTTCGGCTATGACATGTGCGTTGGCTGCGGACGGTGCGACGACGTATGTCCGGAGTACATTTCCTATTCAAATATCATCAAGAAGGCGGCCGCGATCGCGGAAGCAGGAGAGGAGGAGAAGGCATGAGTGCAATTGTCAGTCTGAAGAATGCCGGTGTCGGTGACGGCGCGTCCCTCGCTGCCTCTGTCCGCGCGGCAAAGAACCCGTATGTTCCATTTCCGTCAAAGGTCATGGATGTCATTAAGCACACGCAGAAGGAATACACCTTCCGCATGCACTACGAGGGCGATGTAAAGCCCGGCCAGTTCTTCGAGGTTTCCGTCCCGAAGTTCGGCGAGGCCCCGATCTCGGTGAGCGGCATCGGCCCTGACTATGTTGATCTCACGATGCGCCGCGTCGGCCGCGTGACAAATGAAGTTTTTGAGACCTACAAGGGGCAGTCGCTCCTTCTTCGCGGTCCCTACGGCAACGGCTTTGATATTCCGCTCTATGCGGGCGGAGAGACTGTCGTCGTCGCCGGCGGAACCGGCGTATCGCCCGTTCGCGGCGTCATTTCCGCACTCGCGCAGATGCCGGATGCATCCGACAAGTACGTGATCGTCGGCTTCCGCAGTCCGGCAGACATGCTGTTCCGCGATGACCTCGCGGCCTGGGACAAGGCGCTCAATCTGACGCTTACGGTCGATGGCGCGCCGGAGGGCTATGAGGGCAACATCGGTCTTGTGACGAAGTACATCGCAGACCTTCCGCTCCGCGATCCGAAGACGGCGAAGGCAGTCGTTGTCGGTCCGCCGCCAATGATGAAGTTCACGATTATCGAGCTCAAGAAGAAGGGCTTTGTCGATGAGAATATCACCGTCTCCTACGAGCGGAAGATGTGCTGCGGTCTCGGAAAATGCGGACACTGCCGCGTAAACGATACCTACATCTGCCTCGACGGGCCGGTCTTTAATTAC
The DNA here is from genome assembly GCA_900315305.1 of uncultured Eubacteriales bacterium. Lineage (GTDB taxonomy): Bacteria > Bacillota > Clostridia > Lachnospirales > Lachnospiraceae > Chordicoccus. The sequence continues at coordinate 2,559 of OMYS01000080.1, forward strand.
ACGGTAGCAAAGGATCTGATGGACTGAATATTATTTCATTTTGCCATGAAGACAGGAGAATATCATGGGTGAACTGGATATCAATGTAGGAAAGCTGAAGAAGAACGCGTTCCGCGTATCCAAGGTGCGCGGAGAGACAGCCGGAGAAATACGGAAATGGATCGATCGACATCACAAACCGTCAGGGTATTGAGATCCCGGGCATTGATCTGCACGATGTCGACAAGGTCAACGAGGAGGTACAGGCCGTCATCGATTCGATCGGCACGAATCAGAGTGAGCGCGGCAAGGGCTATCCGTCTTCCGGCACGCGAAATGTCATCGCCTGCCCGGGCGCGAGACTTTGTCCGTTCGGCTGCTATGATACGACGGAGCTTGCGCGGAAGATGGAGGCACAGATCTTCCCGAATGACCGCCATGTGAAGATCGATTTCACGGGATGCTCGAACGACTGCGCGAAGGTGCGCATGTCCGATGTCGGTATCATCGGCATGACAGAGCCGCAGTACAATCCGGACTGCTGCGTGACCTGTGAGCAGTGTGTCAATTACTGCCGGAAGCGTTCGGTCGGAGCGCTCTCCGTTGTGAACGGAAAGATTGTCCGCGACACGAAGAAATCACCTACTGCCCGACGAGAGCATGGACGAGAAGCCGCGAGCACTATTTCCGCATCGTTCTTCTCGGCCGCACCGGCAAGAAGAACCCGCGTCTTGCGCAGGACTTCATCAAGTGGGCGGACGAGGACACGGTTCTCAAGATCGGAAAGAATGTCTACGCATTTATCGAGGAATATATCGATCCGAATGCGGTAGAGCACAAGGAGCACATCGGCTACATCGTCGACCGCGTCGGCTTTGAGGAGTTCAAGAAATGGATCCTCGAGGGCGTCGAGCTCGGTCCGAAGGCCGAGGTCAGCCAGACCGTCTACTGGGGCGGAAAGAGATACGACGAGAAGTGATGGCTGCATGATAAGCACCATGGCATCTAAGTAATGCGGAGCGTGCGATAGCAAAGCTTATTACTATAAAGCGACGGGAACTGTTTCCGGTCCCGGCCTGGTTTTCAGGTCAGGATCCGGAAGCAGTTCCCGTCGTAGTCTATTATCCCGTCGCTTCGCATCGCGGCAAGCTCACGCGTCATTGCGCTCCGGTTCGACCCGAGATATTCGGCGAGCTCGGTCCTCGAGAGCGGACTCGTGACATAGGTTGAGTTCTGCTTCTGGGCCAGCATCGAGAGATACGCGAGGATCTTTTCACGGAGCGATGACTTCGAGGTGATCTCGATCTTCTCCATGAGCTGCAGGTTTTTCGTGCCGAGCAGGCGGAACATATTTTCCGAGAGCGTCGTGTGAAATGAGCACATGTTCGGACACTGATGAATGATGTTCGAGGCCGGAATAAAGAGGATGCTGACATCGGTTGCCGCAACGAAGCTGACATGCGAGGTGCTGTCCTCCTGCACGGCGAAGGTCTCGCCGAAGAGCTCGCCCTCCTGCATATAGGCGAGCAGCGTCTTGTTCGACCACATATCCTCCTTGATCATGTGGACGCGCCCGGAGAGCACGATGCCGATCATGCGGATATGCTCCTCCTCGAGGATGATGATTTCATTTTTCTTATAGGAGCGTTCCCGACTCTGCATGCAGTGAAGCAGAGTCTTTATTTCGCTGTCCGTTATGTGCGCGAAGAGCGGAATCTGCCGTAATGAGATGCGGGTTTCTTCCATGTTTTTTCTGTCACAAATCCTTTCAGTCGTAATCGTTGATGCGCTATTTATTTATTTTATCACATGAAACTATCCCACTGAACAAAAGAATGTGAACTGCCCGCAGCAAAAAAGGACCCGGGATATTCCCGGATCCTTTTTGATTTACCTATATGGCGTATTATTCAAGACCGAACAGCTTCAGGTCTTCATCTACAGTGCCGATGCCTGCGATGCCAAAGTTGTCGACGAGCACCTTCGTGACGTTCGGAGAAAGGAATGCCGGAAGTGTCGGGCCGAGGTGAATGTTCTTTACGCCGAGGTACAGCAGAGCGAGGAGAACGATGACTGCCTTCTGCTCATACCATGCGATGTTGTAGACGATCGGAAGATCATTTACGTCATCGAGACCGAAGATCTCCTTCAGCTTCAGCGCGATCAGCGCGAGAGAGTAAGAATCATTGCACTGGCCGGCATCGAGAACTCTCGGGATGCCGCCGATGTCGCCGAGGTCGAGCTTGTTGTACTTGTACTTCGCGCAGCCTGCTGTCAGGATGACTGTATCCTTCGGAAGCTTCTCAGCGAATTCCTTGTAGTAGGAGCGGCTCTTTGCGCGGCCGTCGCAGCCTGCCATGACGATAAACTTGCGGATAGCACCGGACTTCACGGCGTCAACAACCTTGTCTGCGAGCGCGAATACCTGCTCGTGAGCGAAGCCGCCGACGATGGATCCTGTCTCGATCTCTGTCGGAGACGGAAGCGTCTTTGCAAGCGCGATGATCTCGGAGAAGTCCTTCGTCTCGCCGTAAGCGCCGTCGATGTGCTTGCAGCCCGGATAGCCTGCTGCGCCTGTTGTGAACAGACGGTCCTTGTAGCTGTCCTTCGGCGGGATGATGCAGTTCGTTGTCATCAGGATCGGGCCGTTGAACTTCTCGAATTCCTCGCCCTGCTTCCACCATGCGTTGCCGTAGTTGCCTGCGAAGTTATCGTACTTCTTGAAGAACGGATAGTAGTGAGCCGGGAGCATCTCGGAGTGTGTGTAGACGTCGACGCCTGTTCCCTGTGTCTGATCGAGGAGCATCTCAAGGTCCTTCAGATCATGACCGGAAATGAGGATCGCCGGGTTTTTTCTGACGCCGATATCAACCTTTGTGATCTCCGGATTGCCGTAGGCGGTCGTGTTTGCCTTGTCAAGGAGGGCCATGCCGTTCACGCCGTACTTGCCTGTCTCCAGTGTGAGATTTACGAGATCGTTGACTGTGAGAGAATCATCGAGCGTAGCAGCGAGAGCTCTCTGGATAAATGCGTCAACCTCCGGATCGTCCTGAAGAAGTGCATTTGCATGCTTCGTGTATGCGGAGAGGCCCTTCAGACCATAGGTGATCAGCTCGCGGAGAGAACGGATATCCTCGTCCTTTGTCGCAAGAACGCCGACCGTTGCTGCCTTGACGGCATAGTCCGCGACTGTTCCGTTCCAGAGAGCTGCCTCCGGAAGGCCTTCCTTATTGTCAAGCTGAGCGAGGAGCTCTGTCTTCGTGGAGAGCGTCTTCTCGATTCTCGCCTCGATCGCTGCGCGGTCGAAGTTCGCATTTGTAATCGTTGTGAACAGGTTGACTGTGACAAGATGGTTCACATCCTCCGAAACAGCCTTGCCTTCTTTTCTGAGGGCTGTTGTGACGGCGGACAGTCCCTTCGTGACATAGACGAGCAGGTCCTGCGCAGCAGCTACATCCGGCGTCTTTCCGCAGACGCCGCGGATTGTACATCCCTTGCAGCCCGCTGTCTCCTGACACTGAAAGCAGAACATCTTGTTTTCCATTGTAGTTTCCTCCTTAGTGTGTATGTGAATGGGTCAAATCCTTCATTGTTTTGCAACTGTCTGTACTATACGGCAAAGCTTGCGTGATGTCCGTTGCAAGCGCAACAGACTGGAAATTTTTCGCGTCGTTGACGCGGCACGGACATACTCGTACAATATATGTAGTTATTCAGCACCCCTTGGAAAATTGATGCAATCCGGAAGTAGAGCTTGCTTGCCGGACGTTTTCAGAAGTTTTTCATGGGATGGACAATGTCCACCCACAACTCGGTTCCGAGTATGGGGTGCTGAACTATTGTCAGGAAGGGGGACATCAGGGACACTCCCGCACGGGGAGACACCCGCAATTGTATTCATGAAATGGTTTAAATGGCGAAATACGCGCTGGGGCGCGTACACGTTCGCGGCTCTTTCGGCCGTTCTGTTCTTTGTGATCCTCGAGCATATCGGCGGGATTTTCTCCGGTCTCGGAAGGTTCATCGGATTTTTCGCGCCGGTTCTCTACGGCCTTATCATCGCGTATATTCTCGACTTTTTCGTAAAATTTATTGAGCGGAGGCTGTTCCGAAGCCGGTTTAATATGGGCGCGCGTCTTTCTCGGACACTTGCGGTTTTTGCGACAGTGGCTGTCGTCATTCTTCTGTTCGTCCTGCTCCTCATTGCTGTCATTCCGTCGATTGTGAGCAGCATCACGGATATCGTAAATAACTGGTCGAGCTATGTGGATCAGCTGACGAAGCTTGTCACTCATTTCAGTAAGACGAAGAATGGCTCTGCGATCAACGCGTCGGATGTGAACAACGCCATCAATCGTTTCGCCGACCAGATCAGCAGCTATCTGACGAAGAATTACACGGATATACTTGCAACGCTCAGCAGTGTCGGCTCGCGCGTACTTTCGGACGTTCTCGCCTTCATCGTGGCGATTTATTTTCTTCTCGCAAAAAATGAGCTGCTCGCCGGCTCGAAGAAGCTGTTCTTTATGATTATGCCGCAGAAGACACACGCAAGGAGCAACACGGCCTTCGCGCGGGTCAATGCCATCTTTTCGAAATATATCGTCTGCGAGATTATCGACGCGTTCATTGTCGGATGCTCCAACGCGGTGTTCATGCTGATCGCGAAAATGCCATTTGTTGCTCTCGTGTCGGTCATCGTCGGCGTGACGAACCTTGCGCCGACCTTCGGCCCGATCGTCGGCGGCGTCATCGGCTCTGTGCTACTTCTTCTCGTAAAACCGACGGCGGTCATTCCGTTCATCATTTTTACGCTGATTCTGCAGACAATCGACGGCTATGTGATCAAGCCGAAAATGTACGGCGGCGCGCTCAGCGTCCCGTCTGTCTGGGTCCTCGTCGCGATTATCGTCCTCGGCCGCATGTTCGGCGTCGCGGGCATTCTGCTTGCGATCCCGGTGGCAGCGATCATTACCTACTGGCTGAGGGATGTGATGCGCAAGGCGGATGAT
>OMYS01000083.1 GCA_900315305.1 uncultured Eubacteriales bacterium
TACCCGTACATATGATCTCACTAAAAGACCGACCCCGCAATTCTTGTGCGGGGTCGGTATGTTTATCACTGCCATGTCAGCGGCAGGTCCCGGTGCTGCATCCGGACGGGGTCCGGGAATGTCTGCCCGCCCAGGTCGAGCTCCACCGACAGGATCACCTGCGGTTCAACAGGTTTGTTGACTTCGACCCCGGGATACGGGAAGTCGGTCACGGGAAGGGTTTCGACCTTCTCAAGCCGAAGGATTTCTTCCCATCCTCCGGTCACCCTGCCGAACACAGGATAGATGCCTTTATGCTCCGGGAGGTCTCTCAGAGGAAAGAAGAACTCCCCGCCTGAAAGGCCCGCTTCACCGTATCCGCCCATGCAGACACATCCCGGATGCGAATCCAGAGGTTCGATCTCAGGGTGCAGCTGCGATTCGTACGGGATCAGGTAACGGGCTTCTTCTTTTCCGTAGCCGGTGTAGCTGACATCGATCCAGCTGCCCGGTACGATGCGCTCGATGGCGTGTCCGTCCATCAGGCCGCGTGAAGCAATATAGATGAAACTGGCGACAGTGTTCGGAGCGGCATCCGGCAGCAGCTCGATCACGATCCTGCTGCCGTTCGCCATTTTTAAAGTTGCAATCGGATTCATCGTTCCAGATCCTTCGTCCAAAGTTTTTCGTGCAAAAGTCTTTCGTGCCAAAGTTTTTCGTCAAAAGCCTTCATCAATTGCCCGCGGCTATACCTCGGCTGCGGCTCTGGCTTGTGTGACGCCCTTGACTTCGAAGGTCTCAGGGTCTACCAGGACGCCATAATCCGCTTCTGCCTGCTCGGCTGTGATGTACTCGTTCTTGACATCCCAGGCGACTTTTTCCGGCGGTCTTCTGAACGGATCTCCGTATCCGCCTCCGGTCGCTGTAGTCATACGTACAAGATCGCCGCGGTTCATGACACGTCTCGCAACGATGCCCTGCGGACCGGACTGTGTCCCGTCAGCATCAATGAATTCAAAGTAATTGATCGATCCGTCTTTGCCGCCGGCAGCACCCCATACAGGCCACTTGTTGCGGCCGAAAGAGGCTGTGAAGGACTGGTTGTCGTTCATGGACAAATACGATCTGACAGCACCCGCGCCGCCTCTGTATTCACCGGCGCCCGCACCGTCACAGTGCAGGCTGTGCTCAGCGACTCTGATGCCATAGCGGATCTCGGCCATTTCTACAGGTACGTTGTAGGTCTCACCGTCACCGACGCAGAACTGTCCGACCTGGCCGTCATGTCCCATGCACGCGCCCCAGCCGCCGACTGTAGGTTCGATGATCAGATAGTCATTGCCAAAGTCCTGATGCTTTCCGGCCATGAGTACGGTGCAGACCGAGAGAAGGTGACCGGCGCCGAGGGATTCCGGGAAAGCAGGCGCAAGCGCGCGCCATACCAGGTCGATCGCGTAGATCATGCTCTCATAGTAGCAGGAAGTCGCCACAGGGCTTCTAGCCTGCATCACGCTGCCCGGTTCCGTCACGCAGCGGAGCGGAGCGAAAACTCCATCGTTTACAGCGAGCTCCGGTCCGATAATCGACATGAATACGACCTTGACACCGGCGTATGCTGCTGTAGCTCCGGTGTTCACCGATCCGATGACCTCAGGGTCGCAGCCGGTGAAATCCGCCAGGAATTCATCATCCGTGATCGTTACCTTGACCTTCAGATGGACCGGATTGCCGTGTCCGTCATCGTCCATGTACTCTTCCATTTCCCATGTGCCCTTTGGGAACTCTGCCATCCTGCGGCGGGCGACCATCTCGCCCTGCTCGATCAGACGCTCCATGGAACCTTTGACAACATCAGCTCCGTACTTCTCGCACAGCTCGCCAATACGGCGCTCGCCGGTACGCAGCGAAGAGATCTGGCCCCACATATCGCCCTGCGAAACCATCGGATAGCGGATGTTGCTTTTCATAAGATCCCAGACAGGCTCAACCAGTTCTCCCCTGTCCACGAGCTTGACTCCCGAGAAGCACAGCCCCTCCTGGAAAGTGTTGGTCGCGTCAGTCGCGAACGAGCCAGGCGCCATGCCGCCGATATCGCTCCAGTGCGCTTTATTGCCGGCAAAAGCAATCAGTTCATCTTTGTAGAAAATAGGCATGACCATGCCCACGTCATTCTTGTGCGTTCCTCCGCCTATGAACGGGTCATTGATGATGTACACATCCCCCGGATGGAGATTTTCCTTGCCGACTTTGTCTACGACAGCGCAGATCATCGGCGAGATCATTCCGATAAAGCCGGAAACTCCGTTGCCCTGCGTCAGCAGGCGGCCTTCCGCATCAGCTATGCCGCTGGCGTAGTCCAGCGTCTCATAAATGATCGGGCTCATCGAAGTCTGGGCAAAAGCATAGAATATCTCGTTGCTGACAGCAATGAGCGAATCCTTGACGATATCCAGTGTTACCGGATTTATATTCTTGTTATCCATTACTGCACCTCCATTTCAACGATGAGATTGCCGAACTTGTCCACCCTGAGGCTTTGTCCCGGACAAACGACTGTCGCGGTAGTCGGCTCCTCGACGACCATCGGTCCCTTTGCCTCAAACCCGCATCCGAGCTTGTCTCTATCATAGACCGGTGTTTCGACCCAGCCGTCTCCCGCGAAGAAGACCTTGCGGATCTCCTTGACCGCTTCTTCGGCTCCGCCTTTGTGCGGCTCGATCTCTCTGAGTGATGGCTTGTGCAGTCTTCCGAACGCGATGAGGTGCAGATTTACGATCTCCGCAGGAGTGTCATCGAGACGGAATGTATAGAAATGCTCGTGAGTCGCATGGAATCTCTCCATGATCTCAGCTTTGTCCTCTTCCTTCCATGGGACCGCAGGAGCGTAGACCTGTACGGTGTGTTCCTGTCCCATGTATCTCATGTCTATGATGTATGAGAAAGCAGCCTGTTCCTGAGATACGCCTTCAGCAGCGAAGACCTCGCCGGCTTCCTTCTCCATCGACGCCCAAAGCGCGTTCAGCTCATCGACCGGCGCTTCATTGAGCGACATGATCTTGGTGCGGATAAAGTCGTGGCGGATGTCTGTCATCAGCATGCCCCAGGCAGAGAAAACAGAAGCCGCTACCGGAACGATGACTTTTCCTATGTTGAGTTCCTTCGCAAGGCTCGGGCCGTGGATCGGACCGCCGCCGCCAAAGGCGACCATCGCAAAGTCTCTCGGGTCATAGCCTCGGCGTACCGATATCAGTTTGAGTGCGTTGTTCATATTGGAGTCCGCGACTCTGATGATGCTCTCAGCAGCGCCGTCAGCATCCTGACCGAAATGCGCGCCGATCCTGTCCGCGAGCGCTGCGCGTACCGCGTCAAGATCTACATCCATGTCAAAATTCTTGGCGGAAAGTCTTCCGGCTATCAGGTTCGCGTCCGTCGTCGTCGGCTCCGTACCGCCTTTGCCGTAAGCCACAGGCCCCGGCAGAGCGCCCGCGCTCTTTGGCCCGACCTTGAGCGATCCCGCTTCATCGATCCACGCGATGGAACCGCCGCCGTTTCCGATCTCTACGATATCTACGACCGGCGCCATGATAGGATATCCGGCATTGCGCTCGTCCTTCTCGATGAAATACGATGTCGTGACTTTGACCTCGCCGTCATCGATCAGAGAACATTTTGCCGTAGTACCGCCGACGTCAAAAGCGATGATGTTCTTCTCGCCGATGAATTTGCCGAGTATCGATGCGCCGAAGACGCCCGCTACCGGACCGGACTCAACGACATTGACCGGGGTGATTTTGGACTGCTCGAAGGTCGTCGTGCCGCCGTTGCTCTGCATGATATATCTGCTGCCCTCTACTCCCGCTTCGGACAGTCTGCCGTCGAGCCGGTCGATATATGAAGATGCCGCCGGCATTACATAAGCATTGAGCACAGCCGTGGATGTTCTCTCATACTCACGCCATTCACGTGTGATATCCACAGACGGGCTGACATAGACTTCCGGCCAAAGCTCTCTGACGATCTCCGCTGTCTCACGCTCATGCGCTTCGTTCGCATAAGAATTGATATAGCAAACGGCGATTGCCTCGACCCCTTCCTTCCTGAAATAGTCGACAGCGGCCTTGATGTCATCCTTATTCAGAGGAACGACGACTTCACCGTTGTATGCCATACGCTCCTCGACTTCTCTCCTGAGATAACGCGGAACGAAAGGCTCCGGTTTCTCAAAAACCATGTTGAACAGGTCCGGTCTGTTTCCTCTCGCAAGTTCCAGAATGTCTCTAAACCCCCTAGTTGTAATCAGGCCGGTCTTCGCGCCCTTGCGCTCAGTAAGCGCGTTGATGATCGTTGTCGTACCGTGGAAAAACTCAGTGATCGACTT
>OMYS01000081.1 GCA_900315305.1 uncultured Eubacteriales bacterium
CAAAGTCAAGGAAGCCGGTATCGTCGGTCTCGGCGGAGCGGGTTTCCCGACCTATGTCAAGCTCATGCCGAAGAATCCGGAGGAGATCCGGTGGATCGTAGCGAACGGTGCCGAGTGCGAGCCGGGCATCACCTGCGATGACAGGCTGATGGTCGAGCATCCGGACTGGGTCGTCAACGGTCTGAAGGTCGTCCTGCAGATCTTTCCGACTGCGAAGGCGGTCATCGCGATCGAGGAAAACAAGCCCGACGCGATCAATGCCATCAGGAAGGAGATCTCCGGAGATGACAGATTCTCTGTTCTCGTCCTCAAGGTAAAGTACCCGCAGGGAGGTGAGCGGAATCTTGTACACGCTGTGTCGGGACAGTATATGGAGTCCGGCGCGCTTCCCGCAAGTCTCGGCGTGATCGTGGATAACACCGCGACACTTGCGGCGATCTACAAGGCAGTATGTCTGAATACCCCGCTCTATGAGCGCGGCCTTACTGTCACCGGCAGCGGAGCTGCCAATCCGGCCAATTATATTGTGAAGTTCGGTACGCTCGTGTCCGAGATCCTCACCTTTGAGGACGATATCCGCTTAGGGTCAAAGAAAGTGATCCTCGGCGGCCCCATGATGGGCGTTGCGATCCCGAGCCTCGATATTCCGCTCGAAAAGCGGAACAACGCGCTGACCTGTCTTCTCGAAGATGATGTCGAGACGGCGCAGAAGCAGATGACGAACTGCATTCGCTGCGGCAAGTGCATCCGTGTCTGTCCGCTCGGTCTCTATCCGCAGATGATGGCGGAGGCCGTTGAACGGAACAATCTGCAGAGATTTATCGATGTACACGGTCTGGACTGCATTCAGTGCGGAACGTGTAATTATGCATGTCCGGCAAAACGTCCGCTAACACAGCTGTTCAAGCAGGCCAAGCCGGCTGCAATGGCACTCAACAGACTGAATCAGGCGAAGAAGGAGGGCGGAAAATAATGAACGAGAACAAAAGCCCGATCCTCAATGTATCCTCCTCTCCGCATTTCAGAAGTCCTCTGACGACATTCGGCGTCATGGGTAACGTCATGATCGGCATGGTCCCCATGACAGTTTTTGCCGCATGGCATTTCGGCCTCTACTCGATGCTGGTGGTGGCACTCAGCATTGCGGCGGCGTGCGGAACGGAATTTATTTTCAATTTTATCACAAAACGGCCGAACTCCCTGAAAGACGGATCCGCGATCGTCACCGGCTGGCTTCTCGCGCTCTGTCTGCCGCCTTCGAGCCCGGTCTATCTTCCGATCCTCGGAAGTATTTTCGCCATCCTCGTGGCGAAGTGCTTCTTCGGCGGTCTCGGACAGAACTTTATGAATCCGGCTCTTGCAGGACGTGCGTTCCTTCTGATCTCCTTCGGAAAGGCTATGACGGACTACAGCTATGACACGGTCACCGGAGCAACGCCTCTGGCGGCGCTGGGCAACGGGGATTATTACAGCCTTTCGGATATGTTCTTCGGTTTTGCGAAGGGTCATATCGGTGTCAGCGTGATCTGCGTCCTGATCGGCGGGATCTGGCTCATCGCATCTGACACGATCAGCTGGGAGATCCCCGTCGCAAGTATCGTGAGCTTCTTGATTTTCATACTTGCCCTCGGCGGACGCGGGTTCGATATTCAGTATCTCGCCGCGCATCTTGTCGGCGGCGGTTTCCTGCTCGGCGCATTCTTCATGGCGACAGACCCGGTCACGTCACCGATGACCTGGACGGGCCAGCTCCTCTTCGGTGTGGTCTACGGGTTCCTTTCGGCCGTCTTCCGTGTAAAGGGGAGCATGGCGGACAGCACGACGTTCGCGATCATTCTCGCGAACCTGTTCACACCGCTCATCGACCGCATTCCGGTCCCGCAGCCGTTCGGCATCGGAAAACCGGGTGCGAGTGTCATTCCTTCTCTTGAAGAGCTTTCGGCTCCGAAGAAGAAATCCATTATTCCGGCTGCTGCAATCGTCCTCACGGTCATCACACTGGTCGCGGGCGGTGCGCTGGCGGGAGTCAACATGATGACGGCTACGCAGATCGCGGAAAATGAAAAGCAGGCCAAGCTCGCCGCCTACGCGGAAGTCCTTCCGGCTGCGACCAAGTTCGACTTTGACGAGAGTCTGAATGCCAAGGTCGCGGAATTTGCGGAAACGGGCTACGGGGACGGAGCTTTCGGGCGTGTCTATATCAGGGAAGTCGCGGTCGGTACCGATGATTCGGGCAATATCGTCGGCTATGCGATCAGCGTCACTTCCATGGAAGGCTATGACGGTGAAATTACGATGTCGGTCGGCTTCCTGGCGGACGGCACGGTCACCGGTCTTGCATTTACCAAGATCTCTGAGACCGCCGGCATGGGTATGAAGGCTGTGGAGCCGGCCTTCAGAGACCAGTTCAAGGACAAGAATGTCGAGTCCTTCAAGCTCAACAAGGCAGGCGGTTCCACAACGGATGAGGAGATCGACTCGATTTCCGGCGCTTCCGTCACATCCGGAGCAGTTGTCAATTCTGTAAACGCGGCGCTTGATTTCTTCCGGAATCAGGTCACTGCGGCAGAGTGAAGGGGGGATGAGACGTGAATAAAAATCTTGAACGTATTTATAACGGCATCATAAAGGAAAATCCCGTCTTTATCATGATGCTCGGCATGTGCCCGGCGCTCGCCGTCAGCACGTCCGTTACCAATGCCCTCGGAATGGGAGCCTGCACGATCGCGGTTCTCGTAATCTCCAATATTGTAATCTCGCTGGTGCGAAAGATTATCCCGGATGAGGTCCGTCTGCCGGCGTTCATCGTCATCGTCGCGTCGTTCGTCACGGTCGTCGAGCTCATCATGAAGGCATATTTCGTCGAACTCAACGCATCTCTGGGTGTCTATATCCCTCTGATCGTTGTCAACTGTATCATTCTCGGACGCGCGGAAGCCTATGCCTCCAAGAATCCGCCGCTCCTGTCTGCCATGGACGGAATCGGCATGGGACTTGGCTTCACGTTCGGTCTTGTGTGCATTGCATTTTTCCGTGAGCTTTTCGGGAACGGAACGCTCTGCGGCGTGCAGATCATGCCGGAGAGTTTTCAGCCGGTCGCGCTTCTCATCAAGGCGCCGGGCGCTTTCCTCGTCCTTGGATTTATTGTCATGGTCATGAACGCGCTGCACATCAAGACAGAGGCTAACAGGAGGGTCGAGAGCGCGGGCTGTGAGGCAGGCTGTGCGGCCTGCGGCGTTTCCGATAAAGAGAACTGTGAGAAGAAGGAGGCAAAAGCATGAGCGGAGAAACATCCCTTATAATGATCATCATCGGTGCTGCGCTCATCAACAACGTCGTTCTGAGCCAGTTCCTCGGTATCTGCTCCTTCCTCGGCGTGTCCAGCCAGATCAAGAATTCGGCCGGACTGGGCGGAGCGGTCATCTTCGTCATCACGATTGCATCTGCGGTGGCGAATCTTCTGTACACTTTTATTCTGAGTCCGCTCGGACTTGATTATCTGCAGACGATCGTCTTTATCATCGTCATTGCAGCGCTTGTTCAGATCGTCGAGATGTTCCTGAAGAAGACGATGCCTGCCCTCTACAAGGCGCTCGGTATCTATCTTCCGCTGATCACGACGAACTGCGCGGTTCTCGGCGTGGCCCTGAACAACGTAACGGGCGGCTATAACTTCATTCAGAGTGTTGTGGCCGGTTTTGGAACAGGCGTCGGCTATACGATCGCGATCGTGCTGCTGGCCGGCATCCGTGAGCAGATCGAGGACAATGACATCCCGGCTCCGATCAAGGGAGCTCCGATCGTCCTTTTTGCCGCGACGCTCATGGGAATGGCATTTTACGGATTCAGCACACTGGGCTAAGGAGGCAGGAATATGAGTAGCGGTGCATTACTGGTAATTACAATTATCCTGCTCGGCCTTGTGGCACTCTGTGTCGGAGTCATGCTGGTCTTTGCGGGAAACAAGTTCGCGGTCGCGGTCGATCCGAAGGAATCGGCGGTCCGCGAGTGCCTGCCCGGCAACAACTGCGGCGCCTGCGGCTATCCGGGATGCGATGGTCTGGCTGCTGCAATCGCGAAGGGAGAGGCACCGGTCAATAAGTGTCCGGTCGGCGGTGCGCCGGTCGCGACGAAAATTTCAGAAATCATGGGCGTTTCCGCGGAAGAGAGTGTCCGTCAGGTCGCTTTCGTGCGGTGCTCCGGGACCTGCGACAAGGCTGTCAATAACAGCAATTACGTCGGGATCCGGTCCTGCTCTGCGGCAGCGGCGATCCCCGGCAAGGGCGAAAAGCTCTGCCAGGACGGATGTCTCGGCTTCGGCGAGTGCGTTGCGCAGTGCGATTTTGACGCGATCCACATCGTGGACGGGATCGCGTATGTCGACCGCACGAAGTGCGTCGGCTGCGGTAAGTGCGCGAAGGCATGTCCGCAGCA
>OMYS01000050.1 GCA_900315305.1 uncultured Eubacteriales bacterium
ACCAGTCAGTGCACGTCAACTATTGAAACCGCCGTGTACCGAACGGTACGCACGGTGGTGTGAGAGGACGGGGGTTAATCACCCCCTCCTACTCGATTTCACAAAACATACACAATTGAAACAAATCTCCTTCGAAAATCATTTGTATGATACAATCATAACAAAGAAGGAGGTCATCTCTCATGAGTGACATGAATGAAGTAAATAAGACAAACAATTCAGCGGGCAGCGGATTTACAAATACAGAAAATGCACAGAACACAGCGCAGAATGCCGGAGCGGCTTACAATGCAAACAATAGTGAGAACAATGGCTATCTGACGCAGAACAACGGAGCTGCAGATGGCAGACAGACTACAGACTCAGCGTACAACGCAGGCAATGGCCAGACCAACGGCTATTCGAACGGCGGCGCGCAGAACAACGCAGGCAATGGCTATCCGAACGGCGATTATTCAAATAACAACAGCCAGAACAATGGCTGCCAGAACAGCCGGAACAATGGTTATCAGACCGGCCGGCAGCAGGAGCCGCACTATGGCAATTACCAGTTCCATTCAGACGGCCCGAACCCGCAGGGACCGTATGATTTCGGTCAGAGCTACGGCATGAACGGTGGACCGAACGGCCCGAAGCCGAAGAAGGACCACACGAAGGCAAAGAAGATCGGCGTCTTTATCGGAAAGACAGCCGCGGCTGCACTGATTGCGTCCGTTGTCTTCACGGGCGTATTCGCGGTCGCACAGCACACGGGCCTCATTTCCGTAGGTGGAAAGAGCGCGGACAGCAGCCAGAGCCAGGAGTACTCATCGGAATTCGGAACGATGCCGAATATCCCTGATTTCGGCTCCGGAAATGAAGGCGGCAGCGGCAACGGCTCGGGAAATGACGGCAGCACGGACAGCAGCGCCTCTGATCAGAGCGCGTCCGGACCGACACTCGGCATCAAGGCGCAGACGGTCTCCTCAGACCAGACGGATCAGGGCTACCCGGAGGGAGTGCTCGTCGTATCGGTGACGAGCGGAAGCGCAGCCGATGAGGCGGGCCTTGAAAAGGGCGATGTGATCACCGCATTTAACGGAAGCACGGTTGACTCGGTCGAGGACCTGAAGCAGCTGCTCGCCGAGGCTGAGACAGGCAAGGAGTACAAGCTGAACTACAAGCGCGCTGACGGAAGCTCCTACAAGGCGTACAGCACGAATGTCACGTTCTCGGATTCTTCCGACAGCTCTTCCTCAAATTGAGATAAGCTCTGCACGCAAACCCCGGTCGCTGGTACGGTCATCGAATATTCAGACAGAACGCATTTTGCGTGACTGAGCAGGATCGTTCACCGGCCGCGGCTTGCGGAGCCGGCGGACTGGCTTATGACCGAATTCGAAACGAATGGTTTGTCCGTCAAAATGCGGAAAGCACAGACGATATAGCGGATGCGTGTTGTGCATACTAACTAAATGAGGGCGGAAAAACCGTCATTCAGACGAAAATTTAAAAAATATCGTCAGGGGAGTCCCAATCGGGGCTCCCTTTTGTTATGATAACGGTTACAGGGAATCCGGGCGGAGAACCGGCAGGAGGCGAAGGGGCGCCGCATAAGAGGCGCTCTCTTCATTTGTCTGAAGGAAGCGTACCCGGATGTCAAGGAGGAAAAATGAACGGAGTAATGAATACACAGGACTTTTATATGGGCACGGTGTTTAATGCGTATCAGTACTTCGGAGCGCACATCAAAGAAGATGGTGTTGTGTTCCGCACATTCGCGCCGGGCGCTAACAAGGTCGCCATCATCGGCGAGTTCAACGGCTGGCAGGAATGGGAAATGAAGCAGCCGGAGCGCGCGGGCTTCTATGAGCTCTTCGTCAAGGGTGCCAAAGAAGGACAGATGTACAAATTCGTCATCTACGGGCAGAACGGAAGAGTTGAGCACTGCGATCCGTACGGATTCGGCATGGAGCTTCGTCCGCAGTTCGCGTCGATTGTGCGGAGAATGGATGACTATACATTTCACGATGAGCAGTGGATGGACAAGCGCACGCGCTGCTATGACAAGCCGCTCAATATCTATGAGTGTCATCTCGGGTCCTTCAAGACGAACCCGGCGGACCCGAACGGCTGGTATACCTACGAGCAGCTCGCGGACCCGCTGATTGAATATGTGAAGAAATACAATTACACGCACGTCGAGATGATGCCGCTCGCCGAGTATCCGTTCGATGGAAGCTGGGGCTATCAGGGAACCGGCTATTTCGCGCCGACATCCAGATACGGGACCGCAAAGCAGCTGAAAATGCTGGTCGACCGCCTGCATCAGGCCGGCATCGGTGTGATCCTTGACTTCGTTCCGGCGCATTTTGCACTCGACTATTACGGCCTGCGGATGTATGACGGAACGCCGCTCTACGAATATCCGAACAGCGATGTCTCCGAGAGTGAGTGGGGCACCTGTAACTTCATTTTCTCGAGACGCGAGGTCTGCTGCTTCATGCAGTCGGCGGCGAACTACTGGCTGACGGAATATCATTTCGACGGTCTTCGCATGGACGCGATCAGCCGGATTATCTACTGGATGGGAAATGAGGCCCGCGGCGTGAACGGCAACGCGGTGGATTTCGTCCGGAATATGAATGCAGGCCTGCATAAGCGTCATCCGTCGGCCATGCTGATCGCCGAGGACTCGACGGCATTTCAGGGCTGCACGCATCCGGCATCTGAGGGCGGTCTCGACTTCGATTACAAGTGGGACCTCGGCTGGATGAACGACACGCTGGACTACATGAAGAAGCAGTCCGATGAGCGCGTGCAGTGCCCGGAGAAGCTGACGTTCTCCATGATGTATTTCTACAACGAGCGTCATATGCTTCCGTTCTCGCACGACGAGGTCGTTCACGGGAAGAAGACGATTGTCGACAAGATCTTCGGAAGCTATGAGGAGAAGTTTGCGCAGCTCCGCAGCCTGTACATGTACATGGTTGTCCATCCGGGCAAGACGCTGAATTTCATGGGAAATGAAATCGCCATGTTCCGTGAGTGGGATGAGACGAAGGAGCCCGATTATTTCCTGCTCGGCTATCCGATGCACGACGCATTCAGCAAATATTATGCGGAGCTGATGAAGCTTGCGAAGGAGGAGCCGTCTCTCTACGAGAAGGACTACGACCCGAAGGGCTTCCACTGGGTGTGCATGAACGATCAGAAGCACAATGTCTACGGAATCGAGAGACTGTCGGATGAGGGCGCAACCGTCACATTCTTCAATTTCTCAAATAAGCCGCAGGTCTATCACTACACACCTGCAAAGGACCACAGCCTGGTTCCGGTCCTTCACTCAGACTGGCAGCGCTGGAACGGGACGACCAAGGAGGATCACGAAAGCCTGTGGGCCGCGGCCGGATACGGCGTGGACATCCATCTGCCGGCATTCGGGTCCGAGATGTTCCGGGAGGCGTAAGCTCGCGCACTGTCAGATCCGGACGGCAGTTAGAGATATCGCCCTGCCATTCGCGGCCGCATGGGATTTTGGCTGTGGGTGCACTGTCGTGCAAAAAAAGAGAAGCTCCTCAGAACTGCTGTGGTTCTCAGGAGCCTCTTTTTTTCGTGACAGCTTCACTGCGGGTCCTTCCCGGCCTTGAAGACTTCCATCATTTCATTTGTCAGAGAGAAGTTATCGGGTTGTGTCACGACCTCGTCTCTCTCCATCCAAACGGCCTCGCGGAGCTCGCTTCGGTCAAGCGTGATCGCGGAGTCACCGTCGACGTCGCAGTAGAAGCCGGCCAGAATATCGTCCACAATTCCCCAGGGCTGTGATTTATAGTAGGTGATATTCTTCACCCGGAGGCCGACCTCCTCCATGACCTCGCGCTCGACGGTCTGCTCGAGCGTCTCGCCGATCTCGGTGAAGCCTGCGACGAGCGCGTAGAACGGAACGCCGCGGCTCCTGACGTACTTGGTCTCGAGGAGCCGGTTCCCGTCGCGCACACCGACAATGACGGCCGGGATGACGCGCGGGTAGATCGTGCGCCCGCACGACGGGCAAATGAGAGACCGCTCTGTCTTTCCGAGCTTTGTCCTGTGACCGCAGGTCCCGCAGAAGCGGTTGTCGCGGTACCAGTTCGCGAGCTGCAGCGCGGTGTAGGCCGCGAAGATCTCGCTCTGCGGGCCGAAGCCGTCGCGGCGGAGACGCCGCACGTCCGCGAGGATGAACCCCTGGCCGTCGTCCGGATCGGAGAGATCGGCGGCGAGATCGCGGACGGGAGATACGCTTTGGAAGCGGATGCCGTCCGGAGCGAGAAAATAGCCCGTGCCGTCGATCGAGAAGAGATAAATGTATCTGCCGTCCGGGTCGACGTCGCGGAAGCGCGGGTAGTCGATCTGTTTCTCCGCACTGGCCTGCGTCATGACGCTGCCGTGGCTGAACCAGAAAATCCGGTCGTCCGGGGCGGGCCGCCGCTCCGGATCGTAGTGATTGATGAGCCTCTTCGGCCCGATATCCTGAATCATAAATCGCTGCCTCTTTTTACAATGCGTGTGATGTGCCCTGCCGGGTCGTAATCCTTCGTCTCGCCGTCGTCGTTGTAGAGCTCGTAGACCGTCTCCTTCCCGTCCGGGTATCCGATCCACGTGAGATCGTTCCAGTCGATCTGATCGACGGAGTCTGCCGGTTTTGCGAGCGGGACCATGTGCCCCTTCCTCACGAAAATGAGGACCTCATTGACCGCGCATTTGACATAGTGATCGCCCTTTGCGAGATCCTCTGTGTCGAAGTCATCGGCGCTGCGGAAGCGGAAGAGGCGCATGTCCTCCGGGAGATAGACGAAGCGTCCCGTCTTGTTCTGCTCCATGACAGGCGCGATGAGGATTTCATTTCCGATGATCAGCTCATCCTCGATCTCAGCTGCGCGCGCATCGTCCGGGTACATGAACGCGAGCGGCTTGGCGTACATGGCATTTTCCGTGGCCGCCTTCATGTACTCGCTGTAAATGTACGGGATCAGCGCGTAGCGGAGCCTTAGAATATTCCGGTAGTCGTCCAGATGTCCGAAGCGGTAGGCCTCCTGATAGCGCGTGCCCATCGCCGAGTGATTGCGCATGAGTGGCGTGAAAATGCCGAGCGCAAGCCAGCGGAGCACGAGGTCAGGCGTCGTATCCCCGCCGAAGCCGCCGATGTCGGCGCCCGTGTAGAGGTAGCCTGTCATGTTGAGGTTTGCGAGCATGGCAAGCTCCAGCTTCATGTGCGACCACCAGGATGTGTTGTCGCCCATCCAGATGCCGCCGTAGCGGTGGGAGCCGATGAAGCTCGAGCGCGAGAACATGAGGATGCGCTTCTCCGGCACATTCCGCTCGAAGGCCTCGCCCGCGGCGCGCGTCATGTTGTAGCCGAAAAGGTTGTGGACCCTGTCGTGGCGGACGCGGATTCCGTCCATGTCGTGATAGAACGAGCGGTAGTCCTCCTCGTTGTTCGCAAGTCCCGCCGCAAGTCCCGTCATCTCGAAAAATGACTGGATGTCGAGGTTCTTTCCCTTGTAGCTCTCAATCTTTTCAAAGAAGCGCTTCAGGTTCTTCTCGGAGTAGAAGATCGCGGGCTCATTCATGTCGTTCCAGAAGCCCTCGATGCCCTGATCCAGCAGGAACCGGTAGGAATCGCCGAACCATCTGCGCGCGCCGCTGTTTAAGAAGTCCGGAAAATGAACCTTCCCCGGCCAGACGGCTGCGACGAAGTCCTTTCCGTCCTCGTCCTTGCAGAAATAATTGTCCGCGACACCCTCCTCGTAGGTCTTGTAGCCCTTCTCGATTCTGACGCCGGCGTCGATGATCGGGACGAGATGAATGTGGCGCTTTTTCATTTCCTGGACGAAGGAGGCGAAGTCAGGAAATGTCTCCTCGTTCACGGTGAAGTCCTTGTAGTCCTTCATATAGTCGATGTCGAGATAGATCATGTCGAGCGGAATGCCGTTCTTCTGATAGCCGTCGGCGACGCCCCGCACCTCGTCCTCGCTCATGTAGCTCCAGCGGCACTGACCGAAGCCGAATGCCCACTTCGGCGGGATGTAGCTCCGGCCGATGAGCGCGCGGAACTGCGAGATGATGTCGAGGTCGCCCTCGCCGTCGATGATATACGCGTCGTAGTTTGCATCAGGAAATGAAATCCGCATCTGGTCCGTGTCGGTGTATCCGATGTCGTAGGTGACGGCTCCCGGGTAGTCGAAATAGACGCCGAAGCGAACCGGGAGACGGCCTTCTTCTGTGTCGAGCCCGTCTGCGAGAAGGAAGTTGTGGGACGCGTAGAGCGAGTGCTGTGTCTCCGTGTGGTGCGGCTGGTCCGAGTTGTTGCTCGTGTATGTCCAGCCGCGCTTGTTGATGCCGCGGACCTGCTCGCCGAGCCCGTATACGCGGGATGCTCCGAGCGGAAGGCGCAGCTCCGTGCCGTCCTCTGTGACGTCAAAATACGGCAGCGCCTCTTTCGTAACCGGAGGCTTTTCCGGGATTGAATCGGTCTCAATGGGATTTCCAAAGCGGAATCGTCTGATCATAGGGATCTCCTTTTCTTATGAAAGATTTTTTAGTGAGGCTGTTCCGTCAGCCTGATGAAGGGACGGAGCAGGTAAGTTCTTTGTCAGAATCCGAGCTCTGCGGGGTCCCACACGGGCTTTCCTGTGTAGACCTTCGCCTCTTCCTCGCCGCGGAGCACGCGGAGCGCGCCGTCCGCCATCGCCTGGTGCTCGAATTCGCCGGGATAGCCGGTTACGGGGGCGATGAAGCTCACGCTTTCCTTAATCTGCGTGATGACATCGCTGAAGCGGAGCAGACCGCCGGTCAGGACGATCGCGTCGACATCTCCCTTCAGCACGGCGGCCATCGAGCCGATGGCCTTGATGACCTGATAGATCATCGCGTTCCAGATGAGCGTCGCGCGCGGGTCCCCCGCATCGACGAGCGCGTGGACCTTGTCGGAGCTTGAGGTGCCGAACCAGCTCGAGAGACCGCCCGCCTGGCTGCAGAGATCGCGGATTTCATCCTCACTCTTCGACCAGAGGTAGCGGCGGACGTCGGTTACGGCCATCGAGCCCATGCGGGTTGGCGTGAACGGTCCCTCGCCGCCGCCCGCGTCGTTCGCGTCGATCATTTTCCCGTGACAGTGGGCGGTGACAGAGATGCCGCCGTCGATGTGGCAGACGATCATATTCAGGTCCTCATACCGGCGTCCCATGACCTTCGCGTGGTGGCGTGCCGTCGCCTTGAGGTTCAGCGCGTGTGAGACTGCTGTCCGGTAAATGCCCTTTACGCCGGTGATCCTGGCGACGTCCTGCAGCTCGTCGACGACCGGCGGGTCGACCATGAACATGCGGCCGCCATAGCGCTCGTGGACGCGCTCTGCCATCTGTACGCCGAGCATCGACGCGTGGTAGAGGCCGCCCTTTGCCGCGCGCGTGTCCTCGATCAGCTGCTGATTGATCTCGTAGGTGCCGCCGGGAACGGAGACACAGCCGCCTCCGCGGCCGACGACGGCATCGATGCCGGTGAGGTCGATGCTGTTCTCCTTGAGAAACTGGTGAAGAACGTCCATGCGGTAGTCCAGCTGGTCATTGATCGTCGGAAATGTACGGAGCATCGCCGAGTCGTGGAAGACATCGGTCGAAAAGAGCATGTCCTCATTTTCGTGGAGGGACAGCTTCGTGGATGTAGAGCCCGGGTTAATGACAAATATTCTGTAGATTTTCAATTTTTTCTCCTTTGTGTGTCACGGGATCATTATAGCAGTTTGGCGGGCGGAAGGGGGAATCTGTTCGGAAGAAATATCTCCCGTGACGGCGTCTGATGGACAAAATATCTAATCTAAAGGAATTCCCCTTTTATTTTTTGGGCGATTTATGTATAATGATTCCAGTAGCATATTCCCGATGTTTACACAGAGGGCAGATATTAAAGGAGGATTCATACATGTTAGTTTCCGCAAAAGATATGGTTACAGCTGCTAGAGCCAATGGGTATGCGATCGGCGCATTCAACCTGAATAACCTTGAGTGGACAAAGTCAGTTCTCAAGGCTGCTCAGGAGTCCAATGCTCCGGTTATCGTTCAGGTTTCCGAGGGCGCAGGCAAGTACATGTGCGGCTTCAAGACTGTTGCTGACATGGTCAGAGATATTATCGAGTCACAGAATATCACAGTTCCGGTTGCTCTGCATCTGGATCACGGCACATATGATGGCTGCTACAAGTGCATCGACGCTGGCTTCACATCCATCATGTTCGACGGCTCCGCTCTTCCGATCGAGGAGAACATCGCTAAGACAAAGGAGCTCGTTGCCAAGGCTCATGAGAAGGGCATGTCCATCGAGGCAGAGGTCGGCGCTATCGGCGGCGAAGAGGATGGCGTTGTCGGCATGGGCGAGTGCGCTGATCCGGAAGAGTGCGCAAAGATCGCTGATCTCGGCGTAGATTTCCTCGCTGCAGGCATCGGCAATATCCACGGCGTATATCCGGCTAACTGGCCGGGACTTCGTTTCGACGTCCTTGAGAACATCAAGAAGGCTGTCGGCAACATGCCGCTCGTTCTTCACGGTGGTTCCGGTATCCCGGATGAGATGGTTCAGAAGGCTATCGGCCTCGGCGTCTCCAAGGTCAACGTCAACACAGAGTGCCAGATCGCATTCGCAAAGGCTACACGCGAGTACATCGAGGCAGGCAAGGATAAGCAGGGCAAGGGCTTTGACCCGCGCAAGCTCCTCGCTCCGGGCGCTCAGGCAATTGTTGACATGGTCAACTACAAGATCAACGTTTTCGGCTCCAAGGATAAGGCTTGAGTCTTATCTGACACGATATAAAAAAGGGATCCGGCCAATGGCCGGATCCCTTTTTTTGAAGGTTGGAGTCGGCGGCTTGTGTCCTTGTAAATTACCTCTGCTTAAGGTCCTGAGGACCCAAGCCAAGGGCTTGTACCCTTGGAAGTTACCTCTGCTTTAGGTCCTGAGGGTCCAAGCATTGGCTGGTGCCCTCCCACGTTACAGCTGCCCTTATGTATCAAGGGCGCCAGCTATAGCAATATTCATACTCCCCGTTTTATACCCCGCGAGGTCGAGGGACACGTAGAGGAACCCGAAGCTCCTCAATTTCTTCACGATTTCTTCCCGATGCGCAAGCACGGCGGGTAACTCCTCCGGCAGGACCTCGATTCTTGCGAGCGTGCCCTCGTGGATGCGGACGCGCACCTGGTGGAAGCCGAGATCGAGGAGCAGCTGCTCTGCCCGATCGACCATGCCGAGCCTTTCGATGGTGATTTCCTCTCCGTACGGGAAGCGGGAGGAGAGACACGCGAAGCTCTGCTTGTTCCAGGTCGGGAGGCCGAGCTCCTTCGAGAGCTCACGGATCTCGTCCTTGTAAAGCTCCGCCTCGCGCAGGGGGCTCTTTACGCCGAGCTCCGCGACGGCGATGAGGCCGGGGCGGTAATCGCCGTTGTCATCCATGTTTGAGCCCTCTGCAATAGCGGCCATGCCATTCTGCTCCGCCATGGTCTTCATTTTCGAGAAGAGCTCATGCTTGCACAGGTAGCAGCGGTTGACCGGGTTGTGTGAGAAGCCATCGATCTGAAGCTCCTCGGAATCCTCGATGAGCTGGCGGATCCCCTCCTTTTGGCAGAATTCCTCCGCCTCATGAAGCTCTCTTGCGGGAAATGACGCTGACCGCGCCGTGACGGCGATTGCCCTGTCGCCGAGCGTGTCATGGGCAACCTTTAATAAAAATGTAGAATCCACACCGCCGGAAAAGGCTACGGCAACTGAGCCATAGCCTTTTAAAATATTCCGGAGTGTGTCCAGCTTTTCATGAACATCTTTGCCAGACATATGTTGTTTCCTTCCTGTTTTTAATTGTCAGGATACTCTGCCACTGTTGGCCGAGATCGTGTTCCATTCAGTTCCGATGTCGGTGACCATCTGCGTCCATGCGTCCGGGTTGTTCGCGAAGTACCGCGGGCAGACCTTTCCGGTCGCGTCGTAGTGGCGGATCACATGACTTGATGAGAGACCGAGTGCGTTCTGGAGCCACGCGACGAGCTGGACTGTCGACTGATAGGTCGCGTCATTGATATGACCGTCTGAATCGGTCGGGCACATCTCGATGGAGACTGTGTCATAGTTGCGCCATTTTGTCGCGTAGGACTTCTCGTAGATCGGGATGCACTGAATGATCTCACCGTCAAGGCCTACAATAAAATGGCTGCTCGCGGAGCGGCTTCCGTCTGTAAGACTCTCGAAGTAGTCGCGAATGTTCTGCGCGGGCGCATTCGGTGAGTCCGTCGAGTGGACAACGATATCATCGACCCGGTACATCTGACCGCCCGGTCTTGAGTACGGATTGATGTCGAGCATCTGTACATCGATGAGCGGCGCTCCGGACCAGAAATCCGCCGGGTCGGAGACTGCCTTTGCGAGATGGCTCTCATAATTAGAAGGATCGAGAGACCCGTCTGTGTTCTTCATCTCTTCCTGCACAGTGGTCGGATTGACTGCATTTGCAATAGCGGCCGCCTTGCTCTCCGAGACGGAGGCGGACGCTGTGCCGCTTGACGAAGAAGTCTCCGCGGACACTGTGCTGCTTGTCAGCGCTGAAATCTGATTATCTGTCTGTGAGGCGGCAGTCCCGTTTTCCTCTGCAGCCGTTTCCTGCGAGACGGATGCTGTGCTGCCTTTGTCGGATATCCCCGGAATCGAATAACCGCGGACGGCACCGACAGCGACCAGAACAACGACTGCGCCTGCCGTGACAGCTGCGGTCGCGATGTGACGGTGCAGCTGCTTTATTCGTTCTTCTCTTGTCATAAGTAATCCTCTATGAACCTATAAGAAAACCGCATGAAGGCCATGCGGCAAAAAACAACAACCATATTATACACGTAATTCATTTTCCAGACAATCATAATCCCTTGACTTTTGCACCGGGAAAAACGATACTTAAGCACAGAGAGCATCAGAAAGGAAAATAAAATGAAGTTCACAAATCCCAAGATTGACCGCAATGCACCGTGCTGGTGCGGAAGCGGCAAGAAATATAAGCACTGCCACGAGGCATTTGACGAGAAGATCCGTTCCTTCGAAATGAAGGGCGCCGTCGTTCCGTCCAGAAAGCTGATCAAGACTCCGCTCGATATCGAGGGAATCAAGGCAAGCGCGAAGATCAATATCAAGGTCCTCGACGCCGTCAGCGACCAGATCAAGGTGGGCATGAGCACGGAGGAGATCGATCAGATCGTCTACGATGTCACGAAGTCAGCCGGCGCAATCCCGGCACCGCTCCACTACGAGGGCTTCCCGAAGAGCGTGTGCACCTCGATCAACGAGGAGGTCTGCCACGGCATTCCGTCGCCGGACCGCATTCTGAAGGACGGGGACATCATCAATGTCGATGTGTCCACGATCTACAAGGGCTATTTCTCAGACTCGTCCCGCATGTTCTGCATTGGCAATGTGTCTCCTGAAAATAAGAAGCTCGTCGATGTGACGAAGGAGTGCGTCGAGATCGGCATCAAGCATGTCATTCCGTGGACCTTCCTCGGTGACATGGGCCACGCGGTGCATCAGCATGCGGTGGAGAACGGATACTCTGTCGTCCGCCAGATCGGCGGCCACGGCTGCGGCCTCGAGTTCCATGAGGACCCGTGGGTCAGCTATGTGTCCGAGCCGGGCACAGAGATGCTGATGGTCCCGGGCATGTGCTTCACGATTGAGCCGATGGTCAACATGGGCTCGGACGACATCTATGAGGACGAGGACAATGGCTGGACAATCTACACAGAGGACGGAAAGCCGTCTGCGCAGTGGGAGGTCCAGGTCCTGGTCACGGACAAGGGCTGCGAGGTCCTCGCCTATTAAAAATCAATACCGTACACTGACAAGAGCCGCTTCTGCATACCCTGCAGGGGCGGCTTTTTGTAATGATTCTGTACGCCCGCAGCGAGGAACGCGAAGCGTTCTGAGTTTGAGGCCATGACAGTAACAATTGAAGGTTACTGTTCACTCAGTGACTTGAAACGAAAGCCCCGATGACTTAGACTGAAGCAGTCGAAAGCCATCGGGGTTTTCCCATCTTATCCGAACATCGCGG
>OMYS01000082.1 GCA_900315305.1 uncultured Eubacteriales bacterium
GAACAAGAAGTTCGGCAGCATCCTCGGGTGGCTGTTCGCACTGTTCGCGACGCTGGCTTCATTTGGCATCGGCAACCTCTCGCAGGCGAACTCGATTTCGAATGCACTGAAGACCTCCTTCGGAATTCCGCTCTCCGTATGCGGCATCGTCCTCACGGTCCTCACGCTCATCATCGTCATCGGCGGCATCAAGAGTATATCCAGGGTCTCCTCCGTCGTCGTTCCGTGCATGGCCGTCTTCTATGTCATCGCGGGCATCATCGTCATCATCATCAATCACCGGAACCTTCCGTCCGGCCTCTACATGATCTTCACGATGGCCTTCAACCCGAAGGCAGTCGGCGGCGGCGTTCTCGGAACAATCACCGTATCCGTCATGAACTCGATCCGGTACGGCGTCTCCCGCGGCTGCTTCTCAAATGAAGCCGGCATGGGCTCCGCGGCCATCACCGCCGCGGCGGCAACGACAGATGATCCGGTCCGCCAGGGCTACATCAACATGACCGGAACATTTTTCGACACAATCGTCGTCTGCACGATCACAGGTCTCGCCATCGCCTCCTCCGGCATGCTCGGCCAGACCACAGCTGACCATGGCGGCCTTCAGCTCGGCACTCGGCCCCGCAGGGTCGTATCTCGTATCGATCGGCATCGTGCTGTTTGCATTTTCCACAATTCTCGGATGGGAGTATCACGGCGAGAAGGCCTTCGAATACATCGTTCCGCGCAGAGGACCGATCATGGCCTACCGGATCATTTTCAGCCTGATCGTCTACGTCGGCGCGACACAGGCCCTCGACCTGGTCTGGAACATCTCCGATATCATGAACGCGCTCATGGCAATCCCGAACCTGATCTCGCTGATCGTCCTCTCCGGCACGATCAAGGAGGAGGTCGAGCGCTTCCAGCCAATACTTGAGAAAGAAAAGAAGGCGCGCAAGGCCCACGCAGGAAATGCGGGACTCGGCGGCGTCGCTGCAGGACAGTAAAGGTACAGTAAAGGTGTCAGTAAAGGTGTCAGGTTCCGATAAAAAAAGAATAAAGTCGTTTATAAAAATTTAATCGGAACCTGACACCCAATGGAAAAACCCTGGGACTTCTGTCGTCCCAGGGTTTTTTTACTTCATCGTGATCAGCTCGTACTCTCTCGTCCCGAGCCCGATCTTCTCGCCGTGCTCGAGTGTCTCCTTCCACGCGATGTTCGGATTGCTGTCCTTGAAATGGTCGTGGTAGTGGTGCCAGCCGGGCTTTGCGAGGTTGTCGCCGAGCTGGGAGTTGCGGATCGGCTCCGCCTTCTGGCACAGGTCCACGCACGCCTGATCGAGTGCGACCGGGTCGAAGCTCGCCAGCATGCCGATATCCGGCAGGATCGGCGCGTCATTCTCGCCGTGGCAGTCGCAGTTCGGCGAGACGTCCTGAATCAGCGAGATGTGGAAGCACGGCCGTCCGTCGCAGACAGCCTGCGTGTACTCCGCGATCTTGCAGCCGAGAATCTCCACCGCGTTGCTGTTGTCATTTTCAATTGCGTCAAATGCGCACGCGCCGATGCAGCGGCCGCAGCCCTTGCAGATGCTCTGGTCAATGCGCGCCGTGCCGTTCGGGCCGTCGTAGAAGATCGCGTCCGAGCCGCACTCCTTCGCGCAGCGGTGACACCTCCGGCAGTCCTCCGTATTGACATGCGGCTTGCCGTCATTGTGCTGCTGCATCTTGCCCGCGCGGCTTCCGCAGCCCATGCCGATATTCTTCAGCGTGCCGCCGAAGCCGGTCGCCTCGTGGCCCTTGAAGTGCGTCAGGGAAATGAGAATATCCGCGTCCATGACCGCCGTCCCGATCAACGCCTCCTTGAAATATTCGCCGTTCCGGACCGGGACCGCGACCTCGTCCGTGCCGCGGAGACCGTCGCCGATAATGACATGACATCCGGTCGTGACCGAATTAAAGCCATTGATCTCCGCGCAGGTCAGATGATCGAGCGCGTTCTTGCGGCTGCCCGGGTAGAGCGTGTTGCAGTCAACCAGAAACGGCTTGCCGCCATTTTCCTTGACGACGTCAGCAACCGCCTTTGCGTAATTCGGCCGTAAAAATGCAAGGTTCCCGAGCTCACCGAAATGCATTTTGATCGCCACGAATTTGCCGTCCATATCAATCGTGCCGATGCCCGCCTTGCGGATCAGCTTCTTAAGCTTGTCCGTGAGCGACGTGCCGATCGTCGTACGGAAGTCAGTAAAATAAACCTTCGCCTTGTCCATTTGACAATACCTCCAATGAAAAAGAGAGCGCCGGAGGCAATGCTCCGACGCTCCCGCCTCTTATTTTATTATACGTTGAGCTATATGCCCTGTCAAAACAGAAATCTTCAGCGAACTGCCTGACGCCTGCTGCATGGCACACGGCATCAAACCTTCGATTACAGTCAGCGATATCAGAAGCGGTGAGGGCGTTATACGAAGGAGCCCGAAAATCACCCTGAGCTGCGGCACGCAGCGAAGGGAAGTTGAGGGGGACGGAGTCTGCCCGATACCGCTCTGATATTCGCGGCTGTAATCCAC
This sequence comes from uncultured Eubacteriales bacterium, assembly GCA_900315305.1. Lineage (GTDB taxonomy): Bacteria > Bacillota > Clostridia > Lachnospirales > Lachnospiraceae > Chordicoccus. The sequence continues at coordinate 2,550 of OMYS01000082.1, forward strand.
CGTATAGTGCCGTGTGCCTGCACCACCATCCATTCTTCACCCCAGCGACTCGAACTGCGAGTTGTAGAGGTCCGCGTAGAAGCCGCCCTTCTTAAGGAGCTCCTCGTGCGTGCCCTGCTCCACAATATCGCCGTCCCGCATCGCAAGAATGAGGTCCGCGTCCTTGATCGTCGAGAGCCGGTGGGCGATGACGAAGCTCGTCCTGCCCTTCATGAGCTTGTCCATCGCGCGCTGGATCCGGATCTCGGTCCGCGTATCCACGGAGGACGTCGCCTCGTCGAGAATCAGAATCCGGTCGTCTGCGAGGATCGCGCGGGCGATCGTCAGCAGCTGCTTCTGGCCCTGCGAGATATTGCTCGACTCCTCGTTGATCATCGTGTCGTAGCCGTCCGGCTGCTGCATGATGAACTTGTGGGCGTGCGCCGCCTTCGCGGCCGCAATGACCTCCTCGTCCGTCGCGTCCAGCCGGCCGTAGCGGATATTTTCCATAATCGTCCCGTTGAAGAGCCAGGTGTCCTGCAGGACCATGCCGAGCATCGACCGAAGGTCGCGCCGGTTGAAATCGCGGATATCGTGGCCGTCGATCCGGATCGCGCCGGAATTCACGTCGTAGAACCGCATGAGGAGCTTCACGAGCGTCGTCTTGCCGGCGCCTGTCGGCCCGACGATCGCGATCTTCTGCCCGTTCTTCACATCGCACGAAAAATCGTGGATAATGATCTGCTTCGGGTCATAGCCGAAGCTCACGTGATCGAAGACCACATTTCCCTTGAGCGGAGCCGGGTCCACCGGATTCTCCACCGTCTGGACCTCCTCCTTCTCATTCAGGAACTCGAAGACACGCTCCGACGCGGCCGTCGAGGACTGCAGCATATTCATGACCTGCGCGATCTGCTGGATCGGCTGCGTGAAATTCTTGATGTACTGCAGGAAGGACTGAATATCGCCGACCTCAATCGCATTTTTAATAACCATGAAGCCGCCGAGGACCGCGATCATGACATAGCCGAGATTGCCGACGAACTGCATGACCGGCATCATCATGCCAGAGAGGAACTGGGACTTCCAGCCGCTCTCGTAGAGCTTCTCATTTGCCGAATTGAAGGTATGAAGGACGTTCTCCTCCTGGTTGTACGCCTTGATGACGTTCTGGCCGCTGTACACCTCCTCGACCTGGCCGTTCACATTTCCGAGCCAGACCTGCTGATCGAGGAAGAAATGCTGCGAGTGCCTCGTGACCAGCGTGACGAGCAGAATCGACACCGGCAGAATCAGGAGCGACGCCAGCGTCATCCACACATTGATCGACAGCATCATCACGAGGACGCCGATAATCGTCGTGACCGACGTAATGAGCTGCGTGATACTCTGGTTGATGCCCTGCTGCAGCGTGTCGACATCATTTGTGATGCGCGAGAGCACGTCGCCGTACGGCCGGCTCTCGAAATAGCCGAGCGGCAGGCGGTTTATTTTCTCGGAAATGTCCTTCCGGAGGCTGTAGCCCGCGTCGTTCGAGATCCCCGTCATGATGAGTCCCTGGACAAATGAGAACAGCGCGCTCACGACGTAGAGCACCAGCACCGAGAGGAGGATCTTCCCGATCTTCGTGAAATTGATGCTGCCCGTCCCCTCGATCTTCGCGACCAGGCCGTTAAAGAGCTCCGTCGTCGCGTGACCCAGGATCTTCGGCCCGACGATGTTGAAGACCGTCCCGGCGATCGCGCACACCATCATAAATGCGAGGCGGATCTTATACTTCGACATATACTTCATGAGCTGCCGGAACGCCTTGCCGAAGTCATTCGGCTTCTCGACCGCGCGCGGTCCGCCCGGCCCGCCGAAGCCGCGGCGCCTCGGCCCTCTGCTTGTCTGCTCAGACATGAGCCTCGCCTCCTTTCCCGTCACTCTCAGGCACTGCGCCCGTCACGGACTGCGTATCCTCCACACGTTCAGGCGCTACGCCCGACATGGCTTTCGTATCCTCCGCACGTTCCGTCTTTGTATCCGGCACGTCCTGCGCACCGCTCGCACCATCTGCCTTCTTCTCCGTCATCCGGTCCGCCTTCTTAAGGTCCGCCTCCGAGAGCTGGGACTTCGCAATCTGCTGGTAGACCGGGCAGGTCCGCATGAGCTCCGCGTGCGTGCCGTGGCCGGCGACCTCACCCTCATCGAGGACGATAATCTGGTCCGCCTGCAGGATCGTGCTCACGCGCTGCGCGACAATCAGCGTCGTCACGCCGGCCGTCTGCTCCTTCAGCTCCTTCGTCCGTCTTGAAATCGAGCGCGGAGAAGCTGTCATCAAATACATAGAACTCCGGCTGCTTTGCGACGGCCCGCGCGATCGCAAGCCGCTGCTTCTGTCCGCCGGACACATTTGAGCCGCCCTGCGCGATATGCGCGTCAATGCCTTCCGGCCGCGCGTCCACGAAATCCGAGGCCTGCGCGATCGCGATGGCCTTGCGGACCTCCTCGTCCGTCGCGTCAGACCGTCCGAATCTGAGGTTCGACGCGATCGTCCCGGAGAACAGCACCGATTTCTGCGGCACAAAGCCGATCTTATCCCGGAGCTCATGAATGTCCATTTTCCGGACATCCACGCCGTCGACCTTCACACTTCCCTCCGTCGCATCAAAGAACCGCGGGATCAGGTTGACGAGCGTCGACTTGCCGGAGCCCGTGCTTCCGATGAACGCGACCGTCTCGCCCTTCTTTGCGGTAAATGAGATGTCCTTCAGGACCGGCTCCTCGGCTCCCGGGTAGCTGAACGAGACATGGTCAAATGCAAGCTCGCCCTTCATTTGCGGGAGCGGTGCCAGAGGCTCCTTCGGACTTTCAATCGACGGCTCCGTGTCGAGCACCTCGAAGATACGCTTTGCGGAGACGCTCGCACGCGGAATAAAGACCGCGATCATCGACAGCATCAGGAACGACATGATGATCTGAATCGCGTACTGAAGGAACGCCATCATATCGCCGACCTGAATCTTTCCGCCGTCCACGCCGCGCGCGCCGGAGTAAATAATAAGCACCGAGATGCCGTTCATGATCAGCGTCATCGCCGGCATCATAAATGCCATCGCCCGGTTCACGAAGAGGTTCGTCTTCGTCAGATCCTTATTGGCGTCATCGAACCGCTCCTCCTCGTGCTTCTCCGTCGAAAATGCGCGGATAACCGGGATTCCTGTCAGGATCTCGCGCGAGATCAGGTTCAGGCGGTCGATCTTCTTCTGCAGCACCTTGAACTTCGGCATGACAAATGCAAACAGCACGACGATGACCGCCGCGACAATTGCCGTTCCGAGGACAATGATCCAGCTCAAATACGAGCTCGTCTTCATGACCTTCATAATGCCGCCGACCGCGAGGAACGGCGCATACAGCACGATCCGGAACATCAGCGACATCACGAGCTGCACCTGCTGAATATCATTTGTGCTTCGCGTAATCAGCGACGCCGTCGAGAACTGGTTCATTTCCCGGCTCGAAAATGTCAGCACCTTGCCGTACACCTCGCCGCGGAGATCGCGCCCGAGGCTCGCCGCGACGCGGCTCGACAGGAAGACGACGAAGATCGAGCAGACCATGGACAGAAGCGCCCGCGCGATCATCTGCCACGCGGCGCCCCACAGATAATTGGTCTGCATTTTGTCGAGATCGACGCCGAGCGCCTTGTACTCGCTCTGGACAAATGTCACCGCCGCCTGCGTGACAATCGAGTCCGGATACTCCTTCAGCTTCGACCGCATCTGCTCCTTTAGCTTCGCAATCGCCTGCTCCGGAAGCGTGGTCAGATCGATGTTCTGCTTCTGCGCCAGTAAAGTAAGCATCTCCGCCTGACTTAAGATGTCGTTCAGCTCATCCCGCTGATCACCCTTCACACCGGATTTCAGCTTGTAGATCTCGCCATAGGTCTTGTCATTTGCTTTCTTGTAGCTGTCCGACACGGTCTTCTGATCGCTCTTAGAAATGAGCGTCATCAGCGTGTCATACGTCGCCGCCCTCATTTTCGACGGGACGGCGTCCTCCACTCCCTTCTGCTGAATTCCCGTATCCACGATCTTCGACGTATACTCCGGCAGGGACAGGTCACAGACCGCCTGCAGGAAGAGAAGTCCGAAGATCAGGAGGATCCAGCCGAAGCTTTTCTTCATTTTTCCAAGCATTCGCAGCATGGGTTAGTCTCCTTCCTCCGCAGTTTTGCGCAGCTCCTCGTCCAGATTCTGCCCGACGCGGGTCAGCAGCCTGCCGAATGTCTCCCGCTCCTCGTCCGAGAAGCCCCGCATCAAATTCCGGTTCATCTCATGACACGCCTCCTGCTCCTCCTTGATCAGCGCGCGTCCCTTGTCCGTCGGCTTGTTGTGGACAAAGCGCCGGTCCTCCGTGTCCCGCTCCATCGTAATGTAGCCCTTCTCGAGAAGCCTCGACAGCGACTGCGAGATATGCGTCTTCCGGAACATGCCGACCTCCGTGATGTCCTTCAGCGTGTCGCCCTTCAGCGGGCAATGGCCTCCGCCGCTTCTCTTCACCAGAAGCGCCAGCACGGAAACATCAATCCCCTGCAAGCCGTACTTCTTCTGAATCGCCATCGTCTGCCTACGCAAAAGCCGCATGTAGCGGAAGCCGACCGACATCGTCTCACTTGAAATATCCGTCATTCTCTCCTCCTCAGTCCTCCCATTTTCATCTTCATCAAGCCATGCGCCCGCGGGTGCGAGGCTTGAAATAATTGCGTTTTATCAATCGTTTACATTAGTGAACTATATACTTATGGAAATGAGATGTCAATACGGATTCAGAAAATCCGCATGCGGAAAATGCAGGCCGAGCGGCCAGGGGATTGTTAACTTCCAGAGATTTTACAACTAAACGGCAATCAGACGTCAATTCCGTCTCATTCGAAGGGTAGATCTTCCTGATCTTTTATGCTGTCTCTAAC
>OMYS01000084.1 GCA_900315305.1 uncultured Eubacteriales bacterium
GCACCTATAAGGGAGCTTTATTAAGGTTACCCTTTTACAGCCACAGATAAAAAGATAATTTTCTGTTAATCTATGCTTGACTTTTCATAGCTGGTCTCCGTATGAAATTAGATAGAATCTGAAAAAATTATAACATCGCGATTTCGAACGTTCAAGACGATAATAACAGTCAGAAAAACAGGGATCTGGCGTGTAAAGCTTGTGTAAAATGCGCATTTCATTTCCCGTGAGTGACTTCGGAGGAAAAAAATGGTATAGTGTAAAAAAGTATTTTCAGGAGAAAGTATGCGCGATTCTGTGAATCTGGGGCATGAGATCAAATCGGTCAAGGAAGGATCGATTGCCTGGGAAATGGGCGTTGAGCCCGGCATGTACGTCGTTGAGGTGAACGGGCACAAGCTGAAGGACGTCTTCGATTACCAGTATTATATGGCAAATGAGTCCGTCACCGTCCTCATCCGTGAGAAAAGCGGCGAGGAGACGCTGCTCGAGATCGAGAAGGACGAAAATGAGGACTTCGGCGTCGAATTCGTGAGCCCCCTCATGGACGATTACAGGCACTGCAGCAATAACTGCGTGTTCTGCTTCATCGATCAGATGCCGCCGGGCATGCGGGACACGCTGTATTTCAAGGACGACGACTCCCGTCTCTCCTTTCTGCAGGGCAACTATGTGACGCTGACAAATATGTCGGACGAGGATATCGACCGCATCATTCGCTTCCGCCTCGAGCCGATCAATGTGTCGGTCCAGACGACGAATCCTGAGCTCCGCGTGCGGATGCTCCACAACCGGTTCGCGGGCAAGGCCCTTGAAAAAATGAAGCGCCTGAAGGACGCGGGGATTGTGATGAACGGCCAGATCGTGCTCTGCAAGGGCTGGAACGACGGGGCTGAGCTTGACCGGACGATCCGTGACCTGACGGCATATCTGCCGGAAATGCAGAGCGTGTCCGTCGTTCCCGTCGGGCTCTCGAAATTCCGGAAGGGACTCGCGGAGCTGAAGCCTTTTACAAAGGAGGACGCCGGACAGGTCATCGATCTGATCGAGTCGTGGCAGAAGAAAATCTGGGATAAGCTCGCCGCAGCCTATGTCCCTGAGGAGGGAGAGACGGTGCCGGACCTCACGCGCGGCGCGCCGCGCCACTTCATTCACGCCTCCGACGAGTGGTACATCCTCGCGGGGCGGCCGCTGCCGCCGGCGGAGCAGTACGACGGCTTCGTTCAGTATGAGAACGGCGTCGGCATGCTGCGCCTCCTGCAGATGGAGGTGGATGCCGCAATTGACCAGTACAGGGCGCGGCTTTCCGGGGAGACGGATCCGGGGGATGGCAGGATAGACCGCCACTCGAGAATCTGGCACAAAGACCCGGAGGATGAAGGGGAAGAGCTGTATTTTGCCGCGGACTCTGAAGATGAAGGTGATGAGAGCACCCAGTCCGGCGGCGGAACGGAAGAACGTCCTGCAGAGATAAGTCCGGAAGAGCGCGATGCGCTCATCCGGGCTGTCAGAACGCCCCGCCGCGTGACGTCTGTCACGGGGAGACTCGCGGACCCGTATATCCGTGAGCTGGCCGGCCATGTGGAGAAGGCATTTCCAGGCCATGTCTTAAACGTCGTTCCGATACGGAATGATTTCTTCGGCGAGATGATCACGGTGGCCGGACTTGTGACCGGTCAGGACATGATCCGCCAGCTGAAGGAGCGGCAGGCGGCCGGGGAGGACCTCGGGAGCGCGATTCTTGTGCCGATCACGATGCTGAAGCGCGGCTCTAAGATCTTCCTTGATGATCTTACGACCGACGATGTCGAGCGGGAGACGGGACTTCCCGTGCGCGTTGTCGAGGACAGCGGAGAAGATTTTGTGAGAGCGCAGCTTGGACTGAAACCTGTAAAGAAAGAAGAAAGGCAGCTTTATGAGTAAACCGATTGTAGCGATTGTCGGCAGGCCGAACGTAGGAAAATCAACCCTTTTCAATGCGCTTGCCGGAAAGAATATTTCCATTGTCGAGGATACGCCGGGCGTGACGCGCGACAGAATCTACGCGGAGGTCGACTGGTCAGGGTATCATTTTACACTGATTGATACGGGCGGCATCGAGCCGGAATCCGGCGACATCATTCTGAAGCAGATGCGCGAGCAGGCCGAGATCGCGATTGAGACGGCGGATGTCATTATCTTTATGGTTGATCTCCGGACCGGGCTTCAGGACAGCGACGGAAAGGTCGCCGACATGCTCCGGAAGTCCGGAAAGCCGATCGTCCTCTGCGTCAACGCCGTCGACAACTTCAAGGTTCAGGAGCCGTATATTTACGAGTTCTATGAGCTCGGCATCGGCGATCCGGTGGCGGTCAGCGCTGCGAACCGCATGGGCATCGGCGAGCTCCTCGACCAGGTCACGTCCTACTTTAATGAGGAGGACCTCGAGGATGAGGAAAGCGAGGTTCCGCGCGTCGCCGTGATCGGCCGCCCGAACGTCGGCAAATCAAGCATCATCAACAAGCTGATCGGCTCAAACCGCGTCATTGTCTCCAACGTGGCCGGCACGACGCGCGATGCGATCGACACGCCTGTCCGCTATCAGGGACGGGACTACATTTTCATCGACACGGCCGGCCTCCGCCGCAAGAGCCGCATCAAGGAGGAGCTGGAGCGGTACACGGTCATCCGGACTATCGCAGCCGTCGAGCGCTGTGACGTCGCGGTCATCGTCATCGACGCGGTCGAGGGCATCTCAGAGCAGGATGCGAAGATTGCCGGAATTGCGCACGAGAGAGGCAAGGGCATTGTCATCGCCGTCAACAAATGGGATGCCGTGCAGGACAAGGACGCGCAGAGCACGAGGGACTATGAGAAGAAGGTACGTCAGATCCTCTCGTACCTGAGCTACGCGGAGATTATCTTCATTTCCGCGGAAACGGGCCAGCGGCTCGGCAAGCTCTTTTCGTCCATCGACATGGTCCTTGAGAACCAGAAGAGGCGGATCCCGACCGGCGTTCTCAATGAGATCATGACGGAGGCCGTCGCACTGCAGGCTCCGCCGACGGACAAGGGCAGGAGGCTCAAGCTCTACTACATCACGCAGGTGGCTGTGGAGCCGCCGACGTTCGTCATCTTTGTCAATGACAAAAAGCTCATGCATTTTTCCTACACGCGCTATATCGAGAACCAGATCCGGGCCTCCTACGCGTTCAAGGGGACATCTCTGAAGTTCATCATCCGTGAGCGCTCCGAGAAGGAGAAGACCACGATCGAAAAATGAGAGAAGAGGAGGAATGACACATGCTGCCGCGTGTCCTGGCACTTGTTATCGGCTATTGCTTCGGTCTGTTTCAGACCTCATACATTTACGGAAGAATTCACGGGATCGATATCCGCACGAAGGGTTCGGGAAATGCGGGATCCACGAACACGCTGCGCACCTTCGGAGCGAAGGCCGGCGTCATCGTTATGATCGGCGATATCAGCAAATGCATTCTCGCCTGCTTTGTGGTGTGGCTCATTTTTCACAGAAGCTTCGGAGACATTGACTATCTTCTCCGCACCTATGCGGGACTCGGCTGCATCCTCGGACACAATTATCCGTTCTATATGGGCTTCCGGGGAGGCAAGGGAGTCGCCTGTACAGCTGGCTTTATCAATTCGATTTCCTGGCAGATGACGGTGATCGGCATTCCCCTCTTTCTGTTCCTGTTCCTGACGACCCACTATGTGTCGCTCTGCTCGCTCTCGATCGGCGCGCTGCTCATGGTCGGCACGATCGTCATGGGGCAGATGGGGCTCTTTCACCTCGCGGCGGGAGCACAGGCGGAGATGTACGTCCTTGTCGCGATCATTGTCGCGCAGATGTATATCCGTCACAGAGGAAATATCCACAGGCTCCTGACACATACGGAGAGAAAGACGTATTTCCATCATCATGAGTAATTATTCAGCACCCCCTGGAAAAATTGAAAGAATCCGGATGGTTTCAGAAGTTTTCCAGGGGACGGACAAGCGGCAAGGCCGCTCTGCCCGTCCGCAACAAGGAATGCAAAGTGGGGTGCTTAATAGCTGCTATCGTTAAATACCGCGGATTTTCCGCAGAAAGGAAGACAGATTATGAGCAAGGTAGCGATGATCGGCTGCGGTGCCTGGGGCATGGCCCTGGCCTGCCACCTGAGCCGCTCGGGACATGACGTGACGGAGAATATTGTCTTTACGCATGATGCGGAGCTTGCGGCGACGGGCCGCGACCTGATTGTCTTTTCTGTTGCCTCTTCCTTTACGAGAAGCACGGCAAAGCTGTTTGCGCCGTTTATTCCCGAGGGGCAGAAGGTCGTGACCGTGACGAAGGGAATTGAAAATGAGACCTTCAAGCTGCAGACGGAAATCATCGAGAGCGAGATCCCGGGCATAACATGCGCGGCGCTGTCCGG
>OMYS01000091.1 GCA_900315305.1 uncultured Eubacteriales bacterium
GAGCAGAACATGATCCGCGTCGATATGTCGGAGTATATGGAGAAGTACAGCGTGTCCAAGCTGATCGGCTCGCCGCCGGGCTATGTCGGCTACGAGGAGGGCGGTCAGCTCTCCGAGCAGGTCCGGCGCCACCCGTACAGCGTGATTTTGTTCGATGAGATTGAGAAGGCACATCCGGATGTCTTCAACATCCTGCTCCAGGTCCTCGACGAGGGCCATATCACGGACGCGCACGGCCACAGAGTGGATTTCAAGAATACCTGCATCATCATGACGTCCAATGCGGGGGCCAAGTCGATTATGGAGCCGAAGCATCTCGGCTTCGGCGCGGGAGATAACGAGCAGAAGGACTATGAGTCGATGAAAAGCGGCGTGATGGAAGAGGTGAAACGCATTTTCAAGCCGGAGTTCCTGAACCGCATCGACGAGATCATCGTGTTCCACCCGCTGAAGCAGGAGGAGGTCGGAGAGATCGCTGCACTGATGTTCGGAACACTGAAGAAGCGCGCAAAGGACCAGATGAATATCACGCTGAAGCTCACGCCGGCCGCAAAGAAATATATCGCGGAGAAGGGTTTCTCACCGAAGTTCGGCGCCCGTCCGCTGAAGCGCGTCATTCAGAGTGAGATCGAGAATCCTCTCTCAGAAATGATTCTTCGCGGGGAGGTGCGCGAGGGCGGCGGTGTGACTGTTTTCGTAAAGGATGGAAAGATTTCTCTTGCGCCTGTCAGCGAGCCTGCAGAAGGAAAAGAAGCAAAATAATATTCGCCAAATAAGAGGCATTTATAGTACAATACAGTCATCAGCAAATCAGGCGGCACGTGTTTCATTTTCCGGCTGTAAGGCGGCGCGTGCCGCCACCATAAGGAGGAATTGCATCATGTCAGTAGTGAAGGAACTGATCCGCACAGAGTCAGATGGAACTATCAGCTTCGGTGATTACGAGCTTGACCAGAAGACCAAGAAATCGGATTTCGAGCACGAGGGAGATCTCTACAAGGTCAAGACCTTTAATGAGATTACCCGCCTCGAGAAGAACGAGATGTTCGTGTACGAATCGGAACCGGGAACGGCAGTCAGCCATCTGAAGGAGACTGCAAAAGGAATGGAATTTACGGTCGAGGGACCAGAGGATGCGATGATCACGGTCGAGGGCGAGCCGGAGACCGATTATGTGATTTTTATTGATAACGTGCGCCGCGATGTCCAGAAGACAAACCTGGGCGGAAAGGTGTCCTTCAGCGTTGAGCTGGCAGGAAAAGGCGACGTGAAGGTCAGAGTTGAGAAGGAAGCCTGAGCAAGGACTTTCAGGAGGAAAATGACCCGCCTGCCCGGCGGACAGGCGGGAGATAAGCATGGCAAAATCTTCAGCGAAAAGTGTATTTTTCTGCCAGAACTGCGGATACGAATCCTCGAAATGGATGGGGCAGTGCCCGTCCTGCCACGAGTGGAATACATTTGTGGAGGAGAAGGTGCCGGAACGCAAGGCAGGATCTGCGAGACGGAATACGTCCGGAAACCGCCCTGTGAAGCTCAATGAGGTGTCTCTGGAATCGGCAGCCCGGACGACGACGGGAATTAAGGAGCTGGACCGGGTCCTCGGAGGCGGCATCGTGCAGGGGTCACTGATGCTGATCGGAGGCGATCCCGGCATCGGAAAATCGACACTGCTCCTGCAGGTATGCAGAAATCTTGCGGCAAATCATAAAACCGTTCTCTATGTTTCCGGCGAGGAGTCTGTTCAGCAGATCCGCATGCGGGCGGAGAGAATCGGCGAAATTTCGGATTCTATGCTCCTTCTGGCGGAGACTGATCTCGGGGCGATCCGGGAGAATATCGAGGAAATCAGACCGGATATCTGCGTGATCGACTCGATCCAGACAATGTTCAGCGGCGACGTCGCGTCCGCACCGGGGTCTGTGTCACAGGTCAGAGAGGCGACAGGCATATTGCTCATGATCGCTAAATCTCTGAATATCTCGATTTTCATTGTCGGGCATGTGACGAAGGACGGGGCCGTAGCGGGACCGCGTGTTCTTGAGCATATGGTGGACACCGTCCTTTATTTTGAGGGCGACAGAAGCGCCTCCTATCGGATTCTGCGGGCGGCCAAGAACCGTTTCGGATCAACCAATGAGATCGGCGTATTTGAAATGCGGGACACCGGGCTTGCCGAGGTTCCGAATCCGTCCGAATATATGCTGAGCGGAAAGCCGGAGGGAGCGTCCGGCTCTGTTGTCTCGTGCTCCCTCGAGGGCACGAGGCCGCTTCTCATTGAGGTACAGGCTCTTGTCTGCCGGACAAATTTCGGACTGCCAAGGCGCACCGCGGCAGGGACCGACTATAACCGTGTGAACCTTCTGATGGCGGTTCTTGAGAGACGCTGCGGGCTTGGTCTGGGGAACTGTGACGCCTATATCAATATTGCAGGCGGTATCCGGATGAATGAGCCGGCGGTTGATCTCGCAATTGTTCTTGCCATCGCATCGAGCTACAAGGATGTCACGATCGGCGACAAGGTCATTGCATTTGGCGAAGTCGGACTGTCCGGGGAAGTCAGAGCTGTCAGCAGGGCGGAACTGAGAGTCCGCGAGGCTGGAAAGCTGGGCTTTGATACAGCTATTGTCCCCAGTGCCAATATGCGGCAGCTGAAACAGATCGAGGGGATCCGGCTCGTGCCGGTCGCGAGCGTCAGAGAAGCTATCCAGTATATACTAAAATCATAAAATGAAATGAGCCTTGCGGGTACTGCTGCCTGTAAGGCTTATTTTTTAAAAAAAGCTTACGATTCATGTTGACACAAAGGAATAATACTGGTATTATATCATTCGTTCGCCAAACGGAACACCCTGAACGGTTTCCGGAGCGGACGGGAAGAGAATGAACATTCAGAACTCTTCCAAAAATAAATTCAAAAAGCTGTTGACAGAAACGACACAAAGTGATAAAATATCATTCGTTGTCACGAAAGACAGCAGCACACAGTTCCTTGAAAACTGAACAGTGAAACACATACAAAACCCGAACGTTCTAAATCTGCAAAAGAATGCG
>OMYS01000085.1 GCA_900315305.1 uncultured Eubacteriales bacterium
GCGAGTGCGATGCCGCCGAAGGCAAATGCAAGGTACACGGGGACGCCGCGGATCAGAAAGACGACGGCGAAGACGAGCGAGACGATGAGAAATGTCCCGAGCGACTGGGTCAGTGTCGTGATCATCAGTGCCTTCCCGTAGCTCTTTATTTTGCGGAGGATGAGCTCTGTGCCGAGCATCAGGCCGAAGGAGACCTGCATCCAGGTGATGATGGTTTTGTAAATTCTGTCGTCAAGTACATGCTGCGGGAGCAGCGCAAGCGCGTGCGGCCCGAGCATCATGCCGCCGATCAGCCAGCCGAGAATGGACGGAAGCTTCAGCTTTGTCACGAGTTTTCCGAGGAGGAAGGCGAGTGCGAGCGCCAGGATCCAGCGGAGAAAATCAAGTCCTGTCATAATGTTTACCTCTTTTGCTTATAAATTTATCTGATTTTGAGTGATACCTGCCAGAGAGAGTCTGGCTTTATCATCAGGAAAATCGTATTGATCGGGTTGCTGCTTTATTTCTGACTGATATGGATTGCCTCAGGTGAAGATTCCATACAGGAAGATCGAGAGCGCCGTCCGGCAGGCCTTTTCGTGGGCAGCCACGGCATCCGCATAGGACGGTGAGGTGTCGTCTGCAGGCATCAGGTTCCGGAAGCACGCGTTCAGCGCGTCCTGAAAATAGCGGAGAGCCGTGAGAATCTGGTCCTCGGTGAGGTCATTGCGGATCTTTCTGTGTGCAAGGATCTGCTTCAGGATCGAGCGGTTTAACTCGTCGAAATCGGTCCTGCACTTCTCAATGTTCGTCTTGAGATCGAGCGGAGGGAACAGCACGGCGCTGCAGAAGACGCCGCCCTCAAGCGGATGGTCGCGGAAATAGTCTGATCTCACCTGAAAATATAATTCCGGCGTGATCGCCTTGTCCGGGAGGTTTGTTTCCTTGTCCGGGAGATTTGTTTCCTGGTCCGGGAGATCCGTTTCCTGGTCTGGGAGATTCGTTTTCAGAAAATCTGTGAGCGAGCGGAAGGTCTCGCGCACGCAGGCGATATACAGCTCCTCCTTTGAGGAAAACTGGTGGTACAGATTTCCCTTGGAGATGCCGCCGCTCTGGCAGATTGTATTAATGGACGCGCCGGCGTAGCCATTTGACGCGAACTCGCGCATGGCGGCGCTCATGATCTTTTCGCGCGTCTTCCGGGTCTTTTCTTCCTGGTTCATAGTGTGCTCCTTATTGAAAAATAGACCAAGTGGTCTATAAATGAATGATACTGTCATTTCGTGCATTTGTCAACGGCTGTGGACTTGTCTGTGGCCTGTACCTGGGATATTCTGTAAGAGTAGGGCACGAGGCGGGATTGGACCTTATAAACGCTACGAAACGAGACTGACGTAGCGGTTTCGGCCAAATGAAGCCCGGAATGGATACACAAGTAGGGCGCGATGCAGGATTGAGCCCCAAAATGCTGCCGCAAGCGCCGCTGTCGTTCATTTTCAGGGGGTGCAAGGGCTGCTTTCTTGGTTTTCGGCAGGCTCTCTGCTAAGATTCCGGTCGTCAGGAGGACATGGACATGCAATTTGGAGAACAGATCAGGACAATCCGAAAGGAGAACGGGCTCACGCAGGAGCAGTTCGCGGTGAAGCTGGACGTGACGCGCCAGGCGGTGTCGAACTGGGAAAATGAGCGCAACCTCCCCGATATCGAGATGCTGATCCGCATTTCCCGGACATTCAATGTCTCTCTGGACAGATTGATCTTAGGAGAGGACAGGGAAAACGAAATGAACAACATGACTGAGAAGCTGATTGAGGATGGAAGTGAGACAAGGCGCGCGAGGATGAATCTTGTGTCGACAGTAATCGGAGGAGTGCTGATGCTGCTGGGCTTCATGTGCTTTCTGATCAAGGCGCTGTCGGTCGAGTACATCGACGCGCAGGGTATTCTGCACGAGAACTTCTTTCTTATACCGGTGGGATTTCTGCTTCTGTTTGCGGGCTTCCTCGTGATTCTCATTTCCGGAATCGCGTATCTGGTGGAGCGCCACAAGAAAAAATGAAACTAGAGGGAGAATATATATGCAGAAAAATGATGAGAACCGCGCGGCGCGGCCGGCCTTCATGGGGACAGAGAGTCTTCTGAACATATCCCGCGGCCCGGTTGTGGATGAGAACCTGTATGACAACAGACAGGAGAGGGCGGCCGCTCTTGAGGAGATCACCGGGCATTCGCTCCGCACATTCACGCTTGAAAATGAGCGGATCAGCGCAGTGATTGCGCGCGTGCAGAAGGAGCTTGAGGAAGGAGCCGTCGCTCCGGCCGATCTGAGAAAGCTTCGTGATATCGGTATCCACTACGCGAAGAAGGGAGATCTCATTTATCCGCTCCTCAGGACGCGCTACGAGATATCGGGTCCGTCCGAAGTGCTGTGGCCCGAGGATGATGAGATTCGGGATGAGATCGTGCGCCTCACACGGAGCGACACGCGCGATGATCTATGGAAAGAGCATTTGAGAACGGTCCTGAAGCGGGCGGAGGATATGGTCTTTAAGGAGTCGAATATGCTCTTCCCGGTCTGCGCTGCTCATGTTTCGGAAAATGAGTGGCGGCAGATATACCGCGACGCGAAGGATTACGACACTGTGCTCGATACACCGGCGGAGATCTGGGCAGAGGCGGAGGAGGAATCCGATGCTCACGCGGCCGACGGCTGGGCAGAGGCGGCATCCGATCTTCACGCGGCCGACGGCTGGGTCGAGATGCCGGGCGGACGTCTCAGCGTGCGTCAGCTGACGGCACTGCTCAACACCATACCGATGGAAATTTCATTTGTTGATGAAGACGATATCAACCGCTATTTCAATGAGGGGCACAAGGTATTCAAGCGGCCGTCGATGGCGCTCGGACGGGAGGTGTTCGCCTGCCATCCGCCGACGATCGAGCCGATGGTAAGGAGCATTATCGATGATTTCCGCAGCGGTCTCCGTGACTGCGTGCCGGTCTGGGTTGAGAGAAACGGGCGGCCTTTTCTCGTGAAATACATGGCGGTCCGTGACAGAACCGGCGCCTATGTCGGGACGCTGGAGCTTGTTCAGGACATGGAAGAGGCAAGGAAGCATTTTTCGAAGTGAAAAAGAGAGGCATCGCAGACAGGAGGAAAATTCTGCCTGCGGGACTTTTCTGTTCCCCGTGACTGCAAGAAAAAACGCGTTCCGGCTGGCAGATCCGAAACGCGTTCTGCGGATGACCGGAGCTGGCAGGATCCGGTCTCCATTTAAGGGAAGGAGTGGTGTTCGAGGTCTGGCAGTACCTCTCGCACCATGGTATGAAAAAGAAAAGGTTTATGAAATTGTTGTAAGCTCTCTTGCTTACAAGAAACAGGATACAGGGAAGCTGTGAAAACGATGTGTTCATTTTTTGAAGAAAAGTGTGAAATTGTTCACATTTCCGGAGGAGACAAATGAGTGACGGACAGGACGAGCGGCGTATCGGACAGTTTCTTGCGCTTCAGTCCTTCGACGAATATATGGAGCGGTTTGAGGAGTTCCACGATCTGGATGCCGGCGGAAAGACATTTGCAAAGCGAATGGAGCTCATGGAGAGCGATGAGACGCATACGCACAGAGAAAAGGAGCGGATGCTCGAGAAGAGAAAGCGGGAGATTATCGCGCGCATTCAGGCTGAGATTACGCGCCTTCGCGACGAAATCGCGGAGAATGGCGTCTGGGAGAAGCGGGACAGCGGGTGGCCGGAGAGGGTCGAGGTGAGCTTCCGGTACCCGGACGGGAAGAGAGGGGACATCGACCGCTGCATCTGTGAGGAGGCCGGAGATGTCACGGCGCCGGAAGGAGAGCCTGCCCGAGATGCGGAGAATCCGGTGGAAGGGCCTGTTGGACATGCAGATGCCACGGGGAAACACGGGGCGAACTGCGATCTGTGGCAGGCGCAGATTGCTACCGGACATCTCCGGGAGATCGAAGCAGTCACACTCGCGGGCGAGGGACTGTTCCGGGAGAGAAGGAGAATTTATCCATGGGAGGATATCTCACAGACCTCTTCCGGGCAATTCCTCCTTCGCTGC
>OMYS01000086.1 GCA_900315305.1 uncultured Eubacteriales bacterium
GTCGCGACAATCAGCGGAATTTCGCCGCGGATCCACTGCTCCTGGCTCTGCGCGCGCTCCTCGGGCGTCAGTCCTCCGTGATAGCGGACCGCGCGGAAGCCCTGCCGGTTCAGCTTCTTTGTGACAGCTTCGACGCTCGTCCTCGTCAGGCAGTAAATGATCCCACAGGTCCCGCGGTATGCCCTGAGGAGTCCTGTGAGCGCTGTCCATTTGTCGCGCGGGTGCAGGACCTCGTAGTAGAGATTGGGACGGTCAAAGCCGGTTGTCAGGATATATGGGTTTTGGAGGCCGGTAAATGCTATAATATCATCACGGACCTCGGGGGATGCTGTCGCGGTGAAGGCTGCGACGCGCGGACGCTCCGGGAGCGCATCGATGAAATCGCGGATTTTCAGGTAGGCGGGTCTGAATTCCCTCCCCCACTGGGATACGCAATGCGACTCGTCGATGCAGACAAATGAGATGCGCACCCCATGGGCGAGTGCCTGTATATCCCTGGTCCACAGACGCTCCGGGGACAGGTACAGGATGCGGACGCGTCCCGCGTAGGTCTCCGAGAGGATGCTGCGTTTCTCTTCGGCGCTGATGGCGGAGCTGATGGCCCGCGCGCTTACGCCCCGGCGCCTCAGCGCGGCCACCTGGTCGTCCATGAGGGAAATGAGAGGCGACAGCACGAGCGTGAGCCCCGGCAGGGCGAGCGCCGGGACCTGGTAGCAGATGGATTTCCCTCCTCCCGTCGGCATGATGCCGAGCGTGTCGCGTCCGGCGAGAATCGCGTCGATGAGCTCGTCCTGACCGGGACGAAATGAACTGTAGCCGAAGACATCGTGTAATATGCGTGTTTTCTGATCCATAGAGACTCCTTTGAAGGACTTGTGCATATGTGGCGGAAACGAAACATAAAGAAGGATGAGGCGAAGGCCTTGCAAACTGAATATGAGGCTGAAGCGGATTCCGGGCAGGAGGCGCGCGGCCCTGTTCCGAGGAAGAAACGTGTCCGGGGGCTTTTGGGAAAGCTGCCTCCGGCGGGAACGATCGTGCATTTTGCGGTGATCGCTGCGGTCACGCTGCTCTTTCTGTGGTATCTCGGAGATGCGTTCATTTTCCGCGGAATGGAAGAGCCAAGGACAAGGTACAGAGATACGAACCGCACGCCGGCATTTTACCAGACGGAAAATGAGATGAAGCAGGAGCTGGCCGTCCGTTTTCCGGAGCTTGCAGGGAACGTTCAGAAGACATATGTGATCCCCGGCCTGAAGGCGACAAAGTCGATCGTCGGCAATTTCCACGCGACATCGATGTGTACGTCCATGACGCCGCAGGGAATGTGCGTGACGGAAAAGTATGTGTTCATTTCCGCGTACTGTCACACGCACAGGCATAATTCTGTCCTCTACATGCTCGACAGAGAGACCGGAAAATATATCAAGACGATTGTTCTCGGCGGCAAGGCGCACGTCGGCGGAATGGCCTATGACCCCGTGCATCAGAATGTATGGGTGTCCGGAGGCACGTCGGGAGCGGCGAAGGCCGTCTGCTACTCGCTGGAGGATTTGGAAAATTATGACATTGACAGCAAGACGGCCGTCAGTGCGAAATATAACTATACGCTCGCGACGATCACGCGGAGCTCGTATATGAGCTACACGGACGGCGCGCTTCTGGTCGGCTATTTCTCGGACGGCATGTCCGATCTCGAGCGGTTCAATCTGACGGAGAAGGGCGGCCTCAACGCGCAGATCTACGTGGATTACGACTCCGTCCATGAGAGTGTGTCGGCGGATTTCAACGCCTACACGCCGGGTGAGATCCAGTCGGTGGCCGCATCCGATCCGTACATTCTGCTCTCGAGATCGTTCGGCATTATGAATTCATCGCTGCAGATCTACCGGAACACCGATGTCGTCGACACATTTTCCGAGCGCGACGCGGCGAAAATCATCAGCTTTCCGCAGAAGCTCGAGCAGGTCTACCCGTACGACGGACAGCTCTACTGTCTGTTTGAGTCGGCCGCCTATGCCTACCGCACACAGCCGGCCCTGAAGATCGACCGCGTGCTTGTGTTTAATATTGATGACATTGTTCCTCATGAAAATGAGAAGAAGTCCGGGAAGGATGATATCCTGAAGACCGTTACGAAGCTCGTCAAATGGCCGTGGAACACGGACAGCAGCTCAGATTCAGATGTAGTCAAATGGCCGTGGAACACGGAGAGCGGCGCGGAATCGGATTCAGACAGCGTCACCTCAGGAACAGGCAGCGGCGCAGAGAGCGCCGCATCTCAGGCGGAGAGCACCGGGTCTGAGACAGAGAGCATCGAGACATTGGCCGGGACAGTGAAGGCCGGGGCGGAATCGGATGCAGAGAGTGCCGCGGGCTCTGCTCACGCCGAGTAATCGGTGTCGATGTGGATGTGGCAGTGGAAGCGCTGGTTGGCCTCACTCATCTTCTTCTGGATGTCGAAGAGGACCGCCGCGCGTCTGTCTTCAGTATAATCGAACGGTACGACGATATCAAAGACCAGATTGATATGATGCACGCCGTCGATGATACGGAAATCGTGGAAGGTGATCCGCGGGTCAATTTCACGGAGCACGTCCACAAGCTTTGCCCTGATCTCCGCGACACGCGGATCGCGGACGGCGACCGGGTCGCAGTGGACAGTCAGAAGCACGCCGAGACTGGACGCGACCGTTCGCTCCGCCCGGTCGACGATCGTGTGCGCGTCCTCGAGGCTCATGGTGTCCGGGACCTCCGCGTGGATCGAGGCGATCGTGCGGCTCGGTCCGTAGCTGTGCATGATGAGGTCGTGGGAGCCGATGATGCCGTCCGTATTGTCGACGATGTCTGTGATCTGCTTCGCGAGGACTGCATTTTCCGGCTCACCGATCAGCGGCTCGATCGTCTTTCTCGCGATGGAGAAGCCCGAGATCATGACAAATGCAGACACGATGAGGCCGGCGATTCCGTCGATATGGACGGGAAGGAAATGCTCGATGAGGATGACGGCGATGGTCACAGATGTGACGATGCAGTCATTCCGCGCGTCCGTTGAGGTCGCGGTCAGGAGCTGTGAGCCGATGCGCGTGCCGATCTTCCGGTAGAAGACAGCCATCCAGAGCTTCACGAGGACCGTCATGCAGAGAATGACCAGCGAGATGGCCGTGAGCTCCGTGCTCTCCGGGTGAAGAATCTTCGCCGCGGAGGACTTCAGGCTCTCGAAGCCGACCTCGATAATAACGATCGCGACAATGAGCGCCGAAATATATTCGATGCGGCCGTGGCCGAACGGGTGCTTCTTGTCGGCCGGCTGGCTTGCGAGCTTCGATCCGATGAGCGCGATGATATTGCTCGACGCGTCGGAGAGGTTGTTGAAGGAGTCGGCGATGACAGACACAGATGCCGTGACGATGCCGGTGAACAATTTGAGAAGGAACAGGCAGACGTTGAGAATGATGCCTGTGAGTCCGGCGAGCCGGCTGTATCCGAGACGGACAGAGGTATCGGTCACCTCGTCCGGATTTTTTACAAATTTTCTGATCAGAAATTCAGTCATAGAAACACCCCCGTACAGGGAACCTTATGCAAATGGCTCTGATTAGTCAACGGCAATTCCCGTTAGCGGTTTGATTTTCGTGGACACGCGAAAAATGAGATGCTATAGTGTAGAACGAAGTTCAGGCCGGCGGACACGTGAGGTCCGGCCGGTGCGTGAAAAAGCAGGCCGGCGCGCAGACCATGTCAGGCGGGCCGGATGTAGGGGCGGAAGAAATATGCGCGATTCCCAGGGTGGGATGCGCTTTTCGCCGAAGGAGGAAGAGTATGAGACCGACAAATCTGACGCTGATGACAGATCTTTATGAGCTGACCATGATGCAGGGGTATTTCAGAAACCCGACGGACCAGATCGTTGTATTTGA
>OMYS01000092.1 GCA_900315305.1 uncultured Eubacteriales bacterium
GTGCTGACGGTCGAAAAAGCCACGCAGGTTGACCGGAAATATCTGGATCTGCGCGATTTTGACTGCGTGGCAGTCGTGACGTCGCATACATTTAACGCGGATGGCGTGATGTTCGAGTATACGCAGTCGCGGCACGTCCCGGATCAGTTCGCGTTTTCCGCACAGGCGAGCCGGTAACGATGAAAATGAGAGCCGCGCGATTGTCCAAGGTTTGCGTTCTCCGCACAGGCGAGCAGGTAACGATGAAAATGAGAGCCGCGCGACTGTTCAAGGTTCGCATTCTCCGCACAGGCGAGCCGCTGACGCCGAAACTGTACTCTATGGAAAGGAAAAGTTGATACCGCCATGACAAATGAATCGCAGAAGCCAGATGATTTGTCCAGCCAGAGCGCTGACCAACTGGCGGATTCCAGGGCATCGAAAGAGGCAGGAAAAAGATCCGGAGGTTCCGATCAGGCTGCAGTCAGATGTCCGCTTCCGCCTGACTTTTCCATCGCCATCGTGAATGCGGGCAGGCGGGGACATAGTCTTGAGTCAGGAATCAGACGGCTCTGCGGCATGTCCTGCCAGATTGCTGTGTTTCACAGTGCGCCGGCTTTTCTGAAAGATTATACAACAGCAAAATACGCGCTTCTTTTTATTGACTGCGGGCTTCCGGACGGTGCCGCTGAGAAGCTGTTCCGCTGCATTCGGGCGTGTGGGGACTTCTGTCCGGTCATCTGTATTGTGAGCTCACTGACAGAGCTTCCACCGCTTAACCAGTACCATTATTTTGGAATTTTGTCGCGGCCGATCCGGCGCTCTGAGCTTGAGGCGCTTCTTGACGACGCAGTCCGGTATACAGGGCACAAGAGCCGCGCACTCGTCTTTGGGCCAGCCTCATCGCCGATGCGAATTGCATTTTCCGATATTGAATATGTCATGTCGGACCGCCACAACGTGCAGGTCCAGACAACACTGCGGCGCGAACGGTTCCGCCGCTCATTTGGGAGTGTTGCGGAGGAGCTGGATGATGCGCGATTTCTTTCGTGCAACCGCGGCGTCATCATCAATATGGATTATGTCGATTCATTTGATAATGAAGCGTTTCGAATGCGCGACGGCGCGACATTTTCCATCAAGCGGAACGGACTGAGACAGGTGCGAAATACATATCTCGAATACGCGCAGGCGCACAGGGGCATTACAAGATACAACGAAGAGGACACGACGTGACCGCAAAAAAATTCCCGCCGGATTGGCGGGAACTTTTTACAGCTTTTTTGCGTAGCGCAGCAGCTTCACGATCTTCTCCTGCTGATCATCCGGATACTGATGGAAGACACGGAGCAGGTCCTCATCCCGGGCTGACTTCACATCCGCCCGTACCGGGTCTTCGCGGCCCGCATCGAGAATCGAGTCGACCGACACATTGCAAAGACGCGCGTAATAATTGACGAGCCTTAAATTCAGCTTCGCGTGGTTATTCTCCACATTGCTGATGAATGCCACCGTGCATCCGAGATCACGCGCGATCTTCTCCTGTGTGATTGAACGCTCTGTCCGCAGTCTCTTCATTTCCAGTCCGATTTTCTTAAAATCCAGTTCGTACATCTCTCCACCTTACCCATTTGCAAAAACACCGGTTGCCGGAGCGACCCGCAGGTTCCGCGCACAAGACACCTTCAGGATTGCTCTTTATTATATCTATACATATAGTATAATAACATCCTTTCGGACTTGCAACGTGAAATTTATAAAATTGAGGGTTACAGTGTGCGTGTGCTGCACGTGTATCGCGTGGCAGCCTCGATGTTCCGAAAACCCTACTCGTCGGCCGATCCGTAGGGCCTGGCGGCCCAAACACTTCCAAAACGTTACTTTACAGGTTTCACGGCACACCAACCAAAAGCACATGCCAAAATTTGTTTAAACATATATGCTTTTCCTCATTGACTTTACGGTCTGAACAAGTATAATAGCATTGTAAGCAAGATTTGTTTAAACAAGTTAATCCGGCGAGGCGCGCAGCCGGACTTACTTAATCAGACGGTCAGACATGATCGCAGACAAATCTCAATCAGACATCATGACGGACAAACAGGACTCAATAACGCCTGAGATCTGACGGACATCACGACGGACCGGCAGGACTCAATAACGCCTGAGGTCTGACAGACATCACGGCAACACACAACAACATCTGAGGTCTGACAGACTTCATGACGTACAGACCCGATATTTATACAAGGAGAGGGAAATGGGAAAGTACACAGAAGATTCCAAAAAGCTTCTGGAATACATAGGCGGAAAGGACAACA
Source organism: uncultured Eubacteriales bacterium (assembly GCA_900315305.1). Lineage (GTDB taxonomy): Bacteria > Bacillota > Clostridia > Lachnospirales > Lachnospiraceae > Chordicoccus. The sequence continues at coordinate 2,301 of OMYS01000092.1, forward strand.
TCGGCGCGGTCTCGCACTGCGTCACACGTATGCGCTTCGTGCTCAATGATCCGAAGAAGGCAGATATTCCTTCTATCGAGAAGCTCGGTTCCGTCAAGGGAACCTTCACACAGGCCGGTCAGTTCCAGGTCATCATCGGCAACACAGTATCAGATTTCTATAATGACTTCGTCGAGGTCTCCGGCGTATCCGGTGTCTCCAAGGCAGAGGTCAAGGCGGCAGCGAAGACCAATCAGAACCCGCTGCAGCGAATCATGTCCGCCCTCGCGGAGATCTTCGCTCCGCTGATTCCGGCGATCATCGTCGGCGGTCTCATTCTCGGCTTCCGCAACATCATCGATTCCATGGCGATCTGGGGCGGCGGTCACACACTCGTCGAGCTCTCCCAGTTCTGGGCCGGCGTCGACAAATTCCTCTGGCTCATCGGCGAAGCCGTCTTCCACGTCGGCATCCCGGTCGGCATCTGCTGGTCAGTCACCAAGAAAATGGGCACGACCGAGATGCTCGGTATCGTCCTCGGCCTCACACTCGTCAGCGGTCAGCTGATGAACGCGTACTCCGTCGCGACTGCAACAGCCGCTGACTGGAAGAACTACGTGTGGGACTTCGGATTTGTCACCGTGAAAATGAGAGGCTATCAGGCGCAGGTTATCCCCGCGATCCTCGCCGCGTTCTGCCTCGTGTATCTTGAAAAATTCTTCCGTTGTCTACGCAGGCATCACAGGACCGGGCAAGGTTGTATTCGGCGCGATCTTCGGCTTCATTTATGCGCCGCTTGTCATCACTGGTCTTCACCATATGACAAATGCAATTGATCTTCAGCTGATCGCGGATTACAACGGAACGATGCTCTGGCCGATGATCGCGCTCTCCAATATCGCGCAGGGTTCGGCAGTTCTCGCAATGTGCGTGCTTCAGAAGAAGGACGCAGAGAAGCAGGAAGTCAACCTTCCGTCGACTATTTCCTGCTACCTCGGTGTCACTGAGCCGGCTATCTTCGGTGTCAACCTGAAATACAGCTTCCCGTTCTTCTGCGGCATGACAGGCTCCGCGATTGCGGCTGTCATTTCCGTCAGC
>OMYS01000093.1 GCA_900315305.1 uncultured Eubacteriales bacterium
GTCTGGGCTCGATGTAATCCGCAATGAATACGATCTGCTCAAGCGGCGTCATGCCCGGCCTTCCGGTCGTGTGGTACCGGATCGCATCGAGCACGTCCGGCTCCGTCACGCCGTATTTCACCCGCGCGATATACGCGCCGACCTTCGCGTGCAGCAGGAACGGATTATTCCGCTCAACATCTGTGATGGCAATGCCGTTCTTGTCACAGATCTTGATCTTCTTCGAATCGGAAATGCATTTCGCGCAGTCGTGAAGAAGTCCGGCAAGCTCCGCCTTCTTCAGATCAGCACCGTGCGCCATGGCGAGCGCGGCGCTCATAAAGCGGACGCCCTGCGTGTGGTACCAGCGGTTCTGGTCGATGTATTTGCTGAGCTTTCTGCTCATGGATTCAAGATCATATTCCTGCATAGCTTTGTTCCATCCCCTCTGTCAGCATTGAAGTGTCTTATACAGCCCGTATTTCCGGATATATTCGAGTACACTGTCCGGCATATAATACCGGATCGAATGCCCGCGGCTGATCCACTCGCGCAGCATCCGCGACGAGCAGTCGATATTCTCTGTATCAAGCTTCACGATGGACGCATGGTACGTCTTCCGGCAGTGCCGGATAGCCGCGTCCAGTTCCTCCGCGCTCGTGTGATAGCGGGTCGCGACAACCAGTGTGCAGTTGTCGCAAATCTTTTGCGGCTCCCGCCAGGTATCAAAGTCAAATAAAGAATCCGCACCGATGATAAAATAGATCTCCGCACCGGGATACTCCTTCCGCATATGCTCCAGCGTGCGGTAAGTGTAAGTGAATCCGTCCTCGTTCATCTCGAAGTCCGATACAATAAAATGAGGGTTCTCCGCCGTCGCGAGCTGGACCATGTCCATGCGCTGCCGGTCCGTCGCGCGCCCCTCACGGTGCTGCTTATGCGGCGGATTGCCGGCCGGCAGATAGATCACGTAGTCGAGGCCGAGCTGCTGCCAGGCGCTCTCCCCGAGAATCAGATGCCCGATATGGATGGGATCGAAGGTCCCTCCCATAATCCCTATCTTCAAAATGAACGCTCCTCCCTCAAACATTACGTACATTATGTGCCGGGGCAGACATTCCCTCCGCCTGTGCGGAGAGCCCACTCATCCTCTGGCCTGCGGATACTCTCCAGAATGTCTCCTCCGCATGCGCAAAGAGTTCCGTCTTACCGCGGCAGCTCGATTTTCTTCTTGTCGTCCTTGCCCTCGCGGTACAGGACGATCTTCTTGCCGATGACCTGCACGATTTCCGCGTGTGTCCGTCCGGCAGCGGCCTCCGCAATCGCCTTCGGATCATCCGCGCAGTTCTTCAGCACGCCGATCTTGATCAGCTCGCGGGCCGCCAGTGCCTCGTCGATATTCTTTGTATTTTCCGGTGTGAGAGATGCCTTTCCGAGCCAGATGATCGGGTTCTCGTTCATCGCAAGGCTCTTTAAGTACGCCCTCTGTTTACTTGTCAGCATGTATGCTCATCTCCTTCAGTATCGTCCTCATTCCCGATATCAGCCGTCTCGTCGTAATACTCAAACTGCTGGCCATACATCTTTACGGTGTCGCCGTCCTTCGCGCCGGCCTCCTTCAGGGCCTCGTTGATGCCGTGGCGCTTCAGGAACTGGCCGAAATAGACGAAGCCGCGCTCCGTATCGAGATTCGTGTAGTCGAGCATCTTCTCGATCAGCGGTCCCTCGACGCGGTAGAACTGCTCGTGCGTGTGAGAGTCCTCGTCCTTTGTCACGGTATACGGAAGATTCTGCTTCATCAGCTCGTCCTCCGGGAAATATTCCTGCTCATAGTATACCTGCTTCGGCGCAGATGTAGCAAGAAGATTTCGGACATCGTTCAGAAGCTCCTTCACGCCTTGTCCCGTAGCTGCGGAAATCGGATAGACCTTCCATCCCTTCGGCTCGTAGGCGTCCTTCAGGCGCTGCACCGGGTCCTGCCAGTCTGGATCGTCCGGATCCTTGAAAATGCAGTCCACCTTGTTTGCCGCGATGACCATCGGCTTTTTCATGATGTCCGGGTTGAACTTCTCAAGCTCCTCGTTGATCTTCACGACATCATCGACCGGGTCGCGGCCGTCAAATGAAGCGGCATCGACCAGATGGATCAGCACGCGCGTCCGCTCGATGTGCTTTAAGAACTTATGCCCGAGACCGACACCCTCAGAAGCGCCCTCAATAAGCCCCGGCATGTCCGCTATGACGAAGCCGCCGCCATCGCCGAAATCAACGACGCCGAGATTCGGATCGATCGTTGTGAACGGGTAGCTTGCGATCTTCGGGTCCGCATTTGTCACGCGAGAAAGGAAGGTCGACTTTCCGGCATTCGGGAAGCCGACAAGCGCGACGTCAGCCACCATTTTCAGCTCAAGCGTCACATCGAGCTCAAGCGCCGGCTTGCCCGGCTCGCCGTACTGCGGCGCCTGGTTCGTCGACGTCGCGAAATTCATATTTCCGCGCCCGCCGCGTCCGCCGCGAAGGACCGTGACGCGCTGTGTGTCGCCGGAGAGGTCCGCGATGACCTTGCCGGTGTGCTCCTCGCGCACAATCGTGCCCTCCGGGACCTTGAGGACAATGTCGGCGCCATTTGCGCCGTGGCAGCGGCGCTTGCCGCCCTGCTCGCCGTCCTGCGCGCGGAACTGATATCTGTGTCTGTAGTAAAAGAGCGTGTTCATGGCCTTGTCGACCTCGAAAATCACGCTGCCGCCGCGGCCTCCGTCGCCGCCGTCCGGCCCGCCGTTCGGGACAAACTTCTCGCGCCGGAAGGAGACATGGCCGTCTCCGCCCTTGCCGGAGCGAATATGAATTCTTGCGAAATCAGCAAACATAAATCTCACCTCGTATGTACATCCGGACAGCAGCGAATCCTGGTGTACACCGGCTGCCCGCAAATGAAAGAAGGGCGGATTCGAAGCCCTTGCAGTGTGCGTTAATGATAATTGGAAAATTTTTAAAAGAATCATGCACCAGATGGTGCGTTAAGCCCGGACGAAAATGCAATGCGTGAAATTGCACAAGGCCCGGATAAAATACAGCTTATTCAGCTGCTTCAGATGCTGTCTCAACAAGCTCAATCGAGCACTGCTTGCGGTCCTTGCCCAGTCTTGAGAAACGGACAATACCGTCAGCCTTTGCGTACAGTGTATCGTCGCCGCCGATACCAACGTTAGCACCCGGATGAATGTGGGTACCGCGCTGTCTGTAAAGGATGTTTCCAGCCTTTACGAACTGACCGTCTGCTCTCTTAGCTCCAAGTCTCTTAGCCTCAGAATCACGGCCGTTCTTTGTGGAACCGACACCTTTCTTATGGGCGAAGAGCTGAAGATTCATTTCCAGCATGGCTTACACCTCCTCGAATCGAAGTCTCAGGTATGATTTACCGGAAGTCTCCGCGATACTCTGAAGTCCCTGCACCATCGCCTCCATGAGGACCGTGCCGTCATGGCTGAGTCCGTCAGGAAACTTACAGGTAACAAGGCCGCTCTCCGAGTGGTCCTCGACACGGTCGCCGGCGATCCGCTCAATCGCGTTCACCGTATTGACCGTGAGGACGGAAACCGCGGCACAGAATATATCGTAGCCCTCATCAGCGTAGTCTGCGTGGCCCTCCGATGAGAATCCCGTATATTCTCCCTTCCTTCGCCTGATCGTTACCGTAATCATTGCAATCAGCCGTTGATCTTATTGATGCGGACGACTGTGTAGTACTGTCTGTGGCCGTTCTTCTTGTGGAAGCCCTTCTTAGGCTTGTACTTGTAAACGATCACTTTCTTTGCACGACCGTTACGAACGACTTCTGCTTCAACAGTTGCGCCCTTAACGTCTTCGCCAACCTTCAGACCATCGTTGCTGACAGCCAGAACATTGTCAAATGTGACTGTATCGCCCTTCTCAGCGCCGAGCTTCTCGACACGGACGATATCACCTTCAGAAACCTTGTACTGCTTTCCGCCGGTAGCAATTACTGCGTACATGACTTACCTCCTCTTTACAATACTCGCCGAATTCGGCGCTGTCCGCGTGTGATCGAAAGATCCGCGAACACACTTATAGCCTCTTCGTGCGGCACACTTGAGAATACTACCATACGCTCCAGAACCTGTCAAGATTAAAATTTACTTCGCCCCATATTCCTGCAGGTTTTCCTCGCTCTGCTTCTCGGCGCGCCGCTCCGCAAGCCTCGACGCAGAGCTTGAACGTCCGCCGTTTAAGATGCAGCCCGCAATTGTAATGTCCGTCTCGGAGAGCTCCTCGATGCCCTTTAAAATATACTGCGTTCTCGCGTAATCGCAGCGGACAACGTAGAGCATCGTCTCGATATAGCGGACGAGATACACAGCGTCGACGAGCATCGCGGACGGCGGTGTATCGAAGATCACGATGTCCGCCATTCCCTTCAGCTTCTCGACGAGGTCCTTCATCGCGCTTCCGCCGAGCATCTCGACCTTCTCCGTCGGCTTCTCCGCGCCAAAGAGCACCTTGAGGCTGATCCCCTTATCTTCAAATGAATACAGTGCCTCTTCGAGCGTTGCCTTGCCCGTCAGCACCTCGCTGAGGCCCGGCCGCTTCTCGCGGACACCGAAGATTCCCTGGTCTGTCGGCGCGCGGAGATCGCAGTCGACAAGGATCACGCGCTTGCCTCGCTGCGCCATGGAGATCGCAAGGTTAACAGATACAGTCGATTTTCCTTCGCCCGGAACAGACGATGTGACCATCAGAGTCTTCGTGTGCTTCTTCTCCATCTCGCGCTCAACACGCGTCCGGATGAGGCGGAGCGAATCCACATAATCCTGCTGCGGATTGTCGCTCATGATATTGATACCGGTCGACGGGTCCGATCTTCTCTTCTTCTTCGTGTAGACCGGAAGTGTTCCGAGATACGGAATGTGCAGGACCTGCCGGAGATCACCGGAGGTGCGGATCGTCCGATAGGAAACCATGTAAAACAGAATAATGAGAAGTCCGATGCCAAAGCCGACAAGCGCTCCCTTCTTCACGGAGCCG
>OMYS01000039.1 GCA_900315305.1 uncultured Eubacteriales bacterium
CGGCGGCGAACATCTGGCTTTGCCCGTCAGGGCTCAGGCTCAAGGAATTTTAGCTGTTGGTTTGGCAAAATCCAACCTCGGTGAATAATTCAGGTTAATTTAAATGAAATTAGATACAGCTAACCGATCGGCTGATGAAAAGCTCCCGTATGGGAGCAAGCAAGTTTAACTTATCTAACTATGATTCTATATGATTTTAGCCCGGCTGTCAATCCCCTTCTTTACAGTCCGTCATTATCCGTGCGATGGTCCACATGCATCAGAATTTGAAGGCAGTAAGAAGCATTGAAGAGCTGCTGAAATCAGAGAAGTACTATGATTCACTCCGCATTGGACGCTGGAATATGGCGGATCATATCAGGACAGTGGAGGGCGTTAAGTGGAGGAGTCCGAAGATCACCCCGAGGAGCTGAAAGCGACAAGGGGAAGCTGAGGAGAACGGAACGTGCCCGACATCGTCCTGATATGATCCGCCATTCCCAGACATATATGCGGAGTGAACAGAGGACTCTTCCCCCGCAAAAGCTTGACAAGGAGCCCTGTATATGAGAATAATGAGTAGTTATTGTGACATATACATTTGTTTCCGGCTTGCCGGAAGGAGGAATTCATATGTGTGGTATTGTCGGTTATGTGGGCACAAAGCAGGCGGCACCGATTCTGCTGGACAGTCTCACAAAGCTTGAATATAGAGGATATGACTCCGCAGGCATCGCGGTCCGCGATGGTGACGGAGAGACGGTTGTCATCAAGGCAAAGGGCAGACTGCAGAATCTCCGCAACAAGACGAACGACGGCATGTCTGTCAAGGGAACCTGCGGCATCGGCCACACGCGCTGGGCGACGCACGGAGAGCCGTCTGAGAACAACGCGCATCCGCACTGCAGCGATGACATGAATGTCGTCGGCGTTCACAACGGCATCATTGAGAACTACGCGGAGCTCAAGGCAAAGCTTCTCCGCCACAACTATAAATTCTATTCCGAGACAGATACAGAGGTCGCGGTCAAGCTGATTGACTACTATTACAAGAAATATCAGCACACGCCGGTCGACGCGATCAACCACGCGCAGGTCCGGATCCGCGGCTCCTATGCATTTGCGCTGCTGTTCAAGGACTATCCGAACGAGATCTATGTCGTGAGAAAGGACAGCCCGCTGATTCTCGGCACGGCGGATGACGGGTCCTACATCGGGTCCGATGTGCCGGCGATCTTAAACCACACGCGCAAGGTCTATTACATCGATAATTTTGAGCTCGCAAGACTGACGAAGGACAGCATTACATTTTATAATCTGGACGGCGACGAGATCAAGAAGGAGCCGAAGACCATCAAGTGGGACGCATCGGCAGCTGAGAAGGGCGGCTATGAGCACTTCATGATGAAGGAGATCCACGAGCAGCCGAAGGCCGTTCAGGACACGATCAATGCGTACGTAAAGGACGGCGGTGACAAGGACTCGAAGTCCTTCATCGATCTTTCCGTGCTGAAAATGGATGAGGAGAAATTCAGCGGTCTGAAGCGGCTGTATATCGTCGCGTGCGGGTCCGCGTATCATGTCGGCATGGTCGGTAAATACGTGATCGAAAAGCTCGCGAGAATTCCGGTGGATGTGGACTTTGCCTCTGAATTCAGATACAGAGATCCGATTCTCGAGCCGGATTCCGCGGTTGTCATCATTTCCCAGTCGGGAGAGACGGCTGACTCGCTGGCAGCGCTTCGTCTCGCGAAGGAGCGCCGCGTCCCGACGATCGCGATTGTCAACGTGCTCGGCTCCTCGATCGCGCGCGAGGCGGACCACGTCATGTACACGTATGCGGGCCCGGAGATCGCCGTCGCGACGACGAAGGCCTACAGCTGCCAGCTGATCGCGATGTATATCCTCGCGATTGCGCTCGGCAAGAATCACGGACGGATCGACGACGCGCGTGAGGCGGAGCTTCTCGGAGCGATGAAGAAGCTGCCGCAGCAGATCGGCCGCGTCATTGAGGACAAGGAGCGGATCCAGTGGTTTGCCGCGAAGTACGCGAACGCGCATGATGTGTTCTTTATCGGCCGCGGCCTCGATTATGCGATCACGCTCGAGGGCAGCCTGAAAATGAAGGAAGTCTCGTACATCCATTCGGAGGCATATGCGGCCGGCGAGCTGAAGCACGGGACGATCAGTCTGATCGAGCAGGGAACACTTGTGATCGGCGTCATGACGCAGGACGACCTCTACGAGAAGACGCGCAGCAACATGGTTGAGGTCAAGAGCCGCGGAGGCTACCTCATGGGTCTCACGACAGACGGCCACTACGGGATCGAGGACACCGTGGATTTCGCGGTCTATGTCCCGCGGACAGAGCAGGTCTTCACACCGAGCCTTGCGGTCGTGCCGCTTCAGCTGATGGGCTATTACCTCAGCGTCGCGAAGGGCCTCGACGTCGACAAGCCGAGAAACCTCGCAAAGAGCGTCACAGTCGAGTAAAAACGTATAGGTAAAGCGAGCGCCGCAGCACAGATTTTTGTGTTGCGGCGCTCTTCATTTTCTGAATTTTTATGGTAACATAAGATATATCATTCCAGTTCGCAGGGATTCCTGCAGAAAGCGGTACGTATGGATTATGAACCCATGAATATTCCAATGGAAGTGCAGCCGAACTGCGTCGTCGGCATCGGTGCGTCTGCCGGAGGACTTGAGGCACTTCAGCAGTTTCTGACATTTCTGCCGAAGGACACGGGGATGGCATTTGTTATTATTCAGCATCTGTCTCCGGACCACAAGAGTCTGCTGGCTGAGATTCTCAGCAAATACACGGCTATGCCCATTCAGGAGGTCACGGACGGCATGCAGGTCAAGCGGAACAACATTTATCTGATTCCGCCGAAATATAATATTGAGATCACATCGGATATTCTTCACCTGAAGGAGTATAACCACAACCTGATCAATCATCCGATCGATATATTTTTCCGCTCACTCGCGCAGGCGTATGAGAACCGCGCGGTCGCGGTCATTCTGTCGGGGACCGGCTCCGACGGCACGAACGGCATCCGCTCCATCAAGGAGCAGAACGGTGTCATCATCGTGCAGAATCCGGACACGGCGAAGTTCGACGGCATGCCGAAAAATGCAATCAGCACGGGCTTTGTCGATCTGATCCTTTCGCCGGACGCGATCGCGAAGGAGATGGCGCATATTTCCTCCTCGATCAACATCTCGAACGGGAAAATGCAGCTGACGGACGGGGATTTGATGTCGCAAGTCTTTTCGATCCTGAAATCTGTCACGAACACGAACTACACATATTATAAGCAGACGACGATTCTCCGGCGCATCGAGCGGAGAATTGTCGTGACGCATACACAGAATCTCCAGAGCTACGTCGATTATCTGAAGAAAAATCAGGAGGAGGCGAAGACACTCGCCAAGGAGGTTCTGATCGGCGTCACGTCATTCTTTCGTGACCCGGAGTATTTTGATGTCCTGAAGCAGAGAGTTATCACGGACATTGTGCGCAATGGGCGGCAGTCTGATCAGATCCGCGTGTGGGTCGCCGGCTGTTCGACAGGTGAGGAGGCGTACTCGATCGCGATCCTCTTCTCTGAGGTCATGGAGGAGATGAACATCCGGCGTGACGTCAAGATCTTTGCCACGGACCTCGACGCCGACTCGATCCAGTTTGCGAGCCGCGGTATCTATGGAGAGAACATCATCGAGGACGTGAGCGTGAGCCGCCTGAGCCGGTACTTTACGCGCAAGGGCTCGAAGTATGTCGTAAACCATGAGATCCGCACGATGATTGTGTTCGCGCAGCACAACGTCTTTCAGGATCCGCCGTTCGGAAGGCTTGATCTCATTTCCTGCAGAAACCTGCTGATCTATTTCCAGACGGTGCTGCAGAAGAACCTGTTTTCGATTTTCCATGTCGCGCTCAAGGACGGCGGCTATCTCTTCCTCGGAAAGTCTGAGTCGGTCGGGGAGTACTCCGATGTCTTCCGGACCTTCTGCGCAAATGAGAAGATCTTCGTCCACCATGCGTCGGGCAAGAAGCCGCCACACTCGAAGATCCCGTACTCGATGCAGAATGTTGAGAACAATCTTGATCTTCCGGCCGGCACACACGACAGGAGGCAGTCGATCAGTGAATACCGCGGCGAAGAGGTCGATATGCATATCTTTGAGTCGCTGATGCCGGCCTGCATCGTTGTTGATGCGCAAAATGAACTGAAGCATTCATTTGGCGATTGCAGCAAGTTTCTCACGATTCCGGCGGGCACCGCGACGCTCGACGTCTTTCTGCTGCTCCGGGAGGATCTCAAGATCGCGTTCTCCACAGCCCTCAAGGAAGCCAGAGTCACGGGGAAGCGCGTTGCATACGATCACATCCCGATCAAGCTGGAGGATGAGCCGGAGTATATTACGGTCGTCGCGCTCCCTGTCACGGATAAGAGCGGCGAGAAGACAGGAATGACGGCAGTCGCGTTTATCCGCTCTGACCGGAGATCACAGGGACCTGTCAAGAGATATAACATCGACACCGCGGCGGCGAACCGCATTTCTGATCTCGAGAAAGATCTCCGCGTCGCGCAGGACAGCCTGCACCAGACGGTCATGGAACTTGAGTCGGTGAATGCGGAGCTTCAGGCGGCCAACGAGGAGCTTCTCACGTCCAATGAGGAGCTGCAGAGCTCGAACGAGGAGCTTCAGTCGGTCAACGAGGAGCTCTATACGGTCAATTCCGAGTATCAGTCAAAGGTCTCGGAGATCGCCGCCGTCAACGACGACATGGCAAACTTCCTGTCGACGACACTGATCGGCATCATGATGGTCGATCGGGACCTTAATATCAGGAAGTATACGGAGTATATCTCGTCGGAGTTCAATGTGGCCGCGCAGGACGTCGGCCGCTCGCTCCAGTACATCGCGTACAATTTCGCGTCGATCAGTCTGATGGACCTCTCGCGAAAAGTGCTCGAGACGATGGAGACCGTCGAGTGCAAGACGACATCAATCTCGGGTAAGACGTACCTGATCCGCATCGCGCCGTACCGCGTGACGAAGGACACGACGCAGGGCGCGGAAGATGGGACGAAGACAGGAGGAAAGTCCGCCGAGTCGGACGCGAAGATCAAGGGGCTGGTCATTTCATTTGTTGACCTGACAAAGCAGGTGAGCGATGAGCAGCAGCTGGAGGAGGTCAGCGAGGCACTCCGGATCGCGGCGAAGACGAGCCAGGAGAAGGAGAACTTTCTGTCCCACATGAGCCACGATATGCGGACGCCGCTCACGGCGATCATGGGGCTTCTCGAGCTCTCGCTGAAGGATCCGGGGCTCACGCCGGGCGTTCGCGACAACCTCGAGAAAATGCAGAGCTCAAGCCGCTATCTCCTGAGCCTCATCGATGAGGTGCTCGAGACGAGCAAACTCGACGCGGGCAAGGTCGTCAGTGAGTTCGACGTCGTCCGCGAGAAAGATGTGTTTGAGGAGGTCAACTCCATCATTGAGGAGAGAGCGAAGAGCTCGCGCGTGAACTACCATTTTGAGCTCAATAACTGCCGGAACGAGGTCATCATGATGGATGTCGACCATGTAGCGCGGATCCTCGTGAACCTTCTCGGGAATGCAGTCAAGTTCACTCCGGCGGGCGGGGATGTCACTTTGCGCGTCGACGCGGAATACACGGGGGACGGGCGTGTGGCACACACTTATCAGGTCAGAGATACCGGAATCGGTATCAGCCGCGAGTTCATGGCCCGGATGTACCTGCCGTTTGAGCAGGATAATTCCGTGCAGGTTGCTGACCGCGAGGGAACAGGACTTGGTCTCTTCATCAGCCACAGGCTTGTGAATCTCCTCGGCGGCACGATCAAGTGCCAGTCGGAGATCGGAAAGGGAACCGTATTTACGGTGCAGCTCACCTACGATCTGGCGACAGAGGACCAGAAGAAACTGAAGACGCAAAAAGAGGCGAATTTCGATGTCTCTGTTCTGCAGGGAAAGACGGTGCTCGTCGCGGAGGACAACAAGCTGAACGCGGAGGTGATCGAAGACATCCTCGAGCTGAATGGCATGCACGTTGTCCACGCGGAGAACGGCCGGGAAGCTGTCGAGAAATTCAGAAATTCGGAGCCTGGATCTCTTGACGCCGCGCTCCTCGACCTCCGGATGCCGATCCTGGACGGCTTCGGCGCGGCCAGGGCCATCCGGGCGACCGGGACCGAGTATGCGAAGAAGATTCCGCTGATCGCGCTCTCGGCTGATGTGTATGACAAGGTCGGCGCGCAATGCGAGGAGGCCGGTATGAACGCCCGGCTCGCGAAGCCGATCAACACGCTTGAGCTGTTCCGCGTGCTGAGCCGGGAAATCTCGAAAGGCGATTGAAAGGCGGAGGGAGATGCGCCTTATGTCCCCGGATCGAGGACGCGGAGCACGCCGTCGGCGTCGAATGTGACGGAATCTGCCTGTCCGGTCTCGATGCGGAACAGCGCGTTGCCCGCGATGTGCTCCGCCGCCTGCTCGAGCTCGCGGCAGCCGGTGCGATCCCCGAAGCGGCGAATGACCGCGTCGACCGCGTCGTCCGTGAGCACGACCTCGGACGGAGATATGCCCATCCGCCGCAGGATGCGCGGCATGGAATAGCGCGTAAATATAATCCGTTTCTCATCCGGCGTGTAGTCCGGAATCTCGATGAGCGAGAAGCGGGAGAGAAGAGGGCCGCTGATGCGGTCCTTTTCATTTGCCGTCGCGATCGAATAGACGCCGCCCGTCGGAATCGCGCACTCCATGTAGACGTCCGTGAAACCGAGATTGTCGAGGAGCGTCAGCAGCACGTCGGAAGGATTTCCGTGAGGGCCGTCGGAGTCAGCCTTGTCGAGCTCGTTGATAATGAAGACGATATTCGACTGGCCGGCCCGCGAGAACGCCTCCATGATTTTTCCGGGTTTTGCGTTGATGTAGACGCGCGGGCTGCCGGTCAGGGCCTCGGGGTCGCGGATGGTGCTCATGTCGAGGACGGCGGTCGGGAGCTTCAGGATGCGCCCGACCGCGTAGGCGAGCCGTGATTTTCCTGTGCCTGGCGGGCCGACGAGGAGCAGGCCGTAGGAAGGCAGCGTGTGCGTGCGGTTGATCTGGATGATCGTCTCGATGACACGCTGCTTGACCGTCTCGAGACCGTAGAGTTCCTCGTCAAGGATCTGCTTTGCCTTCCAAGGGTCAATCGGCGGAAAGTCCGTCGACTCCCAGCGGATGTTCATCATCATCGTGAGGGCGCGCTTGGCGTGCGTCCGCTCGTCAGCGCCGAGGAGCGGGCTCTCGAGCGTCCGCAGCGTCCGCCCGGTCCAGCGGCGGATCGCCACAGGCAGCGTGATGCCTGCAAGTCTTGCAAAACGCTGGGCGCTCTCAAAATCATCAAAGGATGTGGAATCCTCGTCCTTTTTTGTGTCCTCCGGGAATACCTGGGACGTGAGAAGGCGGCGGATCATGGTCTGCAGAAATGCCTCATCCATCGTATCCTTTCCGGCCTGCGCGTCCTTCAGGACGTGGATCTGCGTGGCGGCGAATGTCCTGCCGGCACTTATAAAGCCGCGGAGTTTTACGCGGATATGGTCATCGCAGAGCTCCTTAAGGAGCTGTCTCATGCGGACGTCGATGTCGGAGAGAGGCGCAAGCGCAGTCTTCCCGGTGAAATCCTCCGGTTTTTTCGCGGCTTTGGCATTCATTCTCTCCGTGGAATCCGCGGGGGCCTCGTCGGCTTTTTTCCCAGACTCTGAGATATCATCACGGTTCTCTCTGCTTTGACACGGAAGTGCGTACTCGAAGGAGAGTGTGCCGCCGGCCCTGATGAATTCTCCGGTCAGTGTATTCATTGTGCGGCCGTCCCGGAGTGCAAGCGTGAAAAGAATGCTGCCTCTGGCCGGCGCATCCTCCGCCAGGTCCGGACTTGTGTCCGCCCTGCATTTTTTGACAAAATCGCAGGTGCCGAAGGACTCGAGCACGGCGATCTCTTCTGCCGAGGAGGCTGCCCCGCCGGGAAATGCTTTGTTCCAGAATTTCCGCAGCTCTTCCTTCTGCTCATCTGTTGTCTTTCCGCTGAAGCGGAACCCGTACATATCCAGTGCTTCATCCAGTGTTCTCAAGTGCGTTCCTCCCACAAGTTCCGGCCTTTATCTGCCGGGGTTGTCTCATTATACCAGAAGAAATCCAATCTGGCGATTGACCGCGCGAAAGCATAAACGGACAGTTGCGGGCAGTCTGTCGCTTAAGACCGTCCGGCGCTGGAAATCGGCGCGGGGGCATGGTAAAGTCTCGCTCGTACCTGATTTACAGAGAATTTACAGAGCGTTTCTTGAGATTTCTTATGGAGGATATATGGAAGAGAAGCAGTACCCCCTGACACCGGCGCAGATGATCCATCATCTGCCGATCCGTCAGCTTGGAACCATGCAGTGCATCAACGTGAGCGCCGTTCTGGCGCTGCAGAGCCCGCTTGATTTCGGTCTTCTGAAACAGTGTATTGAGCTCGAGTATGAGAGAAATGAGTGTCTCCGCGTCCGTTTCGCGAAGGCGGGTGAAAACGGTGAGGTCACGCAGTACATCGTGCCGCGCCACTATGAGGACATCTCTATCAGGGATCTTACAGGCATGTCGAGGGAGGAAGCGGACCATGTCATGCAGCAGTGGGCGTTCGAGACCTTCGAGCCGTATGATGTTCCGACCTGCGAGATCACGATGCTCATGCTGCCGGACGGCTACAACGGCATGTATGTCCATCTGGATCACCGGATCGCTGATTCCTGCGGCATGATCGTCATCATCAACGATCTGATGCAGCTTTATACGCATTTCCGGTTTGGCGCGGACATGCCGGCGCCTCTCTCCTCCTACCGGGAGATGCTCGAGAGGGACCTTGCGAAGACGGCAAATGAAAAGCGTATCGCGAAGGACAGAAAGTTCTGGGAGGACCAGTTTGATCAGTTCGGTGAGCCGATGTACTCGGACATCCAGGGTCTGCGCGTCCTTCAGGACAGCCGGAAGAGACACGGCGACAAGACGCTCCGCGCGGCGGATCTCGAGCTTGAGAATCCGGCCGTCGGTGTGAAGGACTTCAACCTCGATCCGGACGCGACGCGGGCGCTTGTGGACTTCTGCATGAACCATGAGCTGTCGATGACGAACCTGCTTCTTCTTGGCCTCCGCACGTATCTGTCCAAGATGTGCGGCGGACAGGAGGACATCACGGTCAGGAATTTTATTTCCAGAAGATCGACGCACAAGGAGTGGACATCGGGCGGAACGAGGACAATCGCGTATCCGTGCCGCACGGTTATTTCTCCGGACACGGAGTTCCTGGACGCGGCGTATATGATTCAGGACGTCCAGAACCATGTCTATCTGCACAGCAATTATGACCCGCAGCTTCTTAAGGCAGAGATGAAGGAGCGCTGGCCGATCCCGGAAAATACGGTCTATGACAGCATGGCGCTGACGTACCAGCCGACGCCGATCCGGATGGAGAATCCGCATCTCGCCGGCATTCCGATCTGGACGAACTGGTACACGAACGGCATTAACACAAAGAAATGCTATCTCACGGTTACGCACAACCCTGACGGCGGCCTTCATTTTTCATTCCATTACCAGACCGCGCGCCTTGATGATCACGATATGGAACTGCTCTATTACTATCTGATGCGGATTCTCTTCAAGGGAATCGCGGAGCCGGACATGACGGTCGGCGAGATGATGCTGACGCTTTAACAGCAAATGACTCTATTATTACAGCAAGGACTCTCTCATCCGCAGGTGGCGGGAGGAGACTTGCGACAATCGAAAGGATTTTATTTATGAAGATGACAGACAAAAAACTGAAGGAACTGATCGCGCAGTATTGCAATGTGAAGGCGGAGGACATCACGGATGGTATGCGTTTCCGTGAGGACCTCGAGTTCAGTTCGCTCGATTTTATGGCCTTTTTAGGTGAGCTCGAGGATGAGCTCGACATGGAGGCCGATGAAGAAGAGGTCCTGAAGATCCGGACGGTCGGTGAGGCGGCTTCCTATATCGCAAATATAGAAGCGGCTGTCTGACGCGGAGAGGAGAGCATATGGCAGAAGTACTGTATGATATTGTGACGGAGAGTGCGAAGAAGTATCCGGACGTCCCGGCTGTCCGCTGGGCGGAGAAGAAGAACATCAGGGACCGCACGTACGCAGACCTTGCGGGCGACAGCGCAGCGGTCGCGGCTTATCTTGACCGTCGCGGATTTTTCGGAAGTCACATCGCGCTGATCGGCACGAGTTCTTATGAGTGGATTGTCTCATACTTCGGCATCGTGAAGGGCAGGCGGACGGCCTGCCCGATGGACGCGGCTCTTCCGGACGATGAGCTCATCGATCTTTTGAACCGCTCGGATTCCGAGGCGCTGTTCATTTCCCCGAAGATGAAGGCGCTTATAACAAAGCTTCTGGAAGGCTGCTGTCCGAAGATTCGTGACATCTATCTGCTCGATGAAGAGCCGGTCTATGAGACAGGCGTCGAGTCTGTCGGCAATCTGCTTCACTCGTATGTAGCCAATCCTGCGTATTACGGCGCGAAGCAGGACGTCGCGGACGGTTCCGGGACCTGTGAGCCGGGAGAGACGCCGGAAAGGGACGACGTCGCGACGATTATTTTCACGTCGGGCACGACTGGAAAGAGCAAGGGCGTTCAGCTCACGCACAGGAACCTGATTGACAACGTGGAGAATGTCTACTTCAAGGCAGAACCGGGCATTGTTCTCCTCAGTGTGCTTCCGGTGCATCACGCGTACTGCCTCGCGATGGACTGGCTGAAAGGCCTCTCTCTCGGGGCGACGATTGCGATCAACGGCTCGCTCCTTCATATGATGAAGAATATGCAGCGATTCCAGCCGGAAGCGATGCTGATGGTCCCGCTGATGCTCGAGACGATTATGAAGCGGATGAATGCGGCGTATTTTGACGCCCTGAAGAAGGCAGGAATTCGTGGAGGGGAAACGAGCGAAAGCGCTGACGGAGCGAAGACGGCCGGATCCACAGAGAACCCGAAGGTGCGTGAGGCGAAGAAGATGATCCGCGGGAAGATTCGCGAGACCGTCTTCGGAGCGCGGATACGCTATATCTTCTCAGGCGGCGCGTATCTTGATCCGTTCTACGTTGATGCGTACAAAGCCTATGGCATCCCTGTCTACCAGGGCTATGGCATGTCCGAAGTCTCACCGGTTATTTCCACGAACGGACCGGAGGGCAACAGGCCCGGAACGGTCGGCCGGCTTCTTCCGAACTGTGAGGGAAGAATCAGGGACGGAGAGATTCAAGTGAGAGGAACCTCTGTCATGAAGGGGTACTACAAGATGCCGGAAGAGACGGCCGAGGCCTTTACGGCGGATGGCTGGCTCCGAACGGGCGATCTCGGAAACATCGATGCGGACGGGTATCTTACGATCACAGGACGCCTCAAGAATCTCATCATTCTCGCGAATGGAGAAAATGTATCTCCAGAGGAGATCGAGGGAACCCTCGCACTTGATCCGCTGATCGGAGAGATCGTCGTGTCGGGAGAGAAGAACGGGCTTGCAGCCCGCATCTATCCGGACCCGGAGACGGTCGAACATGACGGCCTTTCACAGGAGGGAATAAGAAGCCGCCTCCAGCAGACGCTCGATGACTATAACCGCACGCAGCCGACATACCGCGCGCTGACGTCGCTCATCATCCGGAAGACACCATTTATCAAGAGCTCGACGAGGAAGATCCGGAGAAACCTCATTGATCAGGAGTCGGAGAACGTATAAGAACAAGGCTGTTTCCGGCAGCGGATCCGGAGATGGAGTCAGTCCGGCCTGCAAATGAAGGCCGCCATGCCGCGCATGTAGGACTCCGTCATAAGACCGGCGACATATTCGGGCTTTGCGATGCAGCCGTCGCTCGTCCACTTGTGAAGAATGCCGAGGACTCCGCCGATCGCGTAGGCGATGGCGTAGGAGAAGGCATCCTTCTTCGCCTCGGGCGAGAGCGAGACCCCTTTCTCCGGCGAGGAGAGGGATGCCGCGTCGCTCTGCGAGGAGAAAGACACCTTCAGGGCAAATTTCGCGTACGCATGAAGGGCCGTGAGGGACTCGCCGACGAAGTGGGAGGCGTCTGCGCTCCGGATGATCTGGATCATGAAGCCGTTGCCCTCCGTGTAGCGGCAGAGAGCAAGAAAATAGCTCCGGCAGATGTTTTCATTTCCGTGCGGGCGGAAGCTTCGCATCAGGTCAAAAATTTCACTCTGCATGCGCTGCTCGGCCGCCTCAAGGAGAGACGGCATGTCCTGGTAGTGGTTGTAAAAGGTGCTACGGACAACGCCGGCGCGGCGGATGATGTCGGAGACGGTGATCCTGTCGATCGGTTTCTTCCGTGCCAGCTGGTTTAAGGCGCCGAAGATCGCCTCTTCCGCGAGCGCGTAGCGCTGGTCCTCCGTGTTGACTTCCTCTGTCTTCATAGTCTGCCCTCCGGGATTTTTTTAAAGTATACGTTTCAAGAACGTGAAATGCAAACCGCCCGGCCCTCCCATGTGGTATACTGATCATGTCAGTTGCCTTACGCAGGCTGTTGAGCCTGGCTATCGGTAACGATATGCCGTCTTATATGTATGGCGCATGCATGGTAACGCGCATTTTGAATTGGAGGGAGGAAAGATATATGTCTGATCGAATCAGTCGGATCATCGGTTCGGCACTGCTTCTCATTTTTGGTCTTGTGCTGCTCCTGTACCCGGGATCGACGCTTCTATTTGCCGGCAGGCTGATCGGCTTTATACTGTTGGTGGCGGGAGTTGCCTCATTTGTCAGCCAGATCGGAAATTTAAAGAACGGGACGGCCCCGGCGGGACAGATCGTGTTCGCTGTCGCCATGCTTGTCCTCGGCGTGATCATCATGAGCAACGCAGCTGCGTTCACGATCCTGATTCAGCTTTCGCTCGGCGTTGTCATGATCGTCGACGGCATCACGCACATCACAAGCAGTCGGTTCCTTCCGGGACCGCAGCAGACGGTACTCGCTGTCATGGGTGTCATTTCCATTATCTTTGGCGTGATCGTCGTGTTTAATCCGTTCGATACGGCAAAGATCTTTGTCAGCGTCGCTGGTGCCTTCTACATCTACGACGGCATCGTGGGACTTCTCGAGTCAGCATTCAGCAGGAAAGCGTGACGCAAAGCCTGCATGATCCTGACCGAATCTGCCCGAAAAATGAAAGAATATCCTCTTGTAAGAGCCCCGGCCCTGCGCTACCATAAGCAGGTGTCCGGGGCTTTTATAAAGCCTCTGAAAAAAGTGATCGTGTCTCCTGCGTGAAAATGCAGAGAGAAAATAGCTGATACAGGGGAGGAAACAAGACATGAACGAAGCTTTTCTTCACGGCCGCCTTCTTCACGGCGGTGACTACAATCCGGATCAGTGGCTGAAATATCCGGAGGTCCTCGAGGAGGATATCCGCCTGATGAAGATGGCCCATGTCAATGAGGTGTCACTCGGCATCTTCGCGTGGGCAAAACTCGAGCCGTCCGACGGTGTCTATGACTTCGACTGGCTGAAGAACATCATCGACAGACTCTATGAAAATGGCATTTACACGATTCTCGCGACGCCGACCGGAGCTGTCCCGATGTGGATGTCTGAGGCGCACGAGGAGGTCCGCATGATGACGGAGGATGGCATCCGCAGGCTCCCGGGAGAGCGGCACAATTTCTGTCCGAGCTCCCCGTACATGCGCGAAAAAATGCGCGCCATTGACGAGCGTCTCGCGGAGACCTTCGGCCATCATCCGGGTGTTATCGCGTGGCATATCTCAAATGAGTACGGCGGCCACTACGGCGACTGCCACTGTCCGCACTGCCAGAGGGCCTTCCGTGAGTGGCTGAAGAAGAAATACGGGACGCTCGATCGGCTGAATGATGCATGGTGGAGCAGTTTCTGGAGCCACACCTACACGGACTGGGATCAGATCCACGCGCCGTCAAGAATCGGCGAGAACACACTCCACGCCCAGAAGCTCGACTGGAGACGGTTCGTGAGCGATCAGATGCTTGATTTCTGTGAGGATGAGATCCGCTCGGTGCGGAAGTTCAGTGATCGCCCGGTGACGACGAACTTCATGATGTTCTTCAAACCGCATGACTATTTCAAATGGGCGAAGGCGCTCGATGTGGTCTCATTTGACAGCTATCCGGCGTGGCACAACGAGGCGGACGACGTGCGCACGGCGATGGAGACGTCCATGAATTTTGCGACGATGCGGAGCCTTAAGAAGCAGCCGTTCCTTCTTATGGAGAGCACGCCATCGGCCACGAACTGGATGAAGTACAACATGCTGAAGCGTCCGGGCATGCACGAGCTCTCCTCTCTCCAGGCGATCGCGGACGGCGCGGACAGCGTTCAGTATTTCCAGTGGAGAAAGGGGCGTGGCGGCTCCGAGAAGTTCCACGGCGCTGTCGTCGATCACCGGAACGGCGCAAATACGCGTGTCTTCCGGGACGTGACCAGGGTCGGGGAACGGCTCGAGTCGATCAGCAGCAGGGTGCTCGGCACCGTCAATCAGGCGGATGTCGCCCTTGTCTTCGACTGGGAGAACTGGTGGGACGTCGAGGATGCGCAGGCCGTCACGAACCCGGTGAACTATCTGAAGACGGTTTTAAGTTACTATGAGGCGCTCTGGAAGCAGGGCATTACGACGGACATCGTGAATATGGACAGTGATCTTGCGGACTATAAGATTGTCGTTGCGCCGATGAACTACATGTACCGCGGCTCTTATATGGAGAAGGTTCGTGCGTTTGTGAAGCGCGGCGGCACCTATGTCACGACGTACTGGAGCGGCGAGGTCAATGACACGGATCTCTGTTTCCTGGGCTCTCACCCGCTGCGGGATCTTCTCGGCATCGAGACGGAAGAGATCGACGCGCCGACGGACCTTCACAGAAATGAGATTCTCTACGACGGGACGAAGTATGAGACGACCGGCCTGTGCGCGCTTGTGCACGCGGAGTCGGCGGCGGTCCTCGCGACCTATCAGAAGGACTTCTACGCGGGCTATCCGGCCCTCACCCGGAATTACTACGGTGACGGCAGGGCGTATTTCATCGCCTCGGAAAATGAGCAGCTCTTTACGGACCGGTTCCTCGCAGAAGTCTGCGCGAAGAGCGGAGTGACGAGCGGTTTTGACGCAGAGCTGCCGTACGGCGTGACTGTGAGCTGCCGGAAGCCGGTGGAGAAGGGGCACGGAGATGATGAGAGAACGCCTCTTTACTTCCTGCAGAATTTCAATTATGCGGATACGAATATTCAGATCAGCGGGGCTTACAACGACATCGAGACTGGAAATACGGTGAGCGGAGAGATTACGCTTTCGCCGTACCAGTGCCTGATCCTCGAGTAAGCAAAAATGGATGCCGCACTAAGTAGTTAGTGCGACATCCATTTTTTTATGGAATCTTTCCTTTGAGGGAGGGTTTCAGATTCTTGCGACACCGCTGTCTCTTGCGGCCTGTGCGACTGCGGATGCGACGGCGTCCCGGACGCGCGGGTCAAATGCGTGCGGCAGGATATAGTCTGCGTGCAATTCCTCGTCACTCACAAGGCCGGCGATGGCCTTGGCGGCGGCGATCTTCATTGCGTCGTTGATGTCTCTTGCGCGGACATCGAGTGCTCCGCGGAAAATGCCCGGGAAGCAGAGGACGTTGTTGACCTGATTCGGGAAGTCTGAGCGGCCTGTGGAGACGACAGCAGCACCAGCTGCCTTTGCGTCATCCGGGAAGATCTCCGGCGTCGGGTTCGCGCAGGCGAAGATGATCGGGTCCTTCGCCATCGAGCGGATCATATCCTGTGTCAGGATGCCCGGGGCCGATACGCCGATGAAGACGTCGGCACCCTTGATAACTTCTGCGAGTGTTCCCGCTCGGTGCTCAAAATTCGTGATCTTTGCCATCTCCTCCTTGATCGGGTTCAGGTTGTCGCGGCCCTCATAGATTGCGCCGTGACGATCCGTCATGATGACGTTTCTGAGGCCCATTGCCATGAGCAGGCGGATGATCGCGATGCCTGCGGCGCCGGCTCCGGACGTGACGATACGGATGTCCTCGATCTTCTTGCCGACGACCTTGAGCGCGTTCATGAGGCCGGCGAGTGTGATGACGGCCGTCCCGTGCTGGTCATCGTGGAAGATCGGAATATCGCAGCGCTCCTTCAGCTTCTTCTCGATTTCAAAGCAGCGCGGTGCGGAGATGTCCTCGAGGTTTACGCCGCCGAAGCTTCCGGCGAGAAGTGCGACTGTGTTCACAATCGTGTCCGGGTCCTTCGAGCGGACGCAGAGCGGAATCGCGTCGACATCGCCGAAGGCCTTGAAGAGGGCGCATTTGCCTTCCATGACAGGCATACCGGCCTCCGGGCCGATATCGCCGAGTCCAAGGACGGCTGTTCCGTCTGTGACAACTGCGACTGTGTTCCAACGGCGTGTCAGCTCAAAACTCTTCTCCGGGTTTTTCTGGATCTCAAGGCACGGCGTTGCGACGCCCGGCGTGTAGGCGAGGCTCAGCGCCTCAGCATTGCTGACATCTGCGCGGACCTTGATCTCGATTTTTCCTTTCAGCTTCTCATGCATCTTTAAAGATTCTTTACCGTAATCCATTATTCCTCATTTCTGCGCCGCCTGCGGCGCACCGGAAGGTCCGGGAGCGCAGCGGCGCGATCGGTTTCTGCAGGTTGACAAGTGTCATGACAAGTGTCAGACCTGAAATAACTATACTAAATCCTACAAAAATAGTCAACATTCTTCTGTAAAAATGTTGAAAAGATTCGGGCACAGGACTGACTCGTTCATCATACAGGTTTTGAGACGATAAGGCGTGTATATGACAAGATCTCTTGTTTGTGAAAAATGTTGCGCTGTATTATAATCTGTGCAGAAAGGGAGGTGTCAGTGTGGTTAAGAAGACGGAAGAGGGAGAAGAAGGATCCATCGAGTGGTTTCTTGCAAAGGACGGCGGGACGGATGAGCAGAAGGCGTTAAAGAGAAAGGCCTGGACGATGATGCAGACCGGCGAGTATCACGAGGCACTCGATATTCTCTGGAAAAATTTTCCGGACGAGTATCCGATCCCGGAGTGTGAGCAGAAGTATTACCACGAGGAAGTGTTCGGGGAGCCGTATCAGGAGCCGGAGTCGGAACCTGAAAAGAGCTGATGCTCCGTCTCCGGGATGGGCTCTGATGGGGGATGGGCGGCGCAATACGTAAAAAAATTTATGATTTTTTAATATTTCCCTTGCATTTCCGCCTTGCCGCGGTATAATGCTGTGCAGGCACAGGAAGTGCCGCAAATGAATATCCCTTAAATTCATCGATGGGAACACGACTGGTACCGGGAACGGTTCAGAGAGCCTGCGGGCGGTGCGAGCAGGTCTGCGAAGATATCGGCCATCCTCCCTGAGAAGCAACGCCGAATGGTGGTTTGGTTACGTCTCTGATGAGAATCGGAGTACGGAGCGGAGCACTCAGTAAGCGGAGCCGGAACCCGCCGTCATCGGGAAGCGCATGTCGGTGCGTAAAAGTGTCGCAGTTAAACTGCGGAATCAGGGTGGTAACGCGGAATCTTTTTCGTCCCTCTCATCTGCAAAACAGCAGATGAGAGGGATTTTTTTCGTGTTTTAAGGGGTATCGCGTCAACATTTTCGAGGAGGGAAATGCATTATGAAGACCTACAAGAGGATCATGAAGTACGTTGTCATCGTTGAGAACGTCGTCCTCGCCGTGTCTCTTCTGCTGGTGCTGGTGCTCACGTTCGGCAACGTCGTTGCCCGACGCGTCTTCCAGCATTCGCTCGGTTTCACGGAAGAGATCACGGTCGCTGTGTTCGTCCTCATCTCCATGCTGGCAGCCGGTGTTGCTGCGAGGGACGGAGGTCTGGTGAACTTAAGCCTTGTGCCCGACCGCGTCGGACCGAAGGGAAAGAAGGTCCTGAACCTGATTTCCACGATTGTCTGTGTCGTATATTCCGTCGTTCTTACGGTCGAGGGAATCGGGCGCATGCTCGTCGATCAGACGGAGAGTCCGATTCTTCACATTCCGAAGAGCTGGTTCTGGCTGTTCATCGTCGTCGGCGGTATTTCGCTGACACTTCATTTTATTGAGAACTGTATTGACTATCAGAGCGGGGCCTTTGATGAGCCTGAGCTTGAGGATAAAGCGGACGGAAAGGAGGCAAAGGCATGATCACAGCGGTACTGTTTATTTCGTTTTTCGTCATGCTGGCGATCGGCGTTCCGATCGCGATCTGCCTCGGCGCGAGCTCCGCGGCTGCGATCTTCTGCGCGTCTCATTTTACATCGGCATACTCAAATCTGACGCTCAGCATGATCGCGACAAATACATACACCGGAATCGGTAAGTTCCTGCTTCTTGCGATCCCGTTCTTCGTCCTTTCCGGCAATATCATGGCGAAGGCCGGCATCTCCGGAAGACTGGTCCGGTTCATTGACAGCTTTGTCGGACACAAGAGAGGCGGCATGGCAATCTGCTGCGTCATCGTCTCCTGCTTCTTCGGCGCGATCTCAGGCTCCGGCCCGGCGACTGTCGCGGCCCTCGGTGCGGTCCTGATCCCGGCGATGATTGCGTCCGGCTTCTCACCGGCCTTCTCAGAGGCCCTCATGGCAGCGTCGAGCTCGATCGCGATCGTCATTCCGCCATCCATCGCATTTGTCGTCTATGCATCGATTGTCGGAACAGATGTCGGAAGCATGTTCATCGCCGGTATCATCCCGGGCATCCTGATGGGCGTCGCGCTCATTGTTGTCGTCATGATCGAGGCGAGAAAGAAGAACATCAAGCCGGCGCACGCAAAGTGCACGGGCAAGGAGAGATGGGCGGCCTTCAAGGATGCGTTCTGGGGCCTGCTCATGCCGGTCATCATCCTCGGCGGCATCTACAGTGGTATTTTCACGCCGACAGAGGCGGCGGCTGTGTCCGTTGTCTACGGCATCATTGTCGCGGTCTTCGTCTACAAGGACATCCGTCTCCGTGACCTGATCCCGATTTTCATCGACTCAGCGAAGACATCGGGCGGCATCATGCTGATCGTCGCCTCCGCATCATTGTTCTCGTACTGCTGCACGCTCTTTGGCATCTCCAACTGGGCGGAGGCGGCTCTCGCGGCAGCCGGCAACAAGTGGGTCTTCCTGCTGATCTGCAACATCATCTTCCTGATCGCAGGGTGCTTCATCGACTGCAACTCGGCGATGTACATCTTCATCCCGATCATGTACCCGGTCGCGCAGGCATTCGGCTACAGCCTTGTCGCATTCGGCATCATGGCAACTGTCAACCTCGCTATCGGTCAGGTCACACCGCCGGTCGGCGTCAACCTGTTCGTCGCGATGGGACTTAAGATCGAGGATGCGGCAAAGCGCACGAAGGACGGCGTGAAGAAGTTCATCCGCGTGACGCTGCCGATGATCTCGAGAGCAGTTCTCCCGATGATCGTCGCGTGCCTCCTGGTTCTGACACTGCTGACCTATGTGCCGAGAATCAGCACGCTCTTCGTCAAGGCGGACCAGACCTCGTCCGAGCAGGCGAAGAACATTATTTCCAACGGTCTCATCTATCACGACTATGATGAGTCCGACAAATACAATGCGGCCGACAACGCGGCGAAGTACACAGGCACAGACCCGTGGCCGCAGACGACATGGAACTTCGACTGCTCTCCGGGTGAGGCGTGCACCTGGGCTCAGGCGGGCTACTATTTCAACGCTCTGATGCAGGAGTCCACAAATGGCGCGTTCAAGGTAGATGTCTATCCGGGCGAGCAGCTCACAAACGGCGATCAGGTCGCCGGTATTCAGGCCCTGATGGACGGCGACACGATTCAGTGCTCGTTCCACTCGAACCTCATTTACGCGAACTTCGATCAGCGCTTCAACGCGGTCTCTCTGCCGTTCCTGTTTAATGACTACGACGGCATTGACGCGGCCATGAACGGCGCCGGCGGTCAGGAAATGAAGAGCGCACTCAAGGACTACGGTCTTGTCTGCGAGGGCATCGGCGACAACGGCTTCCGCCAGATCACGAACTCCAAGCACGAGATCAAGTCCGTGAATGACCTGAAGGATCTGAAGATCCGCATCAGCTCATCGGATCTGTGCGCGCAGATCTACAAGATGTGGGGCTGCGACGCGTCGGCCATGAACTGGTCCGAGACGTACACGGCTCTTCAGCAGGGCACGATCGACGGTCAGGAGAACCCGGAGCCGTCCATCGATTCCGCATCTGTCCAGGATGTCCAGAGCTATCTCTCCACCTGGAACGCGTACTATGACTGCATTTTCTTCTGCATCAACCAGAAGGCGTATAACCAGTTCACAGACGCGCAGAAGGCGGTCATCGACGCAAATGCAAAGAAGGCTGTCGAGTACCAGAAGGAGACGAACCGCGAGCTCATCAAGAATCTTGTGGCTGAGTGGCAGAAGAACGGTGCCATGAAGGTGACGACTGCTGACGAGATGGATATCGATTCGTTCAAGACAGCGTCTCAGCCGGTCTACAACTGGTATGAGAAGCAGCTCGAGGCCAAGAACGGAATGACGGAGGAGCAGGCGAAGGAATTCGTCGCCGCCTTCCAGAATAACAGCTGATTGGCCTGGTATATGGACTTAAGGGAGCGCCCCGGTACGGCTTGTCCGCGCCGGGGCGCTTTTGTGGCCGTTACAGTTCACACACCATTCAGAGTCGCATGCGGTCGCGAATATCAGGGGGCTCGGGCAGACTCTTTTTATTTGTTCTGGCGGAGAGCTGACACAGGACACGTCCGTGGTGTATGATCTTTGCAAGAGACGCATGGAGAGGATAACGGGCTTATGGTGACGAAACGCATCAGAATTTACGGCATTGTGCAGGGGGTCGGGTTCCGGCCGTCTGTCAGCCGGCACGCGGCGGAGGCCGGTGTCACGGGCAGTGTCTGCAACAAGGGCTCCTTTGTTGAGGTGATCGCGCAGGGGCAGCCGGATGCGGTGGAGAAGTTCATTTTCCTGATAGAGAAGAAGCCGCCGAAGCGGGCCGTGATTTTGAAAATGGACGTGAAGGAGGTGGACGCGCCGCTTTTTCCGACATTTGAGATTGCTACGAGCGCGAAGAAGAAGGGAGAGATTTTCGTCTCGCCCGACATCGCGATCTGCGACGAGTGCCGCGCGGAGCTTCTCGACCCGAAGAACAGGCGCTATCTTCATCCGTTCATCAACTGCACGTCCTGCGGGCCGCGCCTCACGATTCTCGAAAGCCTCCCCTATGACCGGGAGCGGACCTCGATGAAGGAGTTTCCGATGTGCGAAAAATGCAGGGCGGAGTACACGGACCCGGGAAGCAGGCGCTACGACGCGCAGCCGGTCTGCTGCATGGACTGCGGGCCGGAGGTCTATCTGATCGGGCGGAAGGAGCGCGGACGGGACGCGATCATCGAGGCGAGGCGCACGATCATCGCCGGCGGGATTGTGGCGGTCAAGGGAATCGGCGGGTTTCATCTGTGCTGCGATGCGACGAGCGAGAGTGCCGTAAGGCGCCTCCGGAAATTAAAGAGGCGGCCGGCGAAGCCATTTGCGGTCATGATGCGCGACGCGGAGACTGTGGAGCGGGCGTGCCTTGTCTCGGATGCGCAGAGAGAGATTCTGACCGGCCACCAGAAGCCGATTCTGCTACTTAAGAAGAGGGAGAGCTGCGGGATTGCGCCGTCCGTTGCGGCGGACAACCCGGCTCTCGGCGTCATGCTGCCGTATGCGCCTGTGCAGATCCTGCTCTTTACATATAATGACGGCCTCGATGTGCCGCCGGCGCTTGTCATGACGAGCGGAAATGTGAGCGGGGCCCCGATCTGCCGTGATGATGAGGAGGCCCTGCGGGAGCTCTCTTCATTTACCGATGTGTTCCTGTCCCACAACCGGAGGATCAACATCCGCTGCGACGACTCCGTCATGGATTTCTATCGGGGACAGCCGTACATGGTCCGCCGCTCGAGGGGCTACGCACCGCTGCCATTTCTTGTGACGGGACCGGCGTCCGTAGAAGACGGGGCGGAGGCGCATCGGAGCTCTGCAGATGAAAATGAATCGCCCGCTCCCTGCGTCCTCGGCATCGGCGGCGAGCTGAAGAACACGTTCTGCTTTGCGAAGGGAAACCTCTACTATCCGTCGTCCTACATCGGGGATCTCTCAGACGCGCGGAGCGGCGAGGCGCTTAGGGAGACGGTCGCAAGGTTTGCGCGGCTCCTTGAGGCAAAGCCGGACCTTATTGTCTGCGATCTTCACCCGCGGTACCGCTCGTCCGGGATCGCGCAGGAGCTTGCGGAAAAGGGAGGTATTCCGCTCGTTAAGGTCCAGCACCACTATGCGCACATTCTTTCGTGTATGGCGGAAAATGACTTCACCGGCCCCGTGATCGGGGTCTCATTTGACGGGACAGGGTACGGGACGGACGGAACGATCTGGGGCGGCGAGATCATGATCGCAGATACGCACGGCTTCAGAAGAGCCGGGAGCATCGCGCCGTTTCTCCACGCCGGGGGCGATGCCGCCTCGCGCGAGGGCTGGCGGATCGCGTGCTCGATGCTGGCGGACCTCTACCCGGGAGAAGTGAGTGACACATGTTCGGGAGGCTCGGACAATGACCGGCAGGCCGCTGAGAAGAAGTCCGGCATGAAAGGATCCGGCCGTGCTGAGGACGTCGCGGAGAGGCTCGGGCTGTGTGGCGCGCAGCAGATGCGGGTGATTGAGACCATGCGGGAGAAGCATATCAACACGGTTGCCTCCACAAGCTGCGGGCGGCTCTTCGACGCGGTCTCCGCGATTCTCGGCATCCGGAGCGTGTCCACCTACGAGGGAGAGGCGGCCATGGAGCTTATGTTCGCCGCACAAAGGTACGCGGACAATATGGGGGTTCGGCGCAGAGTGCGGACTGCTGATCACATATTTGTCGCACAGGGATGCGTAGGCAATATGTCTGATACCGGTCCATGTGATATCACTGCTATGGACAAATTTCAGTATGACGGGAAATCTGCAGGAGAGTTCGAACCGAAGCTTTCGTCTGAGGGAAATTCAGAACACGCGGAACCTGTGCGGGATGAAAGAAACGGGGAGAACGGCCGGCTGATCATGCGTACGGACCTTCTGGTGAAGGAGCTGGCGGAGCGGCGCCTTGCAGGGGAAGACGCGGATTATCTCGCATGGCTCTTTCACAGGCGCCTTGCGGATATGACGGCGGACGCGGTCAGGAAGATCGCCGGAGGAGAGCTCCGGACCGTGTGCCTCACCGGCGGCTGCTTCCAGAACACGCTTCTTCTTGACATGGTGCAGACGGCCCTTGAGCGGGACGGCTTTCGCGTGCTTGTGCACAGTCTCGTCCCGCCGAATGACGGCGGCATTGCACTCGGGCAGGCCCTCTATGGGGAGGCATGGTTTAAGATGACCGAGCGGGAAACATGAGGCGGACACTTTATAAAAATTTTATCGGAACCGGGTACAACTAAAGAGAGAGTTTATCGGAACCGGGTACGGCTAAACCCAGCACCCCAGACTCGGAACGCTTTGCGTTCCTCGCTGTGGGCGGGCAGAGCGGCTTCGCCGCTTGTCCGCCCCTCAGAAAACTTCAGAAACCGTCCGGCGAGCAAGCTCTCCGTCCGGGTTTCAGAAGGTTTCTGAGGAGTGCTGAAGATAACAAAAAACCGGGAGCCCTTCATTTCAAGGCTCCCGGTAAGAGTAGCGGAGAGGATGGGATTCGAACCCATGCGCCCTTACGGACAAACGGTTTTCAAGACCGCCTCGTTATGACCGCTTCGATACCTCTCCATGTCTGCATCAGCAGTACAGGTAGCATTATAGTATAGGAGAGGAAAGTTGTCAAAGTTTTTTTGCAATTATTCAGTTTTTCAAGGGGGTGCTGAATAGATGTGTTTCTTGAAACTTTATCGGTGCTTTACTTGAAGGGGCATTTTGCTATATTATTAAAAGTACTGTGTATAAGGGAGATATTATGGTTATAGAGACAAATTCAGCGGATGAGACATACGCACTCGGCGAGAAAATGGGCCGGGAGGCCGCTCCGGGCAGTGTATTTGCGCTGTCCGGCGATCTCGGCGTCGGCAAGACCGTGTTCACGCAGGGCTTTGCCGCGGGGCTCGGGATCAGCGAGCCGGTCACGTCGCCGACATTTACAATCAGAAATACATATGAGACGGGGCGGCTTGTGCTGAACCACTACGACGTCTACCGAATCGAGGACATCGATGAGATGGAGGAGATCGGCTACGAGGACGAGTTCTACGGGGACGGCGTCGTGCTCGTCGAGTGGGCGGAGCAGATCCGGGAGCTG
>OMYS01000020.1 GCA_900315305.1 uncultured Eubacteriales bacterium
CCGCTTCTGATTGTCTGGGAGGATGGAAGGCGGTACCCGATCGACCGAATCCTCAGGATGGACAGGAGGGCGAGTCTTAAGGCGGGCGGTGCCGGAATCCGGTACCAGTGTATGGTCTGCGGAAATCCGATTTCGCTGTACTATGAGGAGAACGGACTCTGGTTCGTGGAGAGAAAGATTCCGAAGACAGAGTGAGGAAGCGGAATAAGGCAGATACCTTCCCGGTTACTTAATGACCGAGGATCCCCCTTTAGGAATGAAGCTCAACAGCTGTGGCATTTGTGCTGGAATTTTGGTGGAGATGTATTTATGCAAGGGACACTCAGTGGTTTGACTGCATGTCTCAAAGATTGTAATATAATTTCACCCTTGCTCGAAGGAGGTGAGGCGCTTGGCGGAAAAAGATATTGGCGAAAAGATATTGGCTGATTACGATGATGTATTTGCGGATATCATGAATGGTTTTCTCTTTCATGGCGAACAGGTTGTATCGCCGGATGATCTTGTTAATGCAAAGGACAAAAGTCAGTATAAGGCGAATGGAAAACTGCATGAGCAGGAACGGGATGTGACCAAATTCCTGAAGAAAGACAATCTCACTGTGGTAATGGCCGGATTTGAACATCAGACGAAGGCAGAAAAATTCATGCCTCTGCGGCAGATCGGATATGATGGTGCAGGCTATCGCGCGCAGTTGCTTGATAAGAATATTAACCGGGCATATCCGGTGATTACTCTTGTTCTTTATTTTGGGCTAAAGCCGTGGCCATACAGTCAGCACCTCACTGATGTACTTGATATTCCTGAGTCCTACAAACCATTTGTGAGTGACTACGAAATGAAAAATTTGTTTCAGGTAGCTTTTCTGAAACCGGAGCAGGTGAAGTGGTTTAAAAGTGATTTCCGGTATGTGGTGGATTATTTTGTCCAAAAGAGATTGACAGACGACTATAAGCCAAGTGCCGAGACAATCGATCATGTTGACGCGACTTTGAAATTAATGTCTGTGCTGACAGACGATGAAAGATTTGAAGATGTAATAGCAGATCTTTCAAAGAAGAAAGAAGGTGTTAATATGTGTGACGTTCTGGATAGAGTTGAAAACAGGGGCATAGAAAAAGGAATGGCACAGGGGTACGACAAGGCACAGCATGAAGCTGTCGTGAGAATGCTTGGAATTGGCAAATTCAGCAAAGAGGATATTGCTGCGGCTTTGGGAATTACAGTGGATGCTGTTGAACGCATTGAACAGCAGGAGATGAGTTTGTCGTAAATACAAGGGCTATCCACTATCTATATGGCCGTGAAAGATTTGAGAGAGGACGTATCACATGCCGGGAGTTGGCACACTTGTAAATGCTATAGCTATCATTGCTGCCGGGGCGACCGGCTGTCTTGCCGGAAACAAAATTCCGCAGAAAATGCAGGACACGCTGATGAAGGCGAATGCGCTGGCCGTCCTCTTTCTCGGTGTTGCCGGCGTGATAGCGAAGATGCTGACTATCTCGGACGGTTCTCTTTCTACCAGCGGCACGATGATGATGGTGATCAGTCTGGCGCTTGGCGCAGTGGTCGGCGAGCTGCTGGATATTGAAGAAAAATTTAATACGTTTGGCGAATGGCTGAAGGTGAAGACGGGAAATGCCCGCGACAAGAATTTTGTGAATGCTTTTGTCACGGCCTCGCTCACTGTCTGTATCGGTG
The DNA here is from genome assembly GCA_900315305.1 of uncultured Eubacteriales bacterium. Lineage (GTDB taxonomy): Bacteria > Bacillota > Clostridia > Lachnospirales > Lachnospiraceae > Chordicoccus. Next base: position 1,705 of record OMYS01000020.1, read on the forward strand.
CCATGGCCGTCATCGGCTCGATCCAGGACGGCATGTATGGCGACCACTCAATCCTGTTCGCCAAAGCGGTCATGGACTTTATCATCGTTCTGGTGATGTCTGCCTCGATGGGGAAGGGCTGTGCGTTCTCGGCAATTCCTGTGGCTGTTGTACAGGGCTGCATGATGGCTCTTGCCCGGCTTCTGCAGCCGCTCATGACCGATGCCGCGATGACAAATCTGTCTCTTGTGGGATCCGTTCTGATCTTCGCCGTGGGTGTCAATCTCCTGTGGGGCAAGAAGGTGAGAGTCGCTAATCTCCTGCCGGCGCTGGTTGTTGCTGTGGTCATGGCGTATATTCATATCTGAGTGGTTATAATTTTGAAGGCTAAAGTCACGCCGCCCGGGAATGAGCTCCGGTGCGGCGTGCTTTTTTTCTGCCTGAGGCCAAAGTACGACAATTCGTATCCTGGATTGCATATGATGTTGTCAGCATAAAAAACGGCTGGCACATGAGTGTGCAGAACAGGAGGAGCGGTATGAGTATGAGAAAGCGGATGCTGGCAATGTTCGTCTGCGGTGTGGTTCTTCTTTCGGGGTGCGGATCGACATCGCCCCATACACAGAAGACGGACGGGGTGACGATGTCTGTCGGGCAGGGACAGACATCAACAGCTTCAGGCGCGGCAGCGGCAGATGCAGCCGGTTCCGAGGCGGTGGCAGCTTCCTCGGCACCGGCTGCCGCGCAACAGGAGCTGAAGCTGGTGGAGACGGGATATTACATCGATGCGCCGAGCGCCTACAGCCCGAACTGTTATGTCACCTTCTGCGCGAAGGTCACTAATCCGAATAAGGACTTCGCGGCGTATTTCCCGACGGTCACGGCGACAGCGAAGGCGGATGACGGCTCGATTCTCGGTACAGAGGATCAGACGGGCATGTACATCATGCCGGGTGACACGGTTGTTCTTTCAAGCATGATGGACACGGGAACAAGTGTGCCGGCGACAATTGATTTCACCATGAAGCCGGCTAGCTATGTTCCGGCATCAACGGTCAATGCTCCGTCGTCTTCAGAGTTTACGATTGATAACGTGTCGGAGGTTCCTTCGACTCTGGGAACCAAGGTCACTGGTCAGGTGACCTACAACGGCACGCAGTCCTGCGATCAGATCGGCCTGACGACGGTCTACAAGCAGGGTGGGCAGATCGTCTACGCGGCCACGACGTATGTGAGCAGCCCGGTAGTCGGAACGCCGACTGCCTTTGAGATTAATCCGCTGAGTGAGGATATCCCGGCGCATGACGCCATTGAGGTGTCCGCGCAGTACTGGGGATGAAACTCGGTAAGTGAAAAGCCGGCCTTCGGGCCGGCTTTTCGTCTGTTCGGGATCGAATATAAACAATACGTCATCTGAGAGTGTGCAGGATGAGTTATGGTTTCATGTTTGGGAATAGTATACAGTCACGAATAGCAGAGCAGCTTCAGGTAGACGCTCTGTAAAAAGACCCGGGAATTTAGTATAATCAGTTTAATAAAGATCGGAGGGCACGCGCATGGCAGTGCAGCGGTTAAAGCTCAGGATGCTCTACATTTATCAGATCCTGATGGAGGAGACAGATGAGGAACACATCCTGACGGCGGGAGAATTGATCGATCGTCTGAAGGCGAGGTATGGCGTAGAGGACGATCGGCGCAGCGTGTACGGGGACATCGATACGCTGATTGAGTTCGGCGTGGATGTCATCAAGGTGAAGGGAAATGATCACGGCTACTATATCGGCGAGCGCCAGCTGGAGCCGGCTGAGCTGAAGATTCTGGTGGACGCGGTCCAGGTATCCAAGTTTCTGACGCAGAAGAAGTCTGAGCAGCTGATCCGGAAGCTGGAATGTCTGACAAGCAGACCACTCGCAAAGCATTTGCAGGAACAGGTCGTTCTGACGGCCCGTCCGAAGGCAAAGAACGAGACGGTCTTCTACAACATCGATGCGATTCACACGGCGATTTATAAGAACAGGCAGATTCAGTTTCAGTACGCAGAGTGGACGGTGCAAAAGGAGTACCGCCTGCGGAAAAACGGCGCGTACTACAAGGTGAGTCCGTGGGCACTGATCTGGGATGACGAAAACTACTACCTGAATGCCTGCGATTCCGGCAGCGGGATCATGAAGCACTACCGCGTGGACAAGATGGTCCACATCGATATCACGGACGAGTCCAGGGAAGGAAAAGAGCAGAGCCGGGAATTCAATCCTGCGGACTTTGAGAAGAAGACCTTCGGCATGTTTGCCGGCAGAGACGCAAGCGTGACGCTGCAGGGCGAGAACAGACTGGTGGGCGTCATCATCGACCGCTTCGGCACGGACATTATGATCATCCCGGCGGATGCTGAGCATTTCCGGGTGACCGTTCCTGTCACCGTGAGCCAGCAGTTCTTCGGCTGGATGACGGCGATCGGGAAGGGGCTGAAGATTGTACGGCCCGATGATGTGCGGGAGCAGTATCTGGCATATGTGAGAGAAATTATGGAGGGGTATGATGGAGGAAAATAATCTGGAAAAATGCAGAAATGCGTATGCTGAGATCGGTGAGGCACACTCTTGAGACGAACCGCTTTTTACCACCTCCCGGGTTTATTTGAATTTTACGAGCTCTATCGCCGCTTCCTGCCCTTGTATCGCGGGCACCGGGAATATTTCTATGACTGGTGTGAGATCGGCTCGATTTACGGCGCGCCGTCCGATTGTCTGTGGGCCGGCGGGCGCGTCGAGATGGGTGAGCAGGACCCCGCGGAGGTGCTCGCGCTCATGCGGGAGTATGGCATTTCCGCGAGGCTGACGCTCAGCAATTCGCTGCTCGAGGAGAGGCACCTTTCCGACAGAAAATGCAACGAGCTCTGCCGCCTGTTCGAGGATCCGGCCAATGGCATCATCATTACGTCTGATCTTTTGCTGGCGTACCTGATGGAGAGGTATCCTTCATTTTATTTTGTCTCGTCGACGACGAAGGTCTTGACGGATTTCGAGGATCTGAAGCGGGAGCTGGGCCGGAAGGAGTTCCGCTATGTCGTGCCGGACTTCCGCCTGAACAAGGCATTTGACAGACTGAGGATGCTGCCGGAGAATGAAAAGGACAAAATGGAATTCCTGTGCAATGAGTGCTGCTGGTTCGGGTGCCGCGATCGGAAGGCCTGCTACGAGGCCGTCAGCCGGAAGAACCTCGGGCTGGACGGTCCGGAGCACATCTGCCGCGCGCCGCACGCAAGGGAGGGCTACCGATTCTCGCTTGCGATGAAGAACCCGGGATTTATCAGTGTCCGCGACATAATGGATACGTATCTGCCGATGGGGTTTTCGAACTTCAAGATCGAGGGCAGAGGACTCGGGAGCGCGCTTGTTCTTGAATTCATTTTGTATTATATGACGAGGCCGGAGTATCAGATCAACGTCCGCGAGGCGCTGTATCTCGATAATATGTTGGACCTGTTCTGAAGAAAGCAGATCGCATGGGCACGGAAGAATTGCAGGCGATGTCTCTCGATAACATGTTGGATTTATTCTGAGGTGGGTGGACAAATGACGAAGCCGCTTCGTCCGTCTGAAGTGTTCTGCGTCTGAGGAACTGAATCATTACGATTTCCAGGCAATGGATTAAATTTTACAAGGAGGATAAGGTGCAATACGATTTTGAAACGCTGCTTGACCGGCGAGGAATGGATGCGATGGCGGTCGATGCAGTCGGTATGCCGGGCGGCTTTGCGCCGTCGGCGCCGAAGGAGGGCTTTGACTTTATTCCGATGTGGGTTGCGGACATGAATTTTCCGACGGCCAGATCGATTCAGGACGCGATTATCAGGAGGGCGGAGCACCCGGCATTCGGGTACTTTTCGCCGTCGAAGGAATATTACCGCGCGATTATTGAATGGCACAGGAAACGCAAGGGCGTGGACGGGCTGACGCGGGAGGCGATCGGCTATGAGAACGGCGTGCTGGGCGGCATTGTGTCCGCGCTGAAGGTATTTGCCGCGCCGGGCGACAATGTGCTTCTTCACAGCCCGACCTACGTGGGATTTACGCACGCGGTAGAGGGAAATGGCTATCATATCGTTCACAGTCCGCTCGTGAGAGATGAGGACGGCGTCTGGCGGATGGATTATGCGGACATGGACCGTAAGATCAGGGAGAATCATATCCATGTGGCGATCTTCTGCAATCCGCACAACCCGTGCGGCCGTGTCTGGAGCAGAGACGAGATCAGCAGGGCCATGGAGGTCTATCAGAAGAATGACGTCTGGGTCCCTGCCGACGAGATCTGGTCTGACCTCATCATGAACGGCCATCACTACACGCCGGTGCAGAGCGTCAGCGACTGGGCGCGGGAGCATGTGCTTGCATTTTATGCGCCGTCGAAGACGTTCAATCTGGCGGGGCTTATCGGAAGCTATCATGTGATCTACAACCGGCCGGTCCGCGAGCGCGTGGAGGGAATCAGCGCGAAGCTGGTCTATAATTCCATGAATGTATTCTCGGAGCACGCGCTGATCGGCGCGTACAGCGACGAGGGTGAGGACTGGCTGAACCAGCTGCTGCCGGTTCTTTCGGAAAATGTAAACTACGCGGCCGATTTCGTGCGGGACCACTTTGAAGGCGTCACGACATTCCGGACGGAGGGCACATATATGATGCTGCTCGACTGCACGGAGTGGCTGAAGGTACATGACAAGACGATCGGAGAGCTGCTCAAGGCAGGCTGGGATGTCGGTGTCGGCTGGCAGGACGGCCGGCAGTTCGCGGCGCCGACCAGCATACGGCTCAATCTGGCGTCCCCGCACTCGCAGATCGTGAAGGCATTTGAGCGGATGGACCGGTATGTGTTTAATATGACAGGAGGAGTATGATATGAATCTACTGACGAAGATACTGGCGGTACTGGTGGCACTGGAGTTTTTCTATATTTTTTATCTGGAGACACTGGCAACAGATTCCGCGAAGACGTCGGATGTGTTTGGAATGACGAGGGAGGACTTGCGGCAGAAGAACGTGAATGTTCTCTTCAAGAACCAGGGCGTCTATAACGGACTGCTTGCAGTGCTGATTCTGCTCGCGGTGTTTGCATTTGCCAGCAAGATTGCGGTGGTCTGTCTGATGATTTATATCGTGGCAGTTGCGCTGTACGGGAGCATCACGAGCAACCCGAAGATCATTCTGATGCAGGGAGGACTCGCGATCCTGACGCTGATTTCGTGCATTTTCTAAAAAAAGAGGCGATGAAACATGAGTAGTGCTGCGGCTAAGATGACAATCGGCCAGATTCTTCTGGTTGTCTGCTGCGTATTTTATCTGATCTGGTGGAGCCTGTCCTATCGGCCGAATGAGACGGTAAACCGGGCCGGCGGGCTGAACGGGCTTCTGCTTCTTGTGACGGCGGTGGCGGGCCTTGCCGGGGTTGTGATGTCGCTGCAGGGCGTGATCGCGGTACCCGAGGGAACGCCGGCGAAGCTGAATGGGACGTACCTCGCGGTGGGCGGCGTGATCGCCTATGTCCTGCTGCTGATTCTGACGAATGTCATTTTCCACAGGCAGACGACGACGGAGCTGCTCCTCATTGTCGGCTGGATGGTCCTTGAGCTCACGGTCATCAGCTCGCTGAATGCAGACGGGAAGCTTTCGGACGCGCGGTTCTGGATCATGATCGTTGTGCTGGCGGCGGCATTTCTCATCAGCATGATTCTCTATGTCCTGTACTACCGCATGGAGCCGATGAAAGCGTTCTACGCGGCGATGGTCCCGCTGATCACGGAGGGCGTGAGCATGGTTGTGCTGCTCGTGCTCACGTGGGCGTGAGTCGGACGGCGCGCCGCAAAAAGGCAATAATCGGGGCATTCCGGATCGACAGACAATATTGTGGAACCGATCATTGTACGGAATCTAAACCATGAAAAATGAAAGCCATTCGTTGACTCTGGTATTATACAAGGGTTTATAGTCTTCTCATACGAAACAGAGAAGGCAAAGGGGCCGACCGTAGAAAGATGCGGTCAGGCCCTTTTTCTTTTTATTCATTTTGCAGGCCGGCTTGCCGGCGGAAGAGGAGGAAACTGATGGATTCGAAGGTTGATTTTTTGTATTTGAGTGAGCCGGACATGATCAAGGCCGGTGTCAAAGATATGAAGGCATGTATCGAGTCGATGGAGGACATGCTCTTCCTCCTTAAGAAGGGTGATTACATGATGGGCGGCGAGAACCATAACTCGCACGGCTGCATGGTGACATTCCCGGATGATCCGAAGTTCCCGGGTATGCCGAAGAACGCACAGGACCGCCGCTTCATGGCGATGCCGGCTTACCTCGGAGGCAAGTACCAGATGGCTGGTGTCAAGTGGTACGGCTCCAACGTCGAGAACAAGGAGAAGGGCCTTCCGAGATCGATTCTCGTCATGATTCTGAACGACAAGGACACAGGCGCTCCGCTCGCATTCATGTCAGCGAACCTTCTCTCCGCATATCGGACAGGCGGAATCCCGGGCGTCGGCGCCAAGTACCTCGCAAGAAAGGACTCCGAGACGGCCGCGATCATCGGACCGGGCGTCATGGGCAAGACCTCACTTGCAGCGTTCGCTGCGACCTGCCCGAAGCTTCACAGAGTGAAGATCAAGGGCAGAGGAAAGAAGTCGCTTGACTCCTTCGTCGAGTTCGTGAAGAAGGAATATCCGCAGTTCGACGAGATCAAGGTGTGCAACACGGAGGAGGAAGCCGTGAGAGACGCGGATGTGATCTCATTTACGACAACAGCGATGACGGATGATGATCCGAGCGTCGTCAATACATATCCGTACATCAACGGAAGCTGGGTCAAGCCGGGAGCGTTCATTTCCATGCCGAGCGCAGCGAGATTCGATGATTCCTTCATTGAAAAATGCAAGCTCGTCGTGGACAACCCGAAGCTCTATGAGGCGTGGGCAACTGAGTATCCGTATCCGACCTATCCGAAGATGGGCATCATCGGATGCAAGTTTACGGACCTCGTTCATGAGGGCAAGATCAAGGCGGATGACATCCTTGATATCACAGATATCATCGAGGGCAAGAAGCCGGGCCGCACATCGGACGACGACATCATCATTTATTCGGTCGGCGGCATGCCGGTCGAGGATGTGGCCTGGGGCTGCAGCGTCTACAGACGCGCGAAGGAGCTCGGCATCGGCACGAAGCTGAACCTCTGGGACGTTCCGGAGATGGCGTGAGAGCCGGCCGTAAAAAACGGACATAAGGAACCGCGTACGAGCCGCCATGAGAGCGGCCGGAAATGAATAGAACGGACAGACCGGGAAACTGACAGAAAGAAGGTCCGGACACAGGGCTCCGGAGCTTGAGACAGGGAGGACAAAGCTATGTCGGAATTATCAAAAATTGAAGTCATTGTCGATATGTCAAAATTCACAACACTGAAGCGCTGTCTCAGCGAGGCCGAGGTCGGCGGTATGACATTTACCCAGGTTCTTGGCTGCGGCATTGAGAAGGGCACAAAGGAGTACGAGGTCGACAAGAACTACGAGATGGAGCTTCTCCCGAAGATCCAGGTGTCCGTCGTCGTTCCGACGAAGCGCGTGAAGGAGCTCGTCGACAAGCTCGAGAAGGCACTCTACACAGGACATATCGGAGACGGCAAGATCTTTGTATACGGCATCGACAATGTTGTCCGTGTCCGCACGGGCGATGAGGGTGTGGACGCCCTGTAAGGTTTTGACGACGGTCTGAGAGGAGCAGCATACAGGCTGCGAGGACAGGCCCGGATAGTGCAAATGGCCAGATAGGAGGATGCCTGTATGGAAGAAAAGACACTTGGACTCAGAAACGTCGTGTCGGTTTCTGTCGGACTTGTCATTGCGACCAGCTGCCTCGTCTCTCTCGGACAGGGCGCCGGAAAGATCGGCGACATGTTCATCGTCTCGATGATCATCGCCTGTCTCTTCAATATGCTCACGATGGCGACGATGTCGGAGCTGAACGCGCTGATGCCGAACGTAACCGGCGGCCTCGCGCAGTACACGCTGGCCGGGATCGGACCGATTCCGACGATCGTTCTCATGGTCGGCGGCTACATGGTCTCGAATATCCTCTCCTGCGGCGTCGAGGCATCGATCTTCTCCTACGCGATGGGACAGATCATTCCTCTTCCGCTTCCGAACTACTTCTGGACGGTCCTCGCGTCCGTCATCATTCTGATCGCAAATCTCCACGGCGTCGATATGTTCGCGAAGGTACAGGACCTCGTCAGCTACCTGCTCCTTGGATCGATGCTTGTCATGGGTCTCATCGGAGTCTTCAAGCTCGGGACCGGGACAGTTGTAAATCAGCCGGCAGTCATGAACGTCACGCCGAAAAATGTCATTTCTATGACAGCAGTCGCGTTCTGGCTTTTCATCGGCGCTGAGTACGCGATCCCGATTTCGAAAAATGTAAAGAACGCGAGACGGAACGTTCCGCTCGGTATGTTCATCGGCCTCGGCCTGATCTGCCTGATCCAGTCCATCATGGTGCTCGGCTTCCACAACTACACAAAGTGGAGCGATCTCTCAAGCTCAGCCGCGCCGCACCTGCTCTACGGCATGGCGCTGCTCGGAAAGCCCGGTCAGGTCTGGATGACATTTGTCTCCGCACTCGCCGTCGTCAGCACGCAGAATTCCACGGTGCAGGGCCTCTCGAGCATCTTCGCCGGCATGTCGCGGACAAACCTTATGCCGCAGATCTTCGGAAAGCAGAACAAGCACCATGTCAGCCCGTTCGGCATCTGGTTTATCACGATCTTCATCCTTGTGAGCGCGTACATCAGCCAGGATTCATCTGACAGAATCAGCTTCCTGATCCTCGTCGGCTCAGTATTCTGGATGGCATCCTACATCACGGCCCATGTCGATCTCCTCGTGTTCCGCCACAGACTTCCGAAGGCGCCGCGGACGTTCAAGGTCCCGTTCGGACCGGTCCTTCCGCTGATCGGCATCGCCGGAACGGTCTACATGATCGTCAACATCTCGACAGATCCCGTGGAGCGCGCGCAGATCCTCGGCGTGACAGGCATTATTCTTCTGATCCTTTTCGTCTACTCGCTGTTCTGGATCCACTACAAAATGAAGATCCCGGCCTTCAAGCCGGTTCCGATGGAGAAGGTGCTCGCGATGGAAAACAGCATGTATTACAAGATCCGCAAGGAGCGCGGCATCTGGAAATAAAAAGCGCACTTCATCTTTTGCTTCTGTGAGGAGGGTATTATGGAACGTATCAAAAATCATCCGATCCTGGGCGCAAGCCCGGCCGGCAAGCTGGTTGACTTTTATTATGACGGAAAGAAGCTGCAGGGATATGAGGGTGAGCCGATTGCGATGGCTCTCCGCGTGAACGGCATCATGATTCACCGCTATACGGCGAAGCGCCATGAGCCGCGCGGCGTCTTCTGCGCGATCGGGCGCTGTACAGACTGCGTCATGGTTGTCGACGGACAGCCGAATGTCCGCACCTGCATCACACCTCTTCGCGAGGGTATGAAGGTCCAGACACAGTACGGAGCGACGGCGGACCCTGATTTCGGAGCCGCGAAGAAAGGAAAGGGAGGTGCCTCGGTATGAAGGTAGAAAGAAAAGAACTGATTGTCATCGGCGCCGGCCCTGCCGGACTTTCGGCAGCGATTGAGGCGGCTTCTCACGGCGTGAAGGCCACAGTCTTCGATGAAAATGCAAGACCCGGCGGCCAGCTCTTCAAGCAGATCCATAAATTCTTCGGCTCGAAGGAGCACAAGGCAAAGATCCGCGGCTTCCGCATCGGCGAGGACCTCCTGAAGGAAGCGGAGGAGAAGGGCGTCGAGGTCGTTCTGAACGCGACAGTCATCGGCCTCTATAAAGAGAAGGAAGTGCAGGTTCAGATCGGCACGGAGGTCCACCACTACAAGGGCGATGCGATCCTCGTGGCGACGGGCGCTGCCGAAAATATGGTTAACTTCCGCGGCTGGACGCTTCCGGGCGTCATCGGAGCCGGCGCGGCGCAGACCATGATGAACCTCTACCACGTAAAGCCGGGTGAGAGAATTCTCATGCTCGGTACCGGCAATGTCGGACTTGTCGTCTCCTATCAGCTGATGCAGGCCGGATGTAAGGTCGTCGCCCTCGCGGACGCGGCCCCGCGGATCGGTGGCTATGGCGTGCACGCGTCGAAGCTCGCGCGCTGCGGCGTTCCGTTCTATCTCTCCCACACGATCAAGGAGGCTGAGGGCACGGACTGCGTGACAGGTGTCACGATCGCCCAGGTGGACGACCACTTCCGCTTCATTCCGGGAACAGAGAAGCACTTCGACGTCGACACGATCTGCGTGGCAGTCGGCCTCTCCCCGATGGCCCAGCTCCTCAAGATGGACGGCGTCGAGATGGCGGACACACGCGGCGGCTATATTCCGAAATGCGATGAGACGGGCGCGACATCGATCCCGGGCATCTACGCGGCGGGCGACGTCGCGGGCATCGAGGAGGCATCCTCCGCGATGATCGAGGGCCGCATGAGCGGCGCGGCGATCGCGGAGTACTTAGGCTACATGACAGGCGAGGAGAAGAGCAGCCGCGAGGAGGAGCTTGACCACTCCCTCGAGGCGCTCCGCCAGGGCATGTTTGCTCCGAAGAACAGAGGCAAGAAGATCGAGAAGACAGAGGAAGGCATCGATATCTCCGAGACGCTGCTCACGAAGGGCTACATCGCGGACGATGAGATCAAGCGCTTCCCGGGCTACCGCTGTGAGGCGAAGGTCCACCCGGTTATCGAGTGTACGCAGAACATCCCGTGCAATCCGTGCCAGACCGCGTGCCGGAAGGGCTGCATTTCCATCGGCGACAACATCACATCGCTTCCGATTTCTGTGAAGGGAAGTGAGTGCATCGACTGCGGCATGTGCGTCGCGAGCTGCTCCGGTCAGGCCATCTTCCTTGTGAAGAAAAATGAAGACGAGGGCACATCGGAGATCACGATTCCGTACGAGTTCCTGCCTCTCCCGGAGGTCGGCGACAAGGGCAGCGCGCTCTCAAGAAGCGGCCAGAGAATCTGTGAGGCGGAAATTACCCGCGTGAGAACGAGCAAGGCGTACGACGGAACGAATCTCGTGACCATGAAGGTCCCGACAGCGTTTGAGGACAGCGCAAGGTTCTTCATCAAGGCATAAGGAGGGATGGACATGCTGGATATTCAGGAGAAATTAAAGGAAATCGGCCCTTATGTGCCGGAGGATGACGATGACCTTCTGGTCTGCCGCTGCGAGGAAGTGACGAAGGGCGAGATCAGAAAGGCTGTTCACGGAGGCATCACAACGATTGAGGAGCTGAGAAGATTCCTTCGCTGCGGCATGGGCCTCTGCCAGGGACAGACCTGCGGGACGCTGACGAGACGGCTTGTGGCGCGCGAGCTTCACGTGCCGCAGAGCGAAATTGATGTGGCGACCTCGAGATCGCCGATGCGGCCTCTTGCGATGGAGACAGCGGGCAATGATCTCGGAAATGAAGAGAAGCTGTGAGAAGGAGGACGGACGAATGAGCAAGACAGCAGATGTAATTATTATCGGCGGCGGCATCGTCGGCTGTGCCTCCGCATATTACCTGGCAAAGCGCGGCGTCACGAACGTCATCGTTCTTGAGGCGTCCCGCTCGATCGGCCACGGCGCATCGAGCAGAAACGGCGGCGGTGTTCGTCAGTCGGGCCGCGATGTCCGCGAGCTTCCGGTCGCAATGTGCGCCGTCGAGAAGTTCTGGCCGCATTTAAGCGAAGAGCTCGGCGTCGACACGGAGTACACACAGGAAGGCAACATCAGAATGGGCAAGACGGAAGCTCATTTGAAGAAGCTCCGCACACTCACGCAGAACTGCAAAAATATGGGTCTCGGCGTCGAGATGATTGACAAGGAGACGGTTCATGAGATCAACCCGTATCTCTCTGATCAGGTCATCGGCGCAAGCTTCTGTCCGACGGACGGCCACGCAAACCCGCTTGTAACGACGCTCGGCTATTACATGCGCGCGCTTGACATGGGCGTGAAATTCTACACGGGCGCGAAGGTCGCGGGCCTCAAGAAGTACCGCGGAAGAGTCCGCGAGGTTATTCTCGAGGACGGCACCGTCATGGAGGCGGACAATGTCATCATGGCAGCTGGATACGCGAGCCGGAAGCTGATCAACACAGTCGGCCTCGACATCCCGATGCACGACGAGATCGATTGCTGCCTCGTGACAGAGATGGAGCCGGTCATGTTCCCGCAGATGCTCGGCTGCGCAGACGCTGACTTCTACGGCCACCAGACCCATCACGGCTCCTTCGTATTCGGCGCGGTCGCCGGCCCGGAGGCACTGATGGACGAGGATACCGACACCGTCAATTTCGCACACGCAGCGACGCTCGGCGCAAGCTGCCGCGCGATCGAGGGCTATGTCCCGTCCCTGAAAAATGCAAAGATCGTTCGCAGCTGGACCGGCTGGTGCGACTGCACGTCCGACGGCGTCTGCGTCCTCGGACGTCCGGAGGAGACGCCGGGACTCATTCTTGCGACGGGCTTCAACGGCCACGGCTTCGGCACGGCGCCGGCAGTCGGCTATATGCTGGCGCAGATCACGGTCGGTGAGAAGCCGCTCGTCGATCTTTCGCCGCTCCGCTTCGAGCGGTTCTACCAGATCTGAGGCTGTGTCCTGATTTCTGCCGGCAATGAGACGGACATGACTGCTGTCAGAGCTCTGACAGATGCGCTCTTGGCGCGCCGTTAAAAATCAGGATTGACAGGCACGCCGGACTTTCGTATAGTATGACAGGTAACGGGAATGAAGTTCTCCCGCGAATGAATGTATGTAATTTGAAACCGCCATAAGGCTGATGACTTCTGCGAAACAAGCAGAGGCCGTCAGCTTTTTTTATGCTCCGGCATCTCTTATCACAGAAAGGACTTGTTATGAAAAATGCAAAGAATCTCCTGCGGTATGTGCTTCTCGCCGCGCTCGTCGGCGTGATCGTCGGTGCGGTTGACGCACTGTTCGGCCGCGTGCTCATTGCCATCTCTGATTTTCGGACAGGGCACGCGCTCTTCCTGATCCCGTTCCTGCCTCTCGCCGGCCTTCTGATCGTGTGGATGTACCACCGGTTCAGCAAGGAGAGTCTCGGCGGCATGACACTCATTTTCGAGACGGGCTTAAACCGCCGGGAGTCGATCCCTGTGGCTCTGATTCCGCTCGTCATGCTTGGTACATGGATCACACACCTCTTCGGCGGAAGCGCCGGCCGCGAGGGTGTCGCTGTCCAGATCGGCGCGACCGTCTCGCATACGCTCGGCCGGAAAATGCACTTACCTGACAACAGCCGCGTCATGCTGGTCACCGGTATGGCGGCCGGCTTTGCGGGACTCTTCCAGACACCGCTCGCGGCGACATTTTTCGCGATGGAGGTCATTATCGCAGGCTTCCTCGACTACGAGGCACTGCTGCCGGCGCTCGTGGCGTCGTATATTGCAAGCGGCGTGTCGCACGCGCTGGGGCTTGAAAAATTCACGGCGGACATCAGTGACACAATCCCGCTGACTGACGCAAGGCATGTCGCGGCGCTTCTTGTGATGGGAGCCGCATTCGGCCTCGCCGGGTTCTGCTTCTCATTTTTCCTCGGGAAAATGAAAAAGCAGATGGCAAAGAAATTCGAGAATCCGTATAAGCGCATCGCATTTGTCGCGATCCCGCTGGCGGCGGTCCTCCTGATCCTGTGGCAGGGACGCTACAGCGGCCTCGGGACGAATCTTATCTCCGCGAGCTTCTCGGGAGGAACGATTTTCGCGTGGGACTGGATCCTAAAGCTTCTGCTCACACTTGTGACGCTCTCGATCGGCTTTCAGGGAGGTGAGGTCACGCCGCTCTTTGCAATCGGGTCCTCGCTCGGCGCTGTCCTGGGAAGTCTCTTTGGTCTGCCGGTCACAGTCTGCGCGGCGCTCGGCTATGCGGCTGTGTTCGGGAGTGCGACAAATACGCTGATCGCGCCGGTTCTCATCGGGCTCGAGGTCTTCGGCCCGCAGAATATGACTGCATTTCTCATTGTGTGTGCGGTCGCCTACATCCTGAACGGCAACTGCTCGATTTATTCCGCGCAGCAAAGCGCGCGGGAGCTGCTGAAAAAAGCACAGAAATGAGCTGCCGGCACGCGGAGGGTGTGCATGGCAGAGCCTGTATCGTTCTGGCTCATTCGATGCTGCCGGTGGGCGAAGCGTCCATAGCGTGGTCTGCACTTGCCGGATCCGAGCCTGCCTGTATAATGGGAGGAGATGCTCATTTGCAGGAGGATAGGCGCGTTGGAGAAGAATACGTACTTTCGGATTGGGGATCTGTCGAAGCTCTTCCACGTCGGAGTCGACTCGATCCGGTACTATGAGAAGGTCGGGCTCTTGCACCCCGTCCGCAACCCGGACAATGGCTACCGGCAGTATACGCTGGACGATATCCGCACGATGAATACGATCCGGGAGCTTCTGGACCTCGGCTTTTCGACGGAGGAGATTCTGAAATTCGAGAAGGACCGGAACCTGAGCCACATGCAGGCGATGCTCGAGAAGGAGGCGGTCGTCATCGAGCAGAAGATCGCGGAGCTTGAAGAGACGCGAAATGAGATCCGCGGCAGACTTCGCGCGATCCACCGGAACCTTGAGCTCGACTGCTCGGGCGAGGTCAGCGAGCTTGAGCTGCCGGAGCGGCAGTGTCTTATGATCCGGAACGCGGATATGCCCGACAACATGATCAACTACGAGGTCGCGAAATTCACGCAGACCATGAAGGAGAAGATTGCGACGATCGGCGCGTGCGACTGCTACACGCTGGACATCCACTCCTTCAATGATACGGGCGACGACTTCCGGACGAAGAACGTGTTCTTTTATTCGGATTATCTTCATTTTGCGTGCAACTACACGCTGCCGGCTGGCACGTACCTCAGCGTCTGCTACCGCGGCGGCTTCGAGAAGTCAAAGGCTCTCGTTCCGAAAATGCTGCGCTACGCGGAGAAGCACCACATGGTCGTCATGGGCGACCCGATGGAGTTCTGTCACATCGACCGGTTCGAGACAAATGTGAAGGACGAATATCTGACTGAGCTGCAGCTGCCGGTCTACCAGGAGGATTCGCGGTACGGCAAGCCCTCGCAGCCGTAAGGTCTGTCATGGCGGCATGGATGTGGTAGAATGGGCGAAAGGAGGACATGCTTATGAAGGCGACGGTTCGTATACTTGATGAAAATGGAAAGGCGAAGGCGCTCCTTGAGGTGAGCGATTCGTGGAAATTTATCAAAGAAGATACAGACAACAGTTCATTTGTCATGATGGTGGACCCCGAGACGGTAACGCATCTCGATGTCGTGGATGCGGTGACGCCGGCGTGGAAGCTGGGCGATGCGGGGAGCAGCCGCGACGACCGGGATACGGAGGATTCGCTCATTAAGAAGGAAATAAAGCCAGAGGATATCCCCGCCTCCGGAGCCTATGAGGGCTTCGCGGGCTATCACGTGACGGCCGTGAGCGGTGTCGGAAAGAACGGGCCGTTCCGCTATCCGATCGTCAAGTTTCAGACTGATTTTTATGACGGAGACTGCCTGCTCGTCAGCGAGGAGGTCTGGCTGCCGGACATTCCGGCGGCAAAAAAGAAGCTCGATACGCTTGCGCAGGGATATGTTGTCTCGGAATTCGGCGGCGATCCAGACGTCACGTGGCAGAACAGCTACTCACTCGACGTGCCGAGGAGGTGAGGACTGTCTCGATGTATTCGCGGCGCCTTGTGGCAACTGCGCGCCGGAAGGTGAGGAGAGATTTTTAACGGAGCACGATGCCGATTCCTGCGGAGATCAGAATCATAAGAATGGGCGACGGAGATTTCTTCGTCGCTTTTTTGATGCCGTAATGGACTGCGATGAGCAGGAAGAAAATGAGAATCGCCTTCCGGTCGGGATGGATTCCCTTCGCGATCGTTGTCACGCCGAGCAGCGTGCTGAGCCCCATCGTGAAGGCTGTCGCGAGGATGAGCGATACGACGCAGGGCCGCACGCCGGATAAGAATCCCTGCACGCCTGCGTATTTCATGAGGTTTTGCAGCACCGATGCGATGATCAGTATGATGAAAAATGAAGGCAGCACGACGCCGAGCGTCGCGACGAGTGAGCCTAAGAACCCGCCCTGTGACGAGCCGATGAACGTCGCCATGTTGATCGCGAGCGGCCCAGGCGTCGACTCGGACACAGCGATGAAGTTTAAGAATGTTTTCTCGTCGAGCCAGCCGTTGCCGAGAACGGTCTCGCGGATGAGCGAGATCATGCCGTAGCCGCCGCCGAATGAGACGGCGCCGATCTCAAGAAAACTGAGGAAGAGCTTCAGATAGATCATGACTTACCTTTCAGAAGAAAATGTGTGCCTGCTCCTGATCGGAGAGACAGGCTTCAGATGATGTTCTGCCTCGCAAATCCGGACAAGCTGGATGATTGAGGCGATTACTGCTTTCGATCCCGGCGCTTATCCGATCTTGCGCGTTCGACCATGTAGACGGCAAGTCCCGCTGCGCCGCAGACGAGGATGCACGCGATCGACGAGAAGCTCACGGCGAGCAGCGAGCAGGCGACCATGGCGGTTATTACGATCGTCAGAATCACGATGTTCAGTGCATTTTTTGCAAGCTGCTTCAACATGCGGATGCCGGCCGACAGAATCAGGTAGACGACGCACACCTGGATGCCGTCAAATGCGTACTGCACGTATTTCAGCGCAAGGAACTGATCGAAGAACAGCGAGATAATAAAGATCGTGACAAATGAAGGGAGACACACGGCGAAGGTCGAGACGGCCGCCCCCGGCACGCCTGCGATCCGGTACCCGATGTAGGTCGCGGAATTGACGGCTACAGGTCCCGGCGTCGACTCGGCGACGGCGACCATGTCGAGGAATTCGTCGCTCGTGAGCCACTGCTTCTTCTGGACAAACTCGGCGGTCAGGAGCGCGATCATCGCGTAGCCGCCGCCGAACGTGAAGGCACCGATCTTAAGGAAAGTAAGAAATAAAGTTTTGAGAGATTTCATTTGATCAGATCATTTCCTTTGCTCTAATGATTTCCTGAAACCGCGCAATGTCATTTTGGGAAAAGCCGTAAATATCCTCCCACTGATAGTCGGGAAGCCAGCATGTTGCGTGGTGAAAGCCGTCTTCCGCGTCCGGACGCTCTATATACACCTTGACTCGTCCGTCGGGCTGTATGTCCGAATGGACGATTTCGGTTTCGTCATCAAGTGTTAAAAAAGGGTACATCATAGTCATATCTCCCTATGCGCGTGACAGGAATTGTACACATCTACTATAGCACAGATCAGGTGTTGTACGATCAGGGAAGTAAATCGGTAGGTTAACTGTGGTTAAAGAGTAGGAAAACGATGCCACTATGACGACAGAATGGCAGAAAAGTCCATTGCATTCACCAGGTTAAACGGTTAATATGATAATATCTATTCTGGGTAAAAGAAAGGAGGAAGCAGCGCTATGACGACAATCAAGGAGATCGCGAAGGCCTGCGGCGTATCGGTCGCGACTGTTTCCTATATTCTGAACGGGAAGGGAAAGGCGAGTGCGAAGACGACAGAGCTCGTTCTGAAGACGGCAAAGGAAATGCACTACACGCCGAACGCGGCGGCGCGGCAGCTGAAGACGAAGAAGACAAAAAATATCGGTGTTATTGTTGAGGATATGACGATCTTCAGTATTCCGGATGTTGTTGACGGAATCACGGACTACTGCGAGCGCATGGATTATCAGATTCTCCTCATTAATCTGCGGCTCTTCAAGAAGTATAACGACACCTATTACTATGAGGACTGGTACTATGACAAGCTCCGCGAAAATATCCGAAAGCTCCTCAATATGCAGGTCGCCGGCATCATTTATGTTGCGGCACATGAGCGCATCCTGAAATGTCTTCCCGAGGACATTCCGGTTCCAACCGTCATGGCCTACGGCTACACGCAGAGCAAAAAAATCCCGTCAGTAGTTGTCGATGATGTGAGCGGTGCATTTTCTGTGATGGAAAATCTGATTCAGCACGGTCACAGGCGGATCGGCGTGATCACAGGAAAGCCGGATTCACTTCATGCGCAGGCGCGTCTTATGGGGCTTCAGAAGGCACTGTATCAGTACCACGTTCCGTTTCTGCCGCAGCTTGTCGTGAATGGTGACTGGGAGAGAGCATCCGGCTATGCACACACGGATGAACTTCTGCGGGAGAATGTGACGGCGATTTTCTGTATGAACGACCTTATGGCGGGCGGTGTCTACGACCGGCTCGATGAGCTTCATATAAAGGCAGGAACAGATATATCAGTCGCCGGCTATGATGACCGGATGCTGTCCTCGTACTACAAGCCGCCGCTTACAACCGTACGTCTGCCGCTCCACGATATCGGCTATAAGGCGAGTGAGGTCGTGCTCGGCATGTTGAATGGTGAGATCGAACTGGAAAATGAGCCCCTGGTCTGCTCTGTACCGTGCAATTTGGTCGAGAGAGCGTCTGTCGCAGACATACGCGGTACTGCTTCAGAGAATGAAGTGCAAGACAAGCTTATCGGAAATGAGCTGCCTGTTCATGGGAATGAAAGAGATCCGGAGCTTGAAGATCAGGCTGTAAGCGCGGCAGGTGCAGAACCTGCGCAGAAGGAAATTTTGCATGGTGGAGATATGGAGGTCGTACAGGAGAAAATACCGACGGAAGAGAACCTGAAGATGCAGGAAACAAAATTAGAGTGAACTTTTCGAGATTCCAAGAAGAGAGATTTCTGCTGTCTGGCGTATGCCGGGCAGCTTTTTTATACTCTGAATTTGACTTGTGAAAACTGCACAAAGTTAACCGTTTAAATTTGTTGGTTGATCGTTTAAAATAGGGTTGATATTGGAGAAAATCAGGTATATGATAGCATCATCAAACAAAGTTAAACGATTCAACTACACAAAATATCCGAAGAATCGAATAACAGTTGAATAAACGTTTCACCAAAAGCCATGGCAGGTGCCTGTACGGAGGATACAGGCGGATGTGAAAACCGTTTAGAAAATCAAAAGGAGACGGAAACAGAGGAAAAGGAGGAATATTATGAGGAAAAAACTGGTAGCCCTGCTGATGTCAGCGGCGATGGCGGTCGGTATGCTGTCCGGCTGTGGGTCATCATCAAAGAGCAGCAACACAGGATCTGTAGTCTCTGGCGATGATGCCGGCGGACAGACGACTATGAGTGTTGATGGTGATTACACAACACTGAATGTATGGACATTCATTGAGCTCCATCAGGAATTCTACACAACAATGGCAGAAAAGTGGAACAAGGAGCACCCTGACGAGAAAGTCAAGCTGGTCCTTTCCAACATGCAGTATGACGATATGCACAACAAGCTTTCTCTTGCACTTGAGTCGGGCAAGGGAGCACCGGATATCGCAGATATTGAGCTTGGCAAGTTCCCGTCCTTCACATCAGATAAGGACATCAAGCTTCGCGATCTGACAGATGTCATCGAGCCATATAAAGACAATGTTGTTCAGTCAAGACTTGATATCTATTCCAAGAACGGCAAGTATTACGGACTTCCGACACATGTCGGTACAACAGTTGCTTTCTACAACACAGAGCTTCTTCAGAAGGCGGGCATTGATTACACGACAATCAAGACCTGGGACGATTTCAAAGAGGCAGGCATCAAGTATCATAATGCAACAGGTAAGGAATTCGCAACTGCTGAGACAACAGCTATGTGGATGGTCAACCTGATGCTCGCACAGAAGGGCGGCGATTATGTCGATGCTGACGGCAAGGTCGATGTGAACAATGACAAGGTTGTAGAGGTTCTCAAGTATATCAAGGATATGCAGGACGCAGGCGCTCTCGGAGTTGTTCCTGGCGGCCAGCCGGATAACGAAGAGGCGTATCCGTATTATAACGACGGTACTTATGCAGTTCAGATCATGCCGTTCTGGCAGACATCCCGTTTCACGTCTTATATGACAGATCTGAAGGGGAAGATCGCAATTGCTCCTGTTCCGAAGTTCGGCGATGATGACGCGACATGGACAATCGGTGGCGGCGGCACAGGAACAGCCGTTATCGCAAGCAGCCCGCACGCAGATCTCGCAGCTAAGGTCATGGCATTTATCAAGCTGTCTCCGGAAGCAAATGAGGAGGTCTGGAATGTTCTTGGATTTGATCCGGTCAATACATCGGTCTGGACTGATACGAGCCTGACACAGAACCCGGACAACAAATTTGTCCAGTTCTTCAATACGAAGCCGTTTGATGCACTCCTTCAGATGCAGGACAGCATCGGCTTTCTGAAGAGTCTGTCTGAATCATCAGCACCTTCGATCAACAATATCTTCTGCACACAGGTTCTTACGAACATCTTTGAGAACGGCGCGGACGTCAAGTCGGAACTCGATGACGCGCAGCAGCAGCTTGAAAACGAACTTGACAGTTGATATCCGTCCGTAAAATCGGACAGAAAATGCTTTTCGTACCATGAGCGCGCTCCGCGATTGGCGGTGCGCGCTCAATGTGTCTCATGGAGAGAAAGAAATGATCAAGAAAGTATTCTATTCCAAAAAGGCAGCACCGTATGTGTTCATTCTTCCGTTTGTACTGACGGTCGCTCTATTCTGGATTGGACCTATTGTTAATGGTGTGTTGCTCAGCTTCCAGAATGTCCTTCAGGACGAATGGACGGGACTTCATAATTACAAGCGTCTGTTCACCGATGCTATTTTTTATAAGGCTGTTCTGAACAGCGTTAAGTACATGATCGGCACACTAATTCTGCTGATTCCGTTCCCACTCCTTTTTGCGACACTTCTCAATTCGAAGCTGATGAAGCATCCGAACGTCTATAAGTCGATTTACTTTATACCGGCCCTGACATCAGTCGTTGTCGCAGGTACAGTTTTTCGTCTGATGTTCGGTGAATCAGATCAGGCACTGATGAATCAGGTCATTGGCTTTTTCGGACATGCGCCGATCAGATGGCTTCGGCGCGGAGACACAGCGTATTTTGCTCTTCTTCTCCTTTGTTGCTGGAGATGGACCGGCGTTAATATTATGTATTTCCTGGCTGGTATTCAGGCGATTCCGACGGACCTCTATGAGGCGGCTGAGATCGACGGCGCAAGCAAGTGGCAGCAGTTCAAATCCATTACGGTTCCGCTCGTTAAGCCGACGACAGTGTATGTCCTCACGATCAGTATCTATGCAGGACTGTCAATGTTCCTTGAGAGCTTCATGCTGTGGAAGGGCAACAATTCGCCGAACAATATCGGTCTTACGATCGTCGGATATCTGTATCGGCAGGGCATTGAGAAGCGGAATATGGGCTACGCATGCGCTGTTGGTATTGTCCTTCTGGTCATGGTCATGATTGTCAACCTGGTACAGCTGAAGCTGACTGGGACATTCGATAAGGAGGATGAGTGATATGGCACGTACTGCTGCTATAAAGGCAGGAAGCAAGACAAAGCACGATATCGGCGGGACGATTGGACTTATTGTTCTCTTCACGATTCTTGCGATTCTGATTATCCTTCCGATTTATGCACTCTTCATCGCAAGCTTTAAACCGGGCGAGCAACTCCTTCAGTATGGGCTGAACCTCACGCTGAACTTCAAAGAGTGGAGCCTTTCCAACTATAAGCTTTTGTTCTTCGGACACCATGATTACTGGATCTGGTTCCGGAACAGCATGATCCTGACAATTATCACAGTTATTGCTACTCTGTTTGTCAGTGCGTTCGTCGCATACGGCTTCGCGGCTTATGACTTCAAGTTCAAGAACGTTCTGTTTATTCTGGTTCTTGCGATTATGTCCGTTCCGTTCGAAGTCATCATGCTCCCGCTTTACAAGCAGATGACAGACTGGGGCATGATGGATAATTATGCGGCGATTGTACTGCCATTCATGGCACATGCTTCGACGATTTTCTTCTTCCGTCAGTATCTGCTTGGTATGCCAAAATCGCTGATTGAGGCGGGACGGATCGACGGAGCGACAGAGTACGGGATTTTCTTCAAGCTGATCGTGCCGATTATGAAGCCGGCATTTGCGGCGATGGCGATTTTGAACGGTATGAATGCGTGGAACAACTACATGTGGCCGCTGCTCGTCATCCGTTCTTCGGATAAATACACACTGACGCTTGGTCTCAACACGCTGATCAATCCGTACGGTGATAACTACAGCCTTCTGATTTCCGGTGCATTCTTCTCTATCATCCCGATTCTCATTTTGTACATTGCCTTCCAGAAATACTTTATCGAAGGTATGACAGCGGGAGCGGTAAAGGAGTAAAACAATGGATGAACGAATCTTTATCGCGCAGCGCGCGGATCCGTTCGTGACGCGGGCGGAAGATGGAACCTATTATTTTACGGCCTCTGTTCCTGCCTATGACGGCATTGTCCTGCGAAATGCAGAGACCCTGGAGGGCCTTCGGAACGCACCGGAGAAGGAGATCTGGCACAAGCATAAGAGCGGCCCGATGAGCGTTCATATCTGGGCGCCGGAGCTCCACAGGACGTTCGGCAAATGGCATATATACTTTGCCGGGGGTGATATCAACGACATCTGGAAGATCCGGCCGTATGTGCTGGAGTGCCTGGGAGATGATCCGATACGCGATCCATGGATCGAGCTTGGTCCTATGAAAGCTGCGGCGGAAGATGAGTTTTCATTTACCCAGTTTTCTCTTGATGCCACGGTGTTCCGCCACAGAGGGGAATGGTATTATGTCTGGGCAGAGAAGGTCGGCAGCGGAAAGCAGATTTCAAATCTCTACATTGCGAAGATGGAATCGGCTAATCGGCTGAAGACTGTGCAGGAGCTGATTACAACGCCGGATTACGAGTGGGAACGCCACGGCTTCTGGGTAAATGAAGGACCCGCCGTCATCAAGCATGCAGGAAAAATCTATTTGACATATTCGGCGAGCGATACAGGTCCGGCATACTGCATGGGTATGCTGACTGCGTCAGAGGAAAGCGACCTGCTCGATCCGGCAAGCTGGCAGAAATCCGGAAGACCGGTCCTTGCTTCGAATGAAAAGCTTGGAATTTACGGGCCGGGGCACAATTCATTTACAGTAGATGAGAATGGAAATCCGGTCATGGTGTTTCATGCACGAACAGAAAAGGAAATCGTTGGAGATCCGCTCTATAACCCGAACCGTCATGCAATGCTCATGCCGGTAACATGGGATAAGAATGGGGCACCGGTGTTCCGATTCCGGCAATGAAGAGAATTACAGCGGTCTTTAACCGGCGGGTATTTTGCAGAGAATAAAGACACGCTGATGTGACTTTTATACAAGAATAAGGAGACTTGATATGGAAACTAAAAGAGGCAGCCTGAAGATGGTCCTCGACAGGGATTACCGTGTCGCGGACGTAGACGAGAGAATTTTCGGATCCTTTATTGAGCACCTTGGAAGAGCCGTATACGACGGCATCTATCAGCCGGGCCATCCGCTCTCTGATGAGATGGGATTCCGGAAGGACGTGATTGATCTGGTCAGAGAATTGAAGGTCCCGATCGTTCGGTACCCGGGCGGAAACTTTGTCTCGAATTTCTTCTGGGAGGATTCGGTTGGTCCGAAGGACAAGCGGCCGGAGCGGCTCGAGCTTGCATGGAAGAGCACGGAGTCGAACCAGGTCGGTATTAATGAGTTCAGCAAATGGGCAAAGAAAGCGGATTCGAGCGTGATGATGGCTGTGAACCTCGGAACACGCGGCATCGCGGATGCATGCAATCTCCTTGAGTATTGCAATCATCCGTCAGGTACAAAATATTCGGATCTCCGAATTGCGCACGGCGACAAGGACCCGTACAACATCAAGGTCTGGTGCCTTGGCAATGAGATGGACGGTCCGTGGCAGCTCGGCGGCAAGACGATGGAGGAGTATGGACGTCTCGCTGAGGAGACTGCGAAGGCAATGAAGCTGATCGACCCGTCGATCGAGCTCGTCTCCTGCGGAAGCTCTTCGATTGAGATGCCGACGTTCCCGCAGTGGGAGGCGACGACGCTCGAGAGAACCTATGACTATGTCGACTATGTGTCGCTCCACTCTTACTATGGCAACCGCAGCGGTGACACGACCGATTATCTCGCCTGCTCGGATGACATGGACCGCTTTATCCGTACAGTCATTGCGACCTGCGATTTCGTGAAGGCAAAGAAGCGCGGAAAGAAGGACATTAACTTGAGCTTCGATGAGTGGAATGTCTGGTTCCACAGCAATGCAGCGGACGACGATATCACGAAGAACCATCCGTGGCAGCATCATCCGAGACTTCTCGAGGACGTCTACACCTTCGAGGATGCGTTGATGGTCGGCCTTCTCATGATCACACTGCTGAAGCATGCGGACCGCGTGAAGATCGCCTGCCTCGCGCAGCTTGTCAATGTCATTGCGCCGATTATGACCGATCCGGATGGAGGCGCTTCCTGGAAGCAGACGATTTTCTATCCGTTCATGCATGCATCAACATTCGGACGCGGCGTTGTCCTGCAGCCGTCTGCGCATGTGACAGAGCATGCGACGAGCGGTCATGATGAGGTCACCGACGTCGTCTATGTTCCGGTCTACAACGAGGAAAATGAAGAGCTGACGCTCTTTGCGGTAAACCGTACCCTTGACAAGGATGTCGACATCAATGTCGATATCCGGAGCTTTGGCGACATGAAGCTTCTTGAGCACATTGTCCTTGAAAATGATGATCTGAATGCAGTGAATAGCTCCGCGAAGGAGAATGTGAAGCCGTCTCTCTCAAACGACACAAAGGTTGAAGATGGCGCTCTGACAGGTGTTCTTCACAAGGCTTCCTGGAATGTGATCCGTCTCGGGAAGAGATAAAAGACTTCGCTGACAGCAAATTTATCGAAGAGGCAGGAGAGATGCACTGTGCCTGCACAGATGCAGTTAGAAACAAAAACAACTGATTAATAAGACGCGCCGCGGGATACCCCGGCGCGCCAAATTTATATAAGGAGAACAGGATGAAAAAATTGAGAGCGCCGGAATTGAAACAGGTCCATATCTGCGACGGCTTCTGGTCGGAACGGGTCCGCCTCGTGCATGATGCGATCATTCCGTACCAGTGGAAATGCATGAACGATCAGATTCCGGACGCGGAGCCGTCTCACTGCCTGGATAATTTCAGAATTGCGGCAGGAGACAAGAATGGAGAATTCTACGGCGCTGTTTTTCAGGACACGGACATCGCCAAGTGGCTTGAGGCCGTGGGCGACACACTGGCGGTTACGGATGATCCGGAGCTTGAGGCGCGCGCCGACGCAGCGATTGATCTCATTTGCCGGGCACAGCAGAAGGATGGATATCTTGATACGTATTTCATTATTAAAGAGCCGGAAAAGCGCTGGACAAATCTGTGCGAGGGACATGAGCTCTACACGGCGGGCCACATGATGGAGGCTGCTGTCTCGTACTATCAGGGCACAGGGAAGAGAAAGCTCCTCGATGCGGCGGCACGTCTTGCTGATCTTTTGTGTGAGACGTTTGGACCGGAGAAAGGAAAAATGCATAGCTATCCGGGGCATCCGGAGGTTGAAATCGGCTTGATCCGGCTCGCGGATGTGACGGGAGAGGAGAAATACCGGGACCTCGCGAAATATTTTGTGGACACGCGCGGAACTGGTGAGAACTGGTTTCTTCGGGAAATGAAGCGTCCGGGATTTCGTCATATTTTTCCTGAGTTTGATCCCTATGATCCGGCGTATTCGCAGTCGGACCGGCCTGTGCGGGAGCAGACGCACGCGGAGGGGCACGCAGTTCGCGCGATGTATCTCTACAGTGCGATGGCAGATCTTGCAGAGGCATATCACGATGAGACTCTCCTTGATGCCTGCCGGAGACTCTGGGATGATGCAACGCGCCGTCAGATGTATGTGACAGGGAGCGTCGGTTCGTCAGGGATGCTTGAGCGGTTCACAACGGACTATGATCTGCCGAATGACTGCAATTATTCGGAGACATGCGCGTCTGTCGGTCTCATGATGTTCGGTATCCGGATGGCGCGGATCACGAGGGAGGCAAAATACGCGGATACTGTCGAGAGAGCACTTTACAATACAGTCCTTGCGGGGGTTGCTCTTGACGGAAAGAGTTTTTTCTATGTGAATCCGCTCGAGGTCTGGCCGGACGCGTGCCTTCCGCGTACATCGCGGGAGCATGTGAAGCCGGTTCGCCAGAAGTGGTTTGGAGTTGCATGCTGCCCGCCGAATATTGCGCGGACACTCGCGTCACTCGGTCAGTATGCTGTGATGCTTGATGATTCCTCTGTTTATGTGAATCTATTTATCGGCGGGAGCATGAAGACAGACCTAGGCGGAAAATGCGTGACGATCACGTCAGAGTCGCGATTCCCGTACGAAGGGCAGTATCGGATTTCATTTGCAGATGTACCGGAGGAAGGGATAACGCTCTATCTGCGGATCCCGGATTATGCAGAGAATATACAGATCACTGCAGGAAATCGGGGATTAACCATAAGTCAGAATTTGTCTGGATGTCAGATGGAGAAAAATGAGCTGCTCGAGATGTCTTGCGCAGGACCGGAAAGCTTCGAAGAACAAAGCGTGTGTCCTGTCAGAAACGGCTATGCAGAGATCCGTATTCCGTATGATATGACTGTGGAGATGACATGCTCGCTTCCTGTGCGGATTCTTCGTGCGAATCCGAATGTACGGGCCGACTGTGGGAAGGTCTGCCTGCAGAGAGGACCTCTTGTATACTGCCTCGAGGAAATTGACAATGGAAAGAATCTGTCGGAAATCTATCTTGATGCGGAAAAGCCGGTGAAGGCTGTGAAATCAGATTTATTCGGCGGCTGCGTCGTTCTTGAGGCATCCGGCAGACGACTTCGGGAAGATGCATGGTCCGACGGTGCATTGTACGCAGAGCGAAAACCGGCATTTGTCGAAGTCCCGCTTCGTGCTGTCCCGTATTTCTGTTGGAACAACCGCGGTGAGGGTGAGATGACCGTGTGGATGAAGGAATTCCTGCATTGAAACATCTGTTCAGAGCCTTTATACTGTAAGCGCAAGAAACTTATATAAAGCGCGGGAGGAAGGCACAGGTGCCAGACAGCCATTCATTTTCAGAACATGTACTGCACGATAAGGACATCCGCGGGCCGCTCTTTGACTTCCTTGAGAAGACGTACGGGCGGATCCGTATCATCGAGGAGAAAATGAGCGGCCGCGCGAGGGCGGACGCCGTGATGGTCATGCCGGATAAGATCTGCGGGATCGAGATCAAGAGCGACGCCGACACATACGCAAGGCTTGCAGGGCAGGTGAAGAATTATGACATGTACTACGATATGAATTTCGTGGTGGTCGGAACGAGACACGCGATGCATATCGAGGAGCACGTGCCGCCCTACTGGGGGATTATCACGGTCGAGGCAGTGGATGCGCCGGCCTTCGAAGACGACAGGGACGGAGCGACGGGTGATTTGAACTTTGCTGAAAATGGAAGTAAGGATCTACTCCTCGACTTTTACATGCTCCGTCATCCGAAGATAAACCCGAACATGGAGCCGGAGAAGAAGATCAGCATCCTCTGGAGGCCGGAGCTTGCGCACATCCAGGCGCTCGACGCAATGCCGGCTTATAAGTACCTCAGCAAGGCGGACGTCGCTAAGAAGATACTCGAGCGCGTGCCGGAGGAGACGCTCAGGCAGCAGATTTCGGGAGAGCTCTTTGAGCGCGACTACACGACGATCGGGGATGAGATCCTGGCTTACCGGAAGGCCGCGCACCCCGGCAAGCGGGTGAGGCGCCGCAGGAAGCGCTACCGCGTGACATAACTACAGTTCGCACGCAATCGGATCTTGGAAGCAGTCAGTGAAATCAGGAGCGATGAGGACACTTTAAAAGAAGGAGCTCGAAAATCATCTTGAGAGATGGCGGAGTCTGCCCGACACCGCTCTGATATTCACGACTGCGTGTAATCTCGGATGCCTTGAAAACTGTAGTATACAGGCTATGACGCTGCGAAAGGAGAGAACAGCCACATGAAATTTTCAGACATGCCCTACACAAGGGTTGACTTTGAGAAGCTGAAGACAGAGTTCGCGGAGATGGGCCGTGCATTTGACGCGGCAAAGTCAGGCGAGGAGCAGTTTGAGCTTCACAAAAAATATTATAAGCTCACAGACCATGTCATGACGGAAATGACGATCGCCGAGATTCGCCACGATATCGACATGACGGACGAGTTCTACGCGGCGGAGCAGAAGTTCTATGATGAGAACGCGCCGGTGTTCCGGAACCTTGTTGTCGCCTGGCAGCGGAAGCTCTACGAGTCAAGGTTCCGTCCGTACCTCGAAATGCGGATCGGGAAGGTTGCATTTAAGAATATCGAGCTTGCGATGAAGTCGGTCGATGAGAAGCTGATTCCGCTGATGCAGGAGGAGAATCGGCTGCAGGATGACTACAACAGGATCCTCGCGACGGCGAAGCTTGACTGGAACGGCGAGACGCTGAACCTATCGCTTCTCTCCCCATACCTCAACAACAGGAGCCGCGAGGTGCGAAAGAAAGCGTGGGACCTGTACAGCGGGTTCTTTGCGGAGCACGCGGAGGAGTTCGATGACATCTATGACAAGCTCGTGAAGAACCGCACGAAGCAGGGTGAGCTCATGGGGTATGAGAACTACCTGCCGCTCGGCTACGCGCGCATGATGCGGAACTGCTACGGCCGCTCCGACATCCAGGAATTCCGCAAGCAGGTAAAGCAGGACTGGGTTCCGCTCTGCCAGGACCTGAATGAAATGCGCAGACAGAAGCTGGGCCTTCCGCATCTCACCTACATCGATGAGGGCGTGTATCTCCCGGACGGAAATCCGAACCCGATCGGCACGCCGGAGCAGATCCTTATGGCCGGCCGGAAAATGTACAACGAGCTCTCGCCGGAGACAGCGAAGTTCATGAATTTCATGTGCGACAATGAGCTCTTCGACGTGCTCGGCCGCAAGACGAAGAAGGTCGGCGGGTACATGACCTATCTGCCCGACTACAAGGCGCCGTTCATTTTCGCGAACTTCAACGGGACGGCGGACGATGCGGACGTCATCACACACGAGTGCGGCCATGCATTTCAGGGCTATCTCGTCGCGGACGATCCGATCCGCGAGCACGCGGACATCACGATGGAGACGGCCGAGACGCACTCGATGTCGATGGAGTTCTTCACGGAGCCGTGGATGAACCTGCTGTTCGGGGCGCGGGCGAAGGACTACGTCTACATGCACCTCATGTCCTCGATCCTCTTTATTCCGTACGGGACGATGGTCGATGAGTTCCAGGACATCGCGTACTCAAATCCGTCGCTCTCCCCGAAGGAGAGAAATGAGGTGTGGCGCGACCTCGAGAGGCAGTACAAGCCGCACCTTGACTACACCGGCAACGCGCTCTACGAGGGCGGCGCGTTCTGGCAGAACAAGCATCACATTTATGACTGCCCGCTGTACTACATTGACTACTGCATCGCGGGGACAAATGCGCTGCAGTACAAGGTCTGGATGGACAAGGACTACCGCGGGGCGTGGAACTCGTACCTGAAGCTGTGCCGCCTCTCCGCGTCTGATTTCTTCGACGGTCTGATGAAGGCCGCGGGGCTTAACAATCCGTTCGAGGACGGGTGCCTGAGGTACACGGCAAACAAGCTGAGAGAGCTGATCTGAAAGGACTGCGCACCGCGTCGGGAGAAATTGCTTCTGACCGGCCCGCAGCCCGCGCGCATGCGCGGCGCCCGGTATGTTTAATACAACTAATTCTGTAGCATGCTACATATTGTACAAAGGTGCTTTGACAATGTGTAGCGTGCTACAAAAACATGACGAAAAGGCGTCTGTCTCATTGACAGGCGTCTTTTTCTGCGTTAATCTGTAGCACGCTATACATAACGGAATCATAGAAGGAAAGGCTGCTATGGAAGATTACGAGATCCCTTCTCTGCTGAAGAAAATTCACGACCGCATGAAGGCGAACTTCAACGCTGAGCTGAAGTCGCTCGGGCTGACCTTCGGTCAGATGCGCGCCATGTATGTGCTTGAAAAGAGCGGCGGACAGCTGACGCAGAAGCAGATCGAGGATATGCTGGACGTCTCGCATCCGACGGTTGTCGGAATCGTGAGCCGCATGGAGAAGGCCGGCTACGTCGTCTGCGAGAAGGACCCGGACGATCACCGGAACAAGATCGTCACGCTGACACAGCTTGCGCTGGACAAGGGCCGCGAGGGCAGGGAGAGCCACAGGCAGGCGGACGCAAGGCTTGTCGCCGGTTTAAGCGACGATGAGAAGGATACGCTTCTTGGCCTTTTGAACCGCGTGTATGAAAATCTGGAAAACCGCGGCGATGACTCCGGATGTGCGAAGACAGGTTCCTGAAGACAGGAAATCCTCCATATGGTGCTGAACAGGTGCAAAAGAGTAACTGCTCGGTACCCCGGCCCCGGAGCGCTTTGCGTTCTTCGTTGTGCTGAATGATTACAAAAAATGAAAGGAAAGACAGAACATGAAGACAATCAAAACACTTCTCAGAAGTCTCCGCGAGTATAAGCGGGTGACGATTCTGACCCCGATTTACGTCGCGGGTGAAGTTGTCCTCGAATGTATCCTTCCGCTGCTCATGGCCCATCTCATCGACAAGATGACGGGAAATTCCATGACGCCGATTCTGGAGACAGGGCTTGCGCTTCTCATCATGGCGATGTTCTCTCTGCTCTTCGGAACGCTGAGCGCGCGAGCAGCGGCGACGGCGAGCGCCGGCTTTGCGAAGAACCTGCGGCAGGACCTCTTCTTCCACATCCAGGACTTTTCATTTGCCGATGTTGATAAGTTCTCGACGTCGTCCCTGATTACACGAATGACGACGGACGTCACGAACGTACAGAACGCGTTCCAGATGATCATCCGCATTGCGGTCCGCACGCCGCTCATGATCATCTTCTCGATTGTCATGAGCTTTGCGATCAATGTGCGGATGGCCCTCATTTTTGTGGTCCTGATCCCGGTGCTCGGCATCGCGCTCGGCAT
>OMYS01000063.1 GCA_900315305.1 uncultured Eubacteriales bacterium
GCGCGGCGCAGCAGCATTCTGCGGCCGTACTGGCTGTACACGCGCGCGACGCGCTCGCCCGCATTGCAGGCCTCCCTCTGCTGCTTTAAGTTCATTTCGAGCGCGTCCATATTTTCAATCGCCTCCGCCATCGGAAGGAGATCCTCATCCGAGAGCGGCTGCAGGGAATCACTCAGAATATCATTGATGACCGTCGGCTTGAAATCCCGCGAGAGCTTCGGCGTCCGGAGCTGAATCAGAAGGTCAATCATTTCCCCGTACTGCTCCGTCGTCTCAAAGCCGAAAATCTGCCGGTTCACATAGGCCATATAATCCGGCTGGCGCGTAAAGACCTCACCGCCCTCGCCGATCCGGTTCTCAAGCTCCCGCCTTGAGAGCGGAATCTTCTCCCCAAGATCGCGGTACAGAAGGAAATCCTTTCCCACGCGTCTCCCGTCAGCAATACCGAAGTACCACGTATCGAGCGGCTTTCCCTTCCTCGCGCGGATGCCCATGCCAACCGTCATATACGTGTCGCTCTCCTCGCGCCGGAACTCAAGATAGAGATACCCCGTCCGCTCCTCCCGCGGATCGTCCTCATCGAGCAGATATGTCGAGAGTCTCCTGTCCCTCGACCCAAACGGATCGAGACGCTCCGGGCGCATATTTCCGTCGAGAAGCAGTGGCACAACGCTCTGCATCGTCACAGATTTTCCGGAGCCGTTGGCCCCTCGCAAAAGGATCCGTCCCTTCACAAATGGAAATTCCTGCTCGTCGTAGTACCAGAAATTGATCAGTCCGATTTTATTTGCCTGCCATCTGCTGCTCATACGCCGCGCTTCCTCCTTCTCTTCTTTCCCGTCTCCGGAAGCGCCTCACCGCTCTCCGGGTACCGTCCCGCAAGCTTTCCTGCCGCCGGCGCGATGCGGACCATATGGCTCTCCGGAATCTCCCGTACCAGCGTCCACAGCTCCATCTCCGCCGTCACAGTCCGGATCCACTCACCCTCCGGCATTTCCCGGTACGTCTTTGTAAAATGAGACCCGTACCGGTTCCGCACGTCCCGAAGCAGTGCCTCAAATACAGTCCGGTCGACCAGAATCATCTCATCCGCCCCGACAGGAAATGCACCGCTCTCCACCTGTTTCCTGATTTCCGCGCAGATAAGCAGGATCATGTCCGACATCACATTGCCCTCAGGGAGCGTCTCTCCCATGCGGCAATCGTTCCCCGCCAGGAAATATGCGCTCCCCTTGTGGATATGAATTCTGCAGTCAAAGAGCTTCTCCAGCTCCTCAGTCATGAAATGCCCTTTATTCTTCAAGTACTCAAAGTCCTCCTCCGAGCCGTCCGCCTTATACATGCCGGGAAGAAAAAGGAGTCGGTTATAGACGCGCTGGCGCCGCGCAATGCCGCGGTCCTCATTGACATCGAGCCAGCGGCTCCCCTCGAAATCCTTCGGCGATGTATACTCATGAATATCAGTCGAAAAGCTCCGCATAAAGAAGCGCGACGCGCCCGTGTTCTCGTAGAGGACCTCAGCCTCCCGTCCCTCCATGAAGCTGTCCTCATTTCCGTCCGTCACGATCAGCATACCCTGCGCCTCAGCGTAGCGCAGCACACGGATCAGCCGCCGCCTGTTCGTGTAAATCGTCCAGTCCGGGGCGCCGCCGGGCATATTTCCGGCAAAATACTCCGTAACCTGCGACAGGATAAACTGCTCGCCGGCCTCCCTGTCCTCGAGGAACATGAGGAGGACGCACAGATACGCGTAATCCTCCGGCGCCGTGAACTCCCGGATTCCCATAAAGCTCTCCGGCTGCGCCGGGATCTTCTCCATCTTGACAAGCGACGGCGTCTCAATAATCTGACAGCCCATTTTCTCCGTCGCAAATTTCCGAATCTCCGGGAGCTGGTCCCGAATCCGAAAATACAAGTCCCGATCCTCAGACTTCCGGATCCACCGCCTGTCCATCAGCGCCTCGAACTCTTCCGTCATGTCAATACGCTCCTTCCTGTCTTTGTAAGGTGTCACCCTTCTTCCGCATCATCGAAGCAGATCCGCAGATGCGGCATCGTAAAATTCCCATCCTCGCAGTGCACGACGCACTTCTCCGCCCTGTCCGCAAGGTCCAGATGAAAATTCCGGCCGTCCTCCGTCCGCGCCGAATGGTCCGGGCTCTCCATCGCATCAGAGAGCCAGCGAAGCAGAATGCCCCGCACGCCGGCCTCAATAACCGGCAAATGAGCAAAATCAATGCACCTGTTTTCTTCCAGAGCCGTGAGCTTCTTCCTCTCCCTGCGAAGCCGCCGCATCGTGTCACGCTTCACACGCTCCCGCTCGCGGGCCGTGTCAGAAATAGCCGTCCGGTTCTCCTTCTCCCGGCCGCCGCGGACGCGCGACTTCAGAACAAACACATCAGGTGCCTCATCGTAGACGGACGTATTCATGCTGTCCGTCTCTCTCACCTTCTCCGAGCGCAGATGCCACGGCCGCTCCATGCCGAACACCATCGCCGACATCCGGTGCGCCTCCTCGAGGTCTCCACAGGCAAGAAACAGCTCCGCGACCTTCCTGTACTCCTCCCGCCGACCGACGCCGAGCGAATTCTTCTCACTGATCCGCGCCGCGTAGCGCGTAATCCGGCGGATAATTTCATTTGTTGCGTCGAAGAGGTGACCGGCCTCGCTGTCATCCCCGTGCCTGCCGACAAACCAGTCGAAAATGCTCTCAAAGCGCCCGTAATTCTTCTCGCGAAGCTCGCTCTCCGTCACCTCGCCGTCCACACGCGGGATCGACAGCTCATAGCGGACCACCAGCCCCATCACCTGGTCCCGCGTATCCTCATCAATCTCCGCGAGAACCTCGCCGATGATCCCCGCATTTTTCTGAAGACTCTTCACGAAACTCCGCAGATACTCGATCAGCCTGTCCTTGAAAATGAGAAACGCCTCCGTCTTCATCATTTCCTCGGCCTTCACGCTGCTTAAGTCCCTGATATAATCCTGATAATTCCGGTTCAGCCGGACAAAGTCATTGTTAATGTTATTCCACCACGAGTAGACGCGCTCCGGCTCTTCATTTGCCATCTCCGGAAATTTCTCAAGCGCGATCCGGATCCGCTCAAGAAGAGAGGGCTCCAGAGAGGAGCCCTCGATGTGCAGATTCGCGAGCCGCTCAACAAGCCGTTCGATCTCAACGCTGTACTCCGTCATCATATATCGAAACTTCCGGCTGCGGAATTCCTCCACCGTCCGGACATTTCTCGTGTCCTGCACCGCAGCCAGGTTTTTCCACTCCGTCAGCATCGTCAGGTCCTGCTGACACTGCTCGAGCTGATACCCCTGAAAATACGGGTCCTGCACCATGAGCCGGTAGACATCCTCCTGATAGAGCCAGTACTTCAGCTTCCCGTACTGCTCATAAAAAATGCGCATAATGCACCGGTACCTGTCCGCATTGTCCGCATTCAGATAGCGCATCTCAGAAATCTTTCCCGTTGTCTTTGCGTCCGCGATCAACCCTTACGCTCCTTCCAAATAATTGCTCTCAATATAGCAAAGGCCTCCCGGGAAATCAACATCCTTCACTCCCGGCAGTCACAGAAACATAGCCATATACAGCGGGATGCTCACCTTCCGGTCACTGACCCCCACATTGCCATCGATCAATTTATATCCGGTCATAGCCTGGTTCTTCTTAAGAATCCGGTCAAGCGATCGGGAACGGTTATTTCCCGCCTTTACCTCAATCGGAACGATTCCGGCGTCCGACTGAATCAGAAATTCGATCTCAATCGCCGTAGTATCATTCTTATAAAAGTACAAATTCCTGTGCCCGTTCTTCGTCAGAATATCCGCCACAAGAGCCTCGTATATGCCACCCTTGGCCTGTAATATGACAGGACTTTCCTCTGTCCCGTCATTCATCAGCGCCATTTTGACCGAATAATCAAACATTCCCAGCAGAAGTCCCGTGTCCAGAGGATACAGTCTGACGCTGTTGCTGTCAGCAAATGAATCCAACGGAAATTCTATCTTTGAAACACTCGCACAGGCGGTCACAAGATCTGCCTGCTCAAGCCAGTCAATGCTGGAACCGTATTTTCTCTTTGTGCTTCCTTTTTCCACAACAGAATACTGAAACTTATGGTTCGCCTTGGATAGCTGCCGCGGAAGAGAAAAATAACATTTCTCAGCCTTGATCTTGATATCCGGAGACGCATAGTGCGCGATATCATACCGGTAATCAGAAAGAATCTCCCGCTGCCGCTTGTCCACTTCTCTGATGTCACCTGTTTCTACAAGCCGGTTCACGACATCCGGCATCCCGCCGACGATCATATAAAGCTTCAGATATTTCAGCATCTGTTCATGCACGGCCCGCGGCACAGGCTCCCTGCGCATAAAGAAACCCCTGATGGCTTCAATTGCGCTTTCGTCCACGCCCTCTGCCCATAAAAATTCCCGAAAGCCCAGCGGATACATATCCAGATACCGAATCGCTCCGACCGGATAAGAAGACGGCCGCTTATAATCAATTCCCAGCATCGATCCCGTAGCAACCACTCTGAAGCGTCCGTCCTCCGCCCAGAACTTCAGAGAAGTAACAGCCTCCGGGCATTCCTGGATTTCATCCAGAAGCAGAAGCGTCTTTCCGGGTACAAACCGCGCGGACGGAAGCATCACCGAAAAATTAAGAAGCAGTGCTGCAATATCCAGACTGCCGGAAAATATATCCTTAAGCTGAGG
This sequence comes from uncultured Eubacteriales bacterium, assembly GCA_900315305.1. GTDB lineage: Bacteria > Bacillota > Clostridia > Lachnospirales > Lachnospiraceae > Chordicoccus. The sequence continues at coordinate 4,732 of OMYS01000063.1, forward strand.
CTGTTCCAGAAAATTAACCTCGATAAATGACCAGCCCGTCCTTTTTCTGCCCGCCTCTCGGACCAGATACGTCTTTCCGACCTGTCTCGCACCTCTGATAACCAGACACTTTTTCTCATCCGATTCCAAAAATGCATCCAGGTCAGCTTCCGCACTTCTCTTCAGCATAGCATTTCCCTCCTGGAATCAGAATAGCATAGGGAAGCTATCGGTGTACACTACTTTTCGTTTAAAAATATGCATGCACGCATATTTTTACCGTTCAAAAATATGCGCTCCCGCATCTTTCTACTACTAAAAAATACGCATCGTCACAGATTTTATGTGAGTATCTACTTTGAACTTTTCATGAAATTTACGCTAAACGCTCTCAGTCCCACCTCAATAGATCTTCCTCGCGTACTGATCGATCTCGTCCCGCAGTTCCTTATTCCCGATCTCGTCATACACAAAAAGATCGATCTTCTTCAGCGTCATGATCTCGTCAATCTCCTCCCTCAGCGTATCGAGATCATGTCCGCCCTTGATCACCACATCAATATCGCTCGTTGCCGTCGGATTCCCCGCCGCGTAGGATCCGAAGAGATACAGATGCTCCACGCCGTGCGCCCTGCAGATCCGCTCCACCTCGCGCAGAATATCCTCAAGACTCATATTCATAGAATCCAGTTCCTTCTGCAGCTTCGCGTCCATCACGTCTCACCCTCATCCTTGTCCATCAGATCCATATATTTTCCGGCCACGTCCCGGAACATTTCCATGACCGGCAAATACACATCCACAATGCGATGCACCGAGCTCTCCGCCAGAGACCCGTCATAATCGTGCGTCAGATCATTTCTGTCCCGCAACATCCGCATCCAGACATCTCCCGAAATCAGCCCGACAGATCCCGCCATCCGCAGCGTCTCCCTCGGCGATCCCGTGGCAAATGTTCCGATTCCGTGGTAGTTCACAATGATGTCCTTCATCACCTTCCACGCAATATCGAAGCAGAGGCAGAACTTCTGCACCGTTCCGCTGACCACAAAATCATCCGTCAAATCCCGCGTCCTCGCCTCCTCGAGCGCCCGCAGGCTGCACAGAAAGCTCTGATATCTTCTTCTATACTTTTTCTGCTCCATAATCTCTCATCCTTCTATGATTGATTGTCTTCAATATAGCAGAGGCCCCTTCTGAAGGCAACTCCCTGGGACGTCTCCCACACTGCCTCCTCATCATCCATCCCCTTCTTTACTTTTCCCAAGCACAGTGATAAAATTTGTACAATATTAATATATTGTGCGCGTTTCCAACATAAATAACTGGCAAGAATGACAACAAACATCAGATACGCGCGATGTAAGGAGGTCTTACGAAAATGAAAAAGAACACAGCAGCACTGGCAGGGCTCGTGGCGGCAGGCGTAATCGCAGCAGGCGTAAACTCCCAGGCCGTATTCGCTGATGACACTGCGGCACAGGATGCTTCCGCCAACCAGCCGGAGACTTCCGCGCAGGATTCCTCCGCGCAGGAGGAAAGTACAGCTTCCGCTCCCCAGACATATGAAGAGGCGCAGGCAGATGTCGCCGCGAAGCAGGAGGCTGAGCAGGCCGCGAAGGCGGCTGCCGATGCAGCCGCTGCGCAGCAGGCCGCCGCGGAGCAGGCCGAGCAGCAGGCAGATCATGATTCCGCCGAGGCCGCAGCTGCAGCGCAGGAAGCCGCGAAGGCCGCCGCTGAGAAGGCGACGGATGTCGCAGATGCGCAGGAAAATGTGAAGACGGCTGAGTCTGAGCAGACCGCCGCTGAAAATGCACAGAAGCAGGCGGAGGAAAATGCCGGCGTCACCGAGGATGATGTAAAGAACGCGCAGGCCGCTGCCGACACCGCCGCGGAAAATCAGAAAAATGCGAAGGCCGCTGCCGACGCCGCTGTAGCCGATGCAGCCGCCGCTGAGACAGCCCGTGACAACGCCGCCAGGGAGGCAGACAACGCGAAGTCCGCTGTCACTGATGCGGAAAATGCAAAAGCTTCCGCTGACCAGGCCGTAGATCAGGCCCAGGCAAATGCGGACACTGCGGCGAAGAACCTCGCCGACTACCAGAAGAACCAGGAGGCGCTGATCGCCGAGAAGAAGTCCGAGAAGGATGCCGCTGAAAATGCGCAGAAGACCGCGGAAGCCGAGGCCGACAAGGCAGAGACCGATGCCGCTGCCGCAAATCAGGCCGCAGACCAGTCAAAGGCTGCCACAGAGCAGGCGCAGAAGGAGCTGGACACCGCCGAGACGGATCTCAATAATGCCAACTCTTCCCTCGAAGACCTCAAAAAGCAGCAGACCGCGCTCGATGGCAAATCCTCCGAGGCGGACGCAGCCGTAACCGCCGCAGAAAATGCAAAGACCGCCGCGGACCAGAAGGTCGCGGACGCGAAGGCAGCGCTCGACGGCACCGCCGAGGCAGAAAAGGCTGTGGAGGATGCGCAGAAGGCCGTGGACAATGCGGGCGTTGACTATGTGAACGCCAATGTGGGAGAAAACGGCGTAACACTGTCCTCATGGCTGGACGATCTGAAGAAGACCAGTCTCGCGAAATATATGACAGACGACTTCTATAAATATCTCTACGACGGGCTGAGTGCAGATGGCTTAAAGCGTTCTGCTGAAATGGTCAAAAAGCAGATTGAATGCCGGGAAGATGAAAAAGCAAATCCAGCGTACATAACAGATACCGATAACTATAATCCGGATGTCAAGATCAGTTACCGGAAAACACTGTTTGCGAACATCTCCAATGCCTTTATCCAAGTTATCAACAATGCCACCGGTATGATCAATCACTGGTATTTCAATTCCCCAGATGCCGTATATGGAAACTCATCTGTATACAGTGAAAACTGGGCTGGCACGAATGATGTGGACTGGGCCTTCTATATGTGGTACACAGAAGAAAAAGATGTGTACAAGAATAACCCCGGCGCCTCATTTAGTGATTTCGGCCACTACTGGAACATTGTCCATGCCAGCGGTCCGGTCAGCGTCGGTTACGGAACGGGCGGAAGCACGGCTACAATGGACAATGGTTACTCCGACGGTACTGAAACCGACGCCGACACCTTCGTCGCAAACCTCGACAAATGGGTCTCCGCCGCCAACGACAAGCTCGCCGCGGCAAAGTCCGCCCTCACCGCCAGGCAGGCCGCGCAGACAGCCGCTGAGGCAAAGCTCGCGCAGCTC
>OMYS01000096.1 GCA_900315305.1 uncultured Eubacteriales bacterium
ACCGGTCCGCGCGCATGGATCTTTCCGGTCGAAATGCCGACCTCAGCGCCGAATCCGTAGCGGAAGCCGTCCGCGAAGCGGGTCGAAATATTCCTGTATACTCCTGCGGAATCCACCATCTGCATGAAATATGCCGCAGTTTCATCATTTTCTGTCAGGATCGAATCCGTGTGATGCGAGCCGAAGCGGTTTATATGCTCACAGGCTTCCTTCACATCCGCGACCAGCTTAATGGAAATAACCAGCTCCAGATACTCGGTCGCAAAATCATCCTCCCCCATGATCTCACAGGGAATGAATTTCGATACCTCCTCCGTTCCGCGGATCTTAACGCCCGCGGCATCCAGCGCGGCCTTCACCTTCGGGAGGAATTCACCGGCGATCTCTCTGTTGACAAGCAGTGTCTCGACTGCGTTGCAGGCAGCCGTGTACTGGCATTTTGCGTCGATGATCACAGGGATCGCCTTCTCAAAATCACAGTCCTCATCCACATAAATATGGCAGATCCCGTCAGCATGTCCCATGACCGGAATCTTCGTATTGTCCATGATATAGCGGACAAAACGGTTCGACCCGCGCGGGATCAGAAGATCCACATCCCTGTCGCAGCGCAGAAGCTCATCGATCTCATTGTGCAGCTCAGCCTGAAGCAGGCAGCTCTCCGGCAGACCGGCTTCCGTCACGCTCTTATGAATGACGGAGAAAAGTTTCCGGTTGGTCTCGGCGGTCTCTTTTCCGCCCTTCAGGATCGCGCAGTTCCCGCTCTTGATACAGAGGGAGGAAATCTGGACCAGGGCATCCGGTCTCGCCTCGAAGATGACGCCGATGACAGCCAGCTGATGGAGACCTTCGATGACTGACACTAGTTTCCCTTCGTCGAATTTGAGGCGCTTGATCACGGCTCCGGAAATACCGTTCTTTTCCGCGTTTTCAAGATCGATCCTGTTGGCCGCGAAAATCTCCTCCTTGTTCTCCTCAAGAGCCTTTGCGGCAGCAAGGAGCGCACCGTTGCGCACGTCTTTTGATGTAGCCGCCAGAACAGGCGAGCTGAGTTTCATCTTATGAGCTTCTTCCCGAATATTCATCATAGAACCTACCTCGTAATCAATGCGGCTGACCGAAGGACCGGCCGACGCAAAAATAGTTATTAATCTAATATACCGTAGCTTTCCGTTGTCCGCAACACCGGAATACAATCGTTCCAAAAGGGAAGATCACAGGCTGCACTGCTGTCATTTTTTCTTTACTTTTTCATGGACAGCGCTTATACTAAAACATATTTATAGGGTGACAACGGCGTCCGGTATAAATGTACCCGGTGCCTTTGTCACCCTTTTTATTCTTCATCGCGCAATACTCGTGTCTTTAGACATGAGATACGCGCGCAAAGTGAAACTTGCCTTCATTGTGAGTACAATCTCGCGATGAAGAATAGATCTTATCGGAAGTTCCGCAAGGAACTGACGATAAAAGGGCGATGAAATCGCCCGCATTATGATTATGAGGTTCGCGAAGCGGTTCTCATAATAAAAGCCTCCGGCGGATCGCAGCCGTGCGCAGTGGAAGGCGCTTACGCGCCGCGCACGTCGCGGCAAGAACGCCGAGGCGTTCCTGAAATAACGAGGAGGCACAACATGAAGTATGTTTTCGTTACCGGCGGCGTTGTCTCCGGCCTCGGCAAAGGCATCACCGCAGCTTCCCTCGGAAGACTTCTCAAAGCGAGAGGCTTCCGGGTGACCATGCAGAAATTCGATCCGTATATCAACATCGATCCCGGGACCATGAACCCGATCCAGCACGGCGAAGTCTTTGTGACGGACGACGGAACAGAGACCGACCTCGACCTCGGACATTACGAGCGGTTCATCGACGAGAGCCTGGACTTCCACGCGAACGTGACGTCCGGAAAAGTCTACTGGGCCGTCCTCAACAAGGAGCGGCACGGCGATTACGGCGGCGGTACCGTTCAGGTGATCCCGCACATCACAAATGAAATCAAATCGCGCTTTTTCAGCTCCGACGATCCCGATAAGGACATCATTTCCATCATCGAGGTCGGCGGAACGGTAGGCGATATCGAGAGCCAGCCGTTTCTGGAGGCGATCCGTCAGTTCCAGTGGGAAGAAGGGAAATCGAACGTCATCATCATTCACGTGACCCTGATTCCCTATCTCAGAGCGTCCGGCGAACTCAAGACAAAGCCGACCCAGATGAGCGTCAAGCAGCTCCAGCAGCTCGGTATCCAGCCGGATATCCTCGTCTGCCGCTCAGAGTATCCGGTCCCCGCGGGCGTCCGGGATAAAATCGCCCTCTTCTGCAATGTTCCTCCCGAAAACGTCCTGGAGAACAGAGATGTGGAATACCTGTATGAAGTGCCCCTCGTCATGGAAGAAGAGCATCTTGCAGAACGGGTCCTCGACTGCCTGCATCTCGATTCTCCGGCTCCTGACCTTCGTGAATGGGAAAATATGGTCAGCGCCCTCAGGAATCCAAAGACCTCCGTCACCGTCGCGCTCGTCGGAAAATACACCGCCCTGCACGATGCGTATCTCTCCGTCGTGGAAGCCCTGAAGCACGGCGGCATCGCCAACCACGCGGAGGTCACGATCAGGTGGATCGAATCGAAGGATCTGAATGAACAGACCGCAGACGGGCTCCTTAGTCAGGCTGACGCCATTATCGTCCCCGGCGGGTTCGGCGGCAGAGGCATCGAGGGCATCATTTACGCCGCGACCTACGCCCGCCGGCATATGATCCCGTATCTCGGAATCTGCCTCGGAATGCAGATGGCGATCGTGGACTTTACGCGGAATGTCCTTCATTTTCAGGACGCGAACAGCACCGAATTCGACCCTTCGACCGCACATCCGGTCATCGACCTCATGCCCGAGCAGAAGGACGTCACCGACCTCGGCGGGACCATGCGGCTTGGAGCTTATCCCTGCATCCTGCGGGAGGATACGGACGCTTTCCGGCTTTACGGAGAACGGAACATCTCCGAGCGTCACAGACACCGCTATGAGGTCAACAACGACTACCGCATCGAACTGGAAAATGCGGGAATGACCCTCTCCGGCATCTCTCCCGACGACCGGATCGTCGAGATGGTCGAGCTTAAGGACCATCCGTTCTTCGTGGCGACACAGGCCCATCCGGAGTTCAAATCGAGACCGAACAGGGCGCATCCGCTGTTCCGGGGACTCATCGAGGCTGCAATCAAGAAGAAGCAGGGAGAATAAATCATAAGAACTTAAACAATAGAACATAAACAAAAGAACGGAGCACTGAGATGATACAGAATAAAGATCAGATTATCGACAAGATT